>NZ_JBBCYH010000012.1:0-219338 GCF_037144955.1 Paenibacillus sp. USHLN196 | reverse complement strand
GATGAATTGCATTTGCACCGCAAATGCATATTATTCCCTGATAGCTCAGTTGGTAGAGCACTCGACTGTTAATCGAGTTGTCACAGGTTCGAGCCCTGTTCGGGGAGCCATTTGCTCTCATAGCTCAGTAGGTAGAGTGCATCCATGGTAAGGATGAGGTCACCGGTTCGATCCCGGTTGAGAGCTTTGAAAATGGGGCCCGTTGGTCAAGGGGTTAAGACACCTCCCTTTCACGGAGGTAACAGGGGTTCGAATCCCCTACGGGTCATATAGATGGAGGCTTAGCTCAGCTGGGAGAGCATCTGCCTTACAAGCAGAGGGTCGGGGGTTCGATCCCCTCAGCCTCCACCATCTAATTAATGGGGATTAGCCAAGCGGTAAGGCAACGGACTTTGACTCCGTCATGCATAGGTTCAAATCCTATATCCCCAGCCATTTTATTACGAGTCATTAGCTCAGTTGGTAGAGCACCTGACTTTTAATCAGGGTGTCGAAGGTTCGAGCCCTTCATGACTCACCATTATATGCGCGTGTGGCGGAATTGGCAGACGCACTAGACTTAGGATCTAGCGTCTTTGACGTGGGGGTTCAAGTCCCTCCACGCGCATCCCTTATTTGCGGAAGTGGCTCAGCGGTAGAGCATCGCCTTGCCAAGGCGAGGGTCGCGGGTTCGATTCCCGTCTTCCGCTCCAATATTTTGCGCCCTTAGCTCAGCTGGATAGAGCGTTTGACTACGAATCAAAAGGCCGGGAGTTCGAATCTCTCAGGGCGCGCCATTATTTTTTTAGTATCGGGATGTAGCTCAGCTTGGTAGAGCACCTGGTTTGGGACCAGGGGGTCGCATGTTCAAATCGTGTCATCCCGATTGTTGTTATGCGGGTGTAGTTCAATGGTAGAACTTTAGCCTTCCAAGCTAATAGCGTGGGTTCGATTCCCATCACCCGCTTACATGACATAATGAAAGAGCCTTTGCTGATGCAGAGGCTTTTTTATTTATATTTCACGGTTTAAAACATCAACAATTATTATATGTAGAGTACATTTCTTGCTAAAAAGAGCCAAGACCCCCTATGCCTTTAAACTAGGGAAGTCTTGGCTCTTGTGCTTACTTCTGTTTACTTCTGCTTCTGAGGTTCCCCTAAAATGCAGCAGTAGTGATTATAACATGCCTTAATTAGTGTTAACGTTCGTTACGATCCGTCACTCTTTTACGCATGCCAGCCAGCCCCAGCAGTCCCAACAAACCGAGCCAACCCCAATCCATACCATTATCACGGTCGTTTGTAGTGGCGTTAGCACGCACATTGTTGGTACGATAGTCACCATTGTTGCGGTAGTTTCCATCCATGTTCATATTCATGTTGGAATTAGTGTTTGTGCGGTCCATGTAGTTGGTGTCCTGATAAGAGCGAACACGTGAACCGTTGGTGTTGGTATCCACACCTTTGGACATTTGACCATCAGCAGCTGCTGGACCCGCCAATGCTGCAACCAGCAGTATGGATGCAATAGTTGTAGTAGCTTTCTTCATCATTTGGAATCCTCCTTTTTGGTTAGAGCTATAAATTAATCTGCCCAAGAAGACAAGAACAATATGTAGAAATGTTCTGTTAAGATATCCCTGTGGTTACAGTGAATTAACAAGTACATAAGAAAGTCGCCTAATAAGCAGACTGTAGTGGTTAGAAAATTTATATTTACATCTTTAATTTATTACGTCACTGTGGTAAAGTATACAAAAGCTTGCTTTGCCGGTCATGTTTCTTTGTATATCATCTGTTCTCAAACAATGAAATTATGCAGTTTAACCTTACGATCAGGTACCATGGAATCATATCTAAAGTAACTGTATATTTATAAATTTTTAAGCATAGGTATGAGACATTTGATTTATCTAAAGTACGTGAAAAAGGTATCATGCGACAGCATATGACCATTAATTGAAGCAGAACAAGAAAATGAATAAAAAAGCGTGTTTTTGTGCTGTAAATCGGGGATAATCCCCATTTTTTCTAGTAGAAAAATAAAGATTTTCGTGCCATTTTATTGTATGATGTTATGAAGGTGTCAAATTTACGTGTACGAATGGAACGATCAGATGGGAGGATAAGCATGACTGAAACTATGGTAACCGCCAGCAAAAGCCAATCCAACAACCTGCTTCGGCGAGACGTGCGGTTCCTGGGCAATATACTCGGGGAAGTTCTTGTCCATCAAGGCGGCACGGAGCTTCTAGATATCGTTGAGAAGATTCGGGAAACGAGCAAATCGTTGCGTGCAGAATTTCTGCCAGAACTGTATGCAGAGTTCAAAACGATGATCCAGGAATTAGACTCGGACAATCGTCATCAGGTTATCCGGGCTTTCGCAATTTATTTTCAATTAGTTAATATTGCTGAACAAAACCATCGGATCCGGCGTAAACGGGATTATGAGCGTTCTGCAGGGGACGCGGTACAGCCAGGATCAATAGAAAAAGCAGTACAGGATCTTAAGGAACGTGGACTGTCTCATACGGAAGTAGAAGAGATTCTGGACGAATTATCACTGGAACTCGTTATGACAGCTCACCCAACCGAGGCCATGCGCCGGGTTATACTGGACATCCACAAACGGATATCCGAAGATGTCATGCTACTTGATAATCCTACGCTGACGTTACGTGAACGTGAACAGTTGCGGGAGAAGCTGTTGAATGAGGTTATTACACTCTGGCAGACAGATGAACTTCGCGACCGCAAACCGACTGTACTCGATGAAGTGCGGAATGGGATGTATTATTTTCATGAAACGTTGTTCCACGTACTTCCGGATGTATATCAGGAGCTGGAACGCTGCCTGAACAAATTTTACCCTGACCATGACTGGCATGTGCCGACGTATTTGCGGTTCGGTTCCTGGATCGGTGGAGACCGGGATGGAAATCCTTCGGTAACTTCAGATGTAACATGGCAGACGCTGTTGATGCAACGCAAGCTCGCTTTGCGTGAATACCAACGGATTATGATTGAACTTATGGGCCATCTCAGCTTCAGCACGAACATCATCCATGTATCGGATGAGCTGGTGCAGTCGATTGAGCAGGACCGTAGTTGTGTTACATTGAAAAAAGTGGATATCTGGCGGAATGAAAAAGAGCCATATCGCATCAAGTTGGCTTATATGATTGCCAAGCTGAACAATGTATTAGACGAGAACAAATTAGGTCAGCCTGACCGTTATCATAGCGCTCAGGATTTGATTGATGATCTGATGATCATTGATCGAAGTCTGCGCCATCATTTTGCCGATTACGTAGCTGATACGACTATTCGCAAAATGATTCGTCAAGTGGAGTTGTTTGGTTTCCATACCGCAGCATTGGATGTGCGTCAGCACAGCAAGGAACATGAAAATGCGATGTCTGAGATTCTGGCCAAAATGAACATTGTAGAAGATTATGCGCGTCTGACAGAGGACGGTAAAATCGATCTGCTTGCTCGTTTGCTGGATGATCCGCGTCCGCTTACTTCTCCTTATCATCAATACACGGAGGGAACCAAAGAGTGTCTGGATGTCTTCCGTACCATTAAGCGTGCCCAGAATGAGTTCGGGGCCGGCTGTATCACAAGTTACCTGATCAGTATGACGCAGGGCGCAAGTGATTTGCTGGAGGTTATGGTATTTGCGAAGGAAGTGGGCTTGTTCACCAAAGGACACAACGGTGAAATTACATCTACACTTCAAGCAGTGCCACTGTTTGAAACGATTGATGATCTACATGCGGCTTCGGATATTATGCAGAAGCTGTTCAACCTTCCTGTATACCGCGCAAGCGTAAGAGGACGCAATGAACTGCATGAAATCATGCTTGGTTATTCAGACAGTAACAAGGATGGCGGAGTGGTTACAGCCAACTGGGAACTGCGCGTAGCAATGAACGCCATCACGGCTGTAGGTAATGAACATGGCGTTAAGCTGAAGTTCTTCCATGGACGCGGTGGAGCTCTTGGACGTGGCGGCATGCCGCTCAACCGTAGTATTCTTGCTCAACCACCGCATACGATTGGTGGGGGGATCAAAATTACGGAGCAGGGAGAGGTTATTTCTTCCCGTTATTCCCTTCAGGGGATTGCATACCGCAGTCTGGAGCAAGCAACTTCGGCTCTGATCACAGCAGCACTCAATGGTCTTGAGCCGCAAGAGTCAGCATCCGAGCGTCATTGGGATAGCATCATCAAAGAGATTTCGGAAGTATCCCTGACAAAATATCAGGATCTGATTTTCCGTGATCCGGACTTCTTCACCTTCTTCAAGGAATCAACACCGCTTCCGGAGGTTGGTGAACTGAATATTGGTTCCCGTCCATCCAAGCGTAAGAATAGCGATAAGTTCGAAGATCTGAGAGCGATCCCTTGGGTATTCGCTTGGACACAAAGTCGTTATCTGCTTCCGGCATGGTATGCGGCAGGAACAGGACTGCAAAGTTACTATCAGGATAAAGAGGAAAATCTGAATGTCCTGAAAGAAATGTATGCAAGCTTCCCATTCTTCCGCACGCTCATTGATACGGTGCAGATGGCAATTGCCAAAGCAGATCTTGTGATTGCCAAAGAATACTCAGCCATGACTTCCAACAAGGAAGCACGTGATCGCATTTACGGTCAGATCGAAGCTGAATTCAAGCTCACAAAAGAGCTGATTCTTAAAATTACCGGAGAAGCTGAAATTCTGGATGATGTACCGGTTATTCAAGAATCCATTCGCCTTCGTAATCCTTATGTAGATCCGTTGTCCTACATGCAAGTTCAACTTCTGAGCGAGCTCAGAGATATGCGCGAACGTGGTGAGGATGATACGGAACTGCTTAGAGAAGTATTGCTGACCATTAACGGCATCGCTGCGGGACTGCGTAATACAGGTTGATTATCAAACTGTTCAAATGAATGATTATATGAAACAAAGTATCCATTACTTTGTTAACTAAAAGCTCCATTCTCTGCTCTACGGAGTGAGAGATGAAACGGGACTCCTGCTGGAGTTCCCGTTTTTACTGTTTTTGGCGGATATTTGTCATACAGTCTTGATTTTTGACCAAAGTTGATTTACGATTTGATTGGTGAATTACAAGTGTGGACGGGTATCAGAAGACGGAAGACCCATCAGCATGTCTGGGGGAATAAGGGTGGACAATTTGGAAAATAGGCTTGTGAAACTGGTGCTTAAGGGCGACCAGAGAGCCTTCGCAGAAATCGTTGAACTATATAAGGACAAGCTGTTTCATTTGGCATACCGGATGCTGAACAATCGTCATGAAGCTGAAGACGTTGTGCAGGAGACGTTTTTGCGTGTGTTTCGTAATATGGAGAAGTACGATCCGAACCAGAAGTTTTCAACCTGGATCTACCGGATTGCAACCAATCTGTGTATTGACCGACTGCGCAGAAAGAAACCTTCATACTCGTTAGATGCCGAACTGAATGATCAGGAAGGATCTGATGGTTATGCGATGCTCCCGAGTGATGATCGCACACCGGAGAGTGAAGCACTCCTGTCAGAGACGCAGACACTCATTCGTGAGGCCATTGACAGTTTGCCAGCCAAGTATAAGTCCGTTATGATTCTGAGATATTTACAGGACTTGTCGCTACAGGAAATCAGTGATGTGACAGGTATGCCCGTAACAACGATCAAGACACGCGTTCATCGGGGCCGTGATTTTCTACGCAAAAAATTAGAGTATAAGTTATAAATGTTAAACGCCTTTAAATCTGGGCGAAATTAATTGAAACATATCCGAAACGGATGCGTATGTAATGTATGCAAGTCTTATGCGTGCTTTTTAATGGCTCATGGACTAAGTGATTTAAGAAAGGATTGGCTCTCATATGGATTGCAACTCGGCCGTCTCTTTAATGCATGAATGTTTGGATGAGTCGTTGTCCCCGGCCCAGAAGGTTGAACTGAAAAGTCACCTTGTGATCTGTCCGGATTGTCGCATGCGCTTTAAAGAGTTGGAACAGACGGAAATGCTACTCTTTGCCATGAAACACTATTCACCGTCTGCCTCGGATGAGCTGACCAATCGAATTATGAATGCTCTGCCCCAGCCCAAGAGACAGCAAGTATGGCTCAAATGGGTCAAAGGACATCCCGCGCTGACGGCGGCAGCCTTCTTTTTGGTCGTGATGCTCTTTAGCGCCTTGAATTTCTGGAATCAGAACAACGAAATGGTCGTTAAGGGAAATAATCTGGACCAGATCGTGATTCAGGGTAACACGGTTATTGTTCCTGAAGGTAAGTCTATTGCTGGCGATCTTACGATAGAAAATGGAACTGCACAGGTATATGGTGATGTGAACGGCAATCTGACGGTTATCGACGGACAACTGTTTCAGGCTTCAACGGCGCATATTTCAGGTCAGGTGAAAAGTATTGATCAGGCGCTGGACTGGTTCTGGTACAAAATAACCAATATGGTAAATGAAGTAGCTTATCGCTAGAACAGGGTAAATCTTCAATGGTATATACCAAGCAGGGTACCTCCGGATTGCATGGGGTACTCTTTTTTTATACGTAAACTTTGTAATTCATGGTAAATGTGATGTTTATGCGCAGTTTGTGACTGCCGTAACTTGCAACCTGAACGTTAACGTTATAACCTAGATACTAAAGAGAACATACTACTACATATAGATAAGCATTTTGCAGGAATCCAATGATGCCAAAATGCGGAGACAAAGGATTATATAAAATCCTAATGGGTTAATATGAGATCAGGGTTCACTCATCAATGGGGATAGCGGGGGCTGGCTTATGAATTATTTTGCTGACTTAACGTGGAAAGAGTCCATTAAGGACGTTATCGATATATTGATCGTTACCTATATTATGTACAAACTGATTTTGCTTGTGCGGGGTACGCGTGCGGTTCAGCTCCTAAAAGGGATTCTGTTTCTTGTGCTGATCTGGGCATTAAGTACGTGGCTAAACCTGTATACGCTCAAGTGGTTGATGAACCAGATGTTTACGTTTGGTGTCGTTGCGGTGTTCATTATCTTTCAGCCGGAACTGCGTCGTGGTCTGGAGCAATTGGGACGTGGGAAGCTGTTTGGACGTTCAGCGGCAGCAAGTGATGAAGAGTTAACGGTGTTAATTGGTGAGATTATTAAGTCTGTTAATTATTTGTCCCGGCGTAAAATAGGTGCATTGGTCGTATTTGAACGTGAAACGGGTCTGAACGATTACACGGAATCAGGCATTAAGATGCAATCTCTCGTCAGCTCCGAGCTGATGATTAACATCTTTATTCCAAATACACCGCTCCATGATGGAGCCGTCATTATACAGGGAAAACAAATTTCGGCGGCAGCCTGTTATTTGCCATTATCAGAAAATCCGTTTATCAGCAAGGAATTGGGAACACGCCACCGTGCAGCAATCGGGATTACCGAAGTTGCAGATGCGATCTGTTTGGTTGTCTCTGAGGAGACAGGACAGGTGTCGCTGGCGATGAATGGACAGGTCGTTCGTGATATTAAGGAAGAATCGCTGATTGCCAAATTGTATGAGGAGTTGCGCCCTACTTCCAATCTGAAAAAGAATGGCTGGACAACCTTCTGGAAACGGAAGGGAGGACGTAACAATGGATAAGTGGTTTAACAACAATAACTTTGCCAAAATACTTGCACTTGCGGTGAGCCTGCTGCTCTGGTTCATGATTCATCTGGATGAAGTACCAACCACCCCTACGATTACGACAGGGACAACCAATAAGGTTGTGGAACGTACGGTGCCTGTTCAACCTTATGGATTAGACAGCAACAGTTATGTGCTTACTTCACTAAGTACGGATGAGGTCCGGCTGGAAATCAAAGGGCAGCGTTCGATGCTTACATCGATTTTTACCAATGACGATTACAAGGTACTGGTCGATCTGAGTCAGGTGAAAGATGGGTCCAATACACTGCCGCTGGTGCCAGATCTGCCTTCCGGGGTAGAAGTGGTCAGCATGGAGCCTTCCATGGTTACAGTGAATGTAGAAAAATTGGGTACCAAATCTTTCAATGTGAATATTGTACCCGAAGGAGAAGCCTCCGCCGGATACAGCGCTGGAACGCCCGTAATTGAACCTTCAGCTCCGGTTAAGGTAACTCTGCCCGAAGGGCAACTTGAGGCTGTAGCGAAGGTCCAGGGCAGTGTGAGCGTGAGAGATGCCAAGGAAGATGTCATCCAGAAAAAAGTGAAACTCCAGGCATACGATGCTGAAGGTAAGGTCCTTGAAAATGCGATTATAACGCCACAAACGGTTGAAGTCCGGATTCCGGTCAATCAGCCCTATATATCTGTACCCTTAAGAATCAAATATTCGGGACAGTTGCCTGAAGGCCTGGTTCTCTCCACGGTAGAGCCAAGCGTGAAAGAAGTCTCGGTTTATGGATCAGAGGACGCACTTGCGGGTATACAGGCCTACGACCAAGTAACCCTTGATCTGACGCAGTTTGAGCAGTCAGGTACGTCGACAGTTAACGTGGACTTGACGCCGCCTTCCGGTTTTGAGAAAATCGAGCCTAGTTCGATTCAGATTAAGGTAACCATATCCCCATTTGACGAGGCAGAGGAGACGACGAAAGTCTTTCCAAATGTCCCCATCACACTTACCGGTGCGGGGAATGGATTGGAAGGTACGCTGGTTACGCCTCGAAGTGGGGGTCTGAACCTCACACTTACAGGCTCAGCTAGTATGCTCGAGGGTCTGAGTAGTGATGATCTCACGTTGACGGGGGATCTTGCTGGGCTTACGGTCGGAACGCATGAGATTGAGCTTGAAGCCGACCTGCCCCGTTTTGCCAAACTGGATGAATCATCTAATGCTCTGAGTGCAACGGTCAAAATTAGTGAAAAGGCTGAAGATACAACGACCACTCCTGGCGAAGACCCGACAGATGAGGGAACGGTAGCACCTGATCCTGCACCAGCCGAGGTCGAAAATGGGGAAACCGAGCCTGTTCCTGATGAAGAAGAGACGGAATCGAATACGGACAATCAGGATCAGGGTCAACAGGGGAGCACAACCAATCAAGGAAGTTTAAATAACAATAACAGCGGTAGTGGCAGTAAAAGTGGCTCAAATCCGTAACGTTCTAATTCTAAAATTCTCAAAAAATAATAACAGTGCTCGTATATGATGCGAATAGAAGGAGTTAAATCATGGGGAAATATTTTGGTACAGACGGTGTAAGAGGGGTTGCCAATAAAGAGCTAACGGCAGAGCTGGCTTACAGCATTGGACGTTGTGGTGGTTACGTGCTTGCAGGTGGTGTGGAAAGACCGAAAGTGGTTATCGGCATGGATACTCGTATCTCGGGATTGATGTTAGAATCCGCTCTGGTTGCAGGTCTGTTGTCCATCGGCGCTGATGTAATTCGTCTGGGCGTTGTGTCCACTCCGGGAGTGGCATACATTGCACGTTTGTTGAAGGCTGATGCGGGCGTGATGATCTCGGCTTCCCACAACCCGGTTGAGGATAACGGAATCAAGTTCTTTGGCGGAGATGGCTTCAAGCTGTCCGATGAGACAGAGAACCGGATTGAAGAGCTGATGGATGCGGAGACAGATCAATTGCCACGGCCAGTTGGTGGCGGTCTGGGTACCGTAACGACGGATGAAGAATCCCGTTATCGCTACCTCGATTTCCTGAAAACGACTGTAAATGAGTCATTCTCCGGTCTTAAAATTGTTCTGGACTGTGCAAACGGAGCAGCTTATGAGCTGGCACCGAAATTGTTCAGTGAACTTGGTGCAGAAGTCATCGCCATTGGTGCTGAGCCTAACGGCCTGAATATCAATGAGCAATGTGGATCAACTCATCCAGAGAACCTGAAACAGGAAGTACTCAAACATAAAGCAGATCTGGGTCTTGCTTTTGACGGGGATGCCGATCGTCTGATTGCTATTGATGAGACAGGTGCTGAGGTGGATGGAGACTTCATTCTGTGTATCTGTGGTGATGCAATGAATCGTGCAGGCAAGTTGAAGGACAGTACTGTTGTATCGACCGTTATGAGTAATATCGGATTCTACAAAGCAACGGAGAAACTTGCACTGAAAACAGCTAAAACGGCAGTAGGTGACCGTTATGTGATGGAAGAAATGCGTCGCGGCGGATACAACCTGGGCGGAGAGCAGTCCGGCCATGTTATTTTCCTGGATTACAATACAACCGGAGACGGTATGCTGACTGCGATCCAACTCGTGGATACACTCAAGGCTTCCGGTAAAAAACTGAGTGAACTAAAAGCGCTGATGACCCAGTACCCACAAGTATTGGTCAATGTGCGAGTTGAAGATAAGAGCAAATACGAGGGCAATTCTGCGATTGAGCAAGCTATTGCTACAGTAGAACAACAACTCGGCGATAATGGGCGTGTACTCGTTCGTGCTTCAGGTACTGAATCTCTGATCCGTGTTATGGCGGAAGGACCAGATAAAGACGAACTTGAACAATTTGTGTCTCAAATCGCAGATGTAGTGCAAAAAGAACTGGTATAGGAATGGAAGAAATCCCTCCTTCATACGGTTCTTTAAAGGGAATTGTTGTGTAAAAGGGGTCTAATAGAACAAGATTTAGGACTTATAGTGGAATATTCCTGCGTCCCGGCCTGATGAGACCAAGGGTCCGATTATCCGGTCGGGATTGTGGGTAAATATGCTGAAATTGTCACAGGTACTTTGCTCCATTGCAAAATGGACCTGACGTGCATATAATGAGTGGAGTCGTCATTCAGACACAGAAAGTGAGGAACGAGGTTACAGTTACACAAGCGCCAGAGCTTGGAGTTGCGCGGGATGGTGTTGATCAGGATTTCTTCTAGGTTGAAGAACGGCTGATTAAGATCAACGGCAATCAAGCTGACGAGGTGGAGGTGTTCGGATTGTTCGGCGGGGACCTCCCGGTGAAGCACCAGAGCCGTAAACCGGATTGCGGAAAATGGATAGGTGACTGTCCACACAACGCGCCGGTGCAGGTGCAAGAGTTAAACTAAAATTCAAATGAATGTGCGCGAAGAGCGTAAACAGTACGCGGACGGGAAAATGATGTACATTCATGATTGCATTCATAACAGCTTATGATGACTGCGGGGCGACACGAGGTCGCTCTGATCATTGATAATTGAATAGGTAACAAGTATTCATGAACCGCTAGGCAATCAC
The DNA here is from genome assembly GCF_037144955.1 of Paenibacillus sp. USHLN196. NCBI lineage: Bacteria > Bacillati > Bacillota > Bacilli > Caryophanales > Paenibacillaceae > Paenibacillus > Paenibacillus sp. USHLN196. The sequence goes on along the minus strand of NZ_JBBCYH010000012.1, from coordinate 208,145 downwards.
TCATTTTTTCGATATGCCGCCTCTGCCTGTTTCTCTTCGTGACACAGTATTCATATACAAACGGAGGAAATAAACTATGTGCGGTATTGTTGGATATATTGGTAATAAGAACACTCAATCGGTATTGGTCGAAGGCTTGAAGAAACTTGAGTATCGTGGTTATGATTCTGCAGGTATCGCGGTATTCACACCGGAAGGTCTGCAAATCACGAAAGCTCTCGGTCGTCTTGCGAACCTTGAAGCCAAGCTGGATGGTGCACCATTGGTAGGTAATGCCGGAATCGGACACACACGTTGGGCAACTCATGGTAAACCATCGGATGAAAACTCTCATCCACACACGGATGGAAGCCAGAAGTTCTCTGTTGTGCATAACGGTATTATTGAGAACTACCTGGATCTGAAGGACGAATTGATGGCTCAAGGTCACACGTTCACTTCCGAGACAGATACTGAGGTTATCTCTCACCTGATCGCACGTGAATACAATGGTGATATCGTTAAAACAGTGCAAAAAGTGATCACGTTGTTGCGTGGTGCATTCGCACTGGGTGTATTGACAGAGCATGAGCCGGAGAAACTCGTAGCTGTGCGTCAAGCAAGCCCATTGATTATTGGTATTGGTGAAGGCGAGAACTTCATTGGTTCCGACATCCCGGCAATTCTGGAACATACACGTAACGTGTACATTCTGAATGATGGTGAAATGGCTGTATTGACACATGATGCTGTCGAATTGATGACGATTGAAGGCAACTTTATTTCTCGGGAAATGATTCGTGTCGATTGGGATGCTGTAACTGCAGAAAAAGGCGGATTCGAGCACTTCATGCTGAAAGAAATTCATGAGCAACCAAAAGCATATCGTGATACAATGCTGGGTCGCATCGATAATGAAAGCAAAAAGGTTCAACTTCCTGAGTTGAAAATGACAGAAGAACAAATTAAAAATATCCGTAACGTTCAAATCATTGCATGTGGTACAGCTTACCATGCAGGTCTGGTTGGACGTACAGTGATTGAGCAATTGGTGCGTATTCCGGTTGAAACAGATGTGGCTTCCGAGTACCGTTACCGTTCCCCAATTGTGCACAAAGATACACTCGTAATTGTAGTAAGCCAATCCGGTGAAACTGCCGATACGCTTGCTGCATTGCGCGAAGCACAATCCAATGGCGCACATGTACTGGCAATCACAAACGTAGTGGGCAGTTCCATTGCGCGTGATGCAGATGATGTTATCGCAACATTGGCAGGTCCTGAAATTGCAGTAGCTTCTACCAAAGCGTATACTTCACAGTTGATCGCGTTCAACTTGCTGGGTCTGTACCTTGCACAAGTTCGTGGTACTCAATCTGCAGAAGAGATTGCACACACGCTGGCAGCGATGCAAGCATTGCCTGAACAAGTGGAATCCATGTTGGAGCAAGCGGAGGCAATCAAAGGATATGCTGAGCAAATCTCCAAACATGAACATCTCTTCTTCATCGGCCGTGGTCTTGACTATGCAGTAGCTCAAGAAGGATCGTTGAAACTGAAAGAGATCTCTTACATTCACTCTGAAGCTTATGCTGCGGGTGAGTTGAAACACGGTACACTCGCATTGATCGAAGACGGTATCCCTGTTATTGCCCTGGCAACACAGGAGAACGTACTTGAGAAAACAGTGAGCAACATCAAAGAAGTGAAAGCACGTGGTGCGGATGTACTGGCAATTACGTACGAAGAGCACGTAGCACCATTGCTGAAATCCGTAGACCAAGCGTTTGCAATTCCTAAGACGTTGCCATTGCTTAGCCCGGCTCTGTCCGTGGTTGCGCTGCAATTGCTGGCATACTACGCTTCCCTGGCACTGGGTCACGATGTGGATAAACCACGTAACCTGGCGAAAAGCGTAACGGTTGAGTAAGGGATTGGCTAAATTCTTATAGTAGTAACGAAACGAAGATATATTAAAAGGGTCCTGATGACTTTGTCATCAGGACCCTTTTTGTTATAAACACATTATTCAATTTTCAATCCAGATCAGCATAAAGATATTTTATTAAAAGATTATACGGTAGCGGGGTTAGAGGATGTAAGCACTGTTACTATAGGGTAATGCAGTCGAGTTTCATCGTTTCTTGAAATCTATATCCAGTTACAGTTGTTATATGAATTACAATGCTAGTTATAAGAAAACACTTCATTATGTCTCTCCATACGATCAGTTTCTAACTGGGTATGGCCATGACAACAAGATAATTTGCAATGAGTGTGAGTATGATGATTATAGATAGTCTTATCCATTGTTATGTTAGTTCTGAAATTTACTGTTGGTTATGCCCAAGTTGTAGTCGTTTCAACCGGGAGACGATAGGAAGGATAGCCATCTTTGGCTGCTTTTCCTATGGAGATCAACATCACGGGCTGGAACCGTTCTTTATCCAGGCCGAAAGCTTCAGCGATCTGACCTTTGTCATAACCAGCCATAGGGTTCGTATCATAGCCATGAGCACGGGCAACGAGCATGAGTTGCATGGATATGAGGCCCGAGTCAATGAGGTTCATTTCACGCAGTTCGGATGCGCTCATGTTCGCATAATAAGGTTGTACCTGCTGCATCTGCATATCCATGATGTCTTGTGGCATGTACCCAAGTTCCACTGATTTGCTGAAGATCTCTTCCATGTATTCAACATTGTTAGCATCGTAAAATACGGCAATGACAGCCGAAGACGTTAATGCCTGTGTCTGGTTAAAAGAGGCCAGTGGTGCAAGCTTCTCTTTGCCTTCAGCACTGTCGATGACAAGAAAACGCCACGGTTGCATGTTAATCGCCGAAGGGGCACGTGAAGCTTTCGCCAGTATTTCGGTCATCTCCTCGCGGCTGATTTTTACTTCAGGATCGTAGGTTTTAACGGAATGGCGCTCCAAGACGATGGTATCAAAATCATTTGTTTTGTTGAATTGGCCGGTAATTGTATTCATATCGATTTCTCTCCTCATATCTAATAGTGGTGAGAGTGGGTTATGGTTTATATCTTCATCCGTCTCACTATGAGGATTGTAAACTATGAAGTATACTTTATAGCAAGAAAAAGAAATGAGGGTGTTCCATATGAAAATTAGTGAAGTGGCAAACAGGGTAAACCTTCCGATATCCACTATTCGGTACTATGAGAAGATAGGTATTATCACGGATGAACATGTGCTGAGAGATCAAAATAATTATCGGATATATGCGCAGAGCATTATTCAGCATCTGGAAGTGGTCAAACAATGTTTAGCTGTTGGTTTTACGATCCATGAGATCCAATCTATGGTCTCTAAACATGGGTTTTCGAGTAAAGATCAAGCAAGCATTATCCAAGCCAAAATATCAGAAATTGAAGAAGCACAAAAACAATTAGAGAATTCCAAACAAAATCTGTACGAAATTCTTAAATCGGATATCACGTGTGAGGAGGGTTTTGGTAAGTATTGAGCCGGACGTCCCTCTTGCGGTTTTCATTCCGTACGTTCTTAAATCAATTTGAAACAATGTTGTACATATCGTCCTGTAAACACAGACTACCAGGCTGCACCGTTTCCACCTTCACCTCAGTAGCAAATACACCGGGCATGCGCCCATCTGGGAACCAGGGCATCTGTTTATCAATGACAATAAACATACCTTCTGCATCACCTGTGGGAGAGAAGTTCTTTCCGTCTCCGGCAAATGGTTTAAGGTGATAATGTCCATCCAATGTGCTCATCGTCTCAGGAACATCATCGACAGGCATGCCGATTTCACTAATACATAGCAGATGCTTCACTTCAAAAGCTTCATCCACTTCATTATCGAGTGAGTGGTGAGCGATGAATTCCATCAAGTTGCCGCTCGGATCATAGAAATAGATGGCTGTTGCATCCCAGTAAGGGAAATAGAATTCATCCTGTCCATCTTTGGAAAGCAACGGAATGTTACGGTCTTGGGCCCACCTTTTGGCATCAGCAAGTTTATTCGTTGGAATCGTAAACGCTACATGATAGTATGGCTTCTCTTGCTCTGGCGCCTTCTTGAAAGAAAGGACCGAGTCTCCCGCACGGAACGAAACGCATGTTGTACTATCCTCCATCAGATCCATTCCTAATGAAATAGCGTAAAACTCTTTTATAGCCTCAATGTGATGGGTCAACAAACCAACTTCTCTTATTTTCATTCTATTTTAATACCTCTCCTTCAAACTATCCCTTGATTAAAATACTCAATCGTCTTCTCAATAAATGCCTTGGCCGATTGCGTCAGGTAACGGTCGGAGCGATGAATAATCTCAAAGTGTCGACATGGCGGATCATCCGTAATGCGGATACAGCGTAGTGTGGGTTCATTCATCGCTTGGATCAAAGGATAAGGCAGTAGTGTTCCTCCGACGTTGGCTTTGACCAGGCTAATGATAGAGGTTGCAGAACTGGTCTCCATGATGGTGTTTAGGGTGAATCCATATTTACGGCAATAGCCATCGACCAATTCCCTGCCCGTAAATCCTTCAGGGAACATCACCGTTTGAATATCACGGAGTTCCTGAATTCCAATCGTCCCTCGTTCAGCCCAATCATGATTCTCGGAAACAACCAGTACATATTCTTCACTGCACAAAGGAATGCGTACAAGCCGGCTATCAGGGGCAGACGTGATCTCAATGCCGATGTCGACTTCATTTTCCAACACTTGATTCACGACGTAGATCGAAGAGACGACCTTCAGTTGTACCTTGGGAAATCGGGCATGAAAATCAACGAGCAGTGGAGTGATGCGGTAATCCAAATCGGATGGAAGAACACCAATGACTAACCGACCTCGCTGATCATTGCGAAATTCAGCCAACGCATCTTGGGTATTCTGTAAATGCCGGATCATCTGTACACAATGCTCGAGAAACAGAGTCCCAGCCTGGGTCATCACAATCTTTTTGCCGACACGGTCAAATAAGGGAACACCAAGTTCATCCTCCAACCCACGTATTTGTTGACTCAACGTAGGTTGAGATATGCCAAGTTTCTCAGCTGCCCGAGTAAAATGAAGCTCCTCGCACACTGTAATAAAGTTTTCCATCTGACGAATCTCCATGAATTCACCTCTATCATTGGTTTTAGTAATCATTTTAATAGAAACAATAGTATTGTTCAATCATTATATTGAATCTATACTTAGTCAGTGTACCAACCCAAGATCCTTTCGCGGACCAATATGATCTTGGTAAATGCATCGATACTACTACCATGAGGTGATCCATAATGAACATTTTTTATATTGTATTGGCGCTTATTCTGGCTTCATTGAACTTAAGACCACCCATTACCTCCATTTCTCCTTTAATGAGCACTATACAGCATGATCTGGGTTTAAGTGGAATGACGGCCAGTCTGTTAACTACATTACCTGTATTATGTATGGGCATATTCGCTCCATTCTCTGTAAGACTAAGTAGAAGGTGGGGGAACGAAGGTGCCATTGTTCTGGCTTTAATTCTTATTGGGATAGGTACGGGACTACGATGGTTCGTGGGTGCAACTCCGTTGATGATGTTCACATCTTTTCTGTCCGGTGTGGGGATTGCGATGGCAGGGCCTCTCTTGTCCAGCTTCATTAAGCAGTATTTCCCTGACCGAGTGGCAGCCATGGTGGGCATCTACTCTACGGCGATGGTGATGGGGGCCAGCATTAGCGTGGGACTATCGGTTCCGCTGCAGCATGCACTGGGCGGATCGTGGAGAGACTCTTTGGCTGTATGGGCCTTACTCGCAACGATTGCATTGCCAATCTGGCTGAGATTAGCTTGGACTGCGCGCAGAGATCGACAATCCGGACAAACTTCGGCTGTAATCCATGCACCACTCCCGGTGAAGAGCAGCCGTGCATGGATACTGACATTATTTTTCGGGCTGATGGCAGCGATCTTCTATTCATTAACCGCTTGGCTTGCACCAGCAATTCAAAGCCAGGGATATAGCCAAGAGACTGCTGGCAACATCCAAACGTTATTTACATTAATATCGCTGCCCTCAACGTTATTCATTCCCATGCTTGTACACAGGTACCAAAGACGTGTATTCTGGCTTGTCGGATGTGCGTTGTTGGAGTTGATAGGTGTCCTGATGCTGAATCTCTCTGTCAGCCCGTGGCTCGCGGCGATCCCGCTCGGTATTGGTGCAGGTGGCCTGTTTCCGATTGCACTTATGTTGCCGATTGACGAGACAAGTAATGCTCAGGAAGCTAGCAGCTGGTCGGCAATGACTCAATCTGGTGGCTACATCTTGGGAGCACTGGGGCCGCTGGCAATGGGTTGGCTCCGCGATCTAACAGGCAGCTTCGTGCAAGCATTTTATGGTTTGGCTATCATCATCGTGTTGCAGATTATCGTTCAATTGGCTATTGGCAATAAAAAAAGCTCAAAAGTTGTTGAGCATGAGCAGGAGCTAAAAGGCATGTAAAGTGAAATGGATATAGAAATATGATCTTTATACATGATCTAACAAGTCCATATAGTACAGCCGCAATGATTCTTTTAACGTTTCTGGTTCCATGATCTTAATGGATTTGCCGAATCCTGCGAGGTACCGAGTGATGAAATCAAGCTCATGAGGTTCATAAGAACCTACAAGAAGCATTTGTGCCAATTCACTGCCCGGTTCGTTGACGTGTATGATCTGCATAGATGGATAATGTTCTTGCTGGAATAGCTCAACCCCGGCTGCGTCAATCAGGCACTTGAACGGAGTTGCTTGTTCCGATGGTTGCCATAGAGACTGGGCATCCTGTGAATAGCGTTCATTTACATGAGTTAGAGGTTCAATCTCCGTTGTTTCGGTTGAAGTGATGCGGTCGCAGCGGAATACACGATAAGCCTGTTTATTCAGATCATACGCCTGGCAATACCAGTAGCCTCTCTTGGCATAGAGCGTGATGGGTTGGATCGTGCGGATGTTGGAGTTGGATGGACGAGAAAGTGAATCCGATTGCTCAGGATCAGGATGGTCTGCAGGGGACGACCTTTGAACAGGTGATCTGCGCTGATCAGGATACGTAATCTGGATTACTAAATTTTGCACAGCAGCCATCAACAAAAACTCCAAATGCGCACTATCGCGGATCTGCTCTGTATGTCGGAAGGATACCCGGTGTTGAATGTTCTCAATATCCTGTCGTTGCTTGTCGGATAACGCACTCATAAATTTCTCATGAATATTACGGAAAGAAACCTGAAAAGGTAAGTTGGAGAAGCTGCGGAGCGCCTGCATCGCAAAATAAAGGGCATGAAGCTCACCTGTGTTAAATGATATGGGAGGCAACTGCATCTGTTGCAGCAGTCGATATCCGCCGTATCGCCCATATTCGACATAGATGGGCGCACCCAACTCTTCCAATGAAGCGATGTCTCTTAACGCGGTTCGCTTGGAGATCTGAAACTCCTGCATGAGATCTTGCAGGGTGAACTGTTGTTTTTGATTAATAAAGCGAAGCATCTGGTTCATGCGTTCTGATTTTTTCATATCGAACCCTCTTAATGGTGCCATGGATTGGCACCTTTCGTTGTTATAGTGATAAGTGTAATCCAATAGGAACTAGGAGGCAACATAATGAATTTTGAAGTGATACCATTTTTGTCGATGAACGGGGATGCGGCGGCAGCCATTGCCTTTTATGAGGAGTTTCTGGGCGCCAAGGTGATATTCAAGAAAAGTTATAAAGAGATGAAGGAGATGAATCCGGGCTTCGAGTACCCAGCAGGCCAAGATGACTATATTACACATTCGGTGCTGGAGATTGGGGTTAACAAGATCATGATCGCGGAAGAGGCAATGGACACGGAGAGACTGTGGCAGTTGGGAAACAGCAGTTCACTATGTATTCAATCCAAAGATAAAAGTACAATCGATCAGCTGTATCATTCTCTGATGCAACATGAGGGTGTGAAGGTACTGGTTCCCTATGAACAAAATGAATTCAGCCCAGGTTACGGCATTGTGCGAGATCCGTTTGGCATTGCGATTCAGCTGTGTGTGACGATGCATGATTTTTAAAATGATAGGTTCCCGGGTACTCACTCGGTATGTAAACCCATAACTAACTTAAAAGCATCAAAAAAAGAAGAGTCATGGAAATCATGCGCTCTTCTTTCTTCGGTTTCTATACAAGGTATTTCAAGCAGCCAGAAGGTTCCGTTATCCTAAATGTTACTAGATATCAAGAATCGGCTACTACCGTTCATTTATTTGCTAAGCGTCACGGCTTGTGCGTGGTCATTCTTTTCACTGAAAATCAGAGCTAATGCAGCCAACATCAGAACGAGTGAGACAGCTCGCTGCCATGAGAATGCAATGAATTCACCACCGAAAAGGCCCATGGCATCGATGATAAATCCAGCAACAATCTGTCCTACAATCGCTGTAAGGTTGGCAGGTGTTACACCCAGTTTATTCACGGCCAACGTGGACAGGAATAGATATCCGAAACCCATGAAAACAGCAGAAAGCTGCAATTTAGGTGCATGAAGCAAGTCGAGTAGATGTCCACTGCCAAAAAAATTGATTAGTACAGCCAGAATCAGTGTACCTGACGCGAACGTGAAGAAAACCGTCTCCAGAAGGCCGATATTACGGCTAATCGTACCATTGATAGAGGACTGTGCACTAAGTACAGCTCCACCAATTAAGGTGACGACAACAATTAATAAACCTATGCCCATTGTAATCCTCCTCTAGAATAAAGTAAGAGCCAGCGCGCCCAGCATCAGTACCAAGGCGGCAATCCGTTTGCTTCCTACCGGTTTGCGACTACTGCCCAGCCATCCGTAATGATCGATCAGAATGCTGGTTACCATCTGCCCGACAACAATGGCAATCATGGAGATTCCTACACCCACAATGGGAACACCGATGACCAATGTAAGCAGGTAGGTGACCCCAAGCAAACCACCAAGCAGATTCCACTTCGGAAATTTGGTGATGGCAGAGAGGTTTCCTCTGCCGAAGAAAATCAACAGAATCAGTGAAATAATCGCACCCATGAAGAAGTTATAGAAATCAGCTTCCAGTGTGCCGACTTGTTCTCCAAGTTTGCCGTACAGTGCACCTTCAAAGCTTAGAAGAGCTCCTGTTGCAATGGCGATAATATAAAAAATCAGCTTTTTCAATCTATCCTCGACTCCTTGAAATGGTTTGGATTTAAAGGTGCATGACTCATCATAAGAAAATTGGGAAGGTAAGACAATGAAAGATCTTGCTTTGTTTTTCTGAAAAATTATAGATCTTGCTGTGGCAAAAGGGGTATATTAGTACAGCTAGAGAGAATCATGCACTGATGAAGGGAAGACACCAGAATGAGTAAGACAAGAAAAGAAACATCCTCCCATTTGCTGTATATAGGCAAAGTGAACGGCAATCCCAATTGGAATTTTCCAAGTCACATGCATGAGGATATCAGTGAAATGGTGTATGTGTCTGATGGAGAAGGTATTATTAAAATTAATGAACATCCATATACGGTCAAAAAAGGCGATCTATTAATCTACAATCAAGGTGTGATTCATGAACAATGTACCTCTCCCGTATCCCCACTCAGTCTTTATTATTGTGGAATAGCCAATATCTATTCGGATGGAACGCAAATGGAGCACTTAATTCCCGAAAATGCGTCTCCTTATATCGAAACCAAAGAATACGCTAGCAGGATTGGCCAACTGCTCGAGTTCATGTATGAGGAATCCTCCAATCAAAAGACGGGTTACGAGAAGATCTGTGAAGGACTGCTTGGTGTGCTGCTTGCCATAGTTCAGCGGTTGACTCAACCCAATGCCTCAAAAAAACAAGATTCGGATCATCTCGCCGTACGGATCAAGGAGTTTCTCGATGAGAACTACCTTCAGCACCTGAAGCTCCAGGATATTGCAGCGTATTTTCATATGAACCCTTATTACTTATCTCATGTGTTCAAGGACGAATATGATGATTCCCCGATTCGTTATATTGTCTACCGAAGAATGGGAGAAGCGAAGCGGCTGCTAACCACAACGGACATGAAGGTAAGTGAAATTGCACATGTACTTGGATATCAGAATACGAATTATTTCACCATTCTTTTCACAAACACGATGGGCGAATCTCCGACTCAGTATAAGAAGAACGAACGGGCGGAACGTGTGGATCTTCAGGAAACCTGAATCTGGCAGTGTCCCCTTGGATGGCGGATACCATGGTCTACTTAATTAATGCGCATAGGTTAAGTATAATTAGAGAAGAGCTTAACGTCAGAGGCAAGCCTGAGTAGAAAGGGGCTGGGGGTTGAAGTGAGAAAGCAAGGAGCTGTTGGCAAAGAGAGTAGGCTTCGTCTCCTAGAGGCTGCAGCAGAGGAATTTGCATTGAGTGGATTCTACCAGACGAAAATAAGTTCAATCGTTGCTCGGGCGGGGTTAACACAGCCTGCATTCTATCTGTACTTTGAGAGCAAAGAAGCTGCTTTTGCGGAGCTGGTGGCTGATTTTCGCAATGGCCTCAGTCAGGCGGTGCGCGATAGTCATATCGGGGCCGGATTGAATAGGAAGGACCTCAAGGAAGCAGTCGTGGCCTCGTTGGAGCAGATCTACCGATTCCTCGGACGGAATCCGGCATTGACCCGAATTGGATTGTATCTGTCTCCGGAGTCAGTAGGCATCAAGGCTGAGATTGCCGGGCTCATGGAACAGAATCTGATTGAAGAACAGCAAGCCGGATATTATCGGCAGGATCTCGATGCGATTTTCTTTGCGGAATGTCTACTGGCCATTATTGAACGGTTAACCCTGATCAAGCTGCTGCCAGGACACGAAACGCCTTCACAGTTGGCACGACAGACGCAGGATCTCTTTTTCTACGGCATATTGGACATGCAGCAGCGAAGCTAGATGAAGTTCAATAGATAAGAGCCAGACCCGGATCATCGGAGTCTGGCTCTTCTTGAATTTGAGTTATATGGCGCTCGCTGCGTAAAACCCGGAACGAACGGCAGTACCTACTTTGCCAATTTTCACACAGTCGCCCATAAGGCTGGTTTTGGTTCCGAACTTGGCCCGAATCAGCTCAGCAATCGTTGTATTTTTTCTCATACCAAAGGCGTTAATGATCGTATCCGCTTCAATGAACACTTTGGAACCATCGGCCCTCTCTGCATGTAACCCATTGGCTTCAAAGGAGAGTACTTTGTGGCCCCCGAGAATGGTAACTCCGTAGCTGTCCAGCATAGGCATCAGGGCTGCACGGTTAATGTACATCACATCTTGCCCCGCTTCCGGACGCATCTCGATGATGGTGACCTTTTTGCCTTCCATAGCCAGCTCAAGTCCCAGATCGCAGCCGGTTAGACCACCACCTGTAATGACAATATGTTCGCCGCGCACAAGCTCTCTTTGTAGATGGGCCTCAATGGCTCCCACGACATTATCATTATCGATTCCAGGGATCGGAGGAATGAGAGGTACCGCTCCTGCGCCGATGAAAATATGATCAGCTGCTTCCAGTGCAGGATCATCTGGTGTGATCTCATGATTCAACTTCACGTTCACGTGAAGTTGGGTTAACTGCCGCTCGTACCAGCCTATCAGGGCACGCAACTGGCCTTTAAATTCCGGTGTTGCTGCACTGGTGACCTGTCCACCGACCGTGGCTTCTTTTTCATATAGTGTAACCTCATGCCCTTTGAGTGCTGCTACACGTGCTGCTTCCAGACCGGATGGTCCACCGCCTACAACAACGACTTTCTTGGCAGTCTCTGCCTTGTGAATCGCAAAACGTTTCTCGTTCGCTGCCTGAATATTGACCGCACAGCTGATTTTGGTATTCCGCTCGATAATACGACCGATGCATTCCTCATTACAACGGATACAAGGTCGAATATCCTCCCGCAAGTTATCCCGCAGTTTGTTTGGAAGCTCGGCATCGGCAATTAATGCACGACCAAACATGACGAAGTCGGCGTTCCCGGATTCGATTAACCGGACAGCACTCTCCGGTGTATGGCTTCCCGAGTTCAAGATGGGAATATTCACAACCTGACGAGCAGGCTCGCACATATAGTCCATACAAGCATCACCCAGGTACGCTGGCGGGAAAATATAATCGATTCTTTCGTAGGAACCTGCATCAATATCAACAGCATCTACACCTGCACGTTCAAGAATCTGCAACATCTCCAGACTGTCCTCGACCGTACGTCCCCCTTCAAAACGATGATCCAGGGCCATCCGGAACAATATGGGCATGTCCGGACCTATAGCTTGGCGGATCGCCTGTACGATCTCAACTGCGAATCGCATCCGTTTTTCTGTCGTGCCTCCGTACTCATCTTCACGCTTGTTCCAGATCGGTGACATAAACTGATCAATTAAATAACCGGCGTGGGCATGAATTTCGATCCCATCAAAGCCAGCCCGTTTCAGTCTGGCTGCCGAATCTGTGAATTGATCCATAATGGTCTGTATTTCCTCCACCGTGAGTGGATGGCACAGCACTTCCGTGTTATATATGGCTGGGATGGCCGAAGCCGATACGGGAGGTTTCCCCGAACGGTCGGGTAGGGCGTTGCGTCCGGTGCCGCAGCTGAGCTGAGCGATAACTTTGGTGCCATAATGTTGTACTGCATCGACGAGATCCGTGAGCAATGGAATGACATAATCCTTCTCAACTATACCTTCCAACACGCCCTGGGCCAGATCTTCGGTCAGAAATTGTGCGCCAAGAATGATCATACCCGCGCCGCCTTTGGCGCGTTCCTCATAGTAATCGATCTCTTCCAGAGAGATACGTCCATCAGGGCTCGCCGAATTAGTTCCCATAGGGGACATGACGATTCGATTCTTAATTTCCATGGTTCCGATGCGGAATGGGGTGAACAGCTTTTCATAAGGATGATTCATGTGTGTGACCTCCTGTTGTTAGGTTACTCGCGAGTAATATAAGTGATAAACCCATCGTAAACGTTTAGTATTGAATTATAAGTGAAAAAAATCACAATCAATTCAAGTTATCTAAATCTATGGAGCTGAGTATAGGTTACGAATCATTTGGAATGAAAAAGAGACATGCTCTTGGCGAGCATGTCTCTTTTAAATTTGATAACATTCATTCAGCCATTTGGTGAGTCTAAATGTGACTCTCTTTTCTAAACCTCCTGCAAACTGGCGGCCTCCAGCTTGGCAAGACGTTTCATTACTTTCTTGAGCATCACAGAGGCTTTGACGCGTAAGGGAAGATCGGCGGAGATTTCGATGGTGTACGCTTCCGTGAGAATCTGCTCTTTGAGTTCAGCCACCGATGCACATGGACGATCCAACACGTTGTATACACTGCCGTATTGCAGACATTGGTGTGTATCACTTCCGGCGGTAACCGGTTTGCCTAGGGATTGGGCAAACGATTCGACCTGACTGCGGCAGGTTTGGATATCCATTTTGTACATGTCCTTGGCGTTCAGGTCAAATGCATCCAGACGTCCAAGCAGGTTGCGGTCCAACTGATGCAGCGGAGTGGATTCGCGGAAAGGGTGTGCGCCAATTTTGAGTAAAGGCCATACTTCGGCCAGATCCAGCAGGTTGGCAAAGGGAATGAAAGACCCCTTGGCCGTATAATTTTCCAGGCCGGCACGGATGGTGAGGATATGTTCTTTTTGACCAATCAGCAAAATGTGCCCCGTCTCCTGAATATCCACTTCCATCCCAGGGAAAATGCGAAGTCCGTCTGCATCGTAGTATTCTCCGTTAAAAGGGTAAAGATGATCCAGCGTCTCATAGACATCGTAGAAGTGTCGGGTGTTAAAATGCTCTGTAAGCGCGAGGGCATCCAGCCCGCTGGCTTTCGCTTCCGTGACCATTTCGGTAAAATACTCGATCGAGAAATCAGAGTTTTTGGATAGTTTGCCGTGAGTATGAAGATCAATTCGCATAATGACACTCCCTTTATTCCATGAATGGTTAAGTATATGAATTACAGAATTTCATAATGTGCGCCGAACCAGAACAGCAGTGCCACATAAAGTGTCGATGCAGCGAGAAATCCGATGTCACGTGGGGTGATTTTTAGATGGGCCAGCTTCAGACGTTTGGATTCTGGATGTTTCATCCCGTAAGAGAAGCCGCGTGTCTCCAGTGCTTCAACGGTTGTGCGTGAGCGTTTGGCTGTAGCCAGCATGAGTGGGAAGAAGGACACAATGAACAGTTTCATATAATAAACGACAAGCCGCCAATAGAGCCATCCATGCCGGGAAGGAACAAGGCCTCGCAGTCGGTAGGACAACATGATATTCCGGAATTCACCAAACAGCACTGGCAAGATCCGATAAGCGTAAGAGAGGCTGAACGAGAATGTTGCAGGCATGCCGAGTGCAAGTAATCCATCACCAATCCGTTCCGGGTCCATACCCGAGAAGACGGTAATACTCGCCAGCGAGACGATGGACAGCTTCAGGGTGAGCAGCAACAGGGGGAATGCAGATTCCCAATTGCCTCCGAAGAACAGCGAGATGATAAACATCCAGCCCACTTGACCGATTAACCCCAGGCAGAGAATGATGATAATAAAGGGAGCGGCCCGAGATAAAATCGTGGTAGTGACCATGAGCAGGAACATGCCAAGCAGCACGGTGCCGTTATGAATAAACCAGGGTACAATGGCAAAAAAGAGATACCAGCTCAGCATAGCACGCGGGTCAATCCGTGACAGGCTGGCATGACCACTGCCATATACGGTATTCATTAGCTCCAGCTGTATGCGTTCAATGGATAGTTTGTCAAACCAGTTGCGGACAAGCTGCATAACGAGCCTCCTCCTTGGCGAATGATTGATTCAACAGACTTGCAACAAAGGCATCGGTTGTAGGACAAAGTGTAGACAATCCGATACGGTGCGAGAGCTCCATGATCTGCGTAAGTGCAAGTCCCGATCGACGCAGAAGGGGTTCATCTGCGAATACCTCGGAAGGGGTGCCGTCGGCTTCTACCCGTCCATTGTGAAGTACAATGACCCGACTGGCCCACTGGGTAACCAGTTGCATGTCATGCGTGGCAATGACGGTTGTTCGCACATGCTGATCGAGTTCATCCAGTACACCGATTAATTCTTCGCGCGTAGCCAGATCCAGATTAGCAGTAGGTTCATCGAGCAGCATGAGGGAAGGTTTCATGGCTGCCCCGATGGCGAGGGTAACTCGCCGTTGCTGTCCACCGCTAAGGAGTCGGGCATCCCTCTCTTGGAGTGGCGTAAGCCGGAAGCGATCCAGCACATGAGCGATCTGCTGGTCAGCTTCCTGAATGCGACGGGTTTTCAGGAAATACGCCACTTCTTTGCGCACACTGTCTTCGATAAACATCTCGGAGGAGTTCTGAAAAATATAAGCGACCCTGCCAGCAAGCTGTTCCAAAGATGATCGATGGGTAACTTCACCCAAAACGCTGACGCTGCCTTCTTGAGGCAAGCTGATTCCAGCCATGAGTTTGAGCAGTGAAGACTTGCCGGCTCCGTTGTTGCCCACCAAGGCAATCCGTTCTCCTTCATGCAGTGAAAAGTTAATGCCACGAATAACCTCATGCTCTTTTTTGCCCAGTCCTCTGTACCGTAACCGCGTATTTAGAAATTGGACAATGGGAACGGGCAGCGCAGTAGAATCTGTCAGTGTGCCTCCCGATATCCGAGACATGGCTGAACCGTTCTGCTCCATGGCAGACTGGATCGTATTCACGGTTTGCATCTGCAACGAATGCTCTGCGGCAACCGTCTGTTTGCCTGAAGCATGTATGTCCTGCTGGTATTGTCGTTTTACAAAGTAAATCGCGGCTTCATCCACCGTAATGGGTAACCAATGACGAGTAGCAGAATCCTGAATACCGCTGGAGAATTCACCTTCCTTAAATTGCTCAAGCGCTTGAATAGCTGCACGAGTCACCTCGGGTGGCTGAATGCCAAGCCGCTCCAGATCGGTGATTCGATTCAAGCCTTCCTTGACGGGAAGATTCCATAACACACGGCCTTTATCCATCAGCACCACATCCGCGCAGAAGTCCGCGATAAATTCGGTATGATGTTCAATGACGATAATCGTCTTGCCATATTCCGTATTTAATCGGGACAGACATTCGTAGATCAGTCTCGCATGCTGCGGATCAAGCTGCGAGACAGGCTCATCGACGATCAGAATATCCGGGTCGAGTGACAGGGCACCAGCCAGAGCGAGCAGATGTTTCTGCCCACCACTCAATTCCCAGATGTATCGGTTATGAATGGTATCCAGTCCGCACATGGCAAGTGCATGTTCACCCAACTCCCGGTAGTTGGATAACCCGTAGTTCAGAGGTGCAAAAAAGGCTTCATCCAGAACGGTTGGGCGGACCAGTTGGTTATCAAAGTCCTGGTATACGTAACCGATTTTTCTGGACAGGTCTGCAACACTTCGGCCTTCGGCAGATACACCAAGTACATGGACTTCACCAGAGAAATCTCCCGTGTAGAATTGGGGGATCAGGCCGTTGAACAATTTGCACATCGTGGATTTGCCACAACCGTTGCTCCCGATGATTGCAGTGAAACTGCCCCGTGGGAGTTCAAGTGAAACCCCGTTCAGGACAGGCTCCTCTGAGCCGGGATAGGTAAAGGTCACATTTTGAATGGAGATAGCGGACTCCGGTGTAGGAGTAGAAACGGAGTGGGACATTACATTATGCATAAGGACGGTTCTCCGTACCTGGACCGGATTTGTTCTTATTGCGTCTGGCCCGCATGAAGATGAGTGTCACCACAGCGATTAATGCCGCAGCACCAATACTGATCCAGATGGAAGCAGAACCGTATTGATCCGCATAGTCCGTCTCCCACACCGCAAAGTTAATGTCCATCTCGGAGAGGGATTCAGCACCGAAAGCCAACGCGAGCAGTAACACACCGATCAGGATAAGCTTTGGACGGAAGAAGCCAATGCCTTCATATTTCATGCCAGGATTGCGAGGTTTGATTCCGAGCAGTGGTTCAATTTTGCCATAGAGCAGGGGAACCAGATACAGCGTAGGCAGTAGAGCGAACAGGATGCCCGAGAACAGTACGTCATTGAGGAAACCAACGCCTTCGATCAGTACCACACTTTCAGCGAGTCCCGGAACCGCTTCAAGCTGTTCCACACCGATCCATACTTTGCCGATATCGACCAGCGAACTGAGGAACTGATGAATGATGACTCCGGTCATGGCTGCAATGCCGACCTGCCTGCGATTGCGTGGATCACTGACCATACGTCCTGCGACGTACATGGCGAAGGAAAATGTAATGAACTTTTCCAGCTCGCCAAGTCCACCGAATTGTCCCAACATCAACTCACCAAAAATGACTTCGCCAAGAGCCGCACCAAGAGCGGCAATCATGGGATGGAACAGAATGCAGAGGGTCAGCGGAATAAAAGCAAAGTATTCGACTGACAGTTCAATTGGTCCAAGCTGCAACTTGGGAATAAGCTCTGTGAACATGTTGGACAAGCCGTACAGTGACATGGAAAGCACAAACACCATCATTTTCTGTGAAGACGTCAGCGTATAACGCTCAGTCATCTTCTTCATCGATACATACCTCCCTGAAAGTTGGTGATCATAGCCACAGTCTAGGGGCAGAGTATTAACGGGAAAGAAGACATTTGTAAATCAATTGTAATTTTTATTACATATTATAATTTTTATGAAAAAAATATTACATAAATTGACCACTTCTTCTTCAGTCTATTGATATACTGGTTGGAGAGCGAGAAAAGGAGTGTATCCTGAATGAATTTGTTTACCCAAAAAGAGCAGCTATCGCCAGGTCATCTGAAAATTGCCGATTTTGTTGAACGTAATCCCGAAGAAATTCTATTCATGACGGAACAGGAGATTGCCGATAGGCTGGGGGTTAGTATTGCAACGGTATCCCGTTTCTGGCGTGCAGTTGGATATGACAATGCCAAGGCGTTCAAAATACGCCTCCGCACCTCTGAAGATACCACGCCGGCGTTGAAATTAAATAAAACCATATCCCGCATGGATACGGATAGCTTGCCTGTTCAATTATTGGAAGCTTCCGTTAGCCATTTGCAGGAGACGTTGTCTCATATGAAGCAAGGGGATTTGGAGCAGGCCGCAGCGATTCTTGCTGAAGCCCGAAGAGTGTACATCTATGCCCCTGGTCCATCTGCAGGTCTGGCTGAGCTGTTGTCATTCCGCTTGTCCAGATTCGGATTGACCGTCATTTATCTCGCCAGAGGTGGACATGAGTTATTGGAATCGTTGATGCACATGCAGCAAGAGGATATGGTGATGCTCATGTGTTTCACCCGTTTGCTGCCTGAAGCAGAGGTCATTCTGGATTATGCCAGTGATATGGGAAGCAAATCCATACTTGTGACAGATCGGGAAGACCTGTTATATGGACTGGCGACCGAATTATCTTTTTACGTCAGCAGAGGGGAACTGGGAGAATTTCATTCCATGGTTACTCCACTGCTCTTAATGGAACAGATGGTGCTGGCTGTGGGATTGATGCAGAAGGAGCGTGCGCTGTCCAAGTTGGAACGGCTTGCTGAACTGCGCAGTCGGTATGGAAATAAGCTACCGCGAGGTTGATGAATGGGATGGACGGTATAGAGCTAGATGGTGAAAAGACAAAAACAATAAAGATGAGATTAGATAACAAGCAGGACGATGGTCACGACGAATCGTCTTGTTTTTCTTGTTTATAGGGGCTAAACGGTTACAAAAAAAACAGAAAAAACGTTCCTGATTCACAAAGTGAAAATTAACATACTAAAAAATAAACGGTAAAAGGTGATCCAAAATACTGCAAATCGGGTATCAATAGTAGAGTCATCTAGAACCTGATGGATACATATGTTGCTATGATCGTTGTTTCGCTGGTTAAGGCTGTTAATTATGGATGGACTGTGGGGGTTATCAAGTGCCTATATTAGATATGGAAAAGAAAGATGTTGTTACCGATGCAATGGTCATCAAAGCGATGGAGAAAAGTCTTGCTATCATTCGATTTGATCTGGATCGACGGGTAACCTACGTGAATGAAGTATTTGCCCGGACGATGGGATATACGGTAGATGAAATGTATGGCATGTCACATCAGCAGTTATGCTTTGGCCATTTTGTGAATACCCCAGACTATGATGCTTTTTGGAAAAGCATATTCAGTGGAATAAGTTTTCAGGATAAGGTCGAGCGCAAGGATGCGAAAGGAAACTCAGTATGGCTTGAAGCTACATATATGCCGGTGTACGATGAGACGAATCGAAAAGTATTAGGTGTCTCCAAAATAGCAACCAACATCACGAATCGTCAGAACAATATTACGGTAGTAGTGAATGAACTGAAAACCATGTCTCATGAGCTGAATGAACAAGCAGATGTTGGTATTGGACGAAGCCAGGAGTTAATGTCCAGTATCTCCTATATCTCCGAGGTGTCGGCTTCTAACCGTGAGACGCTAACGCATCTACAGGAACAGGCTGGATCAATTCAGGGAGTCGTACGAACCATACGCGAGATTTCGTCTCAGACGCAACTGCTCGCATTGAATGCTGCCATTGAGGCTGCACATGCAGGTGAATTCGGACGAGGATTCGATATCGTAGCCAAGGAAGTAAAGAAGCTATCTACAATGGTGGAGAGTTCGATTAACGAGATTCGTGATAGCGTTACCGGAATAACCAAGGAGATCGGTAATATCACAGGTGGTACACAAAAAGTAGAGGAATATGTTGAGCAGAGCCAGAAAAGGATTGAGATCGCTTTGCATGACTTTACGGCCATTGCTGCATCTGCTCAGTTGCTTGATGCGAAAGCGGAGCATGTGACCAGAATCGTTTAATAAAAGTGGGTAGTGGCGGTTCCTTATACAGGGACCGTTTTTTTGTTGTTCTGGACACAAAAAAACGGGAATTATTGTGATCAAAGGGGGACACAATACTTGGGAATACCTGCAGCTTCATCATGCAGAGAAATGTTGGGGTGGGAACATGTGGTCAACAATTGTATCCTACGTGCCGGATTGGACCATATGGATTCAGGCATTCTTGGTCCTTATCATACCGATCGGCATTACAGTAACCATGCGGTGGATCTATGCCGCCATTAAGCGTGGAACCTTCTCTCGTTCCGAGAAACCCTCCATATCCTCGAAAGATATTTCTCCTGCTACCGCGGGTCAGGGTCAGGGAACCGAAACGGGCCACTATGCCAATATTAAAATGACCGGCAAGTACAATACGGATCTGATTAGCGTAAGAGAAAGCTTTGGTCAAAATGCTGACGTTCATATTCGGGAATTCACCATTAGAGGTACGAATACACGGGCTGCCGTCATATATACCGAAGGCCTGGTGGATCAAGACTTAATTGATGATCACCTGATCACACCCTTAATGTTGGAAGGCGTACCAGAGCTTAAACGGGAGGGTTTCCTCCATCCGGATAATGCACATTTACTGTCAGCCTACCTGCAAGATCAATTACTACCTGTCAGTCTGGTTGAGGAGACCAAGTCCCTCCAAGAGGTCGCAGTTGGCGTGCTTTTTGGCAAAAATGCACTGTTGGTCGATGGATTGCCGGGGGCTCTGTTAATTGGAGCTCATAAGATCAAAACACGTGGTGTGAATGAACCGGTGTCAGAGGGGTTGCTCCGTGGCCCCCGAATCGGTTTTACTGAACAGTTAAGTGATAACACAGGTATTTTACGTCGGTATGGTAGTGATCAGAGCCTCTTTATTCAGAAGTATGAAGTAGGTTCACGGATCAAGAAAGATTTGGCTGTTGCCTATATTCAGGATATTGCTGATCCTAATCTCGTGGCGGAAGTCCAAAAGCGAATTGAAGCGATGGATATGGATTCCATGTTGGAATCAGGGTATGTTGAACAGCTCATCGAAGACAATACGCTCAGTCCGTTTCAACAAGTGTTGAATACAGAAAGGCCAGACCGGGTGATGGGTGCTTTGCTGGAAGGGCGAGTGGCTATTTTATTGGATGGGACGCCATTTGTCTTAATTGTGCCAGTGACGTTTAGCATGTTGCTCCAATCTCCCGAGGATTACTATGAACGATGGATTCCTGGAACATTCCTGCGAATGCTGCGCTTTATGTCCGCCATGCTGGCCTTGCTCGCTCCTGCGCTCTATATCTCGTTTATCTCGTTCCATCCGGGACTTATCCCAACCAAGCTGGTATTGACGATCATTGAAACGCGGACGGGAGTGCCGTTTCCTTCAATCATCGAAGTACTGATCATGGAACTTTCGATCGAGATATTGAGGGAGGCTGGCATTCGTTTACCTAAGCCGATTGCACCCTCGCTAGGTATCGTTGGAGGTCTGATTATCGGCCAGGCAGCCGTACAGGCAGGAATTATAAGCCAATTCCTGGTCATCGTTGTTGCGGTTACCGCCATATCCTCCTTTACGATCCCTGTCTATAGTGCCGGCATCACACTGCGAATTCTGCGATTTGCTGCCATGTTTAGCGCAGCTGTACTCGGATTGTTTGGCGTGGTTATGTTCTTTCTCCTTATATGTACCCATCTTGCGAGACTCTCGAGCTTTGGCTTACCTTATGTTGCACCGGCCGTTCCTTATCACTTTGGGGAATGGAAGGATTTCTTTATCCGTGCTCCGCTAAATATGATGAGGAAGCGTCCCGAGATGTCTAATCCAATAGATAAAGACCGCAAAAAATAAATCAAGCAAATCACGAGGTATGAGGTGGGATGAAGTGAACGGTTCTGAAGGAAATATTAGCACAAGGCAGGCCGTCGTAGTTATTGTTAATTACATGCTTGGCGCTGGGATCCTGACACTCCCCCGAACGACGAGTGAAGCTGTCGGAACACCGGATGTCTGGATCTCCATCATTCTGTCGGGACTGATTATCACGGGTGTCGGAATTATTCTGGTTACCCTGTGTCGCAGATTTCCGGAGAAAACAGTGTTCCAGTTCACCCGTGAGATTACGGGGAGCTGGATTGCTTACATATTGGGATTCGCCATGATTATGTACTTTATGGTGATTGCCGCATTCGAAATCAGGGTCATGGCTGAAGTGACAGGCATGTATTTGCTAGAGCGTACTCCGACATGGGCCATTGTGATGGTGTTTATGTGGATTGGCATATATTTGATCTCTGGTGGACTCGCCGTCATTGTGCGTGTATTTGAGATTATTTTGCCGATTACACTGATTATATTTGTGATTGAAATTTTGCTTAGTAATCAGTTATTTGAGATCGGCAATCTGAGACCCGTACTCGGAGAGGGTATCATGCCAGTCCTCAAAGGTTTGAAACCTTCGCTGCTGGCTTACACGGGGTACGAAGTCATGTTTGTCATGACTGCTTATATGAAAAATCCCAAAAAGAGCAATGTAGCCATGAGCTGGGGCATCATCATATCGACTATGATTTATCTGATTACTGTTGTGATGGTTGTAGGCAGTCTGTCACTCGACGGCATCAAAACACGTACTTGGCCCACGCTCGATCTGGTAAGAAGCTTCGAGATTCAAGGTTTGATCTTTGAACGGTTCGAATCCCTGCTACTGGTCATCTGGATTATGCAGATCTTCTCGAGTTTCACGATCACACACTATTGCGCTTCGGTGGGCATTCGGGATTTATTTCGTACGAAGAAGATCAAGGTCATTATGTACGCCTTTCTGCCAGTAATATATCTAACAGCATTAATGCCGAAAACCGTGGATGAAACTTTTGCACTGGGTGATATGTTGGGCAATCTATCCGTGCTTCTTTTTGCCATTTTACCTCTGTTGCTGCTGTTAATAAGTCTGATTCGCAAAAAGGGAGGCAAGCAAGCATGATTCGTATTTTTATGCTTTTACGTGTAGCCTTTGCTTTGTCCGTTCTTCTGGTAATATCCGGATGCTGGAGCAGTAGGGAGATCGAGGAACTAAGTGTCTATGTTGGTCTCGGGATCGATATCGCGAAAGAAACGGAATTTGAGAAGGACATCGCTGCCCAGGGAGGAAAGTATCCAAAGAATAATTATATAACGGCTACCGTGCAGATTGCTCCTGGCACGGGCGGTTCGAACAGTAAACAGGGCGGACAATCCGGTTCACCTGCTTCGGGAAAGACTTCCTATTCCAATGAACAGCTTACTGGAGATTCGTTGCTGCAAATCTTTCGTCAGTTTGCACTAAGGCGAGACCGTCCACTTATCGGACATCATCTAAAGGTCATCGTTGTCTCCAAGGATATTGCCAAAAAGTATGGTCTGGACCAGCTACTGGATTTTGTACTTCGGGATAACGATATTCGTCCAAATTGTCTGGTACTGATAAGTCATCATCGCGCCGTGGATGTCCTGACTTCGGATGATCCCTCTCGGATTCCAGCATTTTATCTAACAGGAATTACCGGTAATTCATACTTGTCCAACAAAATCCTTGACCCTGTTTTGCTCTCCAAATTAGATGCCCAAATGCAATCTGGTTCCAGTTTCTTGCTCCAGAATGTACTATACTCCAATGGAGAGGGCAAGTTCTCAGGTGGCAGCATATTCGATGGGAAAACAACCAAGTTTATTGGAGAACTAAGTCAAACGGATCTGGAAGGTTTATCGTGGCTCAGGCCTAAGGAAAGAGGAGGCGTCTTGAAGACTTACAACAAAGAGGGATTCACTGTTGTATATGAAATGAAAAAGAAGAAAACAAAAGTAATTCCCAAGGTTGTTGGCAATGATATTTCATTCCATGTAAAGACCCAATCCGAAGGCTGGTTAATGGAGGATTGGCGTGCTCCCGAAAGAGAGGAAAAAGGGGCTTATCGCGGGGAACTGGAAAAAGAATTTGCTGAACTGGCGGAACAACAGATTCGTCAGGTGTTATACAAGCTGCAGCATACCTACAAAGTGGATGTTGCGGATTTTCGGGATAGCTTACGTATTAAAGAGCCCAAAACATGGAAGAAAGTCAAAGATGATTGGGATAACATTTTTAGTACCGTGCCAATTACGTACGATGTGAAGATTAGCATTACCAATCCGGGATCTTCCACCGAATAGCGATGTATTTCATTTATGATTTAAATGTTGACACATTCATGATAGATCGCTATATTTATAAAAAATCATTTTCTTATCCAGAGAGGTGGAGGGACTGGCCCTTAGAAACCTCAGCAACAGATCTGAAGGATACTGTGCTAATTCCAGCGGGTGAAAGCCTGATAGATAGGAGCGTTTGTTTTTATTTGTCAGTAACGGCGCACTCTTTAGGCAGAGTGGGTCTTTTTTGTTTTTTCTGGATGAAGAAGTAGGGGAGCAGCAGGTATGGAGAACAACAACGACAAAGGGCATTTTCAGCGGAAAATGCAGGCACGGCATGTGGTCATGCTCTCTCTTGGTGGAGTGATTGGAACGGGATTATTCCTCAGCTCAGGTTACACCATTCAGCAAGCGGGACCACTGGGTACCATTCTGTCCTATCTGATCGGAGCGATCGTCGTATATTTGGTGATGCTCTGTCTTGGTGAACTCTCGGTTCACATGCCAGAGACGGGAGCATTCCATAGTTATGCAGCCAAATATATCGGACCGGCAACGGGCTACACGGTGGCTTGGTTATACTGGTTAACCTGGACTGTTGCGCTTGGCTCCGAATTCACAGCCGCCGGATTGCTGATGCAGCGCTGGTTCCCATCGGTGAACGTATGGATATGGAGCGCGCTCTTTGCCCTGATGATTTTTCTGTTTAACGCTTTAACGGTGAAATTATTTGCGGAATCCGAGTTCTGGTTCTCATCTGTAAAAGTAGTAACTATCGTAATCTTCATTATTATCGGTGGCGCAGCCATGTTTGGGTTCATACCCATGGCGGATTCTGAACCGGCTCCATTTCTATCGAATATTACCGCATCCGGGTGGTTCCCTCATGGGGCTACAGCGATATTGATGACCATGCTTGCTGTAAACTTTGCCTTCTCAGGCACCGAGTTAATCGGCATTGCCGCCGGTGAGACGGAGAACCCCGAAAAGACGATACCGAAGGCTATTCATACAACGCTGTGGCGTTTGGTTATTTTTTTCATCGGAACGATTGTTATCTTGTCTGCTTTGCTACCGATGTCGGATGCCAGTGTACTGCAAAGTCCATTTGTAGCGGTAATGGAGCGGGTGGGTGTACCGTATGCAGCAGACATTATGAACTTTGTTATTCTGACGGCGATTCTCTCTGCTGCCAATTCAGGCCTGTATGCTTCGTCACGGATGCTCTGGTCTCTGGCTGATAAAAAAACGATCTCTCCGTGGTTTGCCAAATTGACGAAACGCGGGGTGCCATTGAATGCACTTCTGATCAGTATGGTTGGTGGTGCGCTGGCTCTGCTGTCCAGCATCATTGCGCCAGGTACCGTGTATATAACACTGGTTTCCATTTCGGGTTTGGCTGTTGTTGCGGTATGGATGAGCATCAGCGCTTCCCAATACATGTTCCGCAGACAATATATCCGGGAAGGCCATGCGGTCAAAGATCTGGTGTACCGTACTCCACTATACCCGGCGGTACCGATTATCTCATTTATATTATGCCTGGCTTCATGCATAGGTATTGCTTTTGATCCTACGCAGCGAATTGCGCTGTATTGTGGGGTTCCGTTTATCGCAGTATGTTACGCAGCTTATTATCTGACAGAACGTGTGAATAAGAAAAGAGGACAAGTACATGACGCAAGCACAACAGAATAACCCCATAGAAGAGATCCTGCGTGAACATTCAGTCATGATTCTGGACGGAGCGCTGGCAACCGAACTTGAACAGCATGGATGTGATCTGGACGATCCGCTCTGGTCTGCTCGCGTATTAATTGAGAATCCGGATGTTATCGTTCAGGTTCATACGGATTATTTTCGAGCAGGAGCCGACTGCGCGATTACATCCAGTTATCAGGCGACGGTAGATGGTTTCAGCAAGAGAGGAATCGGAGAGCAGGCAGCATTGGATCTGATCCGTAAGACCGTGGAACTTGCTGCACAGGCAAGAGATGACGTATGGGCAGAAGTGCAAAACAGCGTGTTAGAGAACACGGAAGTCACCCCTGAGGGCAATTCTTCCTTAATGGATACAAAAAAACAAACGTCTTTTGTCCCAGAGAAAGGTCCCTTGGTTCGGCCGCGACCGCTCGTTGCTGCTTCTGTTGGACCCTACGGTGCATACCTTGCTGATGGATCGGAGTACATTGGTCATTACGGCGTCACAGATGAGACATTGGCTGAGTTCCATCGTCCACGTATAGCAGCGCTGCTTGAAGCGGGTGCTGATATTCTGGCATTGGAGACCATTCCATCGTTGCAGGAAGCACGGGTGCTGGTTGATTTACTGAAGGAGTTTCCTCACGCGTATGCCTGGCTATCTTTCTCCTTAAAAGATGGAACGACAATCAGCGAAGGTACGCCGATTGAGACATGCGCACAATTGTTTGGTTCCGAGCCACAGATTGCTGCGATTGGACTGAACTGTGCTCCGATGGAAGTGGTGACGGAAGCCGTAAGTATTCTCAGCCGTACCAGCGATAAACCTGTTATTGTGTATCCGAACTCGGGAGAAGTATATGATGCAGCAACGAAGACGTGGAGTGGACAGGGAACATGTGGCAGTATGAGTGATGCTTCGGAACAGTGGGTTGCTGCGGGTGCAAAAATCATTGGCGGCTGTTGTCGCACGACGCCACATCAGATTGGTGAACTTGCCAAGAAATGGCGATAGCAGATCACATATATCATAAACAGCCCTTCCACCTTGTATAAAGGCATGGAAGGGCTGTTTATTGCGTAATAGAATCCGGACTACATTATTCGATAACCAACATACGCGGTGATGCCTCACGAATAATTCGCGAAGAGAACCATGAACCTAGACCCGCTGCAATGATACTTAGACAGGCGAACAGTATCATTCCACCCCAATTCAGGATCAGTGGAAGTTCTACGATACCGTAACCGGAAAGGACCAGTTCGAGCAGAAGAGGCAGTAGATATACGCCGACGAGCATACCCAGTATCGCTCCCATGGAGGACAGCATGATCATTCCCATCGTGACCGAGAATCGGATTTGGCGGGATGTCATTCCCAGTGATTTGTATATCCCGTAGTTTCTGCTCTCTTTGCGGATATTGATGCGACAGGTGCTGAAAATAATGATGAACGTCACAGCGATGAACAGCAACCCAATCAGGCTCATCGGATAGATCAGGATATTAGCAGCTTCCGCATAGACCGAATCAAGCAATGTCTTCTGGGTGACTATCGAAGCAAAATCTTTAAATTGTTCATTCAATTCCCGAGCCAGTGGTTCCGCTTGCGACAGATCGTTCACATTAATGAAGACGGCATCGGATTCGCCATAAGACGGGTTCACACTTTTCATGGAATCGATCGTGATTCGGCCTGAAACAGACATGTTGGCGATCGCCTGATAGATTCCTGTGATGAGGAATGTCCGCTTTTCTCCTTCAATATAGATGTCGATGAGATCACCAAGATCCTTGTTTGATGTTCGGGATATACTCACACCAATGGCTATTTCATTCGCATGGCGCGGGTTATCCCCTTTCAGTGTTTCGAACCCAAGTTCCTGATAACTTCCGTCCAGTACACTCAGATTGAGACTGATGGATTGACTCTGTACGGTGGCTGAAGACTCCGGGCTAATGACACCCGTGATGTTCCCTTGCCAGCCCACATTGCTGATCCTTGAATCCTGTTCTAACACGTGCTTCAGCTCAGCCTTGGGGAAGGTGCTTTTGTTCACCACGACTGCTGCGATGTTGGCATTGTCATACCCCCAATGAGCTGCAGTCTGATAGATTCCGGTTATGCTTGTCAGCAGAACATACCCTAGAACCAATACAGAGGATGCCATCGTGGTCAGCAGGAGGGTTAGAATAGAACTTTTGGTGTTTTTGAACACATGTCGAAGTCCAAGGGCCATAGTCACAGGCAGTCGTGTGAACCCGATCCATTGTGCCCAGGGCGAATTCATTTTGCCCGCCATACGGCTATTATCTGTCTCCGACATACCATAACGAATGGCCTGCACAGGCTGTATGCTGCGTGCTTTTTTGGCATATAACACAACGAACAGAATCACTATAGCAAATAAAAGCACACCAGCCATTATGGCAGCGTCCAATCCTTGGACTGGAATGTTCTGATGATCCACTCGAAGAGAGGACACGGATATATTAATGATCCACTTGGAGATCCATACGCTAAGTGCAATTCCGGGGATAATGGCAGCGATAGATAGCATCGCATATTGAATGACATAGGCGCCTATCGTTCTCCGGGAAGTTAGCCCAAGTGACTTGAGAATACCTATCGTTCTGTAATTGGCCAAGATGGCATCCGAAATTGTAAACCCGATAGTCATTAAGGCGATGGATAGCATGACAACACCCATGAACATCATAATGAAGCCAATAACCTGGTTAATAATCAGATAGAAAGAGGAAATCGCTTCGAACTCCATTTTGGATTCCAGAAACGGAGTACCTGTCTCGCGATTGTACCGTTCCCAATACAATGAATTCATACTGTAATCGTTGAAATGGATGCCGATCATGTGATTCTCGTTGCCAGCGAGTGCCGCCAAATCACGTAGATAATCAGCAGGATTCATCCAGACCCGTGCAGTATTGGAGAAGGGCGCTCCGTACGGTACGTCGATGACAATGCCCGACACATTCAATTCGAGTGTGCTTGAGCCGGTTTTGAAGCCAATGGTATCACCTACCGAAATATGATAGGCATTTGCCATGGACGTTGGAATCCAGACGGAGCCCGGCTCGGGAGTCGTGCTGGGTGTTCCACTTGACAAAATAAGTTCATCCACACCCCATGGCGGCGGAGGCGTATTAAACATGTACAGGTAGAGGTTAGGGATGTGAGTTTCATTCAAGATGATGCCTGACAATGAACGATACGATAGTAACGGGGACACCTGAACGTCATCCTGGGAGGCCCACCAATCGTGCACAGTCTCCGGGTCATTCAGCCCTTTCTCAAACGTCAGAATTTGATGAGACCCATGGGTGCGGGTATGCATTTCATGAAACTGATTGCCCGTGTTGGCCAGAATGACGATAGCTGTGGATACAAGAAGTGTCGAGAGCAGCAGGAGCAGTGCAATCAATGCATTTTGTGTTTTATTCCTGCTCAGATAAGATAAGCTAAGTTTAAACATGACCACCATCGTTATTCCTTCCCCGTAACCAAAGCGAAGATGATCGCTTCACGATCCTGAATATGATGTTCGTCATAGGTGTTGAACTCAAGGATTCCGCCAATCTTGCCGTCCTGAATATAGATCAGGCGATCTGCCCGGCAGGCAGCCTTGATATCATGCGTCACCATCACAACGGACTGCCCTTTCCGGTGGAGGTCTGTAAGGATATCCAGAACGGCTGTGCCGTGTTCCACATTCAAGCTTCCGGTCGGTTCATCGGCAAAGATGATATCCGGCGAATTAATCAAAGCTCGTGCAATGGCAGCTCGTTGCTGCTGCCCTCCAGAAGTTTGGGAGGGGAGCCGGTTGCTTTGTCCTTCGATATCCATGGCATTCATCAGATGGGCAACCCTGGATTGAATATCATTCTTTTTGTTTCCCGCAATATATCCTGGCAAGGCAATGTTCTCTTTGATGGAGAGGTCCGGGACCAGATTGATACTTTGATAGATATAACCGATCCGGCGGGTGCGGAAGTCGGACATTTCTCTTTCACTATAAGCGTCAATCCGTTGGTCGCGAAAATAGACCTCACCGGCGGTAATCTGATCCAGTCCGCTTAGCAGATATAAGAGGGTTGATTTGCCAGAGCCAGAGTTACCCATGATGACCGTGAACTCCCCTTCATAGATGTCGAGATCGACATTACGGATGGCATGATGTTGCTCACTCCCGCTGTTGTAGGTCTTGCACAGGTTCTGTGCACGAATGATGGTTGTTTTGGACAAGTTGAATCACTCCCGAGTGCAGTATAGGATTCATTCTAGAGGAGGGATGTTGAGGAAGCCTTATCAAATTATGAATAAAGTATTACAGCCAAATGGGTTAAAGTGAAAGTTAAAGACGTCTGGTAAAATAGCCAGGCCGGAATGGCTCAGCAGATGGGAAGGTAGAACCGGAAGGTCGTACCTTGTCCTTCTTTACTAGTGAAGGAAATATGGCCCCCATGTGCTTCAATAATGCTCTGGCAGATGGAAAGTCCCAGTCCCGTACCTTCCTGAACACGTTGGTCTGCCTGACTAGCTTGGCCTCTGAAATAACGCTGGAAAACAAACGGCATATCCTGTACACGTATTCCTTGACCCGAATCGGCGATGGTCACTTTCAAGTGCCCGGATTCCAGTTCCGTGACGATACGTAACATGTCTCCCGGAGATGTATGCTTGAGGGCATTGGCGGCAAGATTGGAGATGACCTGTTCAATTCGAATAGGGTCGATTGCGACTAACACATTGGGGATGTCGTTGGATTCAGGTCCGTCATAGACCAGACCTTTCGTGAGAACAACATGCTTAATAGGTCTCAACATAGCTTCCAATACAGGACCACTGTACATTTCACGAGGTTCCACCGAAATTTGCCCAAGTTCCTGCAGTGCATGAACCAGCAGGTCCTCCACGAGTCGGGCCGTTTTATCCGTATGGGTCCGCATGACTCTCATATATTCCATCAGCGTTTCCTGATCATTACATAGCCCTTCCTCAATAGCTTCTATGTATGCTTTTATCGTGGTGATCGGTGTCTTAATATCATGAGATATATTGGTGATGAGTTCCTTTTGTGCTTGTTCCTGCTGGATGCGTATCTCGTTCATATGTTTAATTTCGGTGCGCATCAAATCCAACATGGCGTAGAGGTCGCCCATTTCGTCCGTCCGGTTGTACTGGATCTGTTCTTCATAATTGCCTTTCAGGATGGATTCCGCATGCAGCTTCAATTGATGAATGGGAGAGAGCAGCTGTTTGTCCAGTTTTCGTTTCATCCAAAATAGAAATAAGCTCAGGACCAGTGACAGGAGCAATAGTACGCTAATCCATATTACAAGAAAAGTCATTGGTTTCTGAACAGTAACCATAGCTTGGGGGATGGAAAAGATGGCATTGCCGATCTGGCTTCCCACGGGTCCGTCCATCACGGGAAATGCAATTTCAAGCGATTCGTTACCATTCGCAGCCTGCACGGCATGATGCAGATCATAATGAAGGGACGAACGCAGATTAACTTGCGTTCCTTCAGAGGTGGGGTCGGAGGACAGAATGACTTTTCCATCCGAGTTTAGATAGGTAAGCAGAACCCCGGTCTCTCTGGCGGTGGAACGTATATCTTCATGAATATTTTGTTCGTCCAGATGTTGATGATTTTGCTCCAGAGCGAGCAGAGTGGGATTGACCTTGAGGCGAATTTGATTCATAGACAGATTGGACTCATCAGAAATTCGACTTTGGAATAGCATCATCGACAGCGCGAGGATATTTAAAATCATAATAATCAGAAGGCCAAGTGAAGTTAACAGCCAGCGTCTAGACCAGGTGTTCAATGACATGTGGATGTCTCCAATCTGGATTATTCGTAATTGAATTTGTAACCGACACCCCATACCGTCTTCAGAACAGTGGGATGGGAGGCATCTGCCTCGATTTTTTCTCGTAGTCTGCGAATGTATACGGTTACGGTGTTTTCATCGCCATAGGTTGCATATCCCCAGATAGCATCAAGCAACTGGGCTTTGGAGAAAACCTGATTCTTATGGCTTGCCAGATAATGAAGTAATTCGAACTCCTTGGCAGACAGAGAAACTTCCGATTCGTTCACTGTGACCTTATAGGCTTTTTTATCAATCACCAGGTTTCCAAGGCGTAGTAGGTCTGTTCGCTCCTGATCCGATGTCATGCTGTCATAACGTCTAAAGTGGGCATTGATCCGTGCCAGCAGCTCGCTAAGAGAGAAGGGCTTCGTCATGTAGTCGTCTGCTCCAAAGCCCAGACCCAGTACTTTATCGGTATCACTGCCTCTGGCACTCAGAATGAGGATGGGGATATTGTTGCGCCGTCTAATCTCTCGGCACACTTCAATCCCGTCCATGTCCGGAAGCATAATGTCCAGAATGATGTAATCTGGTTGAATAAGCTCCATAATCTGAAGCCCATCTTGCCCAGTGGCTGCCACGGCAGCTTCATACTGGTTTTTGGTCAGATAATCTCGCAGAATACGCGATATATCCGGTTCATCCTCGATGATGAGAACTTTGCGCTGGTGGGTTAGCATATGTATCGCTCCAGTATTTTTAATGGGAATTCAATGAGATATATGAATGGATAAGATGACAGTCTTTATAATTGTACAGTCTTGTTCTGTTGGAGTCACATGAAATATTGAAGTGAACATCATTCTTATTAATCGGGGCCTTACTAGTAGCTGTTTACAAGTTTCGTCGTATCAAAATAACCCATGAACCTGCTTGAAGGTCATGGGTTTCTGATACGAATACGTCACACACGTTCTAAATCAATAGGCTCATGCTGCTTGGATTTGAGATACTCCGCCGGAGATACACCAAAATGCGCCCGGAATACCCGGTGAAAATAGGAGTAGCTTGCAAAACCGCAGGATTCAGCAATATGCTCCAGTGTCATTTCACTGTATTTCATACGTTCCAGTGCCGCATTCAGACGGATCTCAATCGCATATTGAATCATGGTCTGATTGTAGTGTTCCTTAAATAACCGGACTGCACGTGACAGGCTGAGTCCGGCATAACGTGCGGCTTCTTCAAGTTTAAAGGTAACGGTGGCATGTTCCTCAATAAAACGTTTTAACTTCAACGCAGAGGAAACAGCCCGATCCATCTGGATATTCTCGGTGATTGCCCGGTCGATGTATAGACATAATCCGCGCAGTAACGCATCCTTTAGCTCCGCATTTTCCTCAAGAGGTCCGCGACGTTTCTCCAGTAACATATTTCGCCATAGGCTGATCAGCTTATCATCCAGTCCAATCCGGCTCACAGTGGATCTTTGCTGCCGTTTCCACCAATTCTCGATCCAACTGCCCTCGCAGAACAGATAATAATCTCCGCTAGACAAGCGTCCTTCCTTATGTGGTTCATCGACTACAAGATGATAATCGTCACCAGGCTTGAGCAGCAGCAAGTCCCCGCTCGTCATCTTGAATTCTTCATCCTGTACATATACTTTGCACGAGCCTTCGGTCTGCAGGCGGAACAGATAGGTTTGCAGCTCGCCCTTCATATTATGAGTGAATGCCTTATAGTGATATGAGTAGTCACAGATCAGTACAGATGTCTCTAACGTATCCAAAGATGAAATCCCCCAATATATCGATGCTTTTACATCATAAGTTTAACTTAACATTTACACGATGACGGAGAGGACAGAAAAAACCTGAAGAAACAAAGTGTTCGCCTTTAGCTCCAGATTTTATCCTTTTGAAAAGGAAATTAAGAAAATCTGGGGATAACAGCGATCGGAAGGTTGTTCTGTCATCGGAGTGTCAGTGTAAATATCTTCAGTTGAAATTAGGTACATTTAATAGATGCAAAATGATGGAAATAAAATTTGACCAGATAGTTCATGTTCTGACTATATTGTATATGTTCATTCTAGCCTGTTTTGCGGTAGGATGATACCAGATAGAGCAATGAAAGCAAATTTGAGAACAGAGGTGTATCCTACATGAAAAAACTTAATATTGGTTTGCAATTGTTTACACTCCGTGATGAAACTGCAGCAGATTTTCGTGGTACGTTGCGTAAGGTAGCGGCCCTTGGATATGAAGGCGTGGAGTTTGCCGGATATGGTGACATTCCAGCCGAAGAAATGAAAGCGCTACTAGATGAACTTGGATTGAAAGGATTCAGCAGCCATGTTTCACTACATGCGATGCGCGAAGACTTGCAAAAACAACTCGATTACCTGAAAACAATTGGTGCACAATATATCATTTGTCCTTACCTGATGCCAGAAGATCGTCCTGAGAATGCAGAAGGTTGGACCAAGCTGTTCGCTGAGTTACAACAATATGGAGCTGAAGCGGCGAAGCAAGGTTTGATCTTCGGTTACCATAACCATGACTTTGAATTCCATGGCCAGGTTGGCGATGCCAATGCCTTTGATGCCATGTTCGCTCAAACATCACCGGAAGCGGTAAAAGTGGAAATGGACGTATGTTGGGTACAATTTGCGGGACAAAATCCGATCGAGTATATTAATAAATATGCGGGTCGCTTACCGCTGCTTCACCTGAAAGATTTCAGCAAAGACGAACAGGGTCAGATGAAAACGCTGGAACTGGGCCAAGGTTCGGTTGACCTGCCGGCTGTTATTGAGGGCGCTACGAATGCAGGCGTGGAATGGTTGATCGTGGAACAAGATGTATGTCAGAACCCTCCGCTTGAGAGCGTATCCAATAGCTACAACTGGCTGAAAGAAAACTACCTGAACCAATTCTAATGGACCATCGAACCATGAAAAATGCTAATCTATTTGTCAAAGGAGACTTATGTACATGAGTAAAATTAAAGTTGCTGTATTCGGCTGTGGAGCCATTGCCGAGCGCAGACATATTCCAGAGTACGCTGCCAATGAGAACGTAGAACTTGTCGCTTTTGCCGATCCGATTGTGGAGCGTGCGGAGAAGATGGCCGAGACTTACGGCGGTAAAGCTTATTCCAGTTACGAAGAATTGCTTGCAAACGAAACGGTTGATGCCGTTAGTGTGTGTACACCGAACTATCTGCATGCGCCAATGGCGATTGCTGCTGCAAATGCAGGCAAGCATGTTTTGGTTGAGAAACCAATGGCAGTATCCACTGAAGAAGGCGAGCAAATGATTGAAGCTGCCAAGAAAAATGGTGTGTATCTGATGGTTGGACACAACCAGCGTCTGATGCCTCCTCATGTCAAAGCAAAAGAAATTCTCGACTCCGGCAAACTCGGTAAAGTCCTGAATTTCCGTACTTCCTTCGGTCACCCGGGTCCGGAAGCATGGAGTGTGGACGGAGCTGAAAGCTGGTTCTTCCGTAAAGAAGAAGCGATTATGGGCGCTATGGGCGACCTCGGCGTGCACAAATCAGACTTCATCCGTTACTTGCTGAATGATGAAGTATCTGAAGTGGCTGGTTTCATCAGCACACTGCACAAAGAAGGCACTCAGGTTGACGATAACGCAACTTGCTTGCTTCGTATGAAGAGTGGAGCAATCGGAACGCTGGTAGCGAGCTGGACGCAATACAGAGCCGGAGACAACAGTACAGTACTGTGGTGTGAGAATGGTGTTATGAAGATTGGAACAGTGGAAGGCGATGAAGTTATCGTTGAGTTGACCAACGGTACGGTTGAAACGTACAAAGTCGGTGCCATGGCTACCAACGAGAAACAAGTGCCGAGTGGTGTGATTGACGCCTTTGTAGAGTCGATTGTGACCCAAACACCTCCAGCGATTTCTGGGGAAGAGGGCTTGCGTTCCCTGCAAGTCATCCTGGCAGCATTCGAATCCGAGAAGACAGGTCAGATCATTAAGCTGTAATTCAACTGAATAACAGTGCAATTTCTAACATTTTATATGTCTTAATCTATGATATAAAGGACTTACCTTCAGAGATGTGCTCTGGGGTAAGTCCTTCTGTATTTGTTGATGAATAATTAACTTTCTTTAGATGCCAGCCGGCACTTCACTGCCCAGATCCAGCCATGCTATTTCAGCAGGAGTCAGCGTGATTCGAGACCCTTCGTCACAGGAGAGCAGTTCCGCCTGATTCTGGGCTCCGATCAGCGCACAGGTTGGGAATTTCTGATTCAATACATAAGCGAGTGCAACCTGAATAGGTGTTGTTTTCTTCGAATTCGCCAATTGCTCAGCGCGACGCAATCGTTCCCAGTTGCCGTCACTATAGAATACACGAACCAGATCTTCGTTATCCCGAACTTCAGGTGTGAATCGTCCAGTGAAGAAACCGCGTGCCTGGGAAGACCAGGACAGCAATGGCAGCTTGGTTTGCTCATGCCATGCGAGCGTCTCTGCATCTGCCGACACACAGCCTTCCCAGAAAGGCTCGTTGGCTTTGGCGAGACTGAGATTCGGACTGCTGAAGGTGAAGCCCTTCAGGCCATTCGCCGCAGCGTACGCATTGGCTTCCTCTAAACGTTGCCAAGTCCAGTTGGAGGCACCGATGGCTCCGATTTTGCCGG
Source organism: Paenibacillus sp. USHLN196 (assembly GCF_037144955.1). NCBI lineage: Bacteria > Bacillati > Bacillota > Bacilli > Caryophanales > Paenibacillaceae > Paenibacillus > Paenibacillus sp. USHLN196. The sequence continues at coordinate 171,867 of NZ_JBBCYH010000012.1, read as the reverse complement.
ATTCAATATGTTCGTTCAGTGCTTCAAGAATAACACTCACAGGGGTATTGGGATCATCCCGGTGCAAGGCATACATCTCTACATGATCCGTCTGTAGACGTTCCAGACTTTCCAGCAAGTCACTACGGATCGCCTCAGCGTTAACGCGTGGTCCGTTCTGGTCATGATGCGCGCCTTTGGTGAGAATGACAATCTGGTCGCGGTTACCGCGTTCCTTCATATAACGACCAAGGACTTCTTCACTCTGTCCATCACAATAAATATGTGCTGTATCGACGGTGTTACCGCCAATGGACAGAAAAGCATCCATATTGGCAGCTGCTTTATCGTAGGCATCATGCACGAAATAATCGGTTCCTTTAATCAATCGGGAGACGCGTTTACCTGCACCAGCAATTTCGATATATTCCATAACTCAGTTCATCCTCTCGATTATAGTGTAATTCGTGTGCGTTGTTCCGCTGAACGAAGACAAGCTTCCAGTACTTTCATATTAGCTACTGCATCAGAAGGGGCGAAGCGCAGATCCTTGCCTTGAAGGACGGCACGTGCCATATCATCTCCCTGCAGAGAGTAGTGGTTCACTTGCGGGACTTCAATCTCTCTGCGTTCACCGCCAGCCGTTACATAGAAGTTGGAGCTGCGATCCTGCTCGCTGACGAATGCGGAAGGGACTTCAATAATTCCTTCGGACCCCAGTACCTCCAGCGTATTGCGGAATGCTGCCCACATGCTACTGTCAAAGGTCACGCCAACGTGATTATCGAATTCCAGCAGTCCGGAGGCCATCATATCGACCTGATCATGCTCTGGGGAGAACATGCCAATAACAGTGGCTGCACTTGGTTCTTGACCAAGCAGCAGACGTGCTACGCTGATGGAATAACATCCGATATCATACAGTGCACCTCCACCCCAATCCCGCCGAAAGCGGACATTGCCGGATGCATTGGAATTATTGAACGAAAATGTACTGTGAATACCGCGGATCTCACCAATCTCACCGCTGGCAATGATGTCTCTGATCTGATCGTAACGTGGATGATGGCGGTACATGAACGCTTCGGCCAGCTGCACTCCTGCATCTGCACAAGCTTGAACCATCTCCTGAGCTTCCTGCTCTGTCAGAGCTAGTGGTTTTTCGCACAAAATATGTTTGCCTGCCTCAGCTGCCCGGATCGTCCATTCCCGATGCAAATGATTCGGTAGCGGAATATATACGGCATCTATGGAATCATCCGCGAGCAAAGCTTCATAACTGCCATAAGCCTTGTCGATCCCAAGTTGATTGGCCGTCTGCTTGGCTTTATCTTCGTCCCGACTGGCAATCGCGGTTACTTCATTCAACTCGGATTGCTGCAAGCCTGGAATGACGGATTCCACAGCAATGCTAGCGCTACCAAGAATGCCCCAACGCAATTTTTGAACTGGATTCATGTGTTGTTTCCTCCTGTGTATAAATGTATATTGTGATTATAAGGAATAGATGATCGAATTAAAATGATAATATATTGAAGTTAGTTGACACAATATTGTTAAGTAAGGAGAAGTCGCTATGATGAGGCAAACTGTATTGCTAACCCTGCAGGATATTCCATATTTTTGTTATCCGGAATCCGTCGGACACTATATGGATCATCCCCAGCATTCCGTATTACGGGAGGCAGGCGTACTGAACAATTTTAATATTCACTATGTCGCTGCGGGCAAAGGATACGTGGAAGTGGACGGGGTGGTGCATGAGCTTCGTGCAGGTCAGGCCGTGCTTTATTTCCCGCAGCAGCAACAGCATTATTACAGCAGTGAAGATGATCCGTGGGATGTAAGATGGGTGCACTTCTATGGTGAACGACTGCATGATTATATGATCGAGCGGGGATTACATCGCAATCTGCTGTGGACGCTGCGGCAGCGTAGCTCATGGGAAGAGGCTCATCTGGCCCTGCTGACCGAAGCGGAACAGAACACCATGCTGCGTCCAGCTCAGCTATCCACACTGACCTATGCTGTACTCGCTGAGTTCGTGCAGCATGCGGTACCTTTAAAGAGCACACGCACTACCAGCAAGGCGGAAAGTCGGGTTCTTGCGCTGCTTCCACAGATGCAGCAGGAGGCCTGCCAACCTTTCCTGTTACAAGACTGGGCAGATCTCGCAGGTGTGAGTTCGTATTACTTTTGCAAAATGTTCAAGAGTGCTGTGGAGATGACGCCTATGGAGTTTATCACTCGTTCACGGTTACAGATGGCGAAACAATGGCTGCTGGAACGGCCTACGGCCAATATTGGACAGATTGCGGAGGACGCAGGGTATCCCAATGCCAGTTATTTTAACCGTCAATTCATGGCTCACGAGGGGATGACACCTACGGATTATCGAGGATTGTATCACAATTAATCCGTTTTCTTTCGATGTTGTCAGCGCTTGAAGTACAGTAGTTTGACAGAGAGCTTAATCAAGTCTATTATGGATAAATTAAATCCGTGTATAATGAGGTGCCCTCATGAAATATTCAAAAGCGACAAATTATGCTTTGCATACCATGCTTCATCTTGTAAGTACTGCCCCTGAGCAGCTGGTTAGCGTACACCAACTTGCAGAACTGCAAAAGGTATCCCCAACCTATCTGTCCAAAATTTTGACCAAATTGGTTAAGGCGGGCATGATTGAATCTACTTCTGGCGCCAATGGTGGCTACCGACTTAGTCGTAAAAATCCGGATCCTTCCTTCCTGGAAATCATTCATGCGATTGAAGGTCAGGCTTCCCTGTTCGAATGTTCCCAGAATCATAACGCAGGCTGCTTGATCCAGCAGGTGATGGTGCAGGCGGAAGAAGAGATGGAGAGTTTTTTGAACAATAAAAAGATGTCAGAATTGGCTTCCCAGATGAAGGGTGCACATACCCTGTAACTTGCGGCTAATGAAATATCAATGAACGATGTATTCGTCTGAAATATCGATTTTGTCTAAATCTTTCCCCATCCTCGTGAGAGGTAAGGAAAGATTTTTTTGAGTCGTAGGTATTTCGTTGCAAGGTGACCTTTCAAGAGTCAGTTGAGTGGTTAATATTCAAGCGTATAATATGTCGTTGTACCTAATAGAAGTCGAATGGTACAATAAGGAAGGTATAGTATGCGTACATACATGATCCAAATCTTACATCACATTTTACATCTCTGGAGGGACAACACATGAGCCAATCAACGATTACAGGACTGGAACAATTGCTCGCGCTGGAAAACATTCGGAACACCAAGGCGCGCTATTGCCGCTATATTGATACGAAACAGTGGGATACCTTGGGTGACGTGTTCGCTCCGGATGCAGTCGCCGATTTTAGCACTGAAGGCAATCCGATTCCGGTATTAACAGGCCGTGATACAATCGTAAAAGTATTCCGTGATCTGGTGGATGTTGCCGTAACCGTGCATCATGTACATAGCGCAGAAGTTGAATTTGTATCCGATAACGAAGCGAAGGTCATCTCCCCAATGGAAGATTGGGTAACGTTCCCGGAGGGCAATGAGAACAAATCCTTCCACGGATTTGGGCACTACCACGAGACTTTTGTCAAAATCGACGGCCAATGGTATATCAAACATACGAGCCTGAAGCGTCTTCGTCTGGACTTGTTTGAATAGTAAAAATGTTTAGAAGAATATAGAAGTGAGCATCAATAGAATAATAGCCCTGGGGAGCGATGAATGCGTCCTTGGGGTTGTTTTGTTTTTTGCGTCTGTGTGAAAGGTTAGTGGAATGAATACAAAGGCGACGAGCCCCAGAATGCAGGCTCTCAGAGCGGTTCTCGACCAATTGGCCTTCGTAGTCCGTCATCTTTCACTGGGAAATCTCCTATGTATGGAATTAAGTTTTAAGTGGAAGCTTATGCGTTTTCGTTATATTATTCACGTTATAAATGTTAACAAGTTTTAATTCGAATTTTCGAGGGTGATATTTATAAAAATTTTCATTGAAGTAATAGACCATACAGAAGAAGAGGAGATCCGTATCAGGTGTCACCAAGTAGACGAAAAAATACATGAGCTCGTTAATAAAGTAAAAACCGAAACGCTCATGATACTTGGTTATCATGAGGATAAAATCAGCCGCATCAAAATTAGTGATATTTATTATTTTGAAGCTGTTGACGGAAAAGTGTTTGCGTATTGTAAGAACACCGTTCATGAAGTCAAACAAAAGCTTTATGAACTGGAGGAACTTTGCAAAGAGACACATTGTTTTCGCGCCTCCAAATCAACCATTTTAAATATAGCTAAGATTTCCAGTATTCATCCGTCGATCAGCGGCCGTTTTCAAGCACTATTGGATAATGGGGAGAAGGTAGTCATATCACGGCAGTATGTGCCAATGCTTAAACACATACTTGGATTATAAAAGGGGACCTATATGAAGTATTCAAAGCTCATAAAAGAAATGATTAGAGATTTCTTAATTATATTCGCTTCTATAATTATAATCATCGCTATTTTGCGGCAAATCTATGCTCCTGATGCAAGTTTCGAATTACAGACTATTTTTATAATTATGGCTTTCTCTTTTCTGGGTGCTTTGACCGGAGTTGTTTTATATACGCCGCATGCGATTAGCGAGAATAAAATGCGCCTCCGAGTGATTTTGCATTTCTTTTTTCTGGAAGCCCTATTAATTTCTCTGGCTGTCATATTGAATCTTGTAAACGGTACTTTCAGTATACTATTATTGGCTTTGCAAATTGCCGCAGTATACGCTATCGTTCGCCTACTAACGTATAAGAATGACAAAAAGGAAGCTGAAAAGATCAATGAAAGACTAAAAAAATTTAAAAGCGAGGTTTAGAAGATATATACAAACTGCTCCTAAATAAAGTCATATTCGTATCGTAAGTTTTTTTACAACTTATTGGCTCTCAGCTACAGCTTATCGTTTATGCGTATACACCTGCTCGACTACTTATTATGATGAACTCATAATAAGTTGGAGAAGGAGTAAAGAAGTCTTATGGAGATTTTAATACTTGTCGTTACTTTGGTCTCTGAGCTGGCAATTGCGGTTTATTCCATTGCAACCAAGCAAAACCGCAGCAAGATAAAGAGTTGGACGAGGATCGCAATGTTTATAGGATTCATGATGCTGAGCTTGGGGAAAGTTGTCGTATGGGAGTACACTTGGGGGCTGTTTGCAAGCTTGCTCTTTATATTAGCGTTCAAAGAAATGGTTGCACTTCTGCGAAAAAAAACACACACTTCACGTTACAAAGCTTTCTCTACGATATGGAAGTTCCTTTTGTTAACACTAACAGTAGTTGTTACCCTTGTTCCGGTTTTACTTTTTCCACAGTTTAGGTTGCCACAAGTGACAGGTCCGTATGCAGTGGCTACCGCCACATACAGCTATATGGACAAGAATCGTATCGAAGAATTTACGGATCAGGAAGACAATCGGTCTGTTAACGTGGAATTTTGGTATCCTGAACAGGCAGAAGGAACCTATCCTTTGCTTGTGTTCTCCCATGGAGCATTCGGTATTAAAGCAAGCAACACTTCTACCTTTACAGAACTTGCGAGCCACGGTTATTTCGTCGTTTCGATTGACCATCCCTATCATTCATTTTATACCGTTTCCGAGGATGGAAAAATCGTGACGATTAACCCCGAATACATGCAAGAAGTCAACAATGCAAATAAAGATGGGGTTTATTCGCTTGGTGAGTTTTACGAGCTAACTCAAAAATGGATGAAATTGCGAACGGATGATATGGATTTTGTCATAAATACGATTCTGGAACAAGCCGAGCAAAAAAAAGATTCTGTATATGAACGCATCGATACACAGAAAATAGGTGTCTTCGGTCATTCTATGGGGGGGGCAGCAAGCGTAGCACTGAGCAGAGAGCGCGATGACATTAACGCCGTAGTAAATATAGATGCTCCGTTCTTTAGCGAGCTTTTGTATGATAACGTTACGAAAGAAATAACTGCAAAATCCGAAGCTTTCACCATCCCGCTTCTAAACGTTTATTCGGATGATGTGTGGATACAGCTCTACAGCAGTTCTCCGTATATCGCGAATCGTATTTCGAATGAAAATTTTAAAGATGCATACAACGTTCATTTTAAAGGCGCAAAACATTTAAGTTTAACCGATCTACCTTTATTCTCGCCTATATTGGCAAACCTGTTGCATGAAGGCAGAAAAGCAGATATCGATAAATATTACGCGATTGAGACTCAAAATGAACTCATCCTTCGTTTTTTTGACTATGCTCTAAAGAATCAAGGTCATTTTGCTCCAAAAGCGACATATTGAGTACCTGTTCTACGTGCAGGAAGGAAAATGTGGAATTTTGCATTTTGTGTAACCGAATCCACAATATATTTTGCGTGTGAAAAGAGCGTAGCTGCTCTCAACTAGAGGAGTGACAAAAAGGATCGTTGCAGAAATGCTGACGATCCTTTTTGTATACAATTAAAAACCAGGTTTGGACTGAAGTGGCCCTACCTGGTTTCTTTGAGATAAATACGATGATGTAACGAGTTAAGATGAGATATTAAATCTGATGACTTGTTTCCGTGACTTTCCGTGACTGCATTCTCAGATACACCTGAGAGAAAATAACCGATGCGAGTGCAACCACAGTCATGCCCCAGAAAATATTGGTGTACGCTGAGGATAGCGGCATGTTTTGCATCGCAGTTAACGCTACACCAGTGACAGCAACGCTGAAAGCACCGCTGAAGAACTGACTAAGTTGGAACAATCCCATACCTGCACCGACCTGATCCATGGTCAGATTGCCAGACAATTCATTGGACACGCTGGTGGTTAGGGAAGAGAAGCCTACGCTGAGCAGGACATACACGGCCATGATGGCGTAGATGCTATTGTCTGCAAATAAGGCGAATAACACGGCAGCTGCCAGTAGCAGCCATGGTGCAAACTTCAACAGCAACGTATTGCCGTGTCGGTCAATCATTCGACCGATCCGGTTGGACAGCAGCATGGACACGACTGCACCCGGGAAGATGACAAGCCCGGATTGAGAAGGTGTTAGTCCATACAGATGCGCCAAAATCTGTGGCAGTAGGAACAGCGTTGAGAAGTTATTGATGTACGATACAATTCCTAGTGAACTAAGCATCATATATTTTTTGTCTTTGAACAAAGCAGGTTGAACAAATGGATCTGCCGCGCGCCGAATTCGGAGCCAGAACAGAAGCAGTGCCGCAGCACCGATAACAAGTGTGAACCACTGACGGGAAGTCAGGAATAACAGTACACCCGTAGTACCGATGGCGAGAAGCACGGCACCCAACAGGTCAAATGAACCTTTTTGCGGTGTTTCCCGAGGAAGCAGTTTGAAGAATACAGGAATCAAGAACAATGTTAAACCCGTCACGATAAACAGATCATGCCATCCCAAAAACTGAGTAATACTTCCGCCGATGACGGGACCAAGTCCAAGACCCAGTGAACTGGCGGACATGATGACAGCCATCGATTTACCCCGGCGATCATGTGGAATGTACCGAGTAATCAGCACAATGGCGAGCCCAGGAACCGATGCAGCACCTGCAGCCTGGATCAGACGTGCAATGAGCAGAATGATGAAGTGATCACTGAAAAAACCGAGAACGGATGCGGCACCGAGTAAAGTGAGCCCGGTCGTGAATAATGTACGAATGGGTATGAAATCCGATAGACGTGAGAACGTGATCGAGGAAATCGCAAATACAATGGAATACCCTGTAACAATCCATGAGGAAGCGACAGATGTAAGCATAAATTCGGCTGCTATTTTGGGCAGGGCCAGATTAAACATCATTGTATTCATCACAACGAGTACAACGGTGAAGCCGAGCAAGCTTACGATTAATCCTTCCTGTATTCCGGTCCGTTCCCCTGATGATGCGGTTGCGGTGTTGTTCATAAAAACCTCCTGGAGTGAGTGATGTGTATTTCGCAACATTTCAGAAACAGTGTGTAACATTTGCAAAATGTAGTATGATGTCAATCCCGTGCCTGACAGCAGGGGGTACATAACGAAATCATTAAAGTTCGATTGGTGTCGAACATTAGAAATATATCATGGATCTGTGTTAAAATACAATGGATAGTCTGAAAAAAGGAGACTACAGTATGAAGATTTTACATCATCCACAAGTATCAGATATTGAACTTTCCTCCGTATTGTATGCGTTAAGCGACCCGACCCGTCTTGGGATTGTTGTGGAAGCAGCGAGAAGCGGGGAGCAGCCATGCAGTCATTTTCATGCACCTGTTGTGAAGTCAACGATGTCGCATCACATTCGGACCCTGCGGGAAGCCGGAGTTATTCGGGTCAGAGTGCAGGGCACACAGCATTTTCTCACCTTGCGGTCCGATGATCTGGAAACACGCTTTCCAGGGCTCTTGCAACCATTATTGCAGGCCGCAGCACAGACGAGCACAGATCCTTCCTAAATAGTGTCCTTTCTTCAGGTCGAAGAGGGGACATTTTTTATTTTTTGAACTACCTTTAATCCTGCTACGACATTCTGTGTCGTACCATGCCCTATATAATAACGGTGAACACACAAACCATATCGAAAAGAGGTTCACAACCATTGGCAAAAACCAAAAGAGGACGTATCTTGTGGAGTCTTCCTTCCAGGGGCCGGGGAACATGCCCGGTGTGCAGCAGTACCCGAATTAAATTGTTATATACGCAAACAAAAACAGACGGTACAAGTCTGAAAGTATGCAAGAAATGCTCCAAAGCAGTGCAATCCAGAGTGGATAAGGCACACGTATAACATAACGGGCCTGTTCTTCGGAACGGGCCATGTCTTTTGATATAATGGAATATATTAGGATTGGATGAGATGGGGGCGGGAAGATGAGTAACATGCACCGGATTCACTGGTTTGACGAACAGATTCGGGGTGGACGTTTTCCGAACAGCAGCTGGCTTGCCCGTGAATTTGAAATCTCCCGTCGTCAGGCTCAGCGTGATATTGAATATATGGCAAGCTCCCTGCGGGCCCCTTTGGTGTATATGGCGAAATATCGGGGCTATTGTTACGAGGATCAGACCTTTCGGTTGCCTCATTTGTATATGACAGAAGAGGAGCAGCGTGTGCTGAAATATCTGGCGCATCGCTATAGACATTACGATTATGATCAATCGGACGCGGTGAAACGTGTAGCGCATTTACTGGAGCGTTTTACGTTGGAGGAACAGCAGATGGGAAGTAGGGAGCTTCCAGTGTTTTCGGCGCAACCGAAGCAGCTGCAATTCTTTGAATTGTTGTCCCATGCCATAACCGACTTGCGCAGAGTGCATATTCATTACAGGGATCACGATGGAGAACGGCAGTTTTCCTTGTGTCCATTGAAAATGATATCCCAGTTCAACGCCGATTATGTGGTCGGCTATGAAGCAGATCCTATGCAGCAAGTGGCCATTCGACTGGAGGGCATTGTTCATGTATCGATCTTGGATGAGAGATTTGAGTACAGGTCAGATGCTCTCCTAGGTGGATGGGAAGAACCACTGCCTGTGCGTAAACCGTTTGTAGCTGAGATTCGCTTGAAAGAATTGCAGCAAATGGACCTATGGCAAGGGTATCGTATTCGGGCTAGGCAAGATCAGATTTATTCAATTGAATTTTATGACACGGACGCTTTCTTGCAGCATTTGTTTATAAGCGAATGGGAGGAACTTTTGTCTCCTGGGTGGCTTAGACGCAAGCTTCAGCAAAGCGCAGAAGGATTAATTGACAGGCTCGCGATACAACGTAAGCAAAACGTGGAATAAAGCAGCATAGAGAGGAGAAGATACTTCCTTGGCTGAGATTATTTTAGATAACCTCATTATGAAGCGGGAGTCCAAATCGTACGTGGATAGTCTGCATGCGATACTCACCCATACGGGCCAGTTTCAAGGTTCCAAGTATGTACTTGCCGGATATACGGGAATGGCTTTCAAGCTGTCGGTGCATCGCAGTCTACTTCCCATGTCGGTTACAGCGTATGGACAATGGGGGGAAGCACATCGTCCCGGAGTCGATAACCTGGGGATATTCACGATCTGGGATGGGGGACGTACACGTCATTCCACGTTCGGTTATTACCAGCAGGATGCAGTGAATTGGGTGAGACGTAGTCTTAATGAAGGCACTGGTGTGATTTACTGGATTCCTGAGTTCGGTGTTATTCATGGATATGATGACAGTGACCGCGTCTTTTATGTGCAAGACGGATGGAGCAAGGAAGCGCAGATTTTGCTATATGATAATTTCGGCTTGAATTTTACAGGGTTTTGGTATTGTCAGATGTTTGGTGATCAGGTCCGCATCCCTGAACAGCAGATGCTGCTGGAATCCCTGCGACTGGCGATTGAGGATTGGGATATCCCCTATCGTCTCTTACCTGATCGAAATATTGCTTCAGGTAGACAAGCATATGATGTGTGGGTGCAGGCCCTGCGGAGTGGGAATTTCGATGAGTCGGGTGCAGGGTATATTTTGGAATCCTTCTGCCATTCGCGAACCGAAATACGGATGTATTTGCAGGATGTTCGAGGGGTATGGAACGAACTGGACCAGGCTTGTGCATGTTATGAACAGCTTGGGACGTTAATTGACCTAATGAAAGGATATATGGTCCAGCAGGAGAACAGACGTGTCTTGCGACCAGACACCACAGAAGATCTGGCATATGTACTATTGAAGGCGAAAGCATTGGAAGAGCAGGCTATTGATTATTTTCGAGTGATATCCAGGAAGTATCCTGACCGTAAACGGTCCACTATACCACGATGGGGAGTACATTCCGCACGATAGAATGAGAGAGGAAGGGAGTGAAGGATGATGGCCACAAAAGTAGTATTGCAGGACTGGATTCAATCCCCGCAAGCTGTGAATTCTGCTGATGCATACAGATCATGGAGTGGTGTGAGCGCGTATACAGATGCGTTGTATCTCATTTTATTACATAAACAGTGGACGGTTTTCCCACACCACATGATTGCAGGTATGACAGCAAGTGCATTCAGACTAGTGGTGGATCGGCGTCTGACGTCAGAATCAATTTCGGCATACAACTGGATGGCAGAGAACTTCGTCGCGGCTGACTTCATTGGCGTGACGGCGAGCCAGGCAGCGGGCTTTTCGTTCGAACCAACCTTTCCCCTGTATCAGAAGCAGGCTCTTCTGGATATCAAAGCTTCCATTGACCGGGGCGTAGGTGCGATTCTCTGGCACGATCAATTTGTCATTGTTACTGGATATGATGATGTGGAACGGGTGCTATTCATCTGTGAAAGTAAAGGCAATGAAGTCATTCGTCTGCCCTATGATTCGTTTGGGAGGAACAGTACACCCTACTGGTACTATCAGGTGCTGGAAGCCTGTGCACCCATAGATCTATGGGAAGTCTGCAAGGAATCGTTAATCCAGGCTGTATACAAATGGGAAACCCATGACTATATGCTGCCGTCCCAAGATTATGCCTGTGGGGCGGCTGCGTATGATGCTATTGCTGCCGTTCTGCAGTCAGGAACATATGACACAGAACAAGCGGCAACTGTGCTGCGCTATTATGCCAAATCAAGATTGGATATTGCCTCTTATGTTGCAGGACTTAAGCATCTGTCCATTCAAATGGATCAGGTCATAAACGAGTATGAGCTACTCGCAAAACTGTATACAATGATCATTGAGTTCATTGATGACCCCATCGCTTGGGATTCGAGAGAACCAGATTGTGTGCAAAGCGTGATTGAGCTTATCCGGAAGGCAGGAGCGACCGAACAACGTGCCATTGATGCCATTAAACATGCCTTTCCGGAGACGATAGGCAATCGCTTTGATGACGTTGGTTTAAGGTGAGTGGTATATGATAGAGAAAATTGAAAAGCTCAGCATGAATAGAACCGGAAAGGCCATAAGAGCCTGCCCGGTTTATTTGCATGTAAACTTACATCTAAATTTGGTTATGTGATCCACGTTAATAATAACTTTTACAAGAAAAAATAACCAAAATTTTAATTTTGGGGTAATCCAAATCCCCTCTTGTTCCGAATATTATATTAGATGGTCTTTTTTGGATGATGATATTTCAAGGACAACAGGGGGCGGGAGTATGGTACATAATCCGGAAACCATTCAGGAGTGTATCGAACATGCACGGCAAAGACTCTACCAGATTGCAGCTCAGTATCCGGAACTATGGCATCCGGAGGTTATTCGCCAATCCATGGTGCTGGATGAGTTGATTAATGAATATAACAACGCAACTCGCGGGAGAACAATCTCGAATCAACTGAAATCATGACCTTTTTGAACAAAGAATTCCAAGAAGGGATTCCGTGTGTTTGCCTTACTCTTTTACCGCCCCGAGCACAATCCCCTTTACGAAGAAACGCTGCAAGAACGGATATACGAGCAGGATCGGCAGGGCGCCAATAAAGATCTGAGCCGCGTTCACTGTACGCTGAGACATGTTCTGAAGCTGTGTTGCATCCACGTTCATATTAGAGAAATCCTGCTGTACGATAATGGTCTGCATTAACGTGGCGAGTGGATATTTGGAAGCATCATTCATATAGATCAACCCATCGAACCAGGAATTCCACTGACCTACCATGGTGAATAAAGAGATCGTGGCAATGGCCGGCATGGATACAGGCAGATAGATTTTGAACAGGGTCGTGATATGGTTGGCTCCATCGATAAATGCAGCCTCTTCCAGCTCTTTCGGCACGTTACGGAAGAAGTTCATCATCAGAATCAGGTTCCAGACAGCCACTGCTCCCGGCAAAATGAGAGCCCACATCGTATTAATCAGCCCAAGCTTCTGGATCAAAATATAAGAAGGAATTAATCCCCCGCTAAATAGCATCGTGAAGATGAAAAACCACGCATATAACGAACGCCCCTTGAAGTGTAGACTTTCCTTGGATAACGGATAAGCCGTCAGGAAGACAAGTGTCATACTGAGCAGTGTGCCCAGAACCGTACGCTGGACTGAAATCCAGAGTGCACTCAGAAAGTTACTGTTACCAAATGTTTTGGTATAGGCGTCCACCGTAAAATCAATGGGCCAAAGTGTCACCAGATTGGCGGATGCTGCCGCTTTACCACTGAAGGAAACGGCCAGAATATGGACCAGCGGCAGGATGCACAGGATCGAGACGGCCGCGATGAATATCAGATTGAACCCATTGAATATACGGTACCCGGTTGTTTTGTGATACACCTTGATTCCTCCTCAAAAAATACGGTAATTGGCGATTTTGTACGCCATCCGGTACGCAGAGATGACCAGGAACATCGCGATAAATGATTTGAATAGTCCAACGGCGGTTGCAAAGCTCATTTTGCCATTCAGAATCCCCATCCGGTAGACAAAGGTATCGATAATATCGCCTTTCTCATATACCAAGGGATTGTACAGGTTAAAGATCTGGTCAAAGCCTGCATTCAGGATATTGCCCAGCGATAACGTACCTACCACGATAATCATCGGCACGAGTGCAGGCAGGGTAATGTGCAATGTCTGTCGAAGTCGTGTTGCCCCATCGACCTCTGAAGCCTCGTACAATGCCGGGTTAATGCCCGCAAGTGCTGCCAGAAATACAATCGTACCGAATCCAAACTCCTTCCACACATCACTGACAACGACCGTGACACGGAACCAGTCGCCATCCCCCAGAAAGAAGATCGGTTCAACACCAGCCGCGGCCAGCACCTGGTTTACCAGCCCACCTTCCGGTGATAACATGTCGAGCAGAATTCCGCCCAGGACAACCCAGGACAGGAAATGGGGCAGATACACCAAGGTCTGTGAGAAACGTTTGAACGTGGAGTTCCGAACCTCATTCAGCAAAATGGCAAACACCACGGGGGCCACAAGTCCGGCCACGATTTTCATTGAAGCAATCAGTACCGTGTTCCAGATGACCTGAACACTGTCGGGATATTCGAACATGAACTGGAAGTTGTCCCAGCCCACCCATTTGGAGCCAGTGAACCCCAGCCACGGTTTGAAGTCCTGAAAAGCAATAATAATGCCGCCCATGGGCACATAGGCGAACAGTAATGTGAGCAGTACAGCAGGCAGCAGCATTAGATGCAGCGGCCATGTGCGTTTGAAATTCCAGCGGGTACGTTTGCGTGGATGGGGTGTCATTTTTCGCACCGGCGTATTGGTTGTTAACGGTTGTTCCATAGCCATCAGGGTCCCTCCTTTATCTCGTCCAGCCCTGGCATAATGAGGCGAGTAAGCCTCTGTACAGAGTGGAGCAACTGAATTATAGCAACGGAAAAGGGCGGACTATAGAACAACATTTCAATGCAGATGTTGAAATATTAACTTGTTGATGGGAACAGAGGATTTCAAGTCACAGGAAAGCGGGAGAACAAAAAATCATATAGAATTGTAAGGGCTTTCAATATAAAATAGGACTTCGGTATAGAAAGACTTCAAATTCAGGGACAGGGTGAAACGATGAAATTCACAGTATTTGCGAAGACGGTCATTCTTCTAATCTGCTTGCTGGTACCCATTCTGCTGCTGTATACATACGCGAACCAGGCAAATGTGGACATGGTAGTGGAGGAGAAACAGCAGTCGAGTCTGAACCAGTTCAATTATTTCAGTTCCCAGGTGGATAAAAATATCGAGCAGCTCTCCCTGTATGGTCTGACATTGCTGCGAGATCCGAGTATCCTGCACTACCGTTACATGACGGATTCCACCAGCCAATATGAGAAGAACAGTATCTATCTGGATATTCTCGACAAATTATCATTGTACCAGTCCACCAGCCGCTGGAAGAACGATATTACTATTGTGCTGCCACAAGCGGAACTTGTGTTATCCACCATGTCCAGCCGGACGGTCTACAACGAGAAAATGTTGACGTTTCCGCAACCGGGCCAATGGCAGCTGGAGCAGGGGAGTTTCACCTACTTTTTCACGGATAACTATGAGTGGAATGAAAAACCGGTGAACACAGGTGTACGAACGGTGATGGAGATTAATTTTGACCCGATGAATGTGGTTGCCATGCTGGATGATTTTAAACAGACGCAGGGGGGAGATCCTTTCTTGCTGGTACCAGGTAACGATCCGTTGCTGAACCGTACGGCGGACCCCAAATTGGTCGAAGCGATCATGCGGGATATCCCCTTTAACGGAGCGGAGAGGGAAGGCAATCATCAATTGGAGGTAGGCGACAAGCAATATCTGGTCAGTTATGTGCACTCCAAACAACTGCAGGCGGTATACGTGAACCCGGTGGTATTGGATGATCTGCTGAACCCGATGGACAAGAGCCGGAATATGTTTATTACATCCATTCTGTTGCTGCTGGTGCTAAGTATCGGGGCTGCACTGCTCTTGTATCGAAAAGTTCAGGTGCCAATCCATCGTTTGATGAGAGGGCTGCAGCAGATTCGCAAAGGCCAGTTGTCCACTCGGATTCCGGTCGATCACTCCCGTGATGAATTCGCGTACCTGACCCAGAGTTTCAACCATATGGCAGAGCAGATTCAGGAACTGATCGAGAAGGTATACGAGGAACGTATCCGTTCACGGGAAGCGACATTGAAACATCTGCAATCACAGATCAATCCGCATTTCCTGTACAACTGCCTGTTTTATATTAAAAATATGACCCAGCTTGGCAACCGTGAAGCGGTTATTGCCATGTCGCTAAGTCTGGGAGACTACTATCGCTACATTACACGGGGCGAGAATGACATGACAACAGTGGAAGAAGAGATCCGGCTGCTGGACCATTATCTGTCCATTCAACAGATGCGGACCAACCGGCTGACCTACGAGATTGCCGTACCGCAGCAACTGATGTTGCTTCACATTCCGCGATTGCTCATTCAACCCATCGTAGAGAATGCGGTGATCCATGGCATTGAGCCGATGGAAGGCAGTGGGCATGTCGTTGTAACGGGGATGGCGGTGCCCGAACATATTGAGGGTCGGAAATATACAAGATATAGCCTGTTTGTTGATAACGATGGTGTCACGCTGACAGCGGAAGAGATTGCCGAATTGGAACGGGAGATCAATGAACCAATGGGTGAAGAGATTGGAACAGGCACGTGGAATGTGCACCAGCGTCTCGTTACGCGATATGGGCTGTCGTCCGGGCTTCATTTTGGAGCGATTCCCTATGGTGGACTAAGTGTAGAAATTCGATGGTTTGAGGAGGAACAATCGCATGATGAATCTGATGGTCGTGGATGATGAACATTCGGCAGTAGAGTCGATCGCTGTCTCAATACCGTGGAGAGAACACGGGATTGGTCAGGTATTCAAAGCCTATTCAGTCAAAGAAGCTCTGGAACATATGGCATCACATCAGGTCCATATTATTATCACGGATATCCGCATGCCGGGTCTGTCCGGTCTGGATCTGGTCAGTCACATCAGGCAAAAGTGGGAACAGACGAAATGTATTATTTTATCGGGGCATGCCTCCTTCGATTATGCGAAGCAGGCGCTCAAACATGGGACGGTTAGTTATCTGCTCAAACCGGTTCGAGATGAGGAACTGATCGAATCCGTGCAGCAGGCCGCCGTGCAGATTCGCCTGGAGGGTGAGAAACAAATGCTGCATCAGCGGGCCATGTATTCGGTAAGGGAACATCTGCCTGAGAAGCGGGCGGAGCTGATGAAGGATGTACTGTTAGGGCATAAATTTGCGGATGCTGAACTCGAAGGCAAGCTGGAGCAACTGGAGATCGGGTTCCGTCCACAGGATAAAATGCAACTGCTGCTCATCCGGTATGATGACCATCAACCCACACATAAAGCGTTTCGACTGATGAAGTATGCCATCTCCAATGTGGTGGAAGAGATCTACGGCAGTACCTATCATCTCTGTCATACGGATGACGCCTACGATGATCTGGTCTTCATGGCCAGTCCCAAACAAACCCAAGCCGAACCGGAAATGCTAATGGGACGGCTTGGAGAACGGTTAATCCACAGTGTGAGGCAATATCTGAACGCGACCATTTCCCTGTCCGTTAGTCGTATGGGGCGTTTCCCAGATCAGGTGCCGCAACTATATCATCAAGCCGTGAGTGCGCTTCGCAAGCAAGCCGAGGCTGGCAAAGGATTACATCTGAATGCGGCGGCAGGAACCAATGGGGCCACGTTGAAGTCTCTTGCAGCGCTGTATGAACCGCCGGGTCTGACGACGTTACTGGAAGCCGGGCGCATGGAGGATGCACACCGCAAGATTGATCAGATCTTTGCCGAACTGTCGAACAGTGTGTTCCCGGAACATGTGTATGTGGCCTTTCATTATTTGGCGGCAGCATTCTCCTATATGGCTCATCGGGAAGGAAGACAGTTAGCCGAAGTGCTTGGCGAGCAGTACCAGCAGTTGCTCAAGGATGGTTATGGCATCTCGCTGCGTAGTCTGGAAACGTGGACTCGGTCTGTGATGCAGCAGTGGGAAGAGAGCACAAGCGATGCGGGACAGGATGCCGGATCAACGCTGATTCGACAGGTGCAGCAATGGATTGACCATCATCTAGGCGAGGATCTATCGTTGCAAGTCATTGCCGGAGAGGTGCATTTGCACCCGGTATATCTGTCGAAAATGTACAAACAATCCACAGGTGAAGGCATTAGTGATTATATTATCCGTTCCAGAATGGAACGTGCGGTTCATTTACTGAAGCATACGGCGATGAAGATCTATGAAGTCGGTCAGGAAGTGGGGTACAACAACACGCCTTATTTCATTCAGGTGTTCCGCAAACATTATGGACTGACCCCGCAGGATTTTCGGAACGGTTAACAAATCAATATGAACATTGAAATTGTGATATATGTTTGCCTCCCCGGCTGCACTATCCTTTTCATGTAAGGTGCATTTGGCACATAAGGGTATCCAAGTTACCTGAGGAGGGGTTAGTTTATGTATAGAAAAATGATGACGGCTTTACTCGCAATCACGATGGTTGCTGTAACGGCATGTAGTTCGGGGGCCAAGGAAGAACCGGCGAAGGAAGCCGCTGCACCACTTGCTCTGCAAGACGGGAAGTATGAACCGGCGGTACAGATGAGTTATTTGCGGGCCTGGAATGATGATACGAAATTCAAGAACGGGGAAACGGCACAGAACAATGTGCATACCAAATGGGCTAAGGAACGACTTGGCATCGATCTGACCACACCGTGGGCCGTATCAGTGACCAATGATGCATTTTACACGAAATTACGCTTGTCCCTGTCCGCTAACGAAGAACTGCCGGATATCGTCTCCATTCGGGGAGACTACAATCTGGTCCGGGAATTAATTGAGTCCAGCAAATTTGCGAATGCAGGCGAGTTGTTTGACCAATATGCTTCGGACACATGGAAACAGGCTTCTGAATCAGCACCGGAGGAATGGTATCCGTACATGTATGAGGGCGAGCGTTATGGCATTCCAATCTTCGATTATGCCTACAACGGCGATTCGGTCATGTTTATTCGGGAAGACTGGCTGAAAAAGCTGGGACTGGAAGAACCAAAAACCATGGATGAACTGGTTACGGTCATGGATGCTTTTACGAATCAGGACCCCGATGGGAACGGTAAGAAAGATACGTATGGTCTGACCGTGGGTATGAAAAATGCGCTCAATACCTGGATGACGGAATCCGGCTGGATCTTCGGCATGTACAACACGATGCCTGGACAGTGGAATGATGCCGGAGACGGAACACTGCAATATGGCTCCATTCAGCCAGGTGTGAAGGAAGGTCTTGCAACGATGAAAGATTGGTTGTCCAAAGGTTATCTGCCCAAAGAAGCGGGTGTCTATGACGAGATCAAGGCAGCAGAATTGTTCACCGCAGGTAAAGCAGGCATTATTGTGGGACCACACTGGATGCCAAACTGGCCGATTGATGATGTGAAGAAAAATGTGGACGGTGCCACGTACAAGGCCATTGCCTTACCTACAGGGCCAACAGGCGAGAGCCATCAACATGGTTCTGGTGCAAGTAACGGGGTGGTGCTGATTAATAAGGATATGGCGAACCCGGAGATTTTCTTCACGTATCAAAATTATCTGTTCGACAACTTTGCTAATCCGGAAGTGGGCAGCGAGTTCGAACATGGCTTCGCGCAAGGATACGACTATGACATCGTGGACGGCAAAGTGGTTGGTGAAGCTGAAGTGAAAGATGGCGTATCCCCACTCAAATATACGATTACGTATGACGGTGCACGGATTCCGAACCTCATGATGGATACGTTGGCGGAACTTGCGAAGGGCAAAGAGCCGGAGACCCCTTTTGAGAAAAATACGAAAATTGCCAACAAACCGGAAGTATTTGTCGCCGCTGAAGTCGTCGTTGCAAATAAAGATAATGCGATCAAGAACAAGTTCACCGGGGCACCGACCGAGACGATGAAAATGAAGAAGGATGCAATCGACAAGCTGGAAAAGGATACGTTCAGCAAGATCATCTATGGTCAGGTGGGCATTGAGGAATTTGATGCGTTTGTCACGAAGTGGAAGTCCATGGGCGGGGATGATATTACAGCGGAAGTGAACGAATGGTATAAGACAGTCAATTAATCAATAAAGCAGGGGAGAACTGATGAATTCATCGGATCTACTCTGCTTTTTTAGTAGGAATTTTAATGACAAAAAACAACAAGGATAAGCAAAATAGAGCCTTTGAAGTCGTAACCAATAATCGGGTTCCTTCACCCGAATCTTTTATACCGAACAAAATATCTATTAAGCACACTGAACCTGAAATGACGAGTACCATCAGTGCAAGTAAGTACATAATCAATTAGGACTCGCAGCGCACAAAAGTTACTTGTTTTCCTAAAATCACATTTTCCACCTTCCATCCGGCATTTAACCAGGATAGTGCCTGTGTATGATTATTGGAATTATTCACCCACCATTGTTCGCGATTATACGCTGTAGGGGGTAAAGTAAATCCGAGAATCTCCTCAAGCTCTGCATATGTAAGGGTGATTGAAACTTGATTCAAATAGTTTTCCAAGGGGAAGTATTTGCTGTAGCTCATTTCGTCAGACCTCCTGAAAAGGAATACAATGATTATACAACGTAGGGATGATGATAGCGAGGGCATGCCAAGAGCGTACATAGATATGAAAAAAAAGGAATCCGTAGATCTCTTTGACTAGCAAGCAACCGTGCGTAAGCCGTATTGTTCCGGGTGTACTTGAGAGAGTAAAATAATAGGTAATATACGAACATCAATACGTATTTTTAATGTAGATGCCTCGAATTGATTCGGGATTCATAGAGGTTCAAGTGTGGTTGATGAACATCATAAGATGTATGGGAAGGTAGGAGATTAGATGAGCACACTTTATGATCAGGCGATGGAAGAGATGATTACGACGATTCATGAATGGTTTGATGAACAGGAAAAACGGGATGACTTGGAAAGTGTTGTGAAGCGAACAACACTGCAAATGGGCATCTTTAATGATATTGTGCTGGATTACAGACCTGGACGGACCACAGTAGACAGTCTGGATCTAGGTCTGGATGATGGTTGGAAATCGAAACAGGCAGGAGCCTTTACTGAGGAACAGGTGCGCAATGAGATCGGGCCTAAGCTTGCAGAGGTTGTCCAAGTTAGATTGGACAAGCTGGCTAACACACCGTTGATTGACTACCGCTTCACCTTCCGTGGGAAATTCCCAACTACCGAAGGTAAGCTGCAATTGACGTTACTGGAATATATTAATGAAGAGAAAAGACAGTTGCTCCTTGAGCGTATTCATACTTATGTAGACAAGAAGCTGGAACACGGTACATATCCAACGAAGCCATTGGAATCCTTCTTTTTGACGAGTCATCTGCTCGATCCTAAGCTGTTCCCGGAGTTGGATGCAGCTTGGACCATCCGGCAGTATGACCGGATTCAAGAGTTGAATCAGGGTCGTCCGGATGCACTGGCAGAACATCGTGGTGAGATTACTCGTGCGGTGACGGCATGGGCAGAAAATCAATTTTTGCCACAGTATTATGATGTGCAATCTTCAGCATATCGTGCCAATGAGTATTCACTAAAACCAGGAGCAACGCTGGAGTCGAACGTTGAGACACAGGCAGGCCAACATTTGGACGAGCCTCGGAAGCAGCAAACACCTGGGTCTCAACCAATCGATTTGCTGTTATACGCAGCAGTCATGATTCTACGTTTTGAGCCCAGTTATAGCAAACCCAAAGGTCTGACTTTCCTGGAACTCGCGAAGCAGCTGGGTAGCCGCCGTGCAGCAAGCATGATGACGGAAGGTAGCGGTACGTATGCGAAGGACGATATTCATGTGAAAACGGAACTGGTTGAATGCAAAGCAAATGATGTATTTGCACTGATGACCATTCACATTCGTAAGGAAGAGCCGGGTGCCTATCAGCAGGCACTTACCTTTATCACGCATTTATTGAAGCAGGGATTCCCGAAAAGTTATAAGATCAAGCTCAAATCTGGCGTAAAGCAGTATTTGCCGATCAAAGGACTCGCGAAGTCGGATACCCACCGATTCTTTGCCAATGCACTGGAGTACCCGGAGCTGCATCCACTCCTGGAAGAGTATGCGCGTGGGGCTATCCAAGAGTTTGAGTTTTATGAGGATACCGAGGGAGAGAAAAGCTGTATGCCGGGCAGTTATGCAACCTTTGGGCTGGGGCTCGTGGATGAGCGGTATTTTCCGCTGGTTGAATATTACATGGGCGAAGTGGATGATGAGCATCAGTTAATTCAGGATAAGTTCATTGCGGCATTTGTGGAAAAACAGGGTGTAACGGCTCAATCCATACCTGCGTTAGTCGCCAGCTTGCGTCGTGCGACGGATAGTCTGAAGCTGAAGATTCAGCCCGAGCTGGAGAGTGAGGAAATACTCGAACTGTTGGTTAGACAGATTCAAGAACTTGAGCATTATGAAGCGGAACGTGTACTCTATCCGATCTTCGGTAAGGTGGAGAAGCTCACAACGCTCGCTCGCAAAGCGGAGGGAAGACGGAAGGAATTATTGCTGGAACTGTTGCAGGCCGCAGGGAAATAAAAGTGTAAGCAAGACAAGTAAGATTGCGATGGTACAGTATTTCAGGGAATTGGAGTTGTATAAGGAAGGGTGAGGGAAGTCGTGGAAGCATTGACTCGAGAGATGTGGCAGGCGTTGAATACTCAGGAGAAAGAGGCTTTGATGCGTAAGCTTGTTCATCAGTTACCGGATGGTATGGCATATAAGGGTCTCGAGACATTTGAACGATTCGGTCAGCGGATGGTGACAGGTGTGTTTACGCAGGAAGGTTTGCGGTTTGTATTTGTCCCTGGGGATCAAGTAACGCTGGGCTGGGATCATTGGCAGCATGGAATGAACGAAGAGACTTCAACCGACCTGCTCGAAACGGTAAGTGAATATGGTGTGGAGGACGTGGATTCGTTTCTGGCGAGTCAGATGTCACCGGTGAGAGAAGTGAGTATTGCGCCGATGCTCGTGGAATGCGAACTGATCTCGCTTGGCTGGATTGAAGTATCCAAGGAGGAAGCATTTGCGCAAGAAAATCCTGATTTTCCGTCAGCACTGGAGCAATTTAAGCAGTCGGAGATACGTGAATATGAATTGCATCAACAATTCCGTCTGGTTCGCCAAAGTGAGGATGAAGTCCAAATCCTGTGGTTCAACGAAGGAATAGAACTGGAGGACGTCGTGACAGAGGAAGCAGCGGCCGGCTTTGGCTTGCTGACCGAGGATGAGTGGGAGTATATCTATGGTGGCGGTTGTCGCACGTTATTTCCTTGGGGTGACAGCTTCGACTATACGATGAGATTGAAGCACTTTGGAAGTCTGGAAGGCGTAGATGAGAACGTGGATGAATCGACAGAATTGCACCCTTCTTTATTTGAAAAGGATGATCGTCCTTATGATCTGGAACTACCGAATTTCTTCGGGGTGCAATTTGTCGGAGACCCCTACAAGTATGAGCTTACACTGGATTCGACTGGGGACGTAATGCCCAAAGGCGGGGACGGCGGGAGTCTGATTTGTGGTGGGACAGGACCTCTGGTTGGTTTCTTGCCTGCTGCTGCGGTGTATTATCGAGACGTTAATGCCAGTGGGCTCGATTGGGAGGATTTGATGGATGCGATGTACTATCGCAGGGTTGTTCGTTTGGCTGATCTAAAGGTTTGATGGGTTAACCGAAACAGGTATTAAGCGGTAGCATCCCATACGTAGAAAGAGATTTAGTGAATTCTAAAGTGGCAGCTGACAGATAAATGAATATATCCGTCTCTGTCCTTTGGAATGTTCCATTAGGACCAGAAGATGGAAGAAAAAGTAATGAATATTTGGATCAAAAGTTCTATACTTAACGAGTCTCAACCAAATCCATTACACAGAGAAGGAGTTAAGTATGTCCAGAGTATCCAAATGGCTCATCGTCAGTTTAGTTTCAATCTTTATACTTAGCATGTCGGAATTCACAGTCTCAGCGTCCGCTTCAATAGTTCAAACCGCTCAGAACGCAGAGCGATCCATTTCATCCACAGATCGGGTGCAACATAACATTCGTTTTGCAATCAGAGGCACGGAGGTGACCGTGACTACACTTCGAACGAGTTTTGATACTGGTGAACTCAAAGAAAATGAGTACCATTTTACCGATCCAGCTATTCTCCCTAGAATACATACCGGTCTGACGACAACTTCCCATCAGTATGATCCTATTGTTAGTGACACACCAGCAGGGTTAAAAGGATACATAACTTATTATGCCACGGATGATAAGCAGTATTATTACGTTTTGTATGAGTATGATTATAGCTCGAACACTCTTCGCAAGGTGCATGAGGGTGAAAACCGTATCTACTTGGAACCTCAAATCGGAATATATTATACGATTTACGAGAAAAACGTACCCAAATCCAACTACTATTCCATGGTCACAGGAAAAAAAGTATACACTCGCGGACAGATTTTGCTAGAAAGGGATTTTACAGATACCAAATATGTGGTATCACCGATTCCACAAACCCGTAATTTTGGGGTGTATTGCACAGATACTTTAGATTGCCACTATCTTGAATATGGCGGTATAAAGGGGAAGAAGGCCAAAGTAAGCGACTTGTGGATGAAGCCTGACCAGAAGACAGGCTTGTCTACTAAAGCTTTTCAGGTAAGTGCAGATGTTCATCTAAATGTTTCTCAAGGTAACACGAGGGATCGGAAATCAGACTGGACTGTGGTTGTAACCAAGAATGGTAAAAAAACCACACTGATTAAAGAGCGAGTGGGCTATGTGCATTCATTTATCTCTCCCGAAAGAAAAACATTGGTTTTGGTCACGGAGAATGGTTTGGATAGTAAGATGGAGTCTTCCAAGGTGCAAATCTATGATTTGAAGACCCTTAAACAGATTCGATCCTATGATTCTCCATATCGCGCTCGTACCCAAAGTATCCAGTGGATTACTGAGGATGAGTATATTATTGAACAGTATTTTTCCAATCCAGGCTCTTACCCGCCATCCTTATATGTTATTTCAGAAAATAAACATCTTAAATTGAATTATGGTACGTACAGTGACTGGAAAAAATACTGGAATTCTTTTCAGTTCTCTAATGTATTTTTCCCGATGGAGCCTGTAGCTATTAAGTCTGATCAGGGTGTATTGGAGTATAAAGGGCAGCCCACCTTCTATATGGAAGGGCAGCATTATGTTCCTTTAGAAGAATTCACTAAAGCATTTCATATTCAATATAATCTCGGCAAGGATCGGATCACATTCACTCGTGGACAGCGTTCTTCCAGTGTGAATCAACCTTCAAAACAATTGTTGACGCTATACAATCAGACTTTTATTCCTTTGGGTCAGTGGAGTAAGGACTTGGGGCTCAAAGTGTCGGAAACAAAAGCGAGTGGTTACAACAAACAATTAAGCATAAGCGATGAAGAAAAGGGAACTGATCTGGCCATGGATCCCAAAATTCTCCCTTTTCAGGCAAGTGCACGATGGATGGATCGGGTAGGGGACAGTTACCAATTAGATCCGGTAAATACTAGGCCGATGGAATCAGCTGTGCCAGACCGAATTGATGGTGTGGTGCTGAATTTTGATCGAACGTTGACCTTTACCTCCACTAGAGATTCAATTACAGAGTTGCTGTTCACCAATCCAGACTACACTTCGGTTCTCGGGAAAGTATCTTTAACGGACATACCTGAGAGGAAGTGGGGATTTAGCACAGCCAAGATTCCAGAAAACATGTTACAAGATGGTGTACTTAACATGATTGTTCCCGTGAAAGAAGGAACATCAACGATGGTGTACTCCTTGAAGCTTCCAGAACCATTTGATAAAAATAAATTCTAAAGATAATAACGAGACTAGGTACAGCATCATTTTTGTTGTGCCTTTTTCTATTTTTTTGGGTAAATATAATCAGGCCTAACGGCTTAAGATCAGGAGTGGGGGCGCATTGAGCCCAGCCAAGGTTCCTTTTACAATAAAAGAATAGAATCTCTCGCCAACCTCTTTAAATTGACATCATGGAAAAGGGGAATGACCTTGCCTTTATATACATCGTTTCAGTGTTCCGGCCGGGAGGCCTTGTTTCTGTTTCAATTGATGAATATTCCGGAAGCGAGTCAACTGCTCGTGGATCTGAATGACCCGGAATTACAGGGTATACAGTCAGAACGGGTTTACGAAAAGATACTTAGAGGTCTTGTTGAAGACGGTGTTATGGTGGAAGATAACAAGCAGATCACCATAGAGCCACAAGTACATAACCTGCTTACAAGCTGTAAGCTCAGCAGTGCAATAACCCGACTCGAATTGCATGCAGCAGATGGGGAATCGTCGGTGACTTATGGATTTTTGTCAGGTACGCAGATGGTTGAATGGCTATGGAAACCTGTAGAAGACCAGACGGTGCTAACCTCTTTTGATGAGTTGCAGGATATGTTACAAGTCCTTGGCAATCGGATTGAACTACCCGATCCATCAGCATCACAGGATACGATGCGTACAACCATCCAGGGAGAAACGTTGCAGCGTCTGTCCGCGTTGGGGATTGATTCATCCATGGAGAAGTTCGCGTCCATCTTGCAGCAGGACCATCATCTGGATCACACAGTATTACAGACATTGGCGAAAGGCTTTGCCACGCTTGAGAAGTGGGGGCAGTTCGAGGTGTACACCCGGGGACAGGAAGGACCGCCACAGACCATTTATTTTATAGGCAGCACCCAAGGTAACTGGTTGTTCCTTGAAGGGGAAGAATCCAGTCTGTTTACAGCATTTAAGGTGACGGAAGAAGAATTGGTGCAAAGCCTGTTTCTGTTAACGACGCGTTCGTTATATGTACTGCCCGGAGTTTAAACCCAATATAGACATACACAAATGTAACCAAGGGGGGAATCCAGTTGACCAAAATTGTCATGAAGGCTGACTACTTGAACTCACTCGCACAGCAGATTGAACAAGTGACGGCACAGCTGCAGCAGGTGGACGGTGTTCTTCAACAGGCCATTCAGGGAGCAGCCTGGCAGTCGGGGAATCGACAGACCATTATTGGTCTGTACCAGGCCCATCAGCAGCGGTTTCAGACCGCTGGACAGAGCATGCAGCAGCTGGCTGCGTATGTAAAGACGACTCGGGAGAAAATGGAACAGGAAGATCAATCGGGTGGTACATTTGGCCTTACGGGTGTTAACCTGCTCGCACCATTTGACGGACCTGGAAGCACAGTAGGTACGCTAACCGCGGCTGCGGCTGTCGCCAAACTGGGATACCGAGTGAAGAACGGCTATATGGTCAAGCAGGAGCTGAATCGAAACACACCACGCATTTTGGTTCGCGAAAGCTACGATTCAGTGAAGGGGAATCCATTGGTGAACGGCAGACCAAGGGATTACAAAATTCATTATGTCCGTGACATTGAAGCCAAAATAGCAAACGGAACCGCTACGCCTCAGATTAAGGAAATTGCTTCGATGATGAAGCCAGGTTATGCAGTCAAATCCGCCTTAACGGACAAGCTGGGCTGGGCCAGTGTTGGCATTGATGTATTCACAGATACACAAGAGAACATCAGCCAGAATGCATCCGGTGACAAGATTGCTGGTGATATCATCGGTAATGTTGTCGTCGGTGGAGCAACAACCGTGGGAGCAACTCTCTTGGCAGCGGCTATTCTGCCTGCGGCGGCGCCTGTCCTGGCCGTTGGTGCGGTCGGCCTGGGTGTATCCGTAGGTCTGACGTATCTTGCAGAAGGGGTAACCATGAATATGGATTTGGATGGCGATGGGCAGGATGATTCCGTGAAGGATGTTGTGAAACATGGAGCGAAGAAAGCCTGGTCTACCGTTAGCGGGTGGTTTAAATAAATGAAGCGTCATAAACAATCTGCCAAGACATCCAATACTGCCGAGTCTGCCATGTATGAAGGAACATCCTACAACCGGGATGCATTCGAGAACTATCTTGCGGTATACGCCGTGGATGGAATTCGTTTCAGCGCAGGTACGCTCGTTCTTTTCTTCCTAAATGTATTTCTGCTGATTCCGGTGTTCAGTGTTCCGGTTCAACTTATGTACGCATATATCTTACTGCCGCCTCTGGCAGTGATGAATGTGTGGGCCCTCGCTCTAATAGTGGCTCCCCGCAGGCTGCAGTTGAATTATGTCCTGTTTCGAGGTGTGTTTGGTATCGTATGTTCATTGGGTTTTATGATTATTATTCAAAAGTTTGCCTACGGTATGTTGGGCCTCACAACGCCATGGTATGCGATTGGTTCGTTTGTCGTATATGGTTTTGCATTCTTTCAGTATGCGAAGTTTCACATAAACAGATTGAAGCAGTCACCTAACAGTCCCAAGTCTGAAAAGGGCTCTCGTATGCCTGTCGCGACGCTGACCATGTTGACTGGCGGGGGTTACTTGCTGGCTAATATTTCCCTGGCCTTTGTTACAGAACAGACGGTTGCTGTTGTACTCATGAGTGTGTATATCATGCTGGCCTTTGTTGTGTTTCATTTTATGATGGAAGTACATCGGTACTACTGGCTTCGCCGGGTGCTGAACACGCCTGTGGAAGTCCAGAGCAATATATCACAAAATACAGAAAGGAAGATTACCTGATGGCAAACGAAACATCTACCTTACTGCCTAATGGCTCCGTGATTCGGTTGAAAGAAGGTACCAAAAAGCTCGTCATCTACGGACGAAAGCAGATGCTGCTAACCGAACCGCCACGTCAATTCGATTATATTGGCTGTCTGTATCCGGAGGGATACATTAATCCGGATTACACATATGTATTTAATCATGAAGATATTGAAGAGATCATTTTCAGAGGATATATGGACGAAGAGGAAGAGACTTTTGTAGCGGAGCTTGAGAATAAGTAACTTTATTTATAAAGGGCACTTTTACCTTTTTTTATATGTGAAGGAAAATAAAATAAACGGGTCAGTCCTAACGTGACTGATCCGTATCGCGGAAACGTGTCGCTGTCTGCTGGAGACTGGTGCTGGTTTCCTGTAAACCGCGCAAATAATGACTGATGTTCGTCATGCTGTCATTCATACGCCCGAGAAACTCCCGCTGGCGTTCGCCTTCCCATTGTCCCTCAGACTGATCGATCATCGTTTTGAGTTGGGCAAGAATATCTTGTCCGTTCTGGGACGCCTTGTTGAACTCACCTGCAAGTTGTTGCAGTTCTTCTGGGGACAGATCAATACGCTGGTTCATGAGGTACACTCCATTTCGCTTCTGTTGTAAGATGCTGTACACTCCATTATAACCCCATCCTTTTCAAAATGAAGCTGGACGAAAGCCTTGTTTTTAGAATTGTTAAAATTCGGCTTACATAGGACAAAACACACATCATATCAGTCCTTAATCATAGAGGGGACCGAGAGGATGTGTGTTTCTGTTTTATTTCTATTTATCGTTTATTTTACTTTTTGGACGGATACCGCCATTTGTTCCAGTTGAGTGTGAGTTAATTGGTTATTTGGCGAGCTGAGTGTTACATAACGATCATCCAGCTTGAACGTGAGCATATCCGTTTGATCTGGTGTATACCATTTGGCGATAACGCCATTGGACAGTTTCACGTCTTTGCTCGTATAGCCGTCCGAATAATCTCTTGGAGACACAGCCACTTTCATATGGTTGAAAATAAAGCTGACACCATCGCCACCCGCACCTACACTTTTGAATGTGTCACCTGCAATCATCTGCTGAGGTGCATAAGCTGTCTCGAACCCATCGAATTGTGCAAAAGCCTTTTGAATTGCCTCTTTTTGTGCTGCGCTATACGTTACATTGGTCAGGGATGATGGATTACTTGTCGCTTGGCCGATCATGACCTGTCCTTTTTTGGCGTCATAGGATACGGGTACATGCAGCGCATCGGCAAGCGCTCTAACTGGTAGATAAGTGGAGTTGTTATAAGTGATTGGCGCAAGTTTGTTGCCATTGCCATCTGTTGGTGAGTACGCCGCGCCATCGACATTGAAGCTAATTCCATGATTAAGGTATGCAGAGATTTTCTCCAGCTGCGTTCCGGCAAATACGCCCGTTGCTCCTGTCAATGTCATGCCAAGTACCATCATTGTTGCTACGGATTTCTTCATGTTTTTTTTCATCATCTATCTCTCCTTCAAGTTGGGGTTTGTTTTGTTTGATGGGTTCGCTGTCCCTTATGGCTTTATATTAAACCCCGAACATATCCAGAATAATTCTGAATTATCTCCAACTTGTAAACATGTGCATGGATACGGTGAATGTAGAACAAAACCTGAAGATACTTAGCATGTTTGAACGTATTCTTTGCTGAATTGATTATTTTTAGTTAAAAAGATAGAGAAGTAGTCCGCCGATACCAAGTACAATCGCACCAACGTATACATAGGAAAGTTTGCTGAGATTTTGCTTTGTGCGGCGATCATACTCGGGATTACTGGTCTGATTGGCTTTGGAGTTTCCGATGATCATGGTAGCAACACCTCCAAATAAAGCGATACCTACAATTAAAACATAAGGCAACCAAGTCATAATTGGACCCCCTTCACGAATGATATGATTTGTCTTCATTGTACTTCAGGATAACCTTTGATGTAAGCTTTAGTTGAGAAATAAAGGGAAATGAAGTATCTGTCTTACAGTATGTATCTAGTCCTGGATAGAAAAGATCACGACAATTTTGGTTTTTTTAAACTATAAAAATCCTTGATACAACAAGCATTCGCGGATTTCTTCACTGGAAGCTGCGGATTTTTTTGTCTATAGAGTGATCCAGAATAGAGAACCCTGCGTTACACCCTATGAAGACGACGACGAGGAAACAAATTATACACAACACATAATCGAGGAGTGAACACGTAATGAAAATGAAAATGAAGAAATTTATTGCACCTGTACTTAGCCTGACACTGTTGATGCCGGGAATCGCTGGAGCAGCTTCCACACCGCAGACACCGATGACGATGATGAAAGCATCCGTGAACACACCCGCTGCTGACCTGAGAGCGAACCTGGATCACCTGTTATCCGAGCACTTTGCACTCGCAGTAACCGCAATGGCCAAAGCATATGATGGAGCAAAAGACGCAGATGCAGCTTACAAAGCACTCGACCAAAACGCACTGGATATGCAACCGGCAATCGCTTCCCTATATGGTGACGCAGGTGCCAAAGAATTCGAACGTATCTTCCGTGCTCATAACAAATACACAGATGACCTTGTCAAAGCAACCAAAATGGGTAACCAGGCTGGGATCAAACAAGCACAGGCAAATATCAACGGATTCGTGGAGGAGTTCTCCACATTCCTGAGCACAGCAACCGAAGGCAAATTGCCAAAAGCAGCAGCTAAACAGGCTCTGAAAGTGCATGAAGATCTCGTGCAAAAAGTATTCGATGAGTATGTAGCTGGAGATTATGCTGACGCATACAAGGCTTACCGTGAAGGTTTCAAAGAAATGTTCGACGTAAGTAAGGCTCTCTCCACAGCAATTACGACACAAATGCCTGAGAAATTCGAGAACACCAAAGCGGATACAAAAGCAGCTGATCTGAGATCTGCACTCAACCACTTGGCTTCCGAACACTTTGCGCTCTCGGCTCTGCAGATGCAAGAAGAATTCGATGGCCGCACAGCAGCTTCCAACGCACTGGTTACAGCTGAAGCTGGAAATACAGCTGACTTCAAAGCAGCCATTGCTTCCGTTTACGGTAACGACGGTGCCAATGCGTTCGAGAAAATTTGGGTAACGAACCACGTTAATGCACAAAGCGACTATGTAAAAGCCGTTAAAAACAACGATGCTACGGCTCGT
Source organism: Paenibacillus sp. USHLN196 (assembly GCF_037144955.1). Lineage (NCBI taxonomy): Bacteria > Bacillati > Bacillota > Bacilli > Caryophanales > Paenibacillaceae > Paenibacillus > Paenibacillus sp. USHLN196. The sequence continues at coordinate 140,507 of NZ_JBBCYH010000012.1, read as the reverse complement.
GCAGCAGTAGAGAAACGTATTGATGGATTTACAACAGAGTTCGCCACATTCCTGGATTCGGCAACAGCTGGCAATCTGCCAAAAGCAGCAGGACAACAAGCACTGACAACGCATGAAAACCAAGTACAAAATGTATTGAATCAATATGCAGCAGGTAATTATGATGCTTCGTATACAACGAATCGTGAAGGCTTCAAAGTGATGTTCGGTGTAGGTCAAGCTCTGGGTAATGCCATCGTGACTCAATTCAACGACAAATTCCAAGAGCCAACAACACCTGTACCAGCGCCAGAAATGACAACGGTGTGGATGCAATTGAACAGCAAAGTGCTGAAAATTAACGATAAAACAACCAACATGGATACCACACCAGTGCTTTGGAAAAACACAACATACATTCCATTGCGTTTCATGAGTGAAGGTATTGGTGCAACAGTGAAATGGGACAAAAAAGCACAGCAAGTAACCGTAATGGCTGGCGACGATACCCTTGAATTCTGGGTGAACAACAACGTTATGGAAGTGAACGGCGTGAAGAAAAACGTGGGTGCAACTGTATTTGTAAACAAAGATGGACGTACACAAGTACCCCTGCGCTTCATTGCTGAACTTCTGAACTGGGACGTGAAATGGGCACAAAAAGATGGATCTATTACACTGACGAAATCCATGTAATAGCAGCGTTTAAATAAGATTAAAACAAAAAGAGCTGCCCCATACGGCAGCTCTTTTTGTTCATCATAAGGAGGTCATTGTGTTTCGATACATAATTTGATGAACCGGATGACGTACCGTTTGATGTCCATTTTTCGTACCTTTACCAACAGCGATCAGCATGACATCCAAGTATCTTTCAGAAATATTCAAGCTGGCTTTTAATTGAGCGGAATCATAACCTGACATCGTGATGGTTTCGAAACCAGCCTCATTGGCGAGCAGAATGAATGACATGGATGCTAGGCTTACATCTCGGGTTAACTCCAACTTCAGCTCTTCATCCGATTTATTTGCATAGTATTGTATTGCCGCATTCGCCAGATAATCTCGGAGTGATGCATCAAAAAAGCCCGACTGAAAGCCTTCTTCGTGAATTCTGATGATGTTATCTGCTTCAAATGCTTGATAATCCCCTAACATGACGATCAAAGCGGAAGCATCGATCACCTGTTGCTGATTGTAAGCAATAGGTAGTAATGCGCTCCGGAGATCAGGGTCATCAATAATAAGATACCGGGTCGCTTGAATATTATTCCCATTGGGTGACTTGCTTGCAGATTCAATGAATGAAGTGAGAATCTCCGGGTGTATCGTATAACTTGAATCAAAATGTCGAACAGAACGCCTATGTTCCAAAACGGATTGTACACTCATGAGATCATCTCCATCGTTGTTATTTAGGACTCCCTTGAATTATAGTAGGCATTAACAAATGAGAAAATAACGCACAAAAAAGTGGGATAGCCACTTTAAAGTATCTATTGAGGAGGAACGGCACATTGGTTAAATATAATACCGGAATAAATATTTTCATGGATATCGCTGGGGGGAAATGGAAGTGTCTTATCCTTTTTTTTCTGAGTCAACAATCGGTGCGAACCAAGGAATTCTATGAACTGATACCTGGAATCACACAAAAGGTCTTAACCGACCAATTGAAACAGTTGGAGAGCGATGGACTTGTTCATAGGGAAATATTCAAGGAAGTCCCGCCAAAAGTAGAATATAGTTTAACTGAACTCGGACGATCCTTCGTTCCAGTCTTGAACACGATGTGCGACTGGGGCAATACGTACGCAAGGTCCAAAGGTATGGAGCAGGATGAACATATTCAATGTGATCATGAATGAACCCAAAAGTTCAAATATTTGGTATAATCATCGGGTAATGACCTACATAACAGCTTAAATAGCCGATGGAGTCCAGAATGAGGTATGATCATTTGGTATAAGCAAAATGAAGAGGGGGACAGAGGAATGAGTACATCATCAAAATCGGAGCGTCCGGCGAAAAGTGTGGATACCCGGTTATTTGTTGCTTGGGCCGTTTCGGTTATTGCAACAGGGGGAAGTCTCTATTTTAGTGAGATCAAGGGTTATCTTCCATGTGATCTGTGCTGGTACCAGCGCATATTTATGTACCCGCTAACGATCCTGCTGGGCATTGCCTACTTTAAGGATGATGCGGGTATCGCGAAATACGTGCTTCCGCTTAGTTTTATCGGTGGCGGCATTTCGTTATATCATGTAACGATCCAGCGTATTTTTTCGGCTACAGGTAATGCTGTGGCGTGTGGCAAGGTTCCATGTTATACCGACTATTTGAACTGGTTTGGTTTTATCACCATTCCGCTACTGGCACTCATTGCATTTATTATTATCATCGTAATGCTGTGGGGCATTGGCAAAACATCAAAATCTTCTTAATAAGAAAGGACAGATGGTGATGAGCGGACAAGCTCGTTGGTTCATGCCCTTCATTGTTTTGATCCTCCTGACCGTGGGATGCTCCTATGAGGAACAGTCCGCGGCGGGAGAGATGCCAGAGATGATCAAAGTGCAGCTTATGATTCCGGATAAGGTGTCTGTCGAGGAAGATGTCGCTTTGCAGATCAAGCTGACCCAGGGAGAACAGCCTGTAAATGATGCGGATCATGTACAGTTTCAGGTATGGAATGAACAGGATGAACCCGAAGCACCTTCATTCGATCAAGGAATGATGAGTGCCGATGAGCTTGAATCTCGGGGAGCGACGAAGGCTGTATCTATAGGTGATGGTATATATGAAGTGAGTTATACGTTTCAGGAACCTGGGGTATATGTCGTTCAGGCACATGTGACCTCAGGGGCGATGCATACGATGCCGAGAACAAAGGTAACCGTAGAGTAATCGTTGTAGTTCACCCGATGAATATACCGTACAAGTTCTTCCAAGCTATATGGCATATTTACCAGGTGGTTGAGTGTGTCTACATCGGCTTCATTCATCCATTTTCGTTCATATCTTTAACCTTGACCTTGAAGCATACTTCAAGGTTTATTCTTGTCTTATCAAGAAATATTGGAGGCAGAATAATGAGGATTTTAGAATGGATGTTGGTGTTGGTAACCGTAGCTGCTACGGTATGTATGCTGGCGTTTCCGAAGCGCCGAGCAATGACAGTGGGTACACTTTCCGCTCTGATAGTAGCAGTGTTTCTACATGGCTTAATCAATTCATTTCGTGTGCAAATGATACCAACCTATATGGTTGGACTTGTATTATTCACTATGTTAATCATTCAACTCATGAAATCATACCGCAGTGGCCGCTACGTTCAAAGCACGCAGAAACATAACCGTCGTACCTGGATAAAGATGACGTTGGCTTCGATTCTGGTTCTGACTTTCAGTGCAGGCTCATTCATACTGACCTGGCTGTTACATGCCTTTGTGATGCCTGAACCTACCGGCACATTTGCGATGGGTACATTCTCTCAACACCTGGTGGATGAATCTCGCGAAGAGACAAAATCGCCTGAGGCAGAAGACAAGCGTGAACTTATGATTAATGTCTGGTATCCAGTAGATCAGGATGCTGCCCAAGGGCTGCCACTGGAGCATTACCCTAGTGAACTGGGAGAAGCTATTAGTCTGGTGTTCGGCATTCCGTCTCAGGTGTTCAGTTATCTGAATACCATTCCAACACATGTCGTAAAAGGAGCTGAGATGTCGGCAACCCAGAGCAAGTATCCGGTACTGCTGTTCTCGCCGGGTATTCGTTCTGCTCGTTTTCAGAGTATGACAATGATAGAGGAACTGGTAAGCCACGGTTACATTGTCGTTGGTATAGATCACCCGTATACGTCAGCACGAGTAACATTCCCTGATAGGCGTACAGTCCCGTATGAGGCCGACCCTGATTTTGCAACGTCAGCGGAATTATATCAATATAATGTAGAAGGTATAGGCATCCGTGCAGCTGATGCAAGATTTGTCCTCGATACCCTGACCCAGTGGAATTCAAATGATCCGAATCAATTGCTCGAAGGCAAACTTGATCTGGCTCATGTGGGCATCATGGGTCACTCGTATGGTGGGGCAACGACAGCGGAAGCTCTGGCTCAGGATGACCGTTTCAAAGCAGGACTTAGTTTGGAAGGCGGATTCTGGGGTAAAGTATCCACCACAACCTTGAAACAGCCGTTTATGTATGTCATGTCGGGTGGGACAGCTAAGAGTCTGGAACCGGATGCCACTGCCAAGGATAAAGTATTTTATCCGGAGTTTGAGCCGGATCTGGATCGGGTGATGACGAGCAGTCTTCATGATACCTATTATCTGACGGTTGAGAATTTCTTCCATCAAAGCTTTACGGATATTTCGTTAATTTCACCGAAAATGTTTGCCAGAGGCATGACGCCAGAACATAATGTGGATATCACCAGATCATATACGCTGGCATTCTTTGATCGTTACCTCAAAGGAGAGGAGCAGCCGTTGTTACAAGGCCCTTCATCCCAATTTCCTGAGGCTACGTATGACAGCAAGTACACCAAGCTACGTCACCAAAAAGCGGAATAACCTCATAGAAGGATGGAGGGGATCTATCGATGGAAACCATGACAAGAGGAATGTTAGCCAAGCGTGCCGGTGTGAGTATGGCAACCCTCCGTTATTACGAGGATAGCGAGATTCTGCCGGCTCCCCGTCGTTCCTCCAACGGATACCGGGTGTATACCGAGGATTATCTGGTTAAAATTAAGTTCATTAAGGATGCCCAGTCGCTGGGTTACTCCCTAAAAGAAATACAAGAGACCCTGCAACTGCTTAGTCAGGAGGATATGGAGAGTGATACGTTAAAAATACTCGTCCGTGACCGAATCGCAGATATTCAGAAGCATATCAATCACCTTGAACAGATGCAGATTCATCTGGCCAGATTGCTCAAGACGCCAGAAGGTGATATCCATAGCTATATTCAGTCGTTCAGGGTGACAAAGAAAGAGCCGTAATCGCGGCTCTTTTCCTTTTTAGGAGAAACAAGCATTGGCTATCGAGCAGGGAATAGGAGATTTAAAACGAATACATAGTGTAGTTTGCCAATACATAGTGGTCTCCTGAACACAGGTTGTTCGAAATCGGCTCTTTAACCAAACTTTTTACATCTATTCTTCTGCTAGAATTGGAACGTCAACAGGAACTTTCCACGGATGACACGGTTGGCAAGTACATACACAACGGTAAAAATGATTATTTGAATAAGGTTACCTTAAAAAGTCTTGCTACGCATACCTCTGGATTACCTAGACTTGCCACAAATCTGAACCCCACGAAAAACCGATTGGATCCGTATTCAGATTATACCGAGGATGATTTACTTGCTTTTTTATCCGATGCTGACTTTACGGATCAGATGGGTTCATTTGAGTATTCCAATACCGGCGTGGGCTTACTGGGTTATATCCTATGTAAAGTATCAGGAAGTACATATGACGATCTGCTGAAAAAATATATCACAGGTCCATTAAACATGACGGAGACAGCAGCTATGTTGAATCCAGAACAGAATGGCAGATTTGTGGATGGACATACGTCAACGGGGAAAAAAGTCCCTCACTGGGATCTTAGTGTACATGCAGGGGCTGGGGCGATCAAGTCATCGGTTCACGATATGAGTTTATTTGTTCAGGCCAACCTTAATGATGATCATCCGATAGCCTCTGCAATACAAAAAAGTCATGTTCCTATAATGATTGGAGACTCGGACTTATATTTAGGATGGCATAAGGATAAGCTGTTAGATCAGAATATACTCTGGCATAACGGTGGCACATTTGGTTTCTCCAGTTATTTGGCTATAAATAAGGAACAGAGTGTAGGCGTTGTATTATTGTCCAATTATTGTTTTGGATCAGCCTCCATTGTCGATGAGTATCTGGATGCGATATTCAAGTTTATAACTAAAAAAGACCTTTATCCACTCATGCCGCTGGACCCTGTTGGTATACAAATTTTGGAAGAAATGATGCGAAGATAAACGCAGAAAAGTCACCTCCAAAGCGAACTCCCGAAGTACATCCTCGGGCGCTCTCTTCTGAAGGTGACTTTATTTCTATCTTAATGATCTCAATCATGTTAAGCCCGCTTCACGTAGAAAATGGTGCAAAATTTCTGTCTGATACTTGATACGGGTCGCGCGTTTCAGACTCCAGCAGGTCTCCACCGTAACAGAACGGGCTTGTAATAGTCTTGAAGCCGCTGTACGGGCAGATCCCGGCAATTCATGTTGCTTGAGGTTAAAATGACGATCGCGAATGGCAATCGACCGATTCATCCGTTCGATAACTCTTCTGCAAGCCGGAATCGTCCGACTGCCGGGATTGGTAATCAGCGTCTGTCCAAGCACTCGCGAACTAAGCTGTGACAGCCCGTTGGCTTCATGCAGATCGAGCCACCAGTCAGCCCGATGTTCACGCGCCAGCTGAAAAACCGCTGCAGCCAGTGGATGCTTGGCCTTGCCTGACATACGACGTGGAAACGTACGATTCAGATCTGGCTTGCCTCTGATTTTCTTTGCGTAGGCTTTCTGGTTCACGCGTGGCACAATAATCAGCAGCCCTCGCTGAATGACACGGCGACCCGTCGCACAATCATCTGCGAGCTTTTGTGCAGCGGCCATACTCGCCGTTTCATTCCCGTGTACCCCGGATGTAATGAACATTACCGGTCCCGGCATCATGCCACGTACGATGTAATAGGGAGTGGCGTGTGCGCTGGATGCCGCAAGTATATGTTTGGTCACAAGCATGACGCTTCACCTCCGCTATTACAGTACGTCATGTCCCTCTTTCATGTAACGGCAGAAGAACAGGTCTTCATCCAATTTCCTCACAAAAGGGCCAATTAATACACCCGATGAATGATATCTTCAAAATCCGGTTCTTTCATCTCCACATCTTCAATCTCGCCCCAGTATTCCAGTTGTTTCAGAATGTCCATTGTGCTCCATTCCTTCCGGTTTACTTCAACGGTAACGATCTGGTTCTCCACGCCTGTGACATGAAGCGCAGAGGGTAAAGAGTCTGGCAGGTGAAACGCTCCTCGGAACGTTATCCGAATTAACGTAGGCAGTCCGATGGTTTCGCGAAGCGATGAGATCGTGCCGTCATATGTCAGTTGACCATGGTTGATCACCATGACCCGGCTGCATAACTGCTCGATATCGTCCATGTCATGTGTGGTCAACAGAATTGTTTTGCCGAACGTTTCATTTAAGGTACGTAAAAACTGGCGAATGTTCCGCTTTGCGTTCACATCCAGTCCAATGGTTGGTTCATCGAGAAAAAGCAGTTCCGGGTCATGCAGCATGGAAGCTGCGAGATCCGCACGCATGCGTTGTCCAAGCGAGAGCTTGCGGACAGGCGTGGCCCAGAATGATTCAAGGTCCAGCAGCTCGGCAAACTGGGATAGCCGTTTCTTTTTGTCCTCGGCACGGACGCCGTACATCTCGGCCAGAATATCATATGAATCTTTCACAGGCAGATCCCACCAGAGCTGACTGCGCTGTCCAAACACAACGCCCAGTCGACCGACGGTTCTGCGCCTGTCCTGATGCGGGTTCATACCACCAAGCCGTACCTCACCCGAGGTTGGGTGGAGGATACCTGTCAGCATTTTGATCGTGGTAGACTTGCCAGCCCCGTTCGGACCGATGTAGCCCACAAACTCCCCTTGCCCGATATCAAAACTGATATCGTGTACCGCTTCCTTGGACACATACTCACGTGAAAATAACGTACGTAACCCTGAGAAACGTCCTTCTCGAATAACAGGGGTCTTAAATTCCTTTTGCAGATGCCGTGCTGTGATCATGTTCATGATTCGTTTCGCCTCCTTAGCTACCTGTACTTTGATATTTGGTCATGCCGAAGTGCCAGAAACGCAGACTTGCAGCCAAACTCAGTACGGCAACCGCCGCAACAGCAACAAGGACCCACGCGCCTCCTTCACCCCGCAGTAGATAGAGTGACGGGATGTAATTGACGAATCCCACCGGAATCACCGTTAGCAGAATGCCAGACATCCATTTGGGATATAACGTTAGCGGATATTGGGCAGCCGTTCGTGCTGCATCTTCAGTGATCGTCTGTAATTCCTCGATGCGTGTGGTCCAGAAGCCGAGTGTGGCGGTAGCGAGTCCAATGGAAAAGAGAATGACTGCCCCTGTGAGGATAATGAACAGGGAGAAGGGAATGGCTATCCAGCCAATCTGTCCGCTATGCATCATACCTGCCAGAGACCAGCAGAGAATGAACCCGCCTTGCAGGACTTCCCCAGCCATAATGCGGAAGTTCTGGGGCAACAGGGCCAACAATACGGGCATGGGACGTGTTAACAATTGATCAAGCTCACCACCCACCAGATATTTTTCCAGATGGTGAACCTCATTGCCGAATGTGCGATACAGTGTTTTGGATAAGGTCATGATGGCGAAGAGATAGCCGATCTCATGGAGGGACCAGCCTTTAATTGCTCCGAATTTGTGCAGCACCAGAGCAACCATCAGAAACTCGGAGATCTGAATTAAAGCGGCGAGTACGGATGCCATGATGAAATTAAACTTGTATTGCATCCGGCTGCGGATGCTTGTTCGAATGAGCATTTTATATAAATTGAACCAGGAAGTCCGTTTCATCCGCCCTGCACCTCCACTTTAAGACGTAACACCTGGGTAATCGCAAGACAGAACAACGTCATGAAGACGCACCAAAGCAAGGTTCCCCATAGCAAGGAACCATCTTCGAAACCAAGGTAGATTCGGGTAGGTACATACAGCAGGAAAGGGTAGGGGGATAGCCAGGCAAGTTGTTCAAGCCAGTTCGGCAGCCACTCCAGCGGAATGAAGAAACCAGCCAGCAGATTCATCATGGCGTGATTGCCCCAGTGAAGCCAGGAAGACTCCGTGGTCCACATCGACGTAGCACCAATGATATAGTTCATGCAGATGGACAAGTATGCGGCGCCGGCAAGACCAAGTGATGAACTGGCCTCATGAGATCCAGTGCGATCTGGCCTGTCCTGACGGTTAAGGGGATAACCAATCCGTTCGTGAGAAAACCCGAGATCCAGAGAGAGGATTGCGTGAACGCAATGTAGCTGATCATCCCTTGTGTCCCGTATTCCCCGAGCGTGTGGTCGGCCCCGATGCCGATCCAGAGGCAGGCGTACATGTAACCAAACATGGCGCTTGCCAGGTTATGTACCATGTGTGCCCCACGGTATTGCAGATTCCGGGAGTAGGCTTTGGAAGCCAGGGTGAAATAAAGCATGTGACACCTCCGATAAGTGGATTGAACGGCGTTTCCGTTCACTTCAGTCAAGGCGAAAAAGAGAGAAGGACAACAGCATACCAATTTATTCCTTCACAGGCAAGACATTTTTTTAGCTAATACTGGTATTAATAGGGGTGTTCATGATTGCGCCACAAGACAACGGTCTGTCCGTTCATTTATAATTGAGAGGCAGTATCGCAAACGTTTACAATGTGAAATATTCAAATTTTAAATACACCGCCGGGCTTGTGCCTGACGATTGAGGATACAGAACGAACAATCCGGCAAGAGAGAAGGATGTCATGAAGAAAATTGCATGGGTCACCGATAGTACCAGTACACTGGATCCCGTTTTTGCGGAGCAAAATCATATCTACATCGTACCGCTGCGCATCGTATTTGGAGAGGAATGTTACCGAGAAACCGATGACATTACATCTGAAATGTTCTATGAGAAACTTGCGGAGGCTTCACGTGCGAGCAGTTCGCAGCCACCCATTGGCGAATTCATTGAACTGTATGAGTCGCTCAAAGACAAGTACGATGAGATTATTACGATTCATTGCTCTACAGCGCTTAGCGGAACGCTGCATACGTCCATGCAGGCTGCAGAGATTGCAGGAGTGACGGTGACCGCAATTGATTCAAAGGCAGGTGCCTATCCTCACCGTGAGATGATTATGCAAGGACTGGAATGGCAGAAGCAGGGATGTTCAGCTGCCGAGATCAAAGTAAACATTGAACAAATGATTGATAACATGTCCTTTTACCTCATACCGGCCAGTCTTCAGCATCTTCATCGCAGTGGACGGGTGTCGGGCACACAGCTGATCATCAGTCAACTGCTCAAGATCCATCTGCTGCTTCGATTTGAAGAGGGCAAAGTGGTTGTGAATGAGAAGATTCGCACGTTCAAGCGGACGAAAGAACGCATGCTGGATATGCTCAAGCTGGATGTGGAGAAAGTAAAACATGTGTGCATTATGCACGCGAACAATCAGGAAGAAGCCGTCACGATCAAAAAACAGATTGCAGCTCTCCTGCCTAGATTAAAGACCGAAATCATGCCGTTTATCCCTGTGGTTAGTATCCATGCAGGTGCAGGAACCATTGGACTATGCTGGATCCACAGCGAGAACGGTTATAGAGATTAGAAGCACCAGTATTTATCTACAGACGCTCATAGACCTGGCAGGAAACACACTTGATGTCGAAGTGTGTTTCTTGCCAGGTTTTTTCATATGTCATTGCCAATTCAAACAAACTGTGAGGTAATAAAGAAAAATGTTCATGTTGGAGGGAAACATGTGTTAAGTCACCGCTTGTTGCTTGTTGAAGATGATCGTTCAATTAGTGAGATGGTCGGACCCTATCTGGAAAAAGAGGGATACGACGTCACTTATGCATATGACGGCTTAGAGGCAGAGCGTCAGTTCAGCCAGTCACAACCCGGGTATGATCTGGTTATTCTGGATCTGATGCTGCCCCGCAAAAGTGGGATGGATGTGCTGCAAACCATTCGGGCAGTCAGTCTGGTGCCTGTGCTCATTCTGTCTGCAAAGGATGGGGAAGTGGACAAAGCGCTAGGTCTGGGCTTCGGCGCAGATGATTACTTGAGCAAACCGTTCTCGTTAATCGAACTGACTGCCCGCATCAAAGCTGCGATTCGCCGCGCCAATTATACCACTCCGCCTGTGGCTGAAATGGTTAAAGATCAACGTATTCACATTGGAGGACTTGTGGTTGATATGGAGACGTACGAGGTGGAGCGCGAAGGTACACCCGTCAAACTGACATCCAAGGAATTTGGCATCCTGAAACTATTGGTTACCCATCCTGGCAAAGTGTTCACCAAGGCGCAGATCTATGCTTCCGTCTGGAACGATCATTATTATGGGGACGAAAATATCATTAACGTACATATGCGTCGTCTGCGTGAGAAACTGGAGGCAGATCCTTCGGCTCCCCAATATATCAAGACACTCTGGGGCATCGGCTATAAGCTGGAGGCGGAGCAGGGATGACACTGATTTTTGCCATTACAACGGGTATTCTGGCCATTGCCGTCATTGGATTGTGGATGAGATTGCGGAAACGCACCCAACATCTGTCCTATATTCATCAGAAAATATCCGCAATTCTAGATCAAGGCACCTTTGAGCGCTTGCTTGTATTCAATAGTGATGACCAAGTCAGTCAGCTTCTGAAAGACATGAACGAGCTGCTGGATCATGCGCACCGTGCAAAGGCCGGTTATGCAAACCAGGAGAAGGAGATGCGTAATATGCTCTCCAACATTTCTCATGATCTGAAAACGCCACTCACGGTGGTGCTGGGTTATAGTGAGACCTTGCTGCACAGCCCGTCATTAACCGATCAGGAACGGAAGATTATGACGGAGAAAATACAGGATAAGGCACAGGAAGTGTTGCGTTTGATTCATTCCTTTTTTGATCTGGCGAAGCTGGAATCTGGAGACACGGAGCTGGTGCTTAGTCGAGTAAATATAAGCGAATTATGCCGGTTGAAGATGCTCTCCTTTTATGAAATGTTGACGAATCTGGGGTTGCACGTGGAGCTGGAGATACCTAATGGGGATATCTTCGTGCAAGCGAATGAAGAAGCATTGGACCGTGTGCTGGATAATCTCATTACCAATGGGATGAAATATGGAGCAGAGGGTAAGGTGCTAGGACTTTCACTCGACCATTCGATAGGTGGGCCTGTGACGTTACAGATCTGGGACCAGGGAAAAGGGATTCCGGAGAGCGAGCATAGTCGTGTGTTCGAACGCATGTATACATTGGAAGATTCCCGCAATCGACTCTATCAGGGCAGCGGCCTTGGTCTGACGATCACGAAGCGGCTAGTCGAACAGATGGGTGGAAGCATTCACTTGCATAGTGTGCCACATCAACGGACTGTATTTTCGGTTACTCTAAAGGCCTGATAGAGCTTGCGTTGGCGTTTCCGGTCAGACTTAAGGTTTTTGTAAGATTTGATTAATAAAAAAGAAGACTTTTCTCTTTACAATATAGATATAGGAACCCGGACAGGGGACGTAAAGGAGAACAAGACGATGAATTATATCGCACGAATAATAGATGTGACCAAAGTATATGAAGGGGCAGAGGTTGTATCCAACGTCAATATGAATATTAAGCAAGGTGAGATCTATGGGTTTCTTGGCCCGAATGGTGCAGGTAAAACAACCATTATGAAGATGCTCACTAATCTCGTCAAACCAACCTCAGGGGAGATTGAATTGTTTGGAGAGAAGCTTACGCCGACCTCCTATGAAGTGCTGAAGCGAATGGGCAGTATTATTGAATATCCTTTTTTCTACGATAGACTATCTGCCCGCGAGAATTTGGAGCTTCACTGTGAATACATGGGATTCTACAACAAAAAGATCATCGACAACACGATGGAAATGGTAGGGTTAAAAGATACGGGCAAGAAATCGGTTAAAGACTTCTCTCTGGGCATGAAGCAAAGGCTCGGACTGGCTCGTGCACTCATAACCACACCTGAATTGCTCATTCTGGATGAACCGATTAATGGATTGGATCCGGTAGGGATCCGAGAGATGCGAGATTTGTTCAAGCGACTTAGCAATGAGTATCGGATCACCCTGTTGGTCTCCAGTCACATCCTTGGCGAGATCGAGCAGATTGCGGACACGGTTGGTGTCATTCGCGGCGGTCGTTTGGTGGAAGAGGTCTCGATGGAGAGCATTCGTGGAAGTCAAAACGAGTACATCGAGTTACAGGCGGTAGATATCCGCAAAGCGACCTATGTCATTGAACATCAGCTTGGTTTGAGTAATTATAAACTGGTCGATGACCAAACGTTACGCATCTATGATCCGGGAATCATTCCATCGGAATTAACCACCAAGCTGATTCAGCATGGCATTGAGATCGAATCGATATCCAAACGGGCTCATTCCCTGGAAGAACACTTCATGAAGCTTGTGAAAGGGGATGAAGACGTTGCTTAAATTAATCAGACTTGAGATGCGGAAGCACCGCTTTGCACGTAATTTTGCAGGTGCAGGTATTGCCAGTATAGCCATTCTTCTTTTCCTGATCATGATTGGTTTTGTGGATGTGGGAGCGGATGATTATGCCTATGCCGATTACCAGACTGCCTTTATGATTATCGATACGTTTGTGAGAGCGACCTTTATCATATTTGCAGGAGCTTTATTAACCAAGCTGGTGATCAGTGAGTATAGAAATAAAACGATGAACGTCATGTTCACCTATCCCATCCAGCGTCATAAAATCATCGCAGCCAAATTGATTATCGTGTTTGTTTTTACATTTGTGATGATTATGGTTACCGATCTGTTGATGGGTTCACTGCTGCTAATTGTTAATCACTTTTACTCCTTCATTCCTGGATCATTGACGAATCGGGATATATTGGGACTTCTGGTGAAGTACAGTATGAGTTCTTTATCGGCTGCGAGTATGGCACTCATCCCCCTATTCTTCGGTATGCGTAAGCATTCTGTTACCACCACAATGGTCTCGTCCATTTTGCTGGTTTTGATTGTCTGCTCCGGATTCAACGGGTCGGAAGTTTCCATTCATTCGCTTATTATTATCCCTCTGACCCTTGGAGCAATAGGGATATGGATTGCTTCGATGTCCATGGTTCGTCTGGAGACCAAAGATGTGAACTGAATCATTCGGAAAACCATGCTCTGTATGGCTTCAGATGCCATTGACATCCGCTCGTACAAGGGATAGGATAATGTCAACTGAGACACGAAGGAGAATGCAACTACCATGACGATTCCAAAAACATTAACAATAGCTGGTTCGGACACGAGCGGCGGTGCAGGTATTCAAGCTGATTTGAAAACTTTTCAGGAGCTGGGTGTGTATGGCATGACCGTACTGACTACGGTTGTGGCAATGGAGCCCGATACATGGGATCACCAGGTCTTTCCTGTTGAATTAAATGTGGTTGAAGCGCAGCTTCGCACTGTTCTGGACGGCATCGGTTTCGATGCAATGAAGACAGGTATGCTCGGTTCTGTAGATATTATTGAACTGGTAGCGAAGCATATTCGCCGCAGTGGTCTGCCACAGATCGTTATCGATCCGGTGATGGTCTGCAAAGGTACTGACGAAGTACTGCAACCGGAAAATACGGAAGCGATGATCGAATTCCTGTTGCCAGGTGCTGATCTGGTTACACCTAATCTGTTCGAAGCATCCCAACTGGCGAAGAGTGGACCGATTCGCTCCAAAGAACAGATGGAAGCAGCGGCAGCAGCAATTCATGCCCATGGCTCGAAGCATGTCCTGATCAAAGACCGAGGTGTGATTAACCCGGGTAAAGCAATGGATCTACTCTATGATGGAACCAACTACGAATGGTTTGAAGCCGATGTTGTCGGCTCCGGATATACGCATGGTGCGGGCTGCACGACGTCTGCGGCGATTACCGCAGGGTTGGCGCGTGGTCTTACAGTGAAAGAGGCTGTTCGTGAAGGTAAAGCCTTCGTGACCAAAGCGATTGCTGGCGGATTCCCGCTGAATCGTTTTGTTGGTCCTACACTTCATGTGGCACACCGTCTGGAGCAACAACGTTAAGTGTTGCCAGGGAGCGCGCAGTCGTAGCGCATCACTTCTGGATAACACAAATCGATTTCATTCAAGTAGCTGTCAATGAGCAGGAAGTTGCTCGTTGGCAGCTTCTTTTTTGTGCGCATTTTGATAAAAATTAGTAACTTTTGGCTTATATTAATCGTATATATCATGGGGTTCATTCCAAAACATGTATGGACACATGAACGACACATAGAATAGGTATGTTATCATCAGAAATCTAAAAAGGAGAGTCGGCCATGATCAGAACAGTGCTTCTGGTGGAAGATGAAAGCCGCATTCGTGAGATTGTGGCCGATTATTTCATAAAAGAACAATGGAACGTCTTAGAAGCAGAACATGGAGTACAGGCATTGGAACTGTTGGCATTGCATGAGGTGGATCTGGTTATTCTGGATGTTTTGATGCCTGAAATGGATGGATGGACATTATGCGGGCATATTCGTTCCCAATCCACCGTACCTATTATCATGCTGACTGCACGGTCTGAGGATGACGATAAAATTCATGGATTCCAGCTGGGCGTAGATGATTACGTCACGAAGCCATTCAGTCCACGTGTGCTGGTTGCACGTGCAGAGACCTTAATGAAACGGGTTGAAGGTTCAGTTGCAAGAGAGCAGGGTGTGATTCGCTTCGGTCAGGTAATCCTTGATCCATGGGCACGGCGGCTGGAGAAGGACGGGGTTGAAGTTGAGCTTGCACCAAAGGAATATGATCTGTTGCTCTATTTGGTGCGAAATGCAGGCATTGTATTGTCACGGGATTCCATTTTGAATCGGATCTGGGGATTTGATTTTGAAGGGGACTCGCGTGTTGTGGATACTCACATCAAGAAGCTTCGCAGTAAACTGGGTGAAGAAGCCAAGTGCATCCGGACAGTAATTGGCACCGGGTATCGTTTCGAGGCAGAAGCATGAGAAGAAATGGCGTAACGATGAAGCTATTCCTGGTCATGGCAGGATGTCTGGTTCTTTTATACGGAACGACGGTTTTTGCCCAGTTAGTCTGGTTTCCCGACTTCTATCAGCATCAAAAGGTCAGCAGTATGAAGAAAAAGCTGTCCAAGTTCGAACAGCAATACTCCAATGGGCATTGGAGTGATTTGCAACTAGCCAAGGAGACGGGGAAGTTCATGCGTCAGAATCAGTCGCATCTGGTCATTCTGACGAATACCGGAAGACTGGTTAATGATCCTTTCCACATTACGCTGCTTCAGGAGGACGGGAGTTACGTGAAGGTGTCCTTGTCCTTGTTTATCAATAGTGAGAATGCAGGCTGGATAACGTCCCATCTGAAGTATGGGCAGGAACTGACGGTGAGAGGCCCGGCCAGTGGGGCCATGGTATATCCTTTCAAAATCCAGGATGCCAATTCTGCTGCTTGGGGAACAGAAAGTTTTCAGGAATCGATTGAACCGGTGCAGGAATGGTCAGGCGTATTGACCGAGGTTGTTCTTCCCAATCTGGCAACGTGGAGTCAGAGACAGGGACTGCTGGTGCAGGCACTGGATAGTCGGTTCCCATTATCCACCGAAGACCAACTTGCCTTGGCTAATGGCAAAATGCTTAATGAAGAGTGGACGGATAGCTGGAGCGGTGTTCGCAATGTCATCACCATTGCTCCAGTGCATCGTTCAGGACCTGAGCAACAACTGATCTTCTCGCTCACTTCTCTGCAAGAGATGAGGGAAGCAAATGAGGCAACACGTTTGTTTTATGCATATTTTGGTATTGGCGCATTTGTATTGATTCTGTTATTGGCATTGCTCCTGTCCCGAATTGTAACGAAGCCGCTCCTGGCCTTGAACCATGTAGCCAAGAAAATGTCTACGCTGGATTTTACGGTGAAATCACCTATTCGGCGTAATGATGAAATCGGCAGCCTGTCCAATAGTCTGAATGCATTATCGGGGACCTTGGGCCAGACATTGGAAGAACTGAGGCAGGCCAACACACAGATGCGCACGGATATGGAAATGAAGCAGCAGATTGAACAGCGTCAACGCAAGTTTTTTGCCGATGCATCGCATGAACTCAAGACGCCAATCAGCATTATCAAGGGATACTCCGAAGGGCTTAAGGATGGCGTGAGTGAGAACAAACGGGAGCGTTACATTGAGATCATCGCTGATGAGGCGATCAAGATGGAAACGATGGTTGAAGAGATGCTGGATCTGGTGCGACTGGAATCCTCAGCAATTCAATTGAATACAGATGCTGTTGCACTGGCTGACATGATTGAAGATATCGCCGGCCGTCTGGGTCCGCAATTGAAGGACAAAGGATTGGATGTGGTGCTTGTATCCACAACAGAGCAGACGGTGGAGGGTGACCGAAGCAAGCTGGAGCAAGTTATTTTCAATATCATGATGAATGCTATACGTCATGCGATACCACATACCGATATAACTATTGAGATCAGCAGACGTGACGGTTTTGTTCACATTACCATTGAGAACAAGGGCGAGCAGATTGCTGAAGCTGAGCGGCAATTTATATGGGAGAGGTTCTATCGGGTAGAGCGCTCACGTAATCGCAAAATGGGGGGTACCGGGCTCGGCCTGGCCATTGCGAAGCAAATTCTCGATCTGCATGGATGCAATTATGGAGTGGAGAATACACCGGATGGAGTCCGTTTTTATATTATTTTTCCTAAAGCCTAGTACGAAAGGGAGTCAAATCTTATGAAGTCTTTACCATCGATTTTAACCTTGGGAAATCTGAGTTCAGGCATGTTGGCAGTCATTATGGCTATTCATGGTGAGTTCGCCCTGGCTGTAATGATGATATGGGTAGCGATGTTCTTTGATCTGTTTGACGGGTATGCGGCTCGCAAATTGCATTGTGAAGGTGAGTTCGGCAAAGCGCTGGATTCCCTCGCGGATGTAGTTTCGTTCGGAACAGCCCCTGTGCTGATTCTGTACCTGAACTCGATGAATGAAGTGAGCGTGCTGGGGATGGCACTGACTGCATTGTTTCCGGTGTGCGGTGCATTGCGTCTTGCTCGTTATAACTGTCAGAAGACAGCAAGCAGTGGTTTTGTCGGGATGCCGATTACATTTGCAGGGGGCCTGATGTCCTTTTTCGCGCTCTGGAGTCCTTATTTCACGCATGGTGTAGCCTTTCTTGTCATTATTGTACTATCTGGTCTCATGGTGAGCCAAATCCGATTCCCATCACTAAAACAAGTGCTAACCTCTCATGAGAAGGATATTGTGGAACCGAAATAAGGAGCGAGTCAGTATGGAATTTGCAAAAGAATTTATTGGTCAATATGGATATTTCGCAATATACGGACTACTGGCTCTTGGTGTCATTGGCATGCCGATTCCGGATGAGGTGATGATGACTTTTGTCGGATATCTCGCCTCCATCTCGGTATTGAATTACTCCGTATCCATCGCCGTCAGTTTCGGTGGGGCATTCACCGGCGGATTGCTCAGCTACATGATCGGCAAGAAGGCGGGCAGGCCGCTGGTTGAAAAATACGGCAAGTGGGTCGGCGTCAATGCCAAACGATTCAGCAGGGTGGAGTCGTGGTTTCTCAAATATGGATATTGGTCCATCATCCTGGGTTACTTCATTCCAGGCATTCGTCATCTGATGTGTTGTTTCTCTGGAATTAGCAAGATGGCCATCGGCAGGTACATCCTCGTATCGGGCATTGGTGCCTTTGTATGGTGTGTTGCCTTTATCTCCATTGGTTTTTATGTCGGTGTGCTAACTTAAAATGGGACAGCCTGTTGCAACAACAGGCAAAGATCGAAGACCTCTTGAGTGTAAGGTGGTCTTTTTTTGTTTTTCTATGTACGGTCGGAGGCACTCACAGAATTCTAACGAACAGGATAATTTTATAAAAAAAAGCCGCTTAGACCACCTTTCCCTTCGCATAGAAGAGGAAATGGATCAAAGCGGCGTGTACTTTACGACCGGTATATTTCATTTTATATAAGCAAGTATAGCGTTAAATACAATACCCTTCAATATTAGTTTACAGTTACCCACTTAGATGAGATTCTTCAATTCCTCGTTCGACTCGCTTTTCCCCTTTTTTACGTGCAAAGGTGATTTTGAGGAGTGGTGGAGTGACCAGTGTAGTCACAATGACCATGATCACGACGCTCGTGAAATATTCCGGATCAAGTAATCCGGAAGCGAGTCCGGTCGAAGCAATAATCAGTGCAACTTCACCTCTTGAAATCATTCCTGATCCAATGGCCAGAGATGATACACGATCAAATCCGGTAAGGCGTGCACCGGCTCCACCGCCAAGAAGTTTAGTCACAATGGCGATAAGACTGATAACGACAATAAACCAAATCTGTGAACCCACACCATCAAAGGTAACATTTAAGCCGATACTCACAAAGAACACAGGAACAAATATTCCGTAGGCGATCGGTTCAAGTTTGGTTTCGACTTCATGTTTGAAATTGGTTTGAGAGATGGCGATACCAGCGGCAAATGCACCAATAATTCCAGCAACACCCATCCACTCTGCAAAGTAGGAAAATCCGAAACAAATGATCAGTCCCGCAGTAATAACGGTCTCCGTTACCTTCAGTGGCGCCATCCACTTCATAATTCGTGGAACAAGGAACCAGCTGGCAGCGATGATGATCACAAAGAATAACAGCTTTTTACCAATGAGCAGAGTGATCGAAGTATCTCCTCCACCTGTACCTAACAAGCTCATCATAACGGCAAGAATGACGACGACCAGGACATCATCGACGACAGCTGCACCAAGAATTGTTGTACCCTCACGTGAGCTGAGTTGATCCATGTCTTTCAGTGTCTGAACCGAAATACTGACGGAAGTGGCACAGAATAAAAGTCCAAAGAACAGTGCGTGTGTCTGTGACATCCCAAACGCTATGGCCGAACCGTAACCCCCGATAAAGGGTAATATGATACCGCCAACCGCTACGGCAAAGGCCGCCTTCCAGTTTTTCTTCAACTGCTCCAGATCGGTTTCCAATCCGGCAATGAACATTAGCAGCAGTACCCCGATCTCGGCCATATAATGAACGAAATCACTTTGCTGAACCCAGCCGAGCAGTGCAGGCCCGAGGACGACACCCACAATCAATTTTCCCAATACCGATGGCTGACCCAATCTTACGGATAAATCACCGGCAAGTTTGGTAAAGATTAGAATAAGTGCAAGAACCAAAATAAATTCCATAGGTGTGCTCCTCTCCAGTAGTAGCGTCTATAGGTTAACCAGCCCAAGGGCGATCCATTCTCAGCTTCAAAAAGACAAAAAGGCACAGAAAGGCACAGAAAGGCATTAGGAAAAGTGCCGTTCTGTGCCTGAAAAAGACAAAGAGGGGCCCTTGGTGACAGGCTCCTCCAGTTTCAACGCGTATGTGATTAATTGCATTAATTATACCACAAATATGGACTTGGGTAAATGGGAACCGGATTGGATTTGATTGAAAATAGCCGCAAAGGGACATTTTATAGTGAAGTGCTCAGGTTTTTGTTCAGAGTGTTGTCACTTAACAGCCCGGAATTGCCGAGATATAATGATATAGAACATAGAAGTTAGGATATGAGGAGGATTTTGCATTGGGCAAAAATAACAAAGGGGAATCGAACATTCCATCCCCGACGAGCAATAAAAATTTCGCAGGCATCATTATCACGATTTCCATTCTCGCTAATGTCATTATTTTATTATTGTTCTTCGCACCGTCCATTGGTTACAAAGGTGATGTAACCTTTGATATTACGGTGTTACCGCGTTTTAATGCCGTGTTTAACAGCTTTACCTTCATCTTCCTGCTCGCAGCGCTTATTGCAATTATCAAGCGGAATGTGAAGCTGCACAAACGCTTCGTTCTTGCTGCATTCTCAACGACACTGTTATTCCTTGTGACATATCTGACGTTTCATTACCTCTCACCAGAAACGTCCAAATACGGCGGCGAGGGCATCATTCGTTCCATCTATTTCTTCATTCTGATCACCCATAGTATACTGGCAGCCCTGATCGTTCCTTTGGCGTTGTTCACACTTGTATGGGGTTGGACGAATCAATTGAAGAAGCACCGTAAAATTGCACGTTGGACTATGCCGATCTGGTTATATGTCAGCTCTACAGGTGTTGTAGTATATCTCATGATGGCACCATATTATTAATGTTATGAACGTTTAACTGTGCTAATTAGTTTGACTTGCGGGTAATGTTTCCATGGAAGGAGGGTTCACGGTTATGTACAGAGTTGTTTTGATTCGCCATGGACAGAGCATGTGGAATGTGGAGAACCGATTTACCGGTTGGACAGATGTCGATCTGACGACGGATGGTTACGGAGAAGCTCGTAAAGCAGGGAAGATCATGAAGGAACAGGGGTTTGATTTTGATTGTGCCTATGCATCTGTGCTGAAACGTTCGATTCGTACACTCGATATTGCGCTGGATGAGATGGACCTCATGTGGATTCCCATTACGAAGACATGGAAGCTGAATGAACGCCATTATGGTGCGCTGCAAGGACTGAACAAACAGCAAACGGCCCTGAAGTATGGAGAAGACCAAGTGAAGGAATGGAGACGCTCCGTTAGTGTATCTCCCCCGGCACTGGACGAAACCGATGATCGATATGTGCAGGACCTGGACAAGTACAAACGGCTTGATTGCACTATTCCGTTTACGGAGAATCTAATGGATACATCGAAGCGCGTGCTGGATTACTGGAATGCGGAAATTAAACCAATGGTGTCAGCTGGCAAAAGAGTGCTGATCTCTGCGCATGGGAACACGCTTCGTTCACTCGTCATGCATCTGGACCAACTGTCCGAGGCTGACGTCGTGGCTCTCAACATTCCGACAGGCATTCCACTGGTCTATGAATTGGATGAAAATCTGCATCCCATCGGACACTTTTATCTGACTGCGGATGGCTCGACCTATAAACATGAAGAAATGACTCATGTGGCAACACCATCTGATTAATTAGTTGGAAGTGAGTAGATGACCGCTGAATTTTAATTCGGAGGTCATCTTTTTTTGCGCGATCAAGCTTTCACTTCGTTTCGTTTTCCTCTCAAAGGGTAATTGTCAAACAAGACACGATGTACATTTATCCTGAAGGAGGAGAAGCACATGTCTAAAAGAAGAGGAATCATTATGACGGCTATCGGAGCAGGCGTAACTTACCTGATGAGGAACAAACAAGCAAGAGATAAGTTGTTTAGTACCGTCTCCGGTATGATGAAAAGCTCCAATTCATCTCATGCAAGCAAAACCAGACCACGCGTTGAAGTGAAATAGATTTTGACATACTCATTTAATTCATATGCCTATCATGAGAAAACCTGGAGCTGTAGTAGTTCCAGGTTTTTTGGTGTCAAAAGCAAACCTTGGCTCTAGTCTGACATGCGATTTTTGCCAGCAAGAATGATACAATGGATACTTGCAGAACGTAATGGAAGGAGATGCACACATGAAGAAAAATCATTTGGGTACATCCGAATTGATGGTGTCTGAGATTGGCCTGGGCTGTATGTCTCTCGGAACCGATATAACACCTGCCGTAGCTCTAATTCATGAAGCTCTGGATCACGGCGTCAATCTGCTGGATACAGCCGATCTGTATGACGCAGGGCGTAATGAAGAAATTGTAGGACAAGCGATTAGAGGACGTCGGGACCATGTCATTGTAGCCACCAAAGTAGGTAATCGTCGTATTGCCGGCAAAGAGGGTTGGTCGTGGGACCCGTCCAAAGCTTACATTAAGCAGGCTGTCCATGAAAGTTTAAAGCGACTGCAGACGGATTATATCGATCTGTATCAGCTGCATGGCGGTACGATGGAAGATCCAATCGAAGAAACAATTGAAGCCTTCGAGGAGCTGAAACAGGAAGGACTTATCCGTTATTACGGCATATCCTCCATTCGTCCGAATGTGATCCGGGAATATGTGAAAAGAGCTTCTATCGTCAGCGTCATGAACCAATACAGTGTGGCAGATCGCCGAGCAGAAGAGGAAGTACTGCCTTTACTTGAGCAAAACGGTATTAGCGTAATCGCTCGTGGACCTGTAGCCAGTGGGGTGCTGGCCGATTCCGGATCTGCCAAGGCAGAGAAAGGTTATCTGGATTATACGCCAGAGCAACTGCTCACGATTCGGCAAGGGCTAAGTCGTCTTGTCACGGACCAACGCAGTATGGCTCAGACGGCTATTCGTTACGCTTTATCCCATCCTGCGGTAGCAGCTGTTGTCCCTGGTGCAAGTTCAAGAGATCAGTTGCTGCATAATATTGCCGCTTCGAATGCACCTGAGCTCACAGCTGCGGAAATTCAGGAAATACGGGGACTCAGTCCCGCTAATCTGTACAAACAGCATCGTTAACTCCATCCAGCCTATTTTCAATTGTAACTATACGAGGTACAATGAAGATCAGCCAAAAAAGGAACAGATAAGGGAGAGAAGACCTATGGAAAGAATTCAAAGTGAACAACAATATCTGGATACCATTAACTCTGATGGTTTTACCGTCATTAAATTTGATACAACCTGGTGTCCGGATTGCAAAAACCTAGATCGCTTTATCGGGGACGTTATCGACCAGCACACAGATAAAACCTTCTATGCCCTGGATGCAGAAAAGTTCCAGCCATTTGCTGACGAGAATGGTGTACGCGGCATTCCAAGCCTGCTCGTTTTCCAGAACGGCAAGAAGATCGCACATCTGCATAGCAAATGGGCTAAAACACCTGCTCAAATCTCCGAGTATTTGGAGACGCTTGAATCCAAAGTTTAATTCGTTTTGCGTTCATGTAGTCAGAAGCATTTAAACAGAAGCTACAGATTAAACCCCTTCCTATTGCATCACTTGGGAAGGGGTTTTTGCTTTTGAAAATGGTACGGAAAACGGAATAGGAAGATGGAACGGGGGCTGTTTAGAATTTGTTCAGTGTGTCTCTGTATACTAGGTGTTACAAACTGAATACTGGAGTGAAACGAGATACTTATGAACAAAACCATTTTTGAAGAAATGCACCAACTCAGCCATAATGATGACCAAAGGTACAGATTGTTAATGAGAGGTGTAAAGCAACTGTTACAGGAACAGAAGCAAAATAGATATAATCTGCTGGAGAAATTAAAAGTTCGGAAGAAACAAAGGAATATTCAAGTGAAAGAGTGGTATTAAGCCAGAAGACATTTCAGTAGTAAACATGAATCTGGTTCCATGTTACATAGTACACCTAGTCCGCATCCCGAGTGATCTAACCGATCTAAGCAAGGAACTAATGAAGAATAAGACTGCTTCTAATTTCAGATATTCGTGTGACTCTGAAACCACAACAGAACTATGAAACAACAGAAGCACAGCATAGAACACAAATATGGCGGCCTCGTTCCAAAGGGAACATGGGGCCGCCATTGCTTTTGCCTGTCTAAATAAATTGAATTGTAAGGTTACATCAAAATAATAAAGAACACGGCTGCCAGTACGAAGCGATATACAGCGAAGACGGTCAGACTCAATTTTTTCAAAATGGACAAGAACGTCTTGATCGCAAGCATGGCGACGATGAAAGCAGCGATGAATCCGATCGCGAAGATCGGGAAATCACTACCGTTCAGGTGATCGATACTCTTGTACAGGTCATATCCCGTAGCACCAATCATAATGGGTACGGACACGAGGAATGTGAACTCGGCAGCAGCTACACGGCTTACCCCTGCAAAGAGGCCGCCTGAGATCGTTGACCCGGAACGGGAGAAGCCTGGCCACAACGCCAAGATCTGAAATATCCCAACTACGAATGCCTGTTTGTAGGAGATATCATCGACATCATGGGTAGTAATCCGTGCACTCTTGCGACTCCAGCGTTCTGCTACAATCATCAATATACCACCAATAACTAGGCTGTACAGCACTGTCTCCGGACCAAATAAATGTGCTTTGATCCAGTCGCGGAATACAAGTCCGATGACTACGGCAGGAACCATCGCCAGGAAGATATGTCCCAGATTGAGGCGGCGGGAATAAGATCGTGTCCCTCCAGTGAAGCGGAACATATCAATGAATTTGTTCCAGTAGAGTACAACAACAGCAAGTACAGCTCCGAGTTGAACAACCACCTCAAACGTTTTGACTGACTCGTTGTCCTCCGATAAACCCAGCAAGTGGGCAGTCAGAATCATGTGTCCAGTAGAAGACACGGGCAAAAACTCAGTCAAACCTTCGATGATGCCCATAATAATGGATGATATAATGTCCAATTCTCTTCCTCCTTGAAATGCAGATGACAGCACAGGCTGTCCTGCTTGACAATGCTTGTTCATCTGAACAAGACTATCACCTATTATGATCACAAATGCACTCAACTTCAACTTATGCTTGTAACCATTTGTTTAAAACTATATTGACAAAAACCTAGTTATCCCATAGGATATAACTTAACTGACTGACTGATCAATCGGGAGGGTTACATGAATGACCAAAATTAACGGTTTGGAACCCGGAGAAGAACGCCGGGACCAGATAATACGCATAGCGATGGAACGGTTTGCGACGCAAGGCTACCATCAGACGAAAATTTCCGATATCGTCCGTGAAGCTGGTGTTGCGCAAGGAACGTTCTACTGGCACTTCAAGAGTAAAGAAGCCATTGCTTCGGAGATTGTATTAACGGGCAAGGAGAAACTGCTTGAAGCGATTGGGCAAGGCTACCGCAAGGATGCCGGATCGGTAGAGGATATGGTGAAAGCATCGGAAAGATTATTCACCGACTTGTTCTCATTTGCTGCGCAGAATCGTTATTTTATGGAACTGTTGCTCACAGGCATCGTATCCGAAGAATCCGTACAACGTCTGGTTGAGGAGACACGTAATGCCGTCGAGACTGCGTTCCGTCACAATATGGAACGTGCTATCGAGCTCGGCATGTTGCCTGAGGACATGGATGTGCCACTTCGGGCAGCGCTGCTGGTGAGCATGATTGAAGGTATGATATCGCGCTGGTTATTCGGCTCCGATGAGTTGCACAGCAAGTTCTCTGCCATGACAGCTTCAACGCTGGCAGCCGAGGCAGCAAGCTTTGAGTTTTATGGACTCCTGGGTAGATAAGATTCACATGATTAAGCAAAGAGCAGGGAATAATGGGTACAACTGCGGTTTAATGGACAACGAAATAACCAAATGTACACCATGAGATGAATACACGAATGAGAGGAAGTTAACGTAATGAACAAAACATATGGATCGAAAACTCGTAAAAGCTGGTCTTTGACAGCTATTCTGCTGATGACGGTGCTCATACTTAGCGCTTGTGGAAGTAAGGCAACAGACAATGGAGGCACGAACGGTGCACAGGCAAGCAATGAACTGGAGCAGATCAAGTCTGCTGGTGTCATCAAAGTGGGCATGATGGGCACATACGCACCGTACAACTTCCTGAATGAAAAGAAAGAAATGGATGGCTACGATGCCGATATCGCACGTGAGGTTGCCAAGCGTCTGGGTGTAGAGGTTGAATTTGTATCCCAGGAGTTCTCCGGTCTGACTCCAAGTCTCCAAGCCAAAAAGCTGGATGCCATCATCAGCCAGATGACCATTACCGATGATCGTAAGAAAGTACTCGATTTCAGTGATCCGTATATTACGAACCAAGTTAAAATTATTGTAAAAGAAGACAATAACGATATTACCAAGCTGGAAGACTTCAAAGGTAAAACGATTGGCGTAGGTCTGGGTACGAATGATGAGTCATATCTGCGTAATGAAGTGTTGCCGAAAGTGGGAGACTTCACGATTAAAACCTATGACGATGTGATCTCTTCACTCAAGGATCTGAATGCTGGACGGATTGATGCAACAATCAACAACATGTATGCGCTGAAACCGATTGTGGATGCCAACGGATTAAATATCAAAGCTGTAGGTGAACCGATTAAGAGTGATCAGGCAGGTATTGCTGTTCGCAAAGACAATCGGGAACTTGTTGCTGCACTGAATGATGCCCTCAAAGGCATGAAGGATGATGGCACGTACAATACCATTTTCAAAAAATGGTTTGGTGAAGAGCCTGCGCAATAATGAACCTGCAAGGCGAAGGGAAGATTTGACCCATGGAACTGGTATTTGAGAATATCCCCTTCTTTCTGAAGGGGGCTTACTATACGCTGTATGTAACTGTGATCTCCATGTTTTTTGCGTTCATCATCGGGGTGCTCGTTGCGATTGCTCGTCTGAAGGGACCGATGTGGCTTAGATTGATCGCAAGATTCTATGTATCCATCATGCGGGGAACGCCGCTGCTGGTGCAATTATTCGTCATTTATTACGGATTGGTCGATTATGGAGTGACCTTGGGATCGCTCACGGCTGCATGTCTGGGACTCAGTCTGAATGCAGGTGCGTTTCTGTCGGAGACGTTCCGTGGAGCTATTCAGGCTGTACCTAAAGGACAGACGGAAGCTGCATATGCAACGGGAATGACCCCCGCTCAAGCGATGAGACGGATTATCTTCCCGCAGGCTGTGCGCATTGCCATCCCGCCGATGGGTAACACGTTTATTGGCATGTTGAAGGAAACATCACTTGTGGCGGCGATTGGTGTTACCGAGTTATTACGGTCAGCACAACTGCTGGTATCACAATATGCATTGAACATGCCGTTTTATCTGGCCATCGGTGTGATCTACTGGATTATGAGTATCGGCTTCTCAGCCATTCTGGAACAAGTGGAGCGCCGGCTGGCTCGGGCTTACTGATGGGAGGAGAGAAGCGATGATTACAACAACCGGACTTACCAAACGTTTTCAGAAAAATGAAGTACTTACGAACATCGATCTGCATGTCGATGCCAAAGATATTGTTGTATTGCTTGGCCCAAGTGGTTCCGGCAAGAGTACCTTGCTGCGCTGCCTGAATGGACTGGAAGAGTTGTCCGGAGGACAGATCGAAGTGAACGGTGTTGTGGTCAACAGTGCTGATCCGCTGCGTGTCCAGCGTGCCCGAGTATTGGAGATTCGTCGCCAGACCGGCATGGTATTCCAGCAGTTCAATCTGTATCCGCACAAGACGGTGCTGGGTAATGTGATGGAAGGTCTCGTTACGGTAAAAAAAATCAAACGTGACGAAGCAGCCGAACGCGGCCGGATTCTGCTGGATCGGGTGGGCCTGTCAGACAAGCAGGATGCGTATCCATCCCGATTGTCCGGTGGACAACAGCAGCGGGTTGCCATTGCACGTGCACTCGCGATGGAGCCGGAAGTGATGCTGTTTGATGAGCCGACTTCAGCCCTTGACCCTGAATTGGTTGGAGAGGTACTTTCCGTCATGAAGGAGCTGGCAGAGGAAGGCATGACGATGCTGGTCGTGACACATGAATTGAAGTTTGCCCGTAATGTGGCGAACAAAATCGTCTTTATGGCGGACGGATCGATCGTGGAAGAGGCAAGCCCACAGGCTTTCTTTGAGAATCCGAAGCAAGAACGCACTCGTCGTTTCTTGCAACAAATTACTGAATTCTAACGAAACCTACGAAGAAGAAAGAAGGATAACATCATGAATGTAACAACCGTATGGAAAGGCAAACGAGCGTTTACTTCCGAAGGACCGTCTGGCTACGCGGTTGGCATGGATGCCACTGCTGCTTATGGTGGTGACAGCAAGGGAGCGACCCCGATGGAGTTGTTACTGGCGGGTCTCGGCGGCTGTATGGGAATCGATATTACGATGATTCTGGACGCATTTTTGGACAAAATTGAATCGATTGAGATTGAAGCGCAAGGCACACGCAGCGAAGAGATGCCTAAAGGCTTCACATCCATTGATCTGATCTTCAAAGTAGATGGTGATATCCCGGATTATCGAATCTGGAAAGCCATCCAGATGGCTGAGGAAAAATATTGTGCAGTCTCCGCTTCGCTGAGCGCCGATATTCATCCGAAACTGATCCTGAATGGGGTAGACACACCTCGTCCTTAACACATATGAGTACATCTTATACTGAGAAGGCACTTCCAATCGTGGGAGTGCCTTTTTTGGCTTTTCTAACCCATCAACAGTTCGTAGGTAAAGTCAGGCTGAATGTTGAACCATGTTCCAGATGCCCATGAATTCCGTGATAGCCTGATCGATCGTTGCATGAGGAACACCATCCCGGGCTTGTGTAGATATGCCTTGCATAAAGGTATCAAATACAGTGGTCAGCATGGCTACATTCGTGGAAGCAGGAATTTCACCGACATCCACAGCTCGCTGGATGCAATCCTGCAGGCGGTTGCGTGTCAGCTTTCTTTTCTCAGCGGTAATGTCACGGATATGATTGTTTTTGGAAGAACATGTGCTGGCTGACAGCACAATTAAACAGCCAGATGGATGTGCGCTGTCTGTTTGCATTTTTGCTGTGCTTCTTAATGTTGTTTCAATCGCTTCTCTTGGTGACAGCGTGAGATCCGAGAAGCTTTCTGTCACACGTCCAAACGTGCCCATATATCGTTCCACCGCTTCTTTATACAGCGCTTCTTTGGATTCAAAGGCTGCATAGAAGCTGGCTGCTGAAATATCCCCCATGGCTGCTCGAAGCTGAAGTAATGAAGTGGCCTCAAATCCTTGCTCCCAAAAGAGCATCATTGCCTGTAATAAGGCTTCATCCCGATCGAAAATGCGCGGACGTCCCGTTCTTGCCATAAGAGATTCCCCCTTTTTTCTTAATTATATACTAATCGATCCAAAAGTCATTGACAAGGTGAGACAGCCTGAATAATATAAAGAATGATCGATCCATAATTCGATTACTTGTTCCATACTACCTTAAAAGGAGCTGCACAGATGTCGGATATATCTTCTCATCGTTTTCCGTGGTTGGGGTTGCTGGCCCTGGCTATGGCGGGATTCATAGCCATTATGACCGAAACAGTTCCCGCGGGGTTACTGCCGCAGATTAAAGAAGGGCTGCAGGTCTCAGAGGCAGGGGCGGGGCAACTTGTCACCTTTTATGCTGTTGGGTCGCTGGTTGCTGCCATACCTGTGGCGTTGCTAACCAAGGGCTGGCGGCGGCGTCCGCTTTTACTTTTGTCCATTTTCGGTTTTCTTGTCTTCAACACCATTACTGCCCTTTCGTCAAACTATGTGCTGACACTATTCGCTCGCTTTATGGCCGGTGTTGCTGCAGGTGTCTCTTGGGGCCTGATTGGTGGTTATGCATTACGCATGGTACCTGATCATCTAAAGGGAAGGGGCATGGCTGTGGCTATGATTGGAACGCCGATTGCCTTATCATTCGGTGTTCCGGCAGGTACGTTGCTGGGTTCATTTATGGGCTGGCGCTCGGTGTTCTGGCTGATGTCGTTGCTGGCCTTTGTACTGATTTTCTGGGTGCTCTGGAAAGTACCCGACTACCCGGGGCAGTCAGCTGATAAACGCATCTCTGTCAGCCAAGTGTTGTTCACCCCCGGGGTCATTCCCATTTTGACTGTCGTTCTGGCCTGGATGTTGGCTCATAATATTTTATACACGTATATAGCTCCTTTTCTCGCCGATGTCGGTATGGAATCCAAGGTTGGACTCATTTTACTTGTATTTGGTCTGATGGCATTGGTGGGCATCTGGGTTACAGGCATATTTATTGATCGGTGGTTGCGTATGCTGGTTCTCATGAGTCTTGCGGGCTTTGCTTTGATTTCCCTCGTATTAGGTCTTTGGAGTGAGCACGTTGTTGTGGTCTTCGGTTCTGTTGCGCTGTGGGGTCTGACATTTGGCGGTGCGGCTACCCTGTTACAGACTGCTCTTGCTCAAGCTACTGGGGAACAGGGTGTGGATCTCGTCATGCCGATTAATACAACCGTCTGGAATCTGGCTATTGCCCTTGGGGGAATGGTGGGAGGTGTTCTTCTGAATCAAGGGGGAGCTTCGTCCTTTACATGGGCCATCTTGGCTTTATCACTGGTGGCTCTGATTGTTGCATGGCGTGCCAAAGGATATGGGTTCCGCCCATCTAGGGGTCACTAAACTACTGTCAGCAAAAATAATTCGGTAAGCCCGGTCGCCATGTTAATGGCGGCCTCTTCTGCTAAAGGTAGGCTTGCTTGTAGCCTGGCAATATATTACCCATTTCAATGACCATCCGAAATTTGGCGGTTATGTGGTATGATAAATTAAAAGGACAGGACATCCTGATCCTGCTCTTTATATGTAAGCGCTTATACAGGAGACGGAAGGTGCAGACATGTTTAAAAGGCTGATACGAACCACCAATAATCTCAAATTAAAGCATAAATTGCTCATTTCCTATGTACTGGTTGTCATGATCCCGGTTTTGATCGTCGGTCTTGCTGTGACCAGTTATTTTCGCCAGCAAGCTCTGGATAATGCGATTGGGCAGACAATCATCAATGTGGACAAGATCAAGAGCCAGACGGCGACCATGCTGCGTGTACCAACCGATATATCCAACCTGTTAATGTTTAACGCGGACCTCAAGGAAATCGTGAACAAACGGTACGAGAGCGTTGTGGAGCTAACCTCGGCTTATCTCGCATACAAAGATTTTCAGGAGTATAGGCGTTTGTACCGTGAGATCGCCGGTATTCGCTTTTACTCTACTAACCCAACCTTGATCAACAACCTCGAGTTCATCCCGGTGGACAAGAAGACGGAAGAGAGCTACTGGTACCAACAGGCATTGAAAACGACCAGCATCGGGTGGTTCTACATTCCGGATAAGGAAGACAATCCTGTACACAAGCTGAGTCTGGTGCGCAAAGTTCCTTTTGCCGAATATCGGACCGAGGGTGTGCTGATGATTGTGATCAATCAGGATGAGCTGAATGGATTGTTGCGTCAAGAACAGTTCGAGACGATGATTACGGACGAGCAGGGCTATGTGGTTGCAGCCAAGAATACCGAGCTGGTGGGTAAAACGCTGGATGAGCTTGATTTTGGTGTCGATCTTCAGAATCAGGCGAAAGGCACCATAGAGGGTGATTTCCGGGGGGAACCATCCAACATTGTTATTGATGAGCTGGGCCCTGGATCGAGTATGAACAGCCTGAAGGTGATTTCGGTTTTTGCCACCAAAAATATAGTCAAAGACGCCAACACCGTCAGCTTGATCGGCATGATTTTTATTATACTGGTGCTGGTCATCGCCCTACTATTCGTATATATTATCTCGTTCCTCACTTCGAACCGATTGTTGCGGCTGAGTAAACATCTCAACAAGCTTGCATTAGGAGATCTGAACGTGACTTCCCGAATTGATGGCAACGATGAGATTGGACAACTGTCACGACAGTTCAACTATATGGTGAAAAGTATCAATGAACTCATGACTCAGGTGGTAGAGGCAACGGAACAGAACAATCAATTGGAAATCGCCCAAAAAGAAATTAAACTGAAAATGATGGCGAGTCAGATCAATCCCCATTTCTTGTTTAATGCCCTGGAGTCCATTCGCATGAAAGCCCATATCAAAGGAGAAGCAGAGATTGCCAATATCGTCAGGCTGCTGGGCAAGCTAATGCGCAAGAGTCTGGAGATTGGCAGTGGAAAAACAACCTTTCGGGCTGAACTAGAAATGGTACGTTCCTATTTGGAAATTCAGAAATTTCGGTACGGCGACCGACTTGCGTTCCAGATCGACATTGATCCCGAGGTGGAGAAGATGTACATTCCCCCGCTCATTATTCAGCCTTTGGTTGAGAATGCGATTGTCCATGGTCTGGAGAACAAAGAGGGTACGGTCCGAGTTCATATCAGTATTCGTTTAGTACAGAACATTGTGCAGATACGTGTAGAAGATGATGGTGCGGGCATAACGCCGGAACGACTGGCTGAGGTGATGCAGTTCATCTGTGGACCGGAGGAACAGGAGAAGAGCCGGATCGGTATGCGCAATGTACATCAACGCTTAACACTGACATATGGGGAGCCATATGGATTGCAGATTACGAGTGTATATGGGGAAGGAACAGAGGTTTCTTTCACTTTGCCAGCAGGAGGGGACCAACATGTATAAAGTATTTTTGGTGGATGATGAACCGAGCATACGTGAGGGACTGACAACCATTATTGAGTGGGAGAAATATGGATTTCAAGTCATCGGTACAGCGGCCAGCGGGCGAGAGGCCATCACTCGTTTTGAAGAACTGGAGCCTGATCTGACCATTATAGATATTCGGATGCCTGGTATGACCGGGCTGGATGTTATTGCAGAAGTGCGCGTGAACCATCCAGGTTCGCACTTTTTGATATTGAGCGGTTATGCAGATTTTGATTATGCCAAGAAAGCCATCAGTTTTGGTGTGGATGGTTATCTGCTCAAACCTGTGGATGAAGAAGAGATTATAGGTGAACTGGAGCGTATTGCTGCGATACTGACCCGTGAACGGGAGACGATGGCGCGTCATGCAGGTGAAGATACCGTCTATCGGGAGCATCAGATCGAGGCTTTACTCTTTGACAGTCTGGAGGGTGCAGGCAGTATGGAAGAAGACAGCCTGGGTCTGCACTGGCCTCACTATCAGATCGTGCTGCTTGAGATGCATGCCGCCCCAGATTTGCAGCGGGGAAGTGTCATGAAACGCAAACTGATTGAAGCGTTTGATCAGAAGGATCGAGGCATCATATTTTCATTCCATTCCGGTCTGGGTCTGTTAAGCAAGGAAGTGATCACATCCGAGTCGTCTGCAAGGAATCTGTATGTTGAGCTGGAGGGACTGCTGGGAGAATGGGATATTCACATGTATGGGGCTGCGGGGGAACCTGTACAGTCCACAGCTGAGATTGCGCGGTCTTACACACAGGCGAATCGTACACTTGGGGAACGCTTCTTGTTTGCGGAGCAACGCATCATTTTATGGAATGAAGGTAGCGAAGGTGGAGGCGTTGGACCAGGAGTTGAAGCTGTGGACGGAGCACCTGAACCAGATGAGGAGGAACTTGCGGACAAGTTGTATTATGCGTTGGACATCCGCAGTAGTGAGTCGGTCATGCGGGTATTGGGTGAGATGGAAGAGCGTCTGGTTCCCTATCATCGGACAGAGCAAGCCATCAAGACGGCGTTCTCACAGGTGTTTTCTCTGGCGATCAACAAGCTCGCAGCGACGAATCAACATATGCACTCTATCATGCAGGAACATTCGGTTCTGATTAACGAAGTCTATCATCAATTCACGCTGTCTGATCTCAAAGTGATGGCCGCAGAACATTTGAACCGGCTTATTCAACGTATGGGTGGAGGCAGTAAGGATACCGTACTGAAGCAGATGATTGAATTTATCCAGCGTAATCCTGGTGAAAACCTCAAGCTGGAGGTACTTGCTGAAGTATTCAACTATAACAGTAGTTATCTGGGCAAGTTGTTCAAGAACCATACAGGAGAGTATTTTAATGTATTTCTGGACAAGGTCCGTATGGAAAAGGCCAAGGAATTGCTGGATGAAGGACTCAAGGTCCATCAGGTTGCGGCCAGAGTGGGATATGCGAACGTGGACTATTTCCACGGCAAATTCAAGAAGTACGTGGGGGAATCACCTTCCGCGTACAAACAAGCCAGAACCCAGTCCCTGTCCAAAGAATCTGCCACGGATATGAACGAAGAATAAGTATGAAATGCCGGGCTTTGCCCATGCTCATATAATAAAACGTTTTCGGGATCACTGGGCATTTTCCAGATTCATCATATTGTCCATGCACTTCCCATGATAAGCAATGGTCACGGAGTGTATCACACCTTAGACTGGGTTTACTAGAACTCAGATGAAGGGATGGCTATACGATATGAATTTGTCTGATACAGGCACTGTACGTCAACCATTGAACTTAAATGGAACATGGCAGTTTTGTTTGGATCTGGAGTCCGATGAACTCGTTGAACATACAATATTACCGCCTTCACTACGTGAAAACATCTCATGGGAGACCATTGAGATTCCCGGTTCCTGGGAAGAGCAAGGATACGGGGATGAGCCTGAATACGAAAGGCTTGATACCTGGACCAAGGTGCGTGAGTATGAAGGCTCAGCTTGGTATGCTCAGGATGTCACGGTTCCAACAGATGATCCTGATTGCCAGTATATATTCAGATTGGAAGGAGTCCGCTGGACAACGGATCTCTGGATTAATGGACTATATGCCGGGCAGCAGGATAGTCTGGTGAATCAACAGAAGTGGGATGTTACCTCTCTAATGAAGCGGGGAGAAGTGAATCGGGTGGAGATTCGCGTGGATAATACCATGAAACTTCCGCTGGCTGGTAGCCATATTCATTCATTGCACACGGCCACAGCCTGGGGTGGGATTACAGGTGGTGTTTATCTGGACTGTCTGCCCCCATGCCGCGTACAGACGTTACGTATTCAACCAGATGCTGAAAATGGAACCGTTCTGGTTCATTGTACTGTAAGCGCTCCCGCTAATGAGAAGGATAGAGCTACGCAATTGCATATGGATATCCAGCATCCGGACGGCACATGGCTTAATCGATACAGTTGTCATGTGAAGCTGAGTGCTCCGTCGAATGCGGATATAAGTTCAGAAGGTTCGACTGAATGCAACGCTGTAATAGAT
Organism: Paenibacillus sp. USHLN196; assembly: GCF_037144955.1. NCBI lineage: Bacteria > Bacillati > Bacillota > Bacilli > Caryophanales > Paenibacillaceae > Paenibacillus > Paenibacillus sp. USHLN196. The sequence goes on along the minus strand of NZ_JBBCYH010000012.1, from coordinate 105,024 downwards.
AAGTGGCGATTGGAACTCGGGAAAGAGAAGTCAATAGCATTGTGGTCGGATGAATCTCCTGAACTTTACAAGGCAGTGATCCGTCTCCATGACGGTGAACAGGAACTGGATCAAGTGGAACAATCATTTGGTGTGCGTTCCTTTGCATCAAACGGGAAGCAGCTTAAGTTGAATGGGACGCCGGTGTATCTGCGCGGGTACGTCGATTGCTGTATCTTTCCACTGACGGGTTATCCCGTCTGGGACAAGGAGCATTATATTCAGCAGTTTCGAGTCGCCAGATCATACGGCTTCAACCACGTCCGACTGCATGGGTGGAGTGCGCCAGAGCCATTCTGGGAAGCTGCTGATGAAGAGGGCATGCTGGTACAGGCAGAACTCCCACATTGGTCTCGATTCTTTGAGCAACCGAATCAGTCTGCGCCGGCTGAAGTGATGTCTTATCTGACACAAGAACTGGACGGGTTGCTCCAGTCGCTTCACAGACATCCCTCATTCGTCATGTTCTCCATGGGGAATGAGCTTATTGGTCCGAATGGCCATCCTGAACTTAATGCATGGGTATCGAGGGCAAGGGATATCGACCCAACCCGGTTATATACGGACAATACAGGATTTGGACAGCTTCCAGCGCAAGGGAGGGAAGGTGATTATTATATCCAGTCGTTGAACTGGCATCCCCCGCTGGAATCCGCATACTCTGCTGTGCCGGATACCACGCTGGACTATCATGCAGTTACCCGACTTGCGGAACATCCCGTCATTGGGCACGAACATGCACAATACACCATGTATGTGCTGCCTCAGGAACGAGCCAAGTATACGGGCGTTCTGCGCCCTACCTGGTTACCACCTGTTGAAGAGTCGTTGACACACAAAGGAATGATGGCGGATCTGGAGCATTTTCAACAGGCCAGCGGTACACATCTGGTGCGGTCCCTTAAAGAAGCTATGGAGCGGATTCGGCGAACGCCAGATGCTGCGGGCTTACAGTTGCTGGATATCCGCGACTTTCCGGGCCAGGGACATGCTACGACGGGCATTTTGGACGTATTCTGGGACGACAAAGGCATTACAACACCTGAAGAATTCAAGCGATTCAACGCAGATGTGGTTCTATTGTTAAGTTGCAAGGAGCGTACATTTTACGCTGGTGAATCTATCCAAGTGGATGTACGCATATCTCACTATGGTAAAGAGCCACTTAAGGATGCATCCATACAGTGGAAGTTGATTAGCGATGATGTGATACTTAACAAAGGGGAATGGAAAACCGGAGACATCCAATGTGGGTCTGTAATGTCACTGGGGTGCCTCGTCGCTACCGCACCTCATGAAGGGGCAGCAGCTTTTCGGATCGAAGCGGAATTGCGATCAGGCGATTCGGAGAGGATCGCAGTCAATATGTGGCATGGATGGTCCTTCCCATTTTATCGGACTCATTCGCAATCGAAACGAATCTGGAATACCGTGGCAGAGCTGCAGCCACTTCTCGGGGAAGCACAACATGATGTTGTAGATCATATGGATGGATTTCAGTTGTTGAAAGATCGGGAGATTGACTTGGTTATCGTTCAGTCGTTAACACCCAATGTTGTTGATTATGTGGTCAACGGAGGAAGTGTTTGGATTCAGACAACCACAGAAGGGCTATACGATTCAGTGGAGACCAAGTACCTGCCTGTATTCTGGAATTATCTCATGTTCGCTACACAGCCTGGCGCAACGATGGGCATGTATTTGAACGATCAGACACCACTGTTGGGTTCTTTCCCGCATGATGGAGCTTCCGACTGGCATTGGTACCACCTGGTGAACGGTACCCCAGCGATATGTATGGATACTCTGCATGGGGTGAAACCACTGATTGAAGTGATCGATCATTTCCATCGGGCCAAACGGCTCGCGTATGCTTTTGAGGCAAAAGTAGGGAAGGGCAGGATTTTGGTATCCTCCATCCCGTTCACCAACTTGGCGTTAATGAAGCGTCCGGAAGCCGCCTACTTGTTTCAGGAGATACTTGCGTATCTGCATGGAGATCAATTCCGTCCGGTAACCTCCATTTCTGTTGCACAGTTGCTCGGGATCATTAAACTGCAAACGATTCAATTCACTTTGTAATTATAGGGACCCGAAAGGGTCCTTTTTGTATGCCGTCGGGTTGAAGTAAACGATTTCTATAAAACGTTTTCGAAATTTACCATATCAGATAGTGATTTACCTTTATATTACTTTTGTTGCATTTGGAAGTAGAATTAATCACTGATTTTAACTATTTAATGTCTGATTATATATGTCTATATCTAATTTTTATATGATTTTCTCTAAAATCCAGATGGTATTTTGAAAACGCTCTATCGAGTATGATTATTTTATAAAACAGAGGAGGGGGAACGGAGATGGAAACGCTAACAAAAAAATCCGCTTCCGCGAACAGAAGCAGTGACCCCAAACCGCCTTTAAAGAATCGGCGGAACGGAATTTGGGACAGAATGAAACAGCAGAAATATCTCTATCTCATGTCATTGCCATTCGTAGCTTGGGTTTTCGTATTTAACTATCTGCCACTATGGGGATGGACGATGGCTTTCCAAAATTATAAACCTGCCAGATCATTTGGTGATCAAGAGTGGGTTGGTTTTAAACACTTTGTAGAGCTGTTCAGTGATGATCGTTTCTATCTGGTACTTCGAAATACGCTTGCAATGAGCTTAATGGGACTGGTTGTCGGTTTTATTGTGCCGATATTCTTCGCCATACTCCTGAATGAAATGAGAGGCATGTTCTTCAAACGTGCCGTGCAAACGGTATCATATCTGCCTCACTTTGTATCCTGGGTCGTTGTGGCAGGTATTATCACCAAGATGCTCTCCACCGATGGCGGGATTATCAATGATCTATTGGTAGGACTGAACATTATTGATCAGCCGATCCAATTCATGGCCAAGGGGAACTTGTTCTGGTACATTGTAACCGCTTCAGATATGTGGAAGGAAACCGGTTGGAATGCCATCATCTATCTGGCGGCGATTACAGGTATCGACAATGAGCTGTATGAAGCTTCCCGTGTAGATGGAGCCAACCGCTGGAGACAAATGTGGCACATCACGCTGCCTGGCATACGGACCACGATTTCCGTACTTTTCATCATGTCAATTGGACATCTTATCAGTATCGGTTTCGAGAAGCAGTTCTTGCTTGGCAACAGTCTGGTCACAGACTACTCGGAAGTACTTGATCTATACGCGCTCAATTATGGTTTGAATATGGGACGATTCTCATATGGTACAGCCATAGGTATATTCAACTCCGTTGTCAGTATCATCCTTTTGTTTACTGCGAACGGCTTGTTCAAAAAATTCACTAAAGAAAGCATCATGTAGGGAGGGGACGACATTATGGCGAACAAAGCATTCAATGCTACTCGGGGCGATAAACTGTTCGATATATTCAACATCCTCGCGATGACCATGGTGCTGGTTGTAACACTTTATCCATTCCTTAACGTACTAGCCATCTCACTCAATAACTCGACAGATACAGTACGTGGCGGAATTTACTTGTGGCCTCGCGAATTCACATTACAGAACTACAAAACGATTTTTCAATATGATGGATTGCTACAAGGTCTGCAGATCTCCATTCTGCGTACACTTGTAGGTACTGTGCTCGGATTGATCAGTTCATCCATGATCGCCTTTACACTGAGCAGACCTGATTTTGGACTTAGAAAATTTGTTTCCACAACGCTCGCGCTCACGATGTATTTCTCCGGTGGTCTGATTCCGGTGTACATTCTGATGCGTGACTTGAACCTGATCGGTACATTCTGGGTATATGTATTGCCTGGCATGATCAGTGCATTTAACGTGTTCATCATCCGTTCATTCATTGATGGCCTGCCATACTCATTGCAGGAATCCGCGAAGCTGGACGGAGCGAATGACTTTACAATCTATTACAGAATCATCTTGCCACTGTGTAAACCAGTGCTTGCTACCATCGCATTGTTCCTGGCTGTGGGTCAATGGAATGCGTGGTTCGATACGTACCTGTATAATGGTTCAAAGGCACATCTGACCACGCTCCAATATGAGCTGATGAAAGTATTGCAAAGTACGCAGCAAGGCTCAGGTGCTGGACGAAATGCCAATGATATGGCGCAGCAAATGACACAGATTTCACCGGAATCAATCAAAATGGCGATTACAATCGTTGTAACGGTTCCAATCCTCATTGTATATCCATTCCTTCAGAAGTACTTTGTTGGCGGTATGACACTGGGCGCAGTAAAAGGTTAAACAATTGGGTACAGGCTGCCAAATAGAGCGGCCGTACATCTACAAATGAAGCATCAGGATACCCGAAGCGCAGCCATTTGGTCTGCGCTTCACCGTATAGGGCTGCGGTGTGGTATTCATGAAGCTATAGACAGGGACAAAAAAGTCCCGGACAAACAGACATATGAAACAGGGAGGATTACCATAATGGCAAGTTCCAAAATGAAGATTGCACTGGCACCAGTGCTTGCAATGTCTTTACTCGCAGGTTGCGGTGGAGGAAGCGGCGGTGATACGTCGTTCAAAGATACAAGCGCAGAGACAACTCCACTTACTTTTGATTTCTTCAGCGTTGACCCCAGTCCGAACTGGAATGGCATGAAGGATGATGTGGGTAAAGTCCTTACAGAAAAAACAGGGATAACCCTTAACGGTGAATTTGCCGTTAGTGGTGGTCAAGATAAAATATCCTTAATGGCGGCGAGCGGAGACTATCCGGATATCGTCTCACCCAAAGGAGAACTCAGCAAACTGGTGGATGCCGGAGCAATGCTCGATCTGACAGATCTGATCGACCAATATGCTCCCAATCTGAAGAAGCTGTATGGTAATTACATGGACCGGTTGAAATACAGTAATGAGGATCAGGCTATTTATGTGCTGCCGACGTATTATGCGGTAGACCAGAAGTACTTTGATGCAGGTGGTGGATTTGGGATTCAGCACCGTGTACTGAAAGAACTCGGATACCCGGAAGTGCGCACACTTCAGGATTACGAGAATGTATTGAAGGCGTATAAAGAGAAACACCCAACGATTGATGGTCAGCCAACAATCCCGTTAACACTGGACGCGGATGATTGGAGAATCATGATTACCGTAACGAACCCTGCCTTCCAGGCAACAGGTGCTCCGGATGACGGTGAATACTATATCGATCCAGAGACGTATGAAGCAAGTCTGCATTACAAACGTCCAGAGGAAAAAGAGTACTTCCGCTGGTTGAACCATATGTATAACACTGGATTGCTGGATCAGGATAGCTTCATCCAAAAAACAGACCAATACAAATCCAAAATTGCTAGTGGACGTGTTCTGGGTGTCATTGACCAGGATTGGGGTTATTCTGATGCAGAAAATGCACTGAAATCTGCGGGCAAGGAAGAAGCAACTTATTCACACTTCCCGGTAACCCTGTCCGAGGATATCAAGGATCATGCCTACCAAGACCCTGGTTTTGTATCCGGTTGGGGTGTAGGGATTACAACATCGAATCCTGACCCGGTTCGTACGATCAAATTCTTCGATTACTTGGCTTCTGAAGAAGGTCAAGTGCTGATGAACTGGGGAATTGAGGGCAAACAGTATGAAGTGAAGGACGGCAAACGTGTCATTCCTGCCGACATTCAGGATCAGAAAACCAATAATGCAGCCGTATTCCAGAAAGAAACAGGTATTGGACTGTACACCAATATGTCTGGTCACTATGGAGACGGTGTGAAGGATTCAACGGGTAACTACTACACTACGAATTTCCCTGAACAGATCGTGGCAGCATATTCCGATGCAGAGAAAGAAACTCTCAAAGCTTACGGTGCTACGACGTGGAAAGATCTGTTCCCGAGTGAAGACGAGTTCCCAATCAAACCATGGGGAGCAGCATACAATCTGCCAACACCTGGTGACTCTAACTACAATGTCATCTTCAAGAAGACACAGGATATCATTCGTAAACGTATCCCAGAAGCCATTCTGAGTACTCCTGAGCAGTTCGATGCCATCTATGACGGCATGATTGATGAAGTGAACAATGCAGGAGCAGAGGACATGGAGAAACAATACACTGAGCTTGTCCAAAACCGTGTTCAATTGTGGAGCGGCGAAGAAGCTAAATAAGCTATCGATTGAACGGATTCAAACCGAGAAAGAACCCGGATAACCGGGTTCTTTTTTATACCTAAAACGTTTTCTAAAAAACGTTTTATATTTTACGTATTCACTATTGACAAGGGGTCTGGGAGCGATTATTATTCAATTATGAAAGCACTTACATTGCCTCGTACTCAGCGAAAAACAACATACATCATTCCTATGTATTCAAGGGGAATTCCAGAGGGTGACGAGTAAATTAAGGTGTGGGAAGATCCATTCCCTTTTTTAGAGAAAGCGCTTTTAATGTTAGAGAAACAAGAAAATTACAATATCTTCATCTGGTCACGGTATGTGCAGGTCAGCCTGTTATACAAATATACAGCTTCATTATATCCATAAGGGGGATTACACATGAAGGGCAAAACACCAAAAACATTCGCAATGCTTCTGTTAGCCAGTGCACTTGCAATTACCGCAGGATGCAGTGGCAGTGGAGGAGGAACTAACGCTTCAGAAAAGCCGGTTGATTCTGGAGATACGACCACCCCGGTAACCTTTACATTCTTTGGTGCAGACGCAAGTCCAAGCTGGAACAACATGAAAGATGCAGTGGGCCAAGAGATTACCAAAAGAACAGGTGTTACAATTGAAGCAGAATACGATGTGAACAATGGTGGCGACCAAAAGATTCCTTTGATGGCTGCCAGCGGTGATTACCCTGATATTATCTTTCCTAAAGGTAACCTGTCGAAGCTGGTGGATGCAGGCGCAATGCTGGACCTGACTGACCTGATTGAGGAACATGCACCTAACCTGAAAAAGATATATGGCGATCAGATGAATCGTTTGAAATACAGTCTGGAAGATCAAGCGATCTATGCTATTCCAACCAACATGGGTGTAGATAACGTCGCTTTTGATGCAGGTGGTGGATTCGAAATTCAGCAAAGAGTGTTGAAAGAACTGGGATACCCCGAAGTGAAAACACTTGAGGATTACGAAAACGTTCTTAGAACGTATTATGAAAAGCATCCAACGATTGATGGTCAACCAACCATTCCACTGACATTGAATGCAGATGACTGGAAGATCATGATCACGGTAACGAACCCGGCTTTCCAGGCAACAGGTGCACCGGATGATGGTGAATATTACATTAATCCTGAAACGTATGAAGCGATGCTTCACTACAAACGTCCAGAGGAGAAAGAATACTTCCGCTGGTTGAACAAAATGTACAATGAAGGCCTGCTCGACAAAGATACTTTTGTACAAAAAGATGATCAATACAAATCCAAAATCGCCAGTGGCCGTGTACTTGGTCTGATCGACCAGGACTGGAACTATGGCGAAGCTGAGAACGCTCTCAAAGCAGCAGGCAAGGACGAAGCCACATATGCTCACTTCTCCGTGTCCCTGAACAAGGACATTGTGGATCATACATTCCAGCCAACAGGATTTGACGGTTATGGCATCGGGATTACAACTTCGGCCAAAGATCCGGTACGGATTATCAAATTCATGGATTGGCTCGCTTCCGATGAAGGCCAGGTGTTGAGAAACTGGGGTATTGAAGGTGAACACTACAATGTAGAAAATGGCAAACGTGTGATTCCTGACGATGTTCAGGAACGCAAAACGAATGACAACTCCAATTTCACGAAAGAAACAGGAGTTGGATTGTACAATATCTTCAGCGCAAGATACGGTGATGGTGTAAAAGATTCTACAGACAACTACTATACAACGAACTTCCCAGAGCAGATCCAAGCAAGCTACACACCAGCTGAGAAGGAAACATTGAAAGCATACGGTATCACAACATGGAAAGATTTCTATCCATCCGAAGACGAATTGAAATTGAAAGATTGGGGCGCAGCGTATAATATGCCTGTACCTTCTGACACAGACTACAACGTAACGTTCCAGAAAACACAGGATATCATCCGTAAACGGATTCCAGAAGCGATCCTTGCCAAACCGGAGAACTTTGACAGCGTGTATGACAGTCTCCTGGCTGAACTTGATAAAGCAGGTGCAGTAGAAATGGAGAAACAATACACGGTTTGGGTGAAAGAACGTGTCTCCCTGTGGACTGGAAAAGATGTGAAATAAAATTGAAAACAAGGCATAAAAGCCATTGATTTTCATTACAAAAAAAGCCCTTCAAAAAGGGCTTTTTTTGTTGTTGACGTAAGGTGGTGATAGCAGTATAATCTATCATGTAAGCACTTTCAGTAAGCGTTTTATAGTTATTACGAAAACGTTTTATGCTTGTTAACAGAACTGTTTCACGTTTAAATCGATTGCAATGCTAACTTTGCAGTAGGCAAGAAAAGATTGTATCGAAAGCGCATTCAAAAAAAGTGGTATCCTCAGGCAAAAGCCTGTTATACAGATAAAACCTTCATAAATAATAGGGGGAACTAGACAATGAGAGGCAAAATGAAAGGCAATACACCCAAGACGTTTGCAATGTTGATGCTCGCAAGTGCAATGTTGGTTACAGCTGGCTGTGGGAATTCGGGAACGAAAGAGACTACAGAATCCAGCGGTACCGAACCAATTACAGTTACGTTCTTCGGAGCGGATGCTAGTCCGACCTGGAACAAGATGCAAGATGCTGTTGGTAAAAAGATCACGGAGAAAACAGGCGTTACAATTGAAGCTGAATATGATGTAAACGATGGTGGTAACCAGAAGATTGCACTGATGGCTGCCAGTGGTGACTTTCCTGATATGATCTACCCTAAAGGTAACTTATCTAAACTTGTGGATGCAGGCGCGATGCTGGATCTCACGGATTTGATTGAGGAGCATGCTCCCAATTTGAAAAAAATCTATGGAGAACAGATGAACCGTTTGAAATACAGTCTCGAAGATCCGGCGATCTATACGATTCCAACCAATATGGGTGTCGATAATGTTACGTTTGACGCTACAGGTGGATTCGAAATTCAGCAAAGAGTATTGAAAGAGCTTGGGTACCCTGAAGTGAAGACACTTGAGGATTACGAGAACGTACTCAGAGCCTATTATGAAAAACATCCAACGATTGATGGTCAACCAACTATTCCTTTGACATTAAATGCAGATGATTGGAAAATCATGATCACGGTAACGAATCCGGCTTTCCAGGCAACAGGTGCACCGGATGATGGTGAATATTACATTGACCCTGAAACGTATGAAGCAAAACTGCACTACAAACGTCCAGAGGAAAGAGAATACTTCCGTTGGTTGAATAAAATGTACAATGAAGGCCTACTGGACAAAGATGCATTTGTTCAAAAGGATGACCAATACAAGTCCAAAATTGCCAGTGGCCGTGTCCTCGGTCTGATTGACCAAGAGTGGAACTATCAAGAAGCGGAGAACGCGCTCAAATCATCGGGCAAGGATGATGCCACATACGCTCACTTCTCTGTATCACTTAACGATGAAATTGTGGATCACACGTTCCAACCAGCCGGATTTGACGGTTATGGCATCGGGATCACAACTTCGGCCAAAGATCCAGTGCGTATCATCAAATTCATGGATTGGCTTGCTTCCGATGAAGGACAAGTTCTGAGAAACTGGGGTATCGAAGGTGAACATTACAACGTAGAAGATGGTAAACGCGTGATTCCAGATGACGTTCAGGACCGCAAAACGAATGACAACTCCAATTTCAGTAAGGAAACAGGAATTGGGATGTATAACGTATTTAGCGCAAGATACGGTGATGGTGTAAAAGATTCTACGGATAACTATTACACAACGAACTTCCCAGAGCAGATTGTAGCTGGTTACACAGCTGCCGAGAAAGAAACACTGAAAGCTTACGGTATCACGACCTGGAAAGAGTTCTATCCGGCTGAAGAAGATCTGCCAGTTAAGGATTGGGGCGCAGCTTATAATATGTCCGTACCTTCCGGTACAGACTATGAGGTAACTTTCCAGAAAACGCAGGATATCATCCGTAAACGGATTCCGGAAGCTGTTCTGACTACACCAGCCAACTTTGATGCAACCTATGATGCTTTACTGGCTGATTTGGACAAAGCTGGTGCAGTTGAAATGGAGAAACAATTCACGGTTTGGGTTAAGGAACGTGTCTCCCTGTGGACAGGAAAAGACGTAAAATAATATGGATGGTTTGCAATCCATGGTTACACAAGGAAAAGGCCCTATATGGGGCCTTTTTTTTGTGGATGATATGATGATTTGCATTGACGCAAATTTTGAAATCACATATAATTCTCTTATTGTAAGCACTTACCGAAAACGTTTTATGAAAACGAGAATTTTACTGCTTATTCAGGAACAGGAGCTAATCATGTCCCAACACAATAATCAAACTAAAATCAATCGTCTATGGTATCGACAACCGGCAAAACGCTGGGAAGAAGCACTCCCCATCGGGAACGGCCGTCTTGGAGGCATGGTGTACGGCGGGGCAGCAGATGAACGAATTCAGCTCAATGAAGATACATTATGGTCAGGATTTCCACGGGATACGATTCAATACAGTAGCCAACGGTATTTGAAACAGACACGTGAGTTGATCATGTCCGGACAGTATGGTGAAGCTGAGGATTTGTTAAACCGTGAAATGCTCGGTCGTGATGTAGAGGCCTACCAGCCGATGGGTCACTTTCTATTGCACCATGAAGGTCTGGATGATCTTTCGTATGATGCATATGAGCGTGAGCTTGATCTGGAATCAGGTATTGCAACCACGGTGTATTCATGGAAAGGAACTCGATATGTGCGTGAAGTGTATTCCAGTGCTGTGGATGATCTGATGGTCTGCATATTGACTGCCGATCAAAAGGGCGCTGTGAATGTAAGTGTTTCTCTAGACAGTCCACACCCTTATCAGGTTCAGACTTCGGGAGATGCACTCACCATGTTTAGTCGGTGCCCCAGTCATGTGGAATCCAATTACTTCAGAGATCACCCGGAATCCGTTATCTATGAGGAGGATCGGGGAACGGCATATGCTGTCCGTGTAGCAGCTACGGCATCAGGCGAGCAGGTGAAGATCTCCAATCTGGAAGGTAAGCTACATATTCAGGGTGCTGATCAGGTTGTGTTTTATCTCGCAGCAGCTACGTCCTTTGAAAGTTATGATGTGTTGCCTGTGAAGGATCATCTTGTATTGGAAGAGGAATGCAAGGAGTTGATCTCCAAAGCGACTACACATGGCGCGGAAGCGCTTCGTGACCGACATATTCAGGATCATAGTGCGTTGTTTAACAGAGTCTCTATTGATCTAGGTGTATCGGCTAACGCCGAATTACCTACAGATGAGAGATTACAAGCCTATCAAGCAGGGGAACAAGACTCTGGGCTTGAAGCACTTTATTTTCAATATGGAAGATATCTGTTAATGGCTAGTTCACGCCCGGGAAGCCAGCCTGCCAATCTGCAGGGAATCTGGAATCATCAGGTGGAGCCGCCGTGGCACAGTGACTACACAATCAATATTAACACCGAGATGAATTACTGGCCGGCAGAAGTCTGCAATCTCAGTGAATGTCATGAGCCGCTGTTCGATATGCTGACAGATCTCAGTGATACAGGGCGCAGAACAGCACGGATTCTCTACGGAGCCCGTGGATGGACTGCGCATCATAACGTGGATATCTGGAGAACCACCACGCCTACAGGCGGAGACGCGAGCTGGGCATTCTGGCCAATGGGCGGCGTGTGGCTGACCTCGCATCTATGGGAGCATTACCAATTTACAGGGGATCAGCGTTTTCTTGAGGAGCGTGCGTATCCCATCATGAAAGAGGCTGCCTTGTTCTGTCTCGACTGGTTGGTGGAAGGACCTGACGGTTATCTGGTCACGATTCCATCCACTTCACCAGAGAACAAGTTCCTTACAGAAGACGGAGAGGCACGCAGTATATCCATGGCTTCAACGATGGATATGACATTAATTCGTGAATTGTTCAGCCGCTGCATTGAGGCCGCGAAGCAATTGAATCTAGATGAGTCATTGGTGAGCGAGTGGTATGAGGCTCTGGACAAACTCTATCCATTCCGTATTGGAAGCGAAGGACAATTGTTGGAGTGGTTTAAGGATTTTCCTGAATCTGAACCAGGACATCGTCACGTATCCCATCTGTACGGACTGTATCCGGGGGAACAGATTAATCGCGTGCATACACCCGAACTTGTGGAAGCAGCACGGGTGTCGCTTGAACGTCGTATCACACAAGGTGGCGGGCATACAGGATGGAGCTGCGCATGGTTGATCAATCTGTATGCACGATTGCTGGATAAGAACCAGGCACATCAGTTTGTACGCACACTGCTCGCCCGATCCACGCATCCGAATCTGTTTGACGACCATCCACCGTTCCAGATCGATGGAAACTTTGGAGGTACGGCTGGAATGGCCGAGATGTTATTGCAGAGCCACTTGAACGAGTTACATCTACTACCGGCACTGCCTGACCTATGGTCTCAAGGCCATGTTGAAGGGCTTCGGGCAAGAGGCGGTTACACGGTGGGCATAACATGGGCCGATAACAAGCTCGCGTCAGCCATCATTCAGGCAGACCGAAATGATTCGCTGACCATTCGCAGTGCTTATCCGCTGCGCGTGGAAGGGCATGAACAAGCCAAGTCAGAGCTTACGCCTCAGGGCGATTATGTAGTTATTTTAACCATGACCGCAGGACAGACGATCCGCGTGTCATCATGAGACGGAGGAGTAAACCATGACGATTTTTAAATTTCCACAAGATTTTCGCTGGGGGACAGCAACGGCTTCCTATCAAATAGAAGGAGCGGCTCAGGAGGGTGGACGTGGGGTATCCATCTGGGATACGTTTGCACGCACGCCTGGCAAAGTATATAACGGAGACAATGGTGATGTCGCGTGTGACAGCTACCACCGGTATGAGGAAGATATCGAATTGATGAAGAAACTCGGAATTAATACATACCGATTCTCCATTGCCTGGCCTCGTATTATTCCTGACGGAGATGGGGAGATCAATCAAGAAGGCCTGGACTTCTACCACCGCTTCGTGGATGCATTGCTGGAGGCTGGCATTGAGCCGTTTCTCACCCTGTATCACTGGGATCTTCCACAAACGCTGGAGGATGACGGCGGCTGGGGCAACCGCAGAACGGTAGACGCTTTTGTGAAATATGCCGAAGTGATTTTCAAAGAATTCTCGGGCAAGATCAACTTTTGGCTGACATTCAATGAACCATGGTGCATCGCGTTCCTGTCGAACCTTCTTGGTATCCATGCACCAGGAAACAGAGACCTGCAAACATCAATCAATGTTGCTCATGGACTGCTGGTTGCTCACGGTAAAGCCGTACAATCCTTCCGTCGCTTGGGGACAACCGGACAGATTGGTATTGCTCCGAATGTATGCTGGGCTGAGCCATACAGCAAATCTCCTGAGGATCAAGCTGCGTGTGACCGATCGATTGCGCTCAATACCGATTGGTTCCTTGATCCGATCTACAAAGGTTCATATCCGCAGTTTATGGTGGATTGGTTCGCTGAAGCGGGTGCTACCGTACCAATACAGGAAGGCGACATGGAGATCATCTCCCAACCGATCGACCTGCTGGGCATTAACTACTACACGATGGGGATCAATCGCTTCAATCCAGATGCAGGTGCTCTTCAATCAGAAGAGGTCGATATGGGCTTGACCAAGACGGATATCGGCTGGCCGGTGGAATCCCGTGGTTTGTATGAATTCATGCATTACTTGCAAAAGTATGGCAATGTGGATGTATACATCACGGAGAATGGTGCCTGTATCAATGATGATCTGGAGAATGGCAAAATTAATGATGATCGCCGGATTGCCTATTATGAACAGCATTTGGCTCAAATTCACCGCATCATTAACGACGGCATTAACCTTAAAGGATACATGGCGTGGTCACTGATGGATAATTTCGAATGGGCAGAAGGCTACCGTATGCGCTTCGGTCTCGTTCATATGGACTATCGTTCATTGGTAAGAACGCCAAAGGAGAGCTACTACTGGTATCAGAATGTCATCAAGAATAATTGGTTGGAGACACGGAACGAACATAATGCCCAATAGACACAATGGCAGCTTCTAAAGGAATTAAAAATGAGAAAGACGGTCGCATTGGAGTACCCCAATGCGCCGTCTTTTTTTGTTTCTTCACAGATGAAAATGAGTAGTTCATAAAGGTTTCATAAGGTCAAGTGTGTTTTCTGTTATGAAGAGACGGTTTTTGGGTTATAAGAAGTAAGGAAGAAATGAATAATGTTTTGTCAACGGGTAAAATTAAAATAAAGTGTCCAAATTGCGAAGAAAATTTGAACATTTGTTGACTAAAATTCATACTGATGTGGTATATTGGTATAAGGAAAGCACTTACAAAAAGGGAAAAGGAAGTGTTTACTATGGCATCGAAGACAGCAATGGTTAGCCAATTGGAGCGCAAAGACAAAAATATGCGGCGCGCCGTCTTGACGATGACAGTTCTGGCATGGGTCGCACTCATTACGGGAGTGATCATGTGTCTGATCAATCTGAATGAATTTAACGATCGTAATCTTGGTTTGATGGTCGGTATTGGATTCCTTGTAGGTAGTGTGTTTATTTACGTTATTGCCAAAGCGATTGGCCTTGTTCATACACGCCGGGAAGACGAAGGAGCCGATTAATTATAATCCTGCGTTTATTCGTTCATAATAAGACTGGATAAGTACCCGGAATCCAGTCAATAAAGCCCTTTGCGGATTCGTTGACATTGTTCAACGGGACTGCAAAGGGTTTTATTTTGTGACTTGATGTGTAAAGATTACAATAAGCAAATATCAACCATGCAAGCGATTTGTGAGAAAAAATTCACACATTTAAGGTGTAAAATCGACAAATTTGTTAACAAGAACAAAAAAGTTGTTCATTTCTGATATCTTTAGTAGGAAGAGAGTAGTATACTGATTTTTCAGTATGAGCGAATTTAAGGAGAGGGGATCAAAATGAACAAGAAACCTAGGTCGCTAACCCGGATTATCATTCCGGTTGTCCTGACGTTGGTTACAATTGCATTGATTGTCTGGCCAATGCTGGCAGGCGGGCAGTACGTTGTTCTGGATCCGAAGGGACCAATTGGCGCTTCGCAGAGAGATTTGATTGTCATCTCGACAATTTTGTGTGCTGTCATCATTGTGCCAGTACTCATTTTGTCTGCCGTAATCGTATGGCGTTACCGCGACAAGCCGGATAACAAAGCTGCTTATGAGCCTAACTGGTCTCATAGTACGAAGGCGGAGGCAATCTGGTGGACCGTTCCAATTATTATTATTGGAATACTTGCCATTGTTACGATTCGTTACACGTATGATCTGGAGCCTTCGAAGCCGTTGGCTCACGAGAAAGCACCAATTACCATCCAAGTGTCTTCACTGGATTGGAAATGGCTGTTTATGTATCCTGAGCAAGGGATTGCAACGGTCAACACGTTGAATATTCCGGCAGATCGGCCCGTGAAATTTGAACTCACTGCGGATTCACCAATGAACTCGTTCTGGATTCCGCAACTTGGAGGACAAATTTATACGATGTCGGGTATGGCGATGACCTTGTACCTGCAGGCAGATCATGAAGGTAAGTACTGGGGTTCCGGTGCAAACTTCACAGGTGAGCATTTTGGAGAAATGCGTTTTGATGTGAATGCTACATCGGACGAAGATTTTGACAAATGGGTAGCTGATGTGAAACAGAATTCTCAGCCATTGACCACAGAAGGTTACAGTGCATTGGCTGAACCAGGAACAAGCAATGTTGCTTATTATTCTGCCTTCCCAGAAGGATTGTTCCAAAATATCGTAACCAAGTATGTTGTAGATGGTCAAAGTGCTCATAGCAAACATGGAACTTCAAACGAAGCTTCTGGAGCCATTCAAAAAGCAACTGATACGTCCAATCAAGACGAGGACAAGAGTGCTAACTAAAGATTCGAAAGGAGGCCCCCAATGTTAGAGGGACTTAAAGAGTTTGCATCGGAGTTTTTCGTAACCGGTGATCCGCTCATTTATGGTGCGATGGTAGCTATCGGAATTACCATGATTACTATTGTAGCGGTACTAACTTATTTCAAAAAATGGGGCTGGCTCTGGCGTAACTGGTTAACGACTGTCGATCATAAAAAGATCGGTATCATGTATATCATCGCTTCCATTATCATGTTGTTCCGTGGTGGTGTGGATGCGCTAATGATGCGCCTTCAGCTGGCTATGCCTAACAATGAATTTCTAAATCCTGAACACTATAATCAGGTCTTCACAACTCACGGCACGATCATGATCCTGTTCATGGCGATGCCATTTATGTTTGGTCTATTTAACGTTATCGTACCACTACAGATCGGAGCAAGAGACGTTGCGTTCCCGTTCCTGAATGCACTCAGCTTCTGGCTGTTCTTCTTGGGCGCAATGCTGTTTAACCTGTCCTTCGTTATCGGTGGTTCACCGGATGCAGGATGGCTGAGTTATCCGCCTCTATCGGAGCTGTCGCACAGTCCAGGGGTAGGACAGAACTTCTATATATGGGGTATACAGATATCAGGTATCGGTTCCCTGGCTACCGGTATCAACTTCCTGGTTACCATCATTAAAATGCGTGCGCCAGGCATGAGATGGATGAAAATGCCGATGTTCACATGGTCGGTATTCTCCACTTGTATTATCATCTTGTTCGCTTTCCCAATCTTGACCGTGACACTTGCATTGCTATTCCTCGACAGGTTTGCCGGGGCGCATTTCTTCACACTTGATTTGGGCGGTAACCCAATGATGTATATCAACTTGATCTGGATGTGGGGTCACCCTGAGGTATACATTGTCGTCTTGCCGGCATTCGGTGTATTCTCCGAGATTGTAAGTACCTTCTCTCGGAAAAAACTGTTTGGTTACAAGTCGATGGTATTCGCAATGTTGATCATCAGCTTCCTGTCCTTCTTCACATGGGCGCATCACTTCTTCACGATGGGTTCGGGAGCAGACGTGAATGCATTCTTCGCCGTAACTACGATGTTGATTGCTATTCCAACAGGGGTTAAGATATTCAACTGGCTGTTTACCATGTATCGAGGAAGGATTCGCATGGCGACTCCGATGATGTGGACACTTGCCTTTATCCCGTGCTTTATTGTCGGGGGTATGACAGGCGTTCTGTTATCCGTTGCTCCTGCTGACTTCCAGTTCCACAACAGTTACTTCCTGATTGCCCACTTCCACCAAGTATTGATCGGTGGCGTTGTCTTCGGATACTTCGCAGGTCTGTACTACTGGTGGCCTAAAATGTTCGGTTTCCAACTCGAAGAGAAACTGGGCAAATGGGCATTCTGGACTTGGAATATTGGTTTCTATGTCTGCTTCATGCCGCAGTACGCTGTCGGCTTGATGGGTATGACACGTCGTCTGAGCACTTACGGCTGGGATACTGGCTGGTGGGAATTGAACTTCGTATCTACAATCGGGGCATTCCTGATGGGTGTCGGATTCCTGTTCCAAGTTGCGCAAATCGCAGACGGTATTCGCAAATACAAATCACTCAAAGCTCCTGCCGATCCATGGGATGGCCGTACGCTGGAGTGGTCAATTCCTTCACCAGCTCCTGAATACAACTTCGCCGTTACACCGCGCGGAGATGATATTGATGAGTGGTGGGAAGAGAAAGAACGTCGTGCCAAAGGCATCTATCCGCCAGAGCAACCGCTTGAGCCGATTCATATGCCGAAGAACTCTGGAATTCCGTTCATCATGTCTGTCTTCTGGTTCATCGCCGGTTTCGGCTTTGTCTTCGGATGGCTGTGGATGGCAATTCTCGGACTCGCTGGCGTAGGGATCTGTATGATCGCCCGTTCATTCTCATACGATACGGATTATTATATTCCGGTCGACGAAATTAAGCGTACCGAAGCGTCGTTAAGGGGGTCGGTATAGATGGCTCAAGCAGCCGCTAAGCACGGTGAGAATCATGCACATGGTCACGACCATGGACATCATGATCCACAGGAAATGAAAATTCTCGGATTCTGGTTCTTCCTGATTTCCGACGTTATCCTGTTCTCCGTATTGTTCGCAACCTTCATTGTGTTGCGTGACAATACGGCGGGCGGACCGATTTTGTCTGAATTGATCAAAATGCCTGGTGTTATTGCCGAAACGTTTATCTTGCTCACAAGTTCATTCACGAGCGGACTAGCCGTACTGGCGATGAATCAAGGCAAAGTAAAACAATTAATCAGTTGGCTGGCGGTTACAGCCGTTCTGGGTGCAAGCTTTATCGCACTGGAAGTATATGAGTTTATTGAGTTGATTCACGAAGGGTTTAGCTTTACAACGAGTGCTGCTTCTGGCGCATTCTTCACCCTTGTGGGAACTCACGGACTTCACGTATCGCTCGGTCTGATCTGGATGATTGGACTTATGTTACAACTGAAAAAACGTGGTATTACCGATGTTACTCGCGGTAAAATCAACGTAATCAGCTTGTACTGGCACTTCTTGGACGTCGTATGGATTTTCCTCCTGTCGATCGTCTATCTCATGGGGGTGATGTAGATGTCAGAGCACAACTCACATGATTCCCACGGTCATGAGCAACATGGTTCATTGAAGTCTTATGTCATCGGCTTCATCCTGTCCGTCGTTCTGACAATCATTCCACTTGTGGTGGTTCTCAATGATATGATGGAAAGAACAGGAACACTCATTGTTGTTCTGGGCACGGCAGCACTTCAGTTTGTGGTTCAACTCTTCTTCTTCATGCATATTCGTGAAACGGAGAAACCACGCTGGAATGTTATGGCTCTTATCTTCGGTTTGCTGATCATGATGACTATCGTGATTGGTTCGATCTGGATTATGCTTAACAACGCTGTTGCGCATTAATATGTGATCAAAGAGATCTCCCGGTCTGTATTACAGACTGCGGGGATCTCTTTTTGTTTTTTATTGAGAAATAAACATCATTAATAATTAATTAGATGAATTTTTTGAAAATAAAGGTACACAAAAGATACATAATGAACTAAAATGAACTTATATGAACATTAATAATATCAATCTCAACTAATTTAAATGACGAAGGGAATGGATTAATAATGGAAAATCGCTATGCTGCACACCCCAATGAAGTGAAAACGTATGACACATCTCGCCTGCGTGAGGAATTTCTGATGGAGCAACTATTCGCAACGGATGAACTGGTAACCGTATATTCTCATGTGGATCGTTATATTGTGGGAACGGCTGTACCTCAGAGCAAGGATATTGCGCTTGAAGTAAACTTGAAGGATATCGGAACGAACTTTTTCTTGGAGCGTCGTGAAGTCGGTATCATTAATGTAGGTGGTCATGGAACAGTGACAGCGGATGGACAAGGCTATGAGATTGGAGCAAAGGAATGTCTCTACATCGGTAGAGGTGTGAAGGAAGTCGTGTTCACGAGCAGTGACAAGGCTCAACCTGCCCAATTCTATTTTGTATCCACACCGGCACATCACACCTATCCAACGGTAAAAGCAACACAAGAGCAAGCTCAACCGAATCACTTGGGTAGCATCGAAACTTCCAATGAGCGTACGATCTATCGTTATATTCACCAAGGAGAAGGTGGAATTCAAAGCTGTCAGTTGGTGATGGGCATTACCGAACTCGACAAGGGCAACATGTGGAATACCATGCCGGCACATACCCATAATCGCCGTTCCGAAGTATACTTGTACTGGAATCTGCCTGAAGACGGCGTTGTATTCCACATGATGGGTGAGCCGAACGAAACGCGTCATCTGGTTGTACGTGATCGTCAGGCGATCATCTCCCCAAGCTGGTCCATTCACAGTGGTGTGGGCACAAGC
This sequence comes from Paenibacillus sp. USHLN196, assembly GCF_037144955.1. Classification (NCBI taxonomy): domain Bacteria; kingdom Bacillati; phylum Bacillota; class Bacilli; order Caryophanales; family Paenibacillaceae; genus Paenibacillus; species Paenibacillus sp. USHLN196. Next base: position 84,994 of record NZ_JBBCYH010000012.1, on the reverse strand, counting down.
AACTACACGTTCTGTTGGGCAATGGCTGGTGAGAATCAGACGTTCGAAGATATGGACGGCGTAGCCATGAAAGACCTGAAATAATAAATTACAGACGTCTGAGTTAATTTGACAGAGTAGACACTTGAACTTATTCTTATTCATTTAACTCAGGTAGTATAGGAAGTTGATTATGATGAATCCATTGAAAAGACATGAAAAAATTATGGAGGCTCTGTTGGAGCGTCAGGAAGTAACCGTCAGTGATCTTAGTGATCTGCTGCAGGTGACTGGGAAAACTGTGCGAGAGGATCTCGACAAGTTGGAGAGCATGGGACTGCTCGTACGTGTCCATGGCGGGGCTATGCTGGCTCAGAATGACCAGTACGGCATCCTCAACAGCCGTGGAGTCACAGAGAAGCATCATCCGGAGAAGACGGAAATTGCTGAGCGTGCCCTTGCTTACATTCGACCTGGAGATATTGTTGCTCTCGATGGTGGCAGCACCACGCTGGAGATGGCCAAACGTCTCGACAATCAGCCACTGACGGTAGTGACTAATGATCTGTTCATTATTGCGGAGCTAACCAAAAAGGAGCAGGTGCGACTGGTTGTGCCTGGCGGGGCTCGTGTACGGAATATGCTGGTTGGGGATGATACGGCTGCGTTTATATCCGGTCTCAACATTCACAAAGCCTTTATATCGACGACAGCTCTTCATCCGGACTTTGGTTTATCGATCTACACGGGAGATCTGGTTCCTTTGAAAAAAGCAATGATATCTGCCTCGCAGCAGGTATACGGCGTTGTGGATCATTATAAATTCGGACAATTTGCACTTCGGACTTTCGCTCAGTGTTCGGAACTGGACTACATTATTAGTGACGGTCGTCTGGATGAAGAGACGGCTGCCTTGTACGAGCAGAGCGGTGTCACAGTGGATTATCAAAGTTAACCTCATATATCATTCACGGGATTGAAGAAACGTTAAGAGCTATTGTTTGCACATCAAACCATGCGGAGGAATCATTCATGAACCCATTTGATTTAAGCGGACAAGTTGCACTGGTGACAGGTACCTCGGGAGGACTAGGACAAGGGATGGCCATTGGCCTGGCAGAAGCGGGCGCTGATGTCGTATTGGTCTCTTACTCCAAGCCTGCGGAAACGGCAAGTGCGATCGAAGCACTTGGGCGCAAAGCTTATGTGATTGAAGCGGATTTAAGTCGTGAAGATGAGTTGTCGGCTGTGTTCGAAAAGGCGCTTGCGTTCCAGGGCCGAATTGATATTCTGGTCAACAATGCCGGAATCATTCGCCGCACACCTGCGGTTGACCATGCAGGGCAGGACTGGCACGATGTGATCGGCCTGAACCTGAACACGGTATTTTTCCTGAGCCAATTGGCCGGCAGACATATGATTGAACGCGGAAGTGGCAAAATCATTAATATTGCATCCATGTTGTCCTATCAAGGCGGGATTAATGTACCGGGATATACAGCCAGTAAACATGGTGTTGCCGGTTTAACCAAAGCACTCGCCAATGAATGGGCAGGTAAGGGTATTCAGATTAACGGGATCGCACCGGGTTACATGGAAACGGATAATACCACCCAGATCCGTGCAGACGAGAATCGTTACCGGGATATTACAGCACGTATTCCTGCTGGACGTTGGGGTACACCGGAAGATCTGAAAGGCCCGGTTGTCTTTCTGGCATCCGCAGCTTCGGATTATCTGAATGGTCATGTACTGAATGTCGATGGCGGCTGGATGGCTCGTTAATCGCTTAATGATCGGACTTGCATAAGGAGGCAGTGATATGAAACTTGGTATTCTGGCGCATACATTTGGCAAACAGCCTACAGCAGAGCTTGCGCAGACGATTGCGGATAACGGATTCAATTCCGTGCAGTTGGCGCTTGCCAAAGCATTATCCGATGTGGACTCGTCCAATGGCAAACTAAGTCCAGGACTTGCGAATGAAATTGGAGATCAATTTGCACAGCGCGGGGTGAAGATTGCGGTACTGGGCTGTTATATTAATCCGATTGACCCTGATCCGGTAACAAGACGTGCGGACATTGATCGATTCAAGGAACATCTGCGTTATGCCCGGGATTTTGGTTGCAGCATGGTGGCAACGGAGACCGGGGGCTTGGACACCTATCAGGGTACACATCCGGATGGATATGAAGAGAAGGCGTGGAGCGTGCTCAAAGAAACGGTTGAGGAGTTGGCTGAGGAAGCCGAGAAGTGGGGCGTACATGCGGCGATTGAGCCTGTGTCCACCCACACCCTTCATACCCATGAGCATATGACACGGTTGTTTGAAGAGATTCCTTCTTCCAATTTGGGGATGCTGTTTGATCCGTGTAATCTGATCAGACACCCGCACGCAGCAGATCAAGGGGCTTTCTTGCGCGAGGTGATGGAGTCACTGTATCAGCGCATGATCGTGATTCATGCCAAGGATGTGGCCTTCGACGCACAGGGAGAGAAGTTCAATCCTGTACCTGGGGCGGGAATACTGGATTATCCGTTATTTTTTGAATTACTCAAAACATATAAGCCACATATCGATATTTCACTTGAAGGTGTAACTGCGGAAGAAGCGGTGCCTGCGGCCAAACATTTGCGTGAAGTATGGAGTGCAGTTCGAGTTTAAGTAAAAGCCTAGATTGGGTATTATATACCGAAGCCAAAATAGCCGACAAACCTTTGCGAGGGCAAAGGTTTTTTTGGTACAGTAATCGACTAAATACATATTAATCATTTCTTATCGGATAAATCGGAAATAATTCTTTTCAAATGCGACATCTTGTGAGAGAATATGGAAAACATACGCCACCATGCGAAGACATCAGGACTCAGAGAACGTATACCAAGGGAGGATTCAGATTTATGTCAAACGAACGTGAGCTTTCATTTGAAACATTGGCAATTCATGCAGGCCAGGAGATTGATCCAACCACCAACGCACGAGCTGTGCCCTTGTATCAGACGACATCCTATGGATTCAAGGACACCGAGCATGCAGCTAATCTGTTTGGTTTGAAAGAGTTTGGCAACATCTATACCCGCTTGATGAATCCAACAACCGATGTGTTTGAGCAACGGATTGCGGCGTTGGAAGGCGGAGCTGGGGCGCTCGCTACAGCTTCCGGTCAGGCAGCTATTACGTTTTCACTTCTGAATATTGCCGGTGCAGGGGATGAGATCGTGTCTTCGGCGAGTTTGTATGGGGGGACGTACAATCTATTCTCGACTACTTTGCCGAAACTGGGTCTGGACGTAAAATTTGTAGATTCCAGTGATCCTGAGAATTTCCGTGCGGCGATTACGGAGAAAACCAAAGCGTTGTATGCCGAAACAATCGGTAATCCGAAGGGGAATGTACTGGATATTGAAGCAGTGGCAGCCATCGCCCATGAACATGGCATCCCTTTGATCGTGGATAATACGTTCCCAAGTCCGTACTTGCTTCGTCCAATCGAACATGGAGCTGATATCGTTGTTCACTCTGCGACGAAATTTATTGGAGGTCATGGTACATCCATTGGTGGCGTGATCGTGGACAGCGGAAAATTTGACTGGAAAGCAAGTGGCAAATTCCCTGGATTGACGGAGCCAGATTCCAGTTATAACGGTGTTGTATATACGGAAGCGGTTGGACCGATTGCTTATATTATCAAAGCACGGGTACAACTGCTACGCGACCTAGGTGCAACGATCTCTCCATTCAACTCATGGTTGTTGCTGCAAGGACTGGAGACATTGCACCTGCGTGTGGAACGTCATAGTAGCAACGCTCTGGCTGTTGCGGAATTCCTTGAGAAACATGAAGATGTGTCTTGGGTAAGTTATGCAGGTCTGCCGAGCCACGGCTCTTACGAGCTTGCACAGAAGTATCTGCCAAGAGGGCAGGGTGCCATTCTGACTTTTGGAATCAAAGGTGGTGCGGATGCGGGTCGCAAATTGATTGAAAGTGTCAAACTGTTCTCTCACCTTGCAAACGTGGGCGATTCCAAATCACTGATCATTCACCCGGCGAGTACAACTCATGCGCAGTTGACCGAAGATGAACAGACTGCCGCAGGGGTTAACCCGGAGCTCATTCGCCTCTCTGTGGGTACAGAGAACATTCAAGATATTATCTATGATCTGGAGCAAGCCATCAAAGCGAGTCAGGGAGCAAGTGTAGGCGCGTAAATAAACAGGTCAACCGAATATTAAAATGATGGTTTAAGCCGTTGTCCTCCGGGACAGCGGCTTTTTGTCTTTTTGAATACGCATTTATGAGTTGCCGTTGAAAAATGCCCATTTACAAATGCGAATCACAGGCATATACTGATTAAAAGTTGTATTGAGTAAAAACAATTGTATAAGTGCAAAAACGATTATCATTCTCATTCGAGATTATTTCAAAATCATTCACAAAACCATGCTGCTGCGGGATTCCCGCAGCAGCATGTGTCATTTTTAGGGCATTAACAATGGCTCTCATTCTCAATACAACTTCATTTTAGGGAGCGGGATTGAGCGGACTCGTCATCCCCAAACCTACCATTCGAAAGGAACGTGATTCATATGCAAGCTATACATCAACCTGTACACAGACAGAAGCAAGCTGAGCAGCTCTCGTCCCAAACACCAGGTCCAAACCGGGGACGTAAGCCTGATTTTCGAGCCATGTTACAAAACAAAGAGATGCAATCTGCATTGGGCAGTGGGCTGTTGATGCTGATTGCCTGGGGAACTGCACCGTATTTTGGTACATTGTCCATCATGCTTTACATTGTTGCATATGCCGTTGGCGGTTGGACCAAAGCGAAGGAGGGCATCGAGACACTGGTCAAGGACCGTGATCTGGATGTAAATCTACTGATGATCGCCGCTTCACTTGGGGCAGCAGCCATTGGCTACTGGAATGAAGGTGCAATGCTAATCTTTATTTTTGCACTCAGTGGTGCGTTGGAAAGTTATGCGACAGAACGAAGTCATAAGGATATCTCATCGTTGCTGGCGCTCAAGCCAGAGACTGCAATGCGTATTGAGGACGGACAGATGAACATCGTGGCTATTGATGATCTGCAGCCGGGCGATCTGCTGTTGGTCAAACCGGGAGAATTGATCCCAGCGGATGGTCTTGTGTACCGGGGGAGTTCTTTTATCAATCAGTCGTCCATCACTGGAGAATCTCTGCCTGTGGACAAAGTTGCAGGGGATGAAGTATATGCAGGTACGGTAAACGGGGAGGGTGCATTGTATGTAGAGGTCACAAAATCGGCTGAAGGGTCGCTGTTCGGCAAAATTATTAAAATGGTGGAAGAAGCGCAGGCGGAAGTGCCCGATTCCCAGCGTTTTATGGAGCGATTTGAAGGGATTTACGCACGTATTGTTGTAGGAATAACCTTGCTTGTGATTGCAGGAACGCCGCTGTTGCTCGGCTGGACATGGAATGAGGCATTTTACAAAGCAATGGTATTTCTGGTTGTTGCTTCACCATGTGCGTTGGTGTCTTCCATTATGCCTGTCATGCTGTCCGCGATGTCCAGCAGCGCCCGCCGTGGCATTCTCTTCAAGGGAGGTGCCCATATGGAGAATATGGCTCGGACACGGGTCGTGGCTTTTGACAAGACAGGTACATTAACTATGGGCACCCCGCAAGTCACCGATATTCTAACTGTTGAGAGCGTAGATCGCACGCAACTGTTATCTGCGGTGGCGGCAATTGAAAGTCTTTCCATGCATCCCTTGGCTCGTGCCATTGTAGATCAGGCAAACAAGGAGAACATTACTCTTCAGGAAGCGGAGCACGTACAGGCTATGACAGGTTGGGGTATCGAAGGAACTGTAAATGGTGTGGTCTGGAGAGTCGGAAAAACAACTGGAATGGAATCAATGAAGTCTGAGGAGATGAAAGACAGCAGCATTGATCTAGGTAAACATGATGTTATCCAAGTGAACGTATCTTCAGAATGGGGAGAGGTATGCTCCCGTCTTGAGGCAGAAGGGAAAACCGTATCTGTTGTTATGGCAGATGGAGAAATAGTCGGATTGATCGCGATGCGGGACACGGTTCGTCCTCAGGCAGCAGCAGCAGTGAATAGGCTCAAAGCGATGGGTGTACAGGTTGCGATGTTAACAGGTGATCGGGCCAGATCCGCTTCTGTTATTGCGCGTGAAACAGGAGTAAGCATGGTCTATGCAGACTTGTTGCCTGAAGATAAAGTGAAGCAGGTACAGGCACTGCGTAAACAGTATGGTCCTGTGCTGATGGTAGGGGATGGAGTTAATGATGCGCCGGCACTCGCTGCGGCAACGGTTGGTATGGGGATGGGGTTGTCGGGGAGCGGCACTGCACTGGAGGTTGCCGATGCGGTGCTGATGAACGACAACATTGAAGAGATCGCGTGGGTGATTGGGCAGGCTCGGCGAGCACAGCGTACAGTAAAGCAAAATATGTGTTTTGCCATTATGGTTATTCTGGCCTTAATTGCGGGTAACTTTCTCCAAGATGTCGCATTGCCTCTGGGTGTGGTAGGTCATGAGGGCAGTACAATTCTGGTTATTCTAAATGGGCTTAGACTGTTGCGGTAATCAGAATTGAAGAGAGATGGGAGAAGAGGGCGTAATGCCTCTGACAGGCAATCCCATTAATTTCATGGAATCTTCATTTGTGGCTAAACAAAGAACCCGGTCGACAGTCTTGGACTGTCCGCTCGGGTTCTTTATGTTGTGCTTATAAGGTGCCTTATTGGTTGTAATGTAAGTATTCTTTCTGTAATTAGAACAGTTCGGTCAGACCAATCATCGTGATGAGCCCGAGCAAAAAGGACATCGTCGCTACACGTGCATTGCCATCGCCGTGACTCTCGGGAATAAGTTCCTTATAGACAATAAACATCATTGCACCGGCTGCAAAAGCCAAACCATAAGGGACAAGACCAGCTACGAGACTACTTAATGTGTACCCGATCATAGCTGTAATAATCTCTACGGCTCCGGTCAGGGTGGCAATACCTAGTGCTTTGAAGCGGCCAATGTTCTGATTTACTAAGAAAAGGGCCACCAGGAATCCTTCCGGCGCATTCTGCAATCCGATGGAGAAGGCAATGAGATTGCCCAGGTTCTCATCCGAGCTTGCATAGCTGACTCCAACTGATAATCCTTCCGGCAGGTTATGCATAGTGATGGCTGCAATAATCATGAAAGCTTTGGCTTCGATTTTGAAAGGCATTTTCTCGGGATTCTCCAGATCGACGTGTGGAATCTTCATCTCCAGCACCAGTAGAACCAGGCTACCAAGCAAAATACCAAATGCGAGTACAAAAAGATTTGATTGGCCAAGTGCTTCCGGAATGAGGTTATACACTGAAGCCGAGGTCATAATACCTGCGGCGTAGGCCAGCAAGATATCACGAAGACGGTGTGATATTTTGCGCATAAATAGAATCGGTACGGCTCCTAGGCCGGTAGACATGGCTGATATAAAACTGCCAATGAGTGCATCGTTCATGCTTCCATTTTCCCTCCTGATGAAGACTTCTTCATAATCGCTGCCGAGCATTGACACCGTACATAAAAGAGATCATAATGAACAACAGATTAGAATGATTATAAATTAGAATTCCGTTTCTGCATAGGGCAATTGTCATTTCGCAGGCAGGACTTGTGGACATGATGTAGGCTTTTCGTTCTAGTGTATGCAAAAGCATAAGCTTTTGATGCCGGAGGCCCAACCTTTTTGTAGAACCCGGGGGAGGAACTATACATGTATAAATCAATTATTATTGGAACAGGCCCTGCAGGGCTGACAGCAGCAATCTATCTGGCACGTGCCAACTTGAACCCACTCGTTATTGAAGGACCACAACCAGGTGGCCAACTGACAACGACGACTGAAGTGGAGAACTTCCCAGGTTTCCCTGATGGAATTATGGGTCCTGAACTGATGGACAATATGCGCAAACAAGCAGAACGCTTCGGTGCTGAATTCCGCACAGGTTGGGTGAACAACATCGACATGAGCGAGCGTCCGTTCAAGATTCAAGTCGAAGGTATGGGTGAGCTCGTATCGGAAACGTTGATCCTGTCTACAGGCGCATCTGCCAAATACCTGGGTATCCCTGGCGAAGAAACGAATGTGGGCCGCGGTGTCAGCACATGTGCAACATGTGATGGATTCTTCTTCCGTAACAAAGAGATCATCGTTATCGGCGGTGGAGACTCTGCTCTTGAGGAAGCAAGCTTCCTGTCCCGTTTCGGTTCCAAAGTAACGCTGGTACACCGTCGTGAAGAACTGCGTGGCTCCAAAATCATGCAAGATCGTGCACGCAGCAACGAAAAAGTAGAAATGGCTCTTAACCGTACACCACTCGAAGTACTTGCTGGCGATAACGGCGTGACAGGACTCAAAGTGTTGAACAACGAAACAGGTGAAGAAGAAGTAATTCCGGCGAGCGGCGTATTCGTAGCCATTGGTCACACACCGAACACTGGATTCCTTGGCGGACAGATCACTACGGACGAACACGGTTATATCTTGACTACACCGGGTACATCCGAGACGAACATCCCAGGCGTATTCGCATGTGGTGACGTTCAGGATACACGTTACAAACAAGCGATTACAGCTGCAGGTAGCGGATGTATGGCTGCCATGGACACAGAGAAATACATTGAAAGCTTGGAGCACAGCGCAGTTGTTTTGTAATAAAATGAGCCGATCCTAAACAAACTATAGATTAATATAAAACCATATGAGGTGAATTAAACATGGAAAACGTAATTGTATATACATCAACGAACTGCCCGAACTGCAAATCCGTAAAAACATTCCTGGCTGACAAAGGTATCTCTTACGAAGAGCGCAACATTGAGACTAACGATGAGTTTGCACAACAAGTATGGGACATGGGCGTACGTGCCGTGCCTTTGACTGTAATCGGTGAACACCGCATTCTGGGTATGAACAAAACCCAATTTGCCAAAGCATTGGACGCTTAAATTACGCTGATCATCTGGAACATGATGTATTGAATGAATGTTTCGATGCAATTCCGGTTTTCGCGAGCCGTTAGGATATAGAAAGAACCGTACCCGGAAGGGTACGGTTTTTTGTGCAAACGCAGAATATGATCTAGAAAAAGATGCTCATAAAAGTCTGAAATACAACATACACCAGCAATCCTGACAGCATGTACATGAAACCAGCCTTCTTTTTGCTCTGGAACAATCGGAGTATGCCAAGGCTGAACAGGGGCGCAAGCACAATCAGGAACAGGAGTACGGTGACAAACATTTGCGCCGAGATATCTGAAGTATCCACGTAGGTCACGCTTTTTTCACTCCGTTTCGTTATCGGAATTAACACAGCTGTATTCACACAGCCATGACAAAAATCACATAACCTCATTATACCTCTGGATTTCTTTAACAAAAAGGGAGGAAATGGGGCAAAATGATGTCAATTTTCATCTGTTATTAGACGGACACCCTAATTTTGCCTAAAAATTGGGATATCGCAGAGTAAGCGGCACCAACACGTGTAGAACGGCTGCCCAGAGCTGCCCATTCAATCTGCAAACTGCGGCGGTGATAAGGTAATGTACGTTCCTCGACAACTTGTTTTAACGCTGTTTCAATCCAGGGACCAGCTTCGGAGAGGGGACCACCAATGATAATGCGTTCCGGATTGAAACTATTCACGATATTGGTAATACCGATCCCCAGCTTACGTCCAATCGTGTCGTATAATGCCTGAACATCCTCGTGACCTTGCTCGGCATAATGAATAAGCTCGCGTGTGGTATGAGCAGGTAATTTTAGCTGATGATCCGGGTGCTCGTAAGCTTTTTCCGATGCGTATAACTCCCAGCAGCCATGATTACCACAGGAGCAGGGCAGACCTTCCGCTTCAATGGACATGTGGCCTGTTTCCCCAGCGTAGCCCCACGCTCCTTTGTATAATTCACCATCCACCATGATGCCTGAACCAATACCCATGCCTGCACTGATGTAGATCATGTGACGGACACCGATGCCTGCCCCAAAATTCAACTCTCCATGGGCACCCGCATTGGCTTCATTATCGATGGTTACTGGCAGTCTAAATTCTTCTTCAAGCATGGAGCGAAGAGCTACCTTCTCCCACCCCAGGTTGGGTGCAAACAGGACCGTCCCTGCCTCATCGACCATGCCGGGTACTCCGATGCCAATGCCAATGACACCGTGAGGCGAAGGAGGAGCTGCTTCAATAAGCTGCTTTGCGGCCAATTTCAATTGCTCGAGTACAGAGGACACGTCATGGTGTTCCAAGGTCACTGCGTACTCTGTAATGACGTGACCTTCCAGATCTGTAAGCACGCCTTTCAAATGGGTCACACTGAGTTCCAGACCGACTGCATAGCCTGATGTCCCTCGAAACAGCAGCATGAGTGGTTTACGTCCGCCGCTGGATTCCCCAGGGCCAATCTCCTGCACCAGATCATCACTGATCAGATCAGCAACCAGGTTGGATACCGTTGCCTTGTTCAGCCCCGTGACCTCGGACAGCCGTGCGCGCGAGAGAGGGGCATGCCGCCGGATCGTATCGAGAACGATCGACTTGTTTATTTTTTTGACCAGCATCTGGTCTCCGGTAATTTTCATATCGTTAAGGCACTCCTATTCTTCTGATAAAAGGGTTCTGACCCACATCCGTAACAAGTTATTCGACTATTATAGCGTAAACAAACCTGTAAAAAACATTTTTATTTTACTTTGTTTAACCAATAGACAAAGTATAATCGATGTGATAGGATAACGGTGTAAACGATTTCTTTAAAACTATTGAGGAGGCATTTTACACATGGCCTATTTTGAATCCGTTAATAAAATTGCATTCGAAGGTAAAGATTCCAAGAATCCATTTGCTTTTAAACATTATAATCCGGAAGAAGTGGTAGCCGGCAAATCGATGGAAGAACATTTCCGTTTCGGTATGGCTTACTGGCATACATTAACTGCAGGCGGCAGTGACCCGTTCGGTGCGGAGACAGCTGTTCGCTCTTGGGATAAATACTCGGGTCTGGATCTCGCGAAAGTACGCGTAGAAGCGGCATTTGAATTTTTGGAAAAAATGAATCTCCCGTTCTTCTGCTTCCACGATGTGGACATCGCACCAGAAGGCAACAACCTGCGTGAGTTCTACAGCAACATCGACACGATTGTTGATCTGATTGAAGACCACATGAAATCAAGCGGCAAAAAACTGCTCTGGAATACAGCGAACATGTTCTCGAACCCACGCTTCATGTTTGGTGCAGCTTCCACTTGTAACGCAGATGTGTATGCTCACGCTGCAGCACAGATCAAGAAAGGTCTGGAAGTGGGTAAACGTCTGGGCGCTGAAAACTATGTCTTCTGGGGCGGTCGTGAAGGTTACGACACATTGCTGAACACAGACATGCAACTGGAGCAAGACAACATTGCTCGCATGTTCCACATGGCTGTAGACTACGCGAAGGAAATTGGCTTTGACGCACAATTCCTGATCGAGCCTAAACCAAAAGAGCCAACAAAACACCAATATGATTATGATGCAGCAACTTCCATTGCATTCTTGCAAAAATACGGTTTGGACAAACACTTCAAACTCAACCTGGAAGCGAACCACGCTACACTGGCTGGTCACACATTCGATCACGAAATCCGCGTAGCTCGTACAAACGGCATGCTCGGTTCCCTCGATGCGAACCAAGGCGATATGTTGATCGGTTGGGATACGGATGAATTCCCGGTTGATATGTACGATGCTACATTGACAATGTATGAAGTATTGAAAAACGGCGGTATCGGCCGTGGTGGTGTGAACTTTGACGCAAAAGTACGTCGTGGTTCCTTCGAAGCAGACGATCTGTTCCTGGCACACATCGCAGGTATGGATACGTATGCGAAAGGTCTGAAAGTAGCAGCAAAACTGATCGAAGATCGCGTATTCGATGACTTCATCGAAAAACGTTACAGCAGCTTCAGCGAAGGTATTGGCGCAGATGTGGTTGCAGGTAAAGCAACACTGGCTTCCCTTGCTGAGTATGCACTGAACAACGAAAGCCCACGTAAAAACCAATCCGGACGTCAGGAATTGCTGAGAGCACAACTCAACCAGTACATCCTGGCTGACTAAAACAGGTTAGGCGGTATTTATGGATGGTTATCGACCACCAATGGTTACCCATATATGTGGTCGGTATAGTATCTTGGTCTGCCTTTGTAGAAGATTAGCTTGTACCACGGAACGCCTGAACAAGCATGACATTCGGACCGTCCCCGACTTTCCCCTGGGAAGGCGGGGGCGGTTTTTTGATACCAGAGCCAATGAGGTACGAGTGACCTACATTCGTATCAAAGTTTCATTTATAGCCAATGACAATTCAAGGTCATTGGATCAATCTTTCCACTATATAAGAACGAGTACGTTTTTACTGTTTTGATATAAATGTTTGTCTAAGATGGTGCATGCAGAACGAAGTGAGCAGAAAGGACCCGAGGAAGCGGTAGCGTGCGCATTTATCCCCGGATTTCTCCCTTGCCAAAGGGGATAAAGGAAATCTGGGGGTAACGGCGATCCAAGGGTTTTCTGATCACGGAGTGAGCACATGAGCATCAAGGCTTCATTTATACAATCCTGTTACAAACGAGAGGAGTTAACCCATGAGTTACGTCATTGGTGTCGATCTAGGGACGAGCGCGGTCAAAACTGTGCTGGTCAATCGTGAAGGAAAAGTAGCATTTGAAGCATCCGAGGCATACCCGTTGTATCAGCCCAAGGCTGGATACAGTGAACAAAATCCAGAGGATTGGGTAGAGCAGACGATTGTTTCCCTGCGCAAATTGCTGGAAGTGTCTGGCGTACACCCTTCGGAAATCGAGGGTTTGAGTTTCTCCGGACAGATGCATGGACTGGTCTTGGTGGATGCTGAAGGCAAACCGCTGCGTAACGCAATCCTGTGGAACGATACACGTACAACGGCTCAGTGCCGTCGCATCGAAAAAGTGCTGGACAGCAAGCTGTTAAGCATTGCGCGGAACCGTGCACTTGAAGGTTTTACATTGCCGAAAATTCTGTGGGTTCAGGAGAACGAGCCTGCCTTGCTGCAGCAAGCATCCTTGTTCCTATTGCCGAAAGACTACGTGCGTTATCGCCTGACCGGGGATTACGCTATGGATTATTCGGATGCAGCGGGAACTTTGCTGCTGGACGTTGCAGGCAAGCAGTGGAGTAGCGAGATTGCAGAAGCATTCGAGCTGCCGATTGCCCTCTGTCCACGTCTTGTGGAATCGTTTGAGGAAGTAGGCACATTGCTGCCTGAGATTGCGGATCAAACGGGTCTGGCGGCTGCAACGAAAGTATATGCAGGTGGCGCGGATAATGCATGCGGTGCCATTGGCGCAGGCATTCTGAGTGAAGGACAGACGATGTGCAGCATCGGAACGTCCGGGGTTGTGCTTTCCTACGAAGAGCGTAAAGATCTCGATTTCGAAGGCAAAGTACACTTTTTTAATCACGGCGAGAAGGATGCCTTCTATATTATGGGGGTAACACTTGCCGCAGGATACAGCCTGTCCTGGTTCAAGGATACATTTGCAGCGGACAAATCATTTGATGTGCTCTTACAGGGTATTGATCAGGTTCCGGCGGGCAGCAACGGATTGTTGTTCACACCTTATATCGTTGGGGAGCGTACACCTCATCCAGATGCGAATATTCGCGGTAGCTTTATTGGTATGGATGCGGGGCACAAGCTGGAGCACTTTGGACGCGCGGTAATGGAGGGCATTACATTCTCATTGCGTGAGTCGATTGATATTCTGCGTGGTGCAGGCAAAACCGTCAATGAAGTCATCTCCATTGGTGGCGGTGCCAAGAATGAAGCCTGGTTGCAAATGCAGGCTGATGTCTTCAACGCTACGATTGTGAAGCTGGAGAGCGAACAGGGTCCTGCGATGGGTGCAGCGATGCTGGCAGCCTATGGCTGTGGCTGGTTCCCGTCCTTACAGGAATGTGCGACGGCGTTCATTCGTCCGGCGAAATCCTATGTGCCTAACCCGGATACGGTTGTGGTCTATGATGGACTGTTTGCACTCTACCAGGAAGTCTATGGACAGACACGTAGTCTGAATGACCGTCTGGCAGTGTACCGTTAATTCATTTATTTCACTACATTAATCTTGTGATTACTTTAAAAGCATCCGCGCAGGCGGGTGCTTTTTTGTCGTTCATCCGCATTCATCCCATGAAAGGTTTTCTTGGCCTGCATATCCGCATTCCGGCTCTGCATAGATTGGAAATAGAGGATTGTGATCCGTCCAAGCATCAAGGGTGTCCGACGATTTTAGGTAGAAGCTTGAGCATGGGGGTGAAGCTTTGGATGAACATGAGGAGCGTGGAAGACCACATATCACCTTGTCGATGATCGTTCGTAATGAGGAGAATCGATATCTCAGGCAGGCATTGGAAACACATCGTCCCTGGATTGATCGTGCGGTAATCATTGATGATGGGAGCACAGATGGAACGGTTACGATGTGCCGGGAACTTCTGGAGGGCATTCCACTTGTATTGATAGAGAATCCTGCTTCACGTTTTGCAGATGAGGTGAGTCTCAGAAAGCAGCAGTGGGCGGAGACAATAGCGACGAACCCCGAGTGGATTTTGAATCTGGATGCGGATGAGATTCTGACCCGTGACTTTGGGGCTGTACGCGATCTGTTGCTCAGTGGCAATGAGGATGCGATTTATTTCAGATTGTTTGATATGTGGAGTGAGACACATTACCGGGAAGACGAGTTCTGGCAGGCGCATGCCTATTATCGACCATTCTTAATTCGATATCACCCGGAATTGAGTTACGAATGGAAAGAAACCCCTCAGCATTGTGGTCGTTTTCCGTTAACGATCCAGCATTGGTCCTATGGCTGCCATGTTCCCCGAGTGAAGCACTATGGTTGGGCGCGCAAAGAAGACCGCATCCGCAAATATGATCGCTATCAAGAACTGGACCCTGAAGCAAGATACGGTTGGAAGGAACAATACGAATCGATATTGGATCAAGAGCCACGGCTGTTGCCATGGTCCGAATATGAAGAGGGGGAATGAACACGTTGAGGAAAGATCAGGTGCGCATATCGCAAGAAGAATCCATACCTCAATTAGAATCCAATCTTCAAGTAGAGCCGAATTCACACGAGAAAGAGAACCAACATGAGAACCAACATGAGAACCAGAAAGAGAGCCAGAGTGATCATCAACCGTCCATACGTTTTGCAAAATCGAAAGATATCCGTCAATCGGAAAAACCTCAGGAGCAATATCAGGAGCAATATCAGGAGCAATATCAGGAAAAAATTCTGATCGCCAGCCCTGTTCGTCAGACCGCTGCGGTGCTGCGTGAATTCTTGGATTCGCTGGATGCACTGGAACGGACGACGGTGAAGACGGATTATCTGTTTGTTGACGATAACGAGGAAGAAGCGGCGTCGAATATGTTGCGTGAATTTTTGCTTCAGCACGAAGGAACGGTTATTCAAGCAGATGAACATGACAGCGGGAGTCCTGACAACAAAGGCGTATACACCAAGGATGAGGGAGGCCACTATTGGCAGGATGAACAGATTTGGCGCGTAGCCGGTTTGAAAAATCGCATTTTGCACTATGCGCGCGACAAGCAATACGATGCAGTTTTCCTGATAGATTCTGACTTGGTGCTGCATCCGCGGACGCTGGAGCAACTCGTATCGAGTGGCAAAGACATTGTATCCAATATCTTTTGGACCCGCTGGCAGCCGGATGCCAGGGAAATGCCGCAGGTATGGCTGCAGGATGAGTATGCTTTGTATCGCCGTGGTGGC
The DNA here is from genome assembly GCF_037144955.1 of Paenibacillus sp. USHLN196. Taxonomy (NCBI): domain Bacteria; kingdom Bacillati; phylum Bacillota; class Bacilli; order Caryophanales; family Paenibacillaceae; genus Paenibacillus; species Paenibacillus sp. USHLN196. The sequence goes on along the minus strand of NZ_JBBCYH010000012.1, from coordinate 69,118 downwards.
AAAACATTAGACGGAACCGAGACGGAGGACGAGGGCGCACAAACGACTGCTTTTCTGAGCCAGCTGCGGATCCCGGGTTGTTATGAAGTTGGAGGGCTAGGGGCGTGTACCCTTATTCGTAAAAATGTTTTGGCAGCAGGGGTTTCGTATGACCAGATTCCGAACGTATCTTTCTGGGGCGAAGATCGTCATTTCTGCATTCGTGCTCAGGCACTTGGTTTTCGCTTGTTCGTCGATACACATCTACCGGCCTACCATATCTATCGATTGTCTGAACTACCTGGGGTATCTGCTTTTAACCGTAGGGCCAGAAGAGGAGAGCAGACGATCAGTATTACGTTATGTATGATTGTGAAAAATGAAGAGGCTTCCCTCGCCAGATGTCTGGACTCCGTCAATGGGATTGCCGATGAGATCGTAATCGTCGATACAGGTTCAACCGATCATACCCGTCAGATCGCAGCCAGATACACGGAATGTATTGTTGACTTTGAATGGGTGGATGACTTTGCAGCAGCTCGTAACTTTGCCTTCGATCAGGCGAAAAGCGAATATATTCTGTGGCTGGATGCCGACGATGTGTTCGAACCGGAAGATCGCGCGAAGCTGATTGCCTTGAAACGTTCGCTGGACCCGACTGTCGATAGTGTTACGATGGATTACAATCTGTCTTTCACAGCAGATGGAAAAGTAGCCTACAGCTTGCGCCGGAATCGTCTGGTGCGTCGGGATCGGCAATTTCGCTGGATTGGTGCGGTGCATGAATATCTAGCTGTAGCAGGCAATCTGCTGCATAGTGATATAGCGGTTACCCACAAGAAAGATAAGGAGTATACCGATCGAAATCTTCGGATCTATCGCAAAAGGGAGCAGGCCGGAGAGGATTTCTCGCCGCGTGATTTGTACTATTTCGGCAATGAATTGAAGGACCATGGACAGCATGAGGATGCGGTAAAGTATTATGAGAAATTCTTGGATACTGGGCTGGGCTGGGTGGAAGATCAGATCGCTGCTTGCCAGAAAATTGCCGATTCTGAAGCCGCGCGTGAACGTCCGGAACAGGAAGTTACGGCGTTGTTCCGATCGTTTGCGTATGATTTACCGAGAGCCGAGATTTGCTGCCGATTGGGAGGGTATTTTGCTGACCGTGAAGATTATCGCAAAGCGCTGTTCTGGTACGAACAGGCCACTCGGGCTGTGCGTCCCGATGATCCTATGGTGGTACTGAATGAAGCAGCCTGGACCTGGATGCCGCATCTGCAACTATGTGTGTGTTATGACCGGATGGGCAACCGTGCGAAGGCCCGTGAACATAATGATATCGCACTTGCGTATCATCCAACGCATCCAAGTATGTTATATAACGATCGTTACTTTAAAGATTTGGAGAAGGATAACGTATTGGAAAATGCATAGTATTTTCGGCCGAAATGCTGCCTCTTTCGTGGAGTTGAATGGGTGAATTATTCCCGTTTTCCATGGAGAGGTTTTTTCGTTGTGATGAAAATACTTCATAGTGTACGTGGAACACTCATTCACTTAAATGGATTAATGTATTTCATCCAGGGGAGGATATGCTTTACAATAATGATAACGGAAAAGCGGTGAACATGATTGCCTGTCTTCGGCTGCCGAATTGATGAAGCAAGGGGAATTGGATATGAATCTGATGGAAGTACTATTGGAGTCGAGGTTAGTCGCGATTGTGCGTGGCATTAGCCGTGAAGCGGCGGTAACAGCTGGACAAGGCATGACGAGTGGTGGCATCCGACTAATGGAAGTCACACTGAACACGCCTGGAGCACATGATATTATTGCAGACTGGCGTGAGCGACATGAGGGTAAAGCCTATGTTGGAGCAGGTACCGTATTGAATGTGCAGATGGCCAAGGAAGCGGTCGCTGCAGGCGCACAATTTCTGGTATCCCCCAATGTCGATCTGTCTGTAATTGAATATGCTGTAGAACATGGTGTCGAGATCTGGCCTGGAGCCATGACACCAACGGAGATTGTTGCTGCACATGAAGCGGGAGCACGTGTTGTGAAGCTGTTTCCAATGGCGAGTCTGGGCATTCCATATCTGCGGGAGATCAAAGCTCCACTGAATCACATTCCGCTGTTGGCAACAGGTGGCGCAACTCTGGAGAACATTGCTGAATATTACGCAGCAGGCGCTGCTGCAGTGGGTCTGGGAAGTGCACTTTTGCCACGAGAAGCCCTTGCCTCAGGAGATCATGAGCAGATTGCAGCTTGCACTCGAAGATTTGTGGAAGCAGCGAAGGAGTAGGCACAGGCGACGGACGAGAGTTACGTAGATTTGGGTATATATATGAAGGTGTCTTTAGAACAATTATAGATTAATCGTTATCATAAAAACCGATGTCGTTTAACGTGCCGTTCATTCTATTGTCTTATAATGGATGTATGCCAGAAACCGGAGAGGAGAGATGCCCTGTGAAAGCTAAGACAATGATTGGCGGCATGCTCGCCGTGGCCGCAGTAACGGCAGGTGGATTATGGAAAGCGGCGGTGAAGAGCCAGACACCCAAGAAGATTCCAATCACCCTGAAACCTCCAATGCCATTTGAAGATGTGACCTTCGACAGTGGTGGAGGTCGGGTACATGGCTGGTTCATCCCGGCAAGAGCGGACATTCCGAAGCCATGGCCGCTTATTATTATTGCCCATGGCTGGGGCTCCAATCGCTCCCGTGTTCTTCGTTATGCACGGCCGATCTGGGAAGCAGGATACGCCCTGTTTATGTATGATGTCCGCAGCCACGGTGCCAGTGATCCGGTTCGTGCTGCATCTGCCTATTTATTCCGGGATGATCTGCTGGCGGCATTGCAGTATACGACCGCACGACCGGAGATCGATCCGGATGCCATCGGTGTGCTTGGACATTCTTTGGGTGGACTGGGCACAATTCTTGCGGTGACGGAAGGCATTCCTGTATCAGCGGTGATTACCGACTCCATGCCATCGCAATTTGAGGTTATTGTCAGTTCAGAGCTGAGACGTCGGCGTCTGCCCCTGTTTCCACTGGCCCAGTTAATTCCAAGAATCTGGTTCTGGCGGCTTGGTGAATCTCTGAAATCCTATCGTCAGCGTGAACCGGTGATGATGCTCAATGAACGGCGCAGGGGAATGCAACTGCCGATGCTTATGGTGCACTCCAAGGGGGACAACTTCATTCCCCCGAGTGAGCTTGAATATTTTATGTCCAAAGCCGATCCGCCTGTAGAACATCTATGGGTCAACAGCGGAGGACACAGTTGTTCCGAGGAAGACCCCGCCTTCTGGGATACCGTTATTCCATTCTTGCAAACCCATGTCCAAGGTCGGTCGAAGTCGAACGATTCCACTATTGCGAGCAGTTAAACCAGGTAGAATCAGGCCTACATAAGAGTGCAGGCTAACAGAGAAAACGCCAACGTGGTTGGCGTTTTTTTTGCTGTTATGAGCAATATGCAGAAATTCACATTTGTAAAATTGCCCCGAAAACGACCATTAAAAAGGAAGCTTATGGTATCATAGGATAGACTGGCAATATTCATGCGAGGTTATTTGCTATGCATCTTTGTATGAAATTGAAGGGAGAGGTCCAGATTTGAGTTTGAATTGGAAGTTTAATGTACGTTTCAAAATGTTCACAGCCAAAGCTGCAACGGCAGCGATGGCAACACTGTTACTTGCTTCGCAAACACCAGGTTTTGCAGGCAGTGCATCAGCCGCGCAAGCAGAACAGTTGACTGAAGCGACAACGGGGGAAAATGAACAACTAGACGCAACGAGCAATGACGTGCCCGAGGGAGCGAAAATCTCATCCAGGCAAGCCAGTGAAAATATACTGAAGCTATTTCCTTTGTTAAAGAAAGCAACGATCTCATCTGCACGATTCGATTCACCTAATTCTTATCCACCGCCAGACTACAAGGCATGGGAGATCGGGTTCCAGATTACGCAAGGCAATCATACGTCAGGATTCAATGCAACCGTACATGCAGGCACAGGGGAAGTGTTAAGTGTACATTTGCCGTCGGATGTCATGGATAAGCATGTCACGGCATCGGATGTTAAGCTAACCAAAGCTGAAGCCGAAGAGAAGGCCGTGAACCTGTTGTACCAAGCGATTCCAGGTCTGAAAGATACAGAGTATGCTCCGCTTGGAGATCTGTATTCTTCTATTGAACAACAGTCATTATTCGGCAGAACAGAGTATCGATACGGTTACCAGTTGAAGCATGACGGGTTATTATCTGACGCAGAGACAGTCTACATAAATGTGGATGAAAGTGGTTTGGTGACAGGTTACTCACGAGGTACTACCTCAGCGAAGTATCCTTCATCGAAACCGGCAGCTTCGGAAGAGAAGGCGAGACAGCAGTTTGAAGAACAGTTCGATGTGGAGCTGGCCTATATCTCCAAAGATCGTCTGTCTTCCAAACAAGGCCAGCAGTATTATCTTGGCTACACACCAAAGACTATCAGTATCGTTCCGATTGAAGCCAATACGTTGGAACGGATTAATACATTAACCGGTAAAGCTGTGGATGAAGATTCTTTGCAGCAGGATACGAAGCTGAAAAGCGATGTAACTCCTTTTGTCCCGGCCAATGGTACGAGGTTAAATGTACAGCAGGCCGCCAATCGGGTGGCTACGAACTTTGATATTCCTAAGGGTTACAAGCTGGAGCACAGCCAATTAAGCAAGGGATTATATGCAAGTCCGAACAATCAGGTATGGAGTCTGAGCTGGAGTGATCGAAGTGCCAATATGTCCTATATGTTTATGCGGGATATCTCAGCACAGGTAGATGCAGTTACTGGACAGATCTACAGCTATACGATGATGCAACGAATGGGACCACAGATGGAGCAGGAGAAGCCAACTGAAGAGAAGGAAGGCAAAGGGGTAACCCGAAAGCAGGCTGAGAAACTGGCGATGGACACGGTCATTGCGCTAGTTCCAGATGCAACGGAGCAGTTCCGCCTATCTAACGTTATTGAGGTAGATGATGCACGTACCTTTATGTTCCAGCGTTATCTGAACGGAATTCCGGTTAAGGATGACACAGCACAAGTACAGGTGCTGAACAACGGAACGATTAACGAATTCTATACGCGTATTGCCGCAACGCCTGAACAACTGCCAGCAGAGAAAGAGCCTGCCATCAGTTACGAAGAAGCAAAGGCAATCTATCTGAAAGAGTTCAAGCTGGTTCTGGCGTACTCTCGTTACGGTGGATGGGGTATGAACAGCGGTGAAGTCATCCCGGTGGGAGTTAACCTAGCTTATATGCCTACACGAGATGAAAATTCGATCTATGGCAACTATGAAGTGCTGGATGCTAACACAGGAAAATGGATGTTGTTATATGGGGATACAAGCTCTGCAACCAAGGCGGATCCTACGGATATTTCCGGTCATGTCGCCGAAGCAGCTCTTCGTAATATGACACAACATGGCGTATTGCTCGCTGATGAGCAAGAACGTGTATTCCCGGATCGAGTGATCACCCGAGGGGATTGGTTTAACTATTTAGCAAGAGCCATTAATCCAAATATGGATATGTACTATAGTGGGGACGGAGATGACAAGCTGTATGCCGACGTTACACCTGACAGTCCGTATTATAAGGCGATCAAGGTTCTAATCGATCAGCGCTGGCTTGCCGGAGCGGACCCTGAACAGAATTTGAATCCGCAAGAAGAAATGACGCGTGAAGAATTGGCTGTGCTGCTCGTACGTATATTACGCTATGAGAAGCTGGCTGGATTTTACACGTTGCCATCGGATCTTCCCAACATCGCGGATGCCAGTGCCATTACGAGTAAGGGTGCTGTTTCCCTGAGTTTGAAGCTTGGATTGCTTCCTTCCATTGAAGGAAGATTTATGCCAGCACGCAAAGTGACGGTAGCCGAAGCGTCACAGGTATTGGAACGGCTAGCGAAGCTTCAAGGTAAAACAGATACGTTTATGAGTGGTAATCGGCTGTATTAAATGAGCAACCGCGCATATCATGCCCGTGTGAATCATAGGATGAGGATAACGGGTAATCGTGTTTCATTGAACTGAAGATCAAAGGGACCTTCCATAGAAGGTCTCTTTTGATTTGCTTTGACAAAACTAGAAGAATGACGACAGAGCCTTTTGTGATACAATAGGGCGTGAGAACTTTGCAAAGAGGGGTGGGTTCCTTTCATGGGCAAGAACGGGAAACGTATTATTACCATATTGCTGGCAGGCTGCCTGATTGCTGTAGCGTTGCCACGCACAGTTGATCTGGATCAGCTGTATGCCGCATCGGGAACATCAGATATCTCCACGACTACGGATCTGCGCCAGACCTTGCTTACAGCAATGTCACAGCGAACGGAGGAACTTGTTTTTACATACAAAGGCAATGTGAAAGGCCTCAAAAAACAATTGCAAACCTCCATCGATGAGGCAATGAAGAGTGACCCCTATATTCAATATACCGTTAAAAGCTATGCATTTAACTATAAAGGTTCCAATGTATCGGCCGAAGTACATGTGACTCTCTCCTACCGGGAGACCAAGGAACAGACCGATTATGTGAATCGTAAAGTCACGAACGTATTGAAAGAAATCATCAAACCCGGCATGACGGATCATGAGAAGGTCAAGGTCATCCATGACTGGATTGTGCTTAACCTTTCCTACGATACCTCTCTGAAGAAATATACGGCCTATGACGGGCTTGTTACAGGTAGTACCGTCTGTCAGGGATATTCACTGCTGGCATATCGGATGCTGGAGCGAGTAGGTATCGATAACCAGATTGTGGAAGGTACAGCGGGCGGGCAGCTTCATGCCTGGAATATCGTGAACCTGGACGGCAAGTGGTACCACATGGACACCACCTGGGATGATCCTACGCCTGACCGCAAAGGTAAGGTGAGCCACAGCTATTATTTGCTGAGTGATGATGAGATAGCACGTGACCATATCTGGACAGGCAAAAGCAAGTACCCTGCTGCGCCTGCCCCGTATCGGGAAGCTTTACTGAAGCTGGTGAAGGCCGGAGATAGCAAAAAAGCTGCCTATCAGAAGCTGTACCATGCTCTCGACTACTCCCTGTATGATGAACAGGATGCCGTTAAAGGCCATGCTGCGCTGAAGACCAAAGTTCAGAGTAAGCTGAAGGAAGGCGGTACCTCGCTGACATTCAGGTACAAGGGTACGGAGGCTAGGCTGATAGAAGATTTGCAGGATTTGTACCAGCTTGGCATGAAATCGATATCCTACTATGTGTCCAAAATGGAAGGGACCACGGATCTACGTGTCAAAATTAACTGGACATTATAATCATTGTGTTGAACAGGATGCTCCGCTTGAGGAGTGTCCTTTTTTTCGTCCAATTTTGTGTTTAATAACGAGGGTTTGGGCATTGTCTATTTTTTGTATATGTCGCTTTGCTATTCTATTCTTCGGCGCATGCCAACACTACGTACGAGGAGGATATGCAAAAAATGAGGAAAAAAGTGAGCATAGTGATCATTGCTCTGTTACTGGTCACGCAAATGATGCAGGGTTGGTTATTTACGCCAATCATGCATGCTCAGGATGAAATGACTAATTTGCCAGCAAGTGCAATGAGTGATACAGCATCAGAAGAAGGTTCCGCAGATTCGGGAGATGTGGACAACGTTGACGTTGCTGATACTCCGGAAGAAGAAGAGGAGGGGAACCTCAACCAGGGCAGTTTAGCCATAACAGCTGCAGGCCCGGTGATCACAGACCAATTGATTACCAGTGTGCAGATGTACAATCAGGCACCGGAAGACAATGGGAACGGCACAATTGAAATAAAAGGCGATAAGATCGAGGATATTCGTCCACGCATTCAGGATGAAGTGGCTGTAGTCTTTACATGGGGATTTGCAGATGACACTCATAACTATAGCGATGGCTCCACGTTTACCTTTAACTTGCCGGATAAATTCATCATTGGATCACAGCTTAAGGGCAATCTGGATGGCGGTGTTGGGGAGTATGTGGTGAATACAGATGGCACAATCATCTTTACTTTTAATGAACTGATCGAGCATGCCAAGCTGGAAGGCAACTTCTACGTGTGGATCAAGTTCGATGAGAGCAAGATGGATGATGGTTTGAAACAAAAAATTGACTTTGGCTCTGTAGGGCAAGGCATCATTGATGTGCACTTTGCCAATACAGCCACAGATAAATTAAAGAAATCGGGAACCGCAAACAAAAATAATTTCAACTCCGATGAAATTAAATGGACAGTAGATTTTAACCAAGGCGAGAAGGCCATGAAAAATGCTGTTCTTACAGATACGTTGCCAGCAGATCTGGAACTCAAGGGCAATATTGAAATTCGGGAATTGGAAGTCCAACTGAATGGAACTGTAAAAGAAGGTTTAGGGGTTCGAACAGAATCGCAATTTCCAATTCAATTGGGAGACACAGATAAGGCCTATCGTGTAACCTATACGACGAGTGTTAAAGCGCCGACCACTGCTCCGTTCAACAACGTGGAGTATCAAAATCAGGTTGCGCTTACTACGGATCAGAGCGAGCATAACGAAACGGATATTGGCCGAGTTCGTGTGAGTTTTAATGAGCCTTTGAACAAGTCAGGGCAAGATAGTGCGTATGATCCCGTGACACAGACGATCACATGGAAAGTACAATATAACTATAATCAGCAAGAAATCATGCAAACGAATGCATGGATTGAAGACCGTTTTGATACGGCAAAACAGAAACTGATCAACAATTCCGTCAAAGTGTACCAAGTGGATATTAATGCGAGCGGAGCGGCTTCGAACAGAACGCTGGTCAATCCGAATGAATACACACTTGAAGCGATGAATGCAGGGTTCAATGACGGCTTCAGATTACATTTTAAGAACGATATTACAAAGGCCTATGAGATCGAATATGACACACAATCCATCGACCGCGTCTACACGAATGATACCATTACGAACACAGTGAACATGTATGATGGTACTTCAAAAACAGGCCGGAAAGACATTCAGGAAGTCATTTTTGCAAAGAGTGTAAAAAGTGAAAACTTCAATACAAAAGAAATTGAATGGCAGATGGTGTTGAACCGTGATTTGCAGGACATGACGGATATCGTCATCACTGATCAATACGAAGGCAGACATATGAAACTCATTCCGGGCAGTCTTCAAGTGAGTGGTGTTAACCAAGACGACTTCGAACTGATTCCAGACCCGGCTGACCTAACGTATGAAAAAGGATTCTCACTTCGCTTGAAGGACGGCGTTACGCTCAGTACGGAGCATGTTATTACTTATAAGACAAGCTTCGATCCGACAGCAGGTATGCCAACAGATGATGAATATCGCAACTCGGCCAAGATCGATTGGGAAGAGTCTGATGTAAAACAGACTGCGATTACAAAATCTGCTGCGGTCAAACCGCAGGACTACACGATTCAAAATGGTAATAAGAAGGGTGAGTACAGCGCCAAAGATAAAACGATCACCTGGACAATCGATGTAAACTACAACTTGTTTGATATTCAGGATGCAATCCTCAAGGATGCTTACACTGGAGACCAATCTTTCGTAGAGGGCTCATTGAAGGTTCATGAGTTAGAATTACAGGGAGCCAATAATGTTACTGCTGTAGGTAGTGAGGTACCACTCACACCAGGTCAATTCCAGCTGAACCCGGATGGTAAAGGTTTTACGTTGGATCTGGGTAACATGGGCAAAATGGCTTATCGCATTCAGTACCAAACAAGTCTGGATGGACCATATTCCGTCGTAGGCGCTTATGCCAACCAGGCTGTTCTGACGGACGGTGAGGGCGGTGCCATACGATTTAATAGATCAGCCAGTGTTACACCTGCCAACGGTGGTGTATACGTGCGCAAAACAGGGAAGCAAGAAGGTACAACGGATAAAGCCTCATGGACGGTAAATATCAATCCAAGTCAATCTTATATTCCTGCGGGTACTCAATTAACAGATACCCTGTCGGAGAACCAAATTTTATTGGCTGATTCATTGAAATTATATGCAACCAATTTACCTGCCAACAATTCAGGCAATGTATCCACCAAAGCTGGACTTGTTGATCCGGCTGATTATGAATTGGATGTGGAGGGCAATACATTTACATTTACCTTCAAGAAAGATATCCATACTGCATTCATTTTGGAATATCAGTCTTATATTAATGCCGATCATGGCGCCCGAATTGAGAATAAGGTTGAATTTGCAGGCCAATCTTCCTCGGTAATCGGGGAAGGTAATCAGTCGGGAATCAAAGTTTCCTTGGCTGGAGCCGGTGGAGGAGCCTCCACAGGTCTGGGCAAGATCAGAATTCACAAAGTTAGTGATACAGGACAACCACTGGAGGGTGCAATATTTGCAATCTATAATGCGTCTGGAACTACGCTTCTGGAAACATTGAAACCGACGGACGAGAATGGAGTGGTTGAAAGCTCCAGAAACTATCGATTGAACAATCTGACGAGTGGCTTGCCTTACAAATTGAAAGAACTATCTGCACCGGCAGGATACTTGGTTGATCCGGAGTATGGCGCTGCTTCAGGCAAAACGATTGAATTCAAGGATGCGGATATCGCCTTTGAAATTGAAAATAAAAAGATTCGTCAAGGCTTTGAGTTAACCAAGGTAGATGCGGTGGACTCCTCCAAGACACTTAAGGGTGCAACTTTCGAATTGTACTCCAAGGACGGCGCAACCCGAGAGAAAATCGATGAGTTATCGACAGGAGAAGATGGGAAGATCGCCAAAGGAGGACTTTTGCCAGGGGATTATGAGTTGGTAGAAGTCGTAGCACCTGAGTTTTATCAATTGGATGCTACACCAATTCCGTTCACGATTGTAGAGAATCAGACGGAGATTATTACAATGACGAAGTCTAATGCAATGGGGACGGGTGGTAAACTTGTCGTTACCAAAGTAAATGCCAAGGATCGATCTGTATTAAGTGGAATTGAATTCGAACTGCATGATCCTTCCAACATTGTCATCGATACGAAAGTAACCGATCTGAATGGGGTCATTGAATTCGACGGTTTGGACTATGGCACATATACATTGGTAGAGACGAAGGCAGAGGGTTTTGTTATTGAACAACCTGAGACGCTAGTATCCATTACCAAACCGGATACCCAACTGACCATTGAAAATAAAGAAAATGATCGTTCTGTAAAACTGATTAAGTTCAACGCAAGCAGAACCCAGCATCTGCAGGGAGCTGTATTTGAATTACGTGCTCAAACTGCATTGATGGACGCAAATGGGAATTGGGTGTTCCATAAGGTAACAGGTCTGGATGAAGCGACATTGACCACCAATCAACAAGGTGAAATTGTACTTGAAGACTTGGATATCAACAAATATCAGTTGGTTGAGATAAAAGCACCTAACGGATATATCTTAGACACTACCCCAGTATCATTTGAAATTACGAGTACACAAACCGAAGTTGTAATTGTGGAAAAAACAAATCAGGCTATGCCGGTATCAGGTGGATCGAGTGGACCTTATAATCCGGGAACACCTAATACGGGGGTAACGCCGCCAGATCCGGATAAACCAACAACACCGGAACCGGAAACACCAGGAACGTCTATCCCAGGCACTGTTGTTACTGAACCTACTGAACCTACAGAACCTGGAGGCGGAACCGAAATTCCAACAGATGAAGATAACGGAGTAGCTCCTCCTTCACCTGGCGTTTCGAACGGTGATAACACTGCACCTCCAGCTGGGGATACAGAGACACCGGATGGGGATAGTGCACTAGCTCCTCCTACTGGAACGAACACAGATGGATCACAGGGCAATGAAAATTCTGCATCACAGCAAAACGAAAATTCTGGATCACAGGGAATGCTGCCACAAACAGGTGAAGAAAGCACACTGGCTTACACTGTTGCAGGCATGATGCTGATGGCATTAGGTAGTGCGGGATACATGTACTTCCGCCGCAGACAACTGCTGCAACGCTAGATCAAAACACGCAGTATAGCAGGTTCATCGTGGTTAGATAAAAATACCCTCTAGCAATCACTACGAAGACTTAGAGTCAACGTGTGAATATGCTAGAGGGTATTTTTTTGGATGAACCTTAGGGAGGTTCAGGTCCCGTTAACATTCGGATTCACTTCAATGGCTCTTACAATCAGCCGATGTGTTGGATTGATGAGTGGATCACAGGTAATCAAGGTGAGGACCTGTCCAAGTCCCGGGTCTTCCAGCACAGACAAGTCATTCGGCTCCACAACGGAGATTTGATCTACCCTGTATTGGATAATTGTTTGATCTGCCAGGGTGACTTTCATCGTATCCCCAATCTGGAGTTCTCCCAGGCGGTTGAACAGTCGTCCTTTTTTGTGGGCGCGATGAGCGGCTATGGCGGCATTACCTTTGTTCCCGATCCTAGTGGTTTCGACAAGATGGGTTGCGGCTACCTTCATGTTGTCTTCCGTTGCTCCCTCCAAAATGGGCAGACGGACATCGATCTTGTCAATCGACAGTACTCCCAGAGTATCTGAATTGGCTTCTTGCACTGCATTTGTACTATTCGTAGTCGGCTCGTTAGAAGCTGCATCCTGTATGCCTTGTTCAAAGGAGTGATTAAGTTTAGACAAGCCATTTTGCAACTGCTCCAGCTCGTTCATCACACGGGTTTGCTGCCAGTCATAATACGTTTCCCGCAGGAAAGGAAAACCGACGACCAGGATTCCCAGTAGAACGAGCAGGATAGATATTTTTTTCAATATGCCTCAACTCCCATTGTCCAAGAAAAATAATGTACCTTTCTATTTTACGTATGAATCTATACAAAATATGGACAGGAACGAAAGGGCATACAGGCATGTTCAGGTTGATAGCCGATTCCAAACAAAACATCCCCGTAGCGCTACAGTAGAAAGACTGCAGTGCTACGGGGATGTTTTATGATATAGAGTCCATTAAATATTACTTCGTTAGTGCTTATCAGCTGGTGAATCCGTAGGTGTGAAATCACATTCCTGCAGCGGCACCACTTTGGTCTTCTTGATCCATTTGTAACCTAGCCACAACACCAGGAACAGGGGTACGCTCAGGTAAGCGACGATTGCTCCGCTCCAGTCGATCTGGTCACCCGTGAATGCCTGATAGTTCTGTCCAATAATTACGATAATGCACAGAACAAAGGCAAAGATTGGCCCAAACGGGAACCAACGTGCGCGGTAAGGCAGATCGCTCAGATCTCTGCCTTGTGCAACGTAAGCACGACGGAAGCGATAATGACTTATGGCAATTCCAAGCCAAGTGATAAATCCGCACATACCGGATGCATTCAGCAACCAGGTATACACAATACCATCGCCGAACAGGGAGGCAAGGAATGCTAACATACCAACAGCTGTCGTGAGCAAAAGTGCATTCATTGGAATGCCTTTTTTATTCAGCTTGCCCAGGAAACGAGGGGCTTTACCATCTCGGGCAAGGGCATAGAGAACCCGGCTTGAAGCATACATGCCTGAGTTACCGGCAGAGAGTACTGAGGTTAGAATAACAGCATTCATCACGGAAGCTGCAATGGCGAGTCCAGCTTTCTCAAACACCAGCGTAAACGGGCTGACCCCGATATTTTCTAGATCTCCTTTGAGCAGATTCGGATGGGTATACGGAATGATCAGACTGATCACGGTAATTGCTAAAATGTAGAAAATCAGTATGCGCCAGAATACCTGACGAATTGCACGAGGTACGTTTTCACGCGGGTTTTCGCTTTCACCAGCGGCTACACCGATAAGCTCTGTACCCTGGAATGAAAATCCCGCAGCCATGAACACGCCAAGCACAGCGAAGAATCCGCCATGGATGGGCGCATCACCTATGGTGAAGTTGCTGAAGCCTACCGCTTCTCCGCCCATAATACCGAAGATCATGAGCACACCAACGGCCAGGAAGATGATTACGGTAGCTACTTTGATAATGGCGAACCAGTACTCGGACTCTCCGTAGCCTTTGACGGACAGGACATTCAAGGCAAAGATCAGCACGAGGAACAACAAGCTCCATAACATGGATGAACTGTCGGGGAACCAGTATTTAATGAGTACTGTAGCGGCAGCAAGCTCTGCTGCAATGGTTACCGCCCAGTTGTACCAGAAGTTCCAGCCCATGGCGAATCCAAGTGCTGGATCGACAAAACGTGCGGCATACGTATTAAATGAACCGGAGTCCGGCATAAAGGTCGCAAGCTCACCAAGGCTGGTCATCAGGAAATAGACCATGATGCCAACGGCCACATAGGCAATTAATGCTCCGCCAGGACCAGCGGTTGAGATGGCGGTACCACTTGCGAGGAACAGCCCGGTACCAATGGAGCCACCGAGGGCGATCATCGTCATATGGCGTGCGCGTAATCCTTTTTTCAGGGAAGGTCCAGTTGTTGTTGGGTTACTGCGGTCTTGCATGGAAACACTCCTTCATTCGATATACTGATGTTTTGCGATACTTGACTCCATAAACAAAAAAGACCACAGGCATCAGCCTGCGGTCTCTATATTCAATGTCCGCACCATGTCCCAGATGATTAAGATAGCTCAACACAGAAGAATTCATACCTCCATAAAAGGAAATATGTACTTCCGTGACAGTTCTGCGCCTTTCGACAGCAGCCCCAGCTCGCCGGACCGTATAAGGAACGTCCAGTAAGCTTCGGCGGGTGCACCTTTCGGCTGATATCATAAGCGGCTCCTAGCGCCTCCATCAGCGTACTGATCGCACCCGCGACCTCTACCTCACCATCAATGGATGAGGTGTATCTATTGTTTATGAAATTATAATCAACACAACGTAACACGATGTGTCCTGTTTAGTAAACAGACAATTAGTATAACGCGCATGGTTTTCCAGTGCAATAACAATTGTTGGATGTGAGGTCTGAGGGACCACTATTCCTCTTTCTTGTTACGGCCAGCCATCTGCTGCCATACCGTTCCAGCAGCCTGTTCCCCCGATTCGATTCGCTCCAGAGCCATCTTGGCCTGTAGGCTGACTTCAAATTCAGGATCATCGGCTGCAACACGCAAGGCTTGCTCTGCTTCTTCTGTTCCGACCTCATATAGAAAACGTGCAGCACGCCAGCGTACAAGTTTACTTTTATCGGATAACGTTGCTGTCATGGCTGGAGTAGCGGCAGGATCACCAATATCCGACAAGGTATCGCCGGCCGTACGGCGTACCGCAGGAGAACTGTCCTGGAGCGCTTCATACAGCAGTTCCATCGCTTCCGGTGTACGAATGTCACCCAGGTATACCACGGCCAAGCGGCGAATCTGCATTTTGTTGTCATGCAGGGCATGGGCTACGAGGGGCAATCTTTCTGCCGTAGGTTCCATGCCGTCAAACGCCGCATAGCGAACATTCCAGTCATCACTCCGAAGAGCCTCTTCAAGCTCGGCTCCATCCAATTCGCGACGGCGCTCAACGAACTCTTCTGATTTGGTGCCATGTTCAATGGCCTGTTGGATGACCTGCTCCAGTCGTTCCGGTGGGTAAGCGGCTTCGAGTTCCTGTTCAACTTCGCGTGCGATGTCCGGTAATTCGCCATATCGAACGCCATAATCACTCAGTTTGCGTTCTTTGATCATTGTCGCACTGGCGACTTCTGTCACGGCTTTGACAAAGCGGTCCGACAAGGAGATTCGTTCTTCCTTGACCCCGGCCTTAACCCTAATTTGCATGGGTACGCCTCGGAAGAACTGAACGAATACCTGTGCTTCTCCGAAGTGCTCGCCTGAGCTATCTTCGGATTCAATCCAGTCCAGATCGATGCCTTGCTGTCCAAGGCGATTTTGGACTTCGCCCAGAATGACGGACCAGTCTGCATTTCCTTTGCGATCAAGCGCCACAAAGTCTGTTGTGTGGAATACACTCTTTACGCCAGGAATATGAAGCATCTGGCGAATGAACGCCGGAGCGGATCGTTCGTTGTCCAACGTATATGTTCTACGAATCCCATCTTCCAGACGTTCATCGAGATGCAACATCATCGTATTTGGACTTGGCGTGGGCTCAATGGAAATAATATTCATCGGTGTAACCTCCTAAGATACCATATTCATCCTTAACTTCCCGTAAATTAAATCACACGGGTATTTCTCTATTTTACATCAATGTGCGTAATCTGCGAAATCATCCAGAAGAGACCTGGTCGTGACTGACACAGTATGTGAAGAATTGCGAAAATTGTTAACACTTCTTTCATGTTCACGCACAAACATTTTTAAACGAAAATTGACACAATAAGAGGAAGAATCAACTGGAGGTCATACCTATGGAACCTATTACCGTGCTCTCGGATGGAAAACGTTGTATTGCATATGAGAATATTATTCAATTGTTCAGGAATTGGATTGCCGATGCACCATCCGGTTCTGTGATACAAACGCACCGGGGAAGTTGGGAAAACTCCCGTTATTGTATTGTTGATTATCAGATTGCTGAAGAAGCGGTGTCAGCAGCCAATGCCATTCGGGCTTTTATGCCGCAGATTCCGTTGTTGGTCATTACGGATTTCAAATCGCTGATTCGGAAGCGACACCTGCAACTGATTACAGGTACAGGTGAGATGAAGATGATCCTCTGGAACGAGCAAGAACCGGATCAGCTGATCAAAGACATGGAACAGTGGCTGCATTCCTCTGTATATGAATCACAAATAGCCATACCTCCCATCTTATCCATGAGGTAAGAGAGGGATATGGCCAAAGGTTTTTAAATGTAATGTTACAATCGAATTAGATCACATATTTGTAGCCTGTTCCCCACACCGTTTTGATATAACGGGGGTTCTTGGGGTCAGGCTCAATTTTTTTACGCAGGCTTGAGATATGAACATCAATCGTTCGATCCAGATAGGCACGCTCTGAACCTTTGATCCGATCCATCAGCTCATTGCGGGTGAACACTTTGCCCGGATTCCTGTACAATTCCTTCATAATTTCAAACTCAATATGAGTGACCTCGATCTCAACCCCATCCACAAACAGGGTTCTTCTGTACTCATTTACATTTACATGTCCAGTAACTTCCGCCTGGTTGTCTTCTTTAGCCGGTTTATCCTGATAGGAAATGATGGATCTGCGCAGCAGGGCTTTAATTCTGGCGTCCAGCTCTTTGAGGCTGAATGGCTTGCACAGAAAGTCATCCGCACCATTATGTAAAGCGCGAAGTCGATCATTCAGCATCGTGCTTGCTGAGATCATTAGAATCGGCACGGTGGAGTGCTGGCGAAAGGCTTCTACAAGAGCATTCCCATCCGTTTCAGGAAGCATCAGATCCGTTACAACAATGTCTGGCTGGAATTGTGGGAACAGTTGAAGTGCCTCGTGGGCATGATGAACCCGTTCCGTGATGTATCCTTCCTCCTCAAGAAAGAAAGCAATCATGTCAGCCAGATTTTTCTCGTCTTCTATAAGAAGTACTTTGATCGTCATAGGGTCACACTCCTGGTGAAAATAATGTGTTAAGAAAATACTAAAAAAAAGCTGTGATTTGCTAAAAAATACTGCAAAATTTTTAATGTTTCTATCCCAGAATATAGGATGTATATGTAGACAGGAAGCAGGCTTTTTAGATGAACTTCAATATTTTAGCATGAATGCAGTTTGATTGCCGAGCGATCAGAATTTCCCAAAGCTACATCAAGTGATAATTACAGTATAATGGATCAGAACGATTTGAGGGGAAAAAAGTAGATTTGTATCCGCTTAAGTTTATAGGGGGAACCAACGTTGTTGTTAAATACAGAACAAAAAGTCAGCCGTGAGGGCAGTTGCTTATGGATCGTATAAAGGCAAGCCAACTGCTGGAGTGGGTCGTGCTGAAGCTAAGGATACCCTGGTTTGGAACCAGCATTCTGATCGTTCTTGGCTCACTAAGTACTATATTTCCACTTACCTTATTCTATGGTGTACAGTTTATGGTTGGCAGCGCAGCAGCACTCATCGCTCTTCGTTTGCATGGGGCTATCTATGGATTCGTCACTCTTACAGTCATTCATCTGCTAAATACCGCCATTGTCGGCTTCGAGCCGCGGAACTTAACGGTAATGATTGCGCATTTCATTGAACTGATCTGGATGCTCGGTTGGCAATTGCGTTGGAAGAATGGCAGCCTAATCAAGGCTAATGCTGTCTTCTGGGTAGTCATGCTACTTCCCGTCATCTATTGCGGACATTATCTATTGGGCCTGAATATAGAAGATTTGAAGTATGAGTATATGTATATTGCCGTGATTGGCATGGTGAATGCACTGATCGCGGGTATTGTGGTGGACTTCTGGATTACCACGGGGGAGCACAAATCAAAGCGCACAGGAACCATTCCACTCACAAGAATTGCATTTAAATACGTAGTCGCCTTTGTGGTGTTTGTTTCTCTCCTATTGTTATCCGCAGATAGCCGCAGACAATTGAGTCAAATGAATGATGCCATTATACGTGATATGAAACATGCAGCAAATGCCGTTGTCCAGGATCTGGACGAACAGTATGTTACCTCGGAGAATATGGATCAGAACATGGCGCGGTACCATCATCTATTGGGTGTGAATTTGATTCTGCTGGATCGGAATGATACAGTCGTCGCTTCTGGTTTGAATACACTGCAGGCTGGCGATTACCTGGACATGGATAGATACAGTCTCCTTAAGTCGAAAGATAACCTTATTCTGTTAAGCTCCGAGAATATCCATTACAGCGATGTATTGAATCACTGGAAACAGGCATCTTTCATCTATGAAGCGGAGATGACAGATGTAACACCTTATCGGGTATTCATTGAGACCAGCTCAACCAAGTATTATCCCCGAATAGAAACGATCTACCTGTCCACGTTGCAATCCCTGTTCATCATCATCGTTGCTTCCATGATTGTGGCGGCTCCTCTGAGCAGTAAGGTCGTTAGTCCACTGTTAAGACTAACCAGGATGACAGGTTCTCTTCCGAGGTTGCTGTTTCGAAATGGGAAGATGGAGTGGCCAACGAGCCATGTAACCGAAGTGCAGATTCTTATTGGTAATTTGCGCAAAATGTTTGATGTACTGCTGGAACAATTCGAACAGATTCGTCACGATAAGTTAACGCTAGAAGACAGGGTCATAGAGCGGACCAAGGAACTCAAGAATAGTGAAGAAGTCAAACGTGCAATTATTGAATCGTCGATCGATGCGATTATCGCTGTGGACTCCAATGGAATCATCGTTGAGTTTAATCCGGAGGCCGAAAGAATGTTTGGATTGCTTCGGGAAGAAGTGATCCTGATGAAGGAAGCACCGTCTCTTTTTCAAGGGGCAAGCTGCATGGAGATTAAGACAATGCTGGAGCGATTCGAATATGTTGAAGGCAAGAGATACACGATCGTAGAAGAAATTTCAGGTATTCGCCGGGATGGTTCCGTCTTTCCGATTGAGTACAAAATTGTTGAAATTCAGCTCGGCAAGAATGAGACGTTATATAACCTGTTTATTAAGGATATTACGGAGCGAACAAGAGCAGAAGAAGACCGTGTACGTCATGCCCTTGCGCTGGAGAAGCTGAATTCGGAGCTGTTACATGAAAAGATTGCCATCCAGGAACAGCGAGATATCAGTGAGCAATTTATAGAATCCGTTCGGGAAGGGCTCGTCATGTCAGATCGATCAGGCACCATAACCATCGTCAACCGAAGGATAGAAGAGATGTTTGGTCAGGGTAATTTCCTGGGCAGGTCCATTGAAGACTTGGCTCAGGCGATTGATACGATGGTATTGACGGATAACTTCAATCTGTTGGAACAGACGAAGGCGTTCCTGGATGGAGAAACGGCATTTATCGAGACTGAATTTATTTTTAACAATATGGAGAAAAGTTTATTTTCCTTGTATATGAAACAGATGGACGTTCCGGGTAAAAATCATGGATTCCTGCTGGTATTCCGTGATCGGACAGGGGAAGAACGGCTGGATCGGATGAAGAATGAACTGATCAGCGTGGTATCCCATGAGCTTCGAACACCTGTAGCGACCATTATGGGATATGTGGAATTAATGATGATGTATGACCTACCGGCAGCTCAACGGCAGGAATTCATGGAGACCATCTCCTCGGAGGGCATGAGGTTGAGCAGTCTGCTGGATGATGTGCTTGATATTCAGCGCCTCGACAATGAAGGTATGACCTACCATATGACCTATGTGCCGCTGGTTGAACTAGTAGAAGGTGTAGTAGATCAGTGGAATATGAAGTCTGTTCAGCGCATCCATGTTCATACGTTTAATGGGGACTTTTTTGCTTATGCTGACCAGAACAGGATGGTTCAGGTTCTTCATAATCTGGTGGGTAATGCGGTCAAATACTCACCGGGAGCCGACCGAATTGATGTTACACTATGGGAAGAAGAGGAATGGTTATGTATCGACGTGCGTGATTACGGAATAGGTATTGACGAGAAAGAGAAAGACATGCTGTTCAACAAATTCTATCGTATAGATAATTCGGATCATCGACAGATTGGTGGAACAGGAATCGGGTTGTACATTTCCCGCAAAATTGTAGAGGATCACAACGGTACACTGTCCTTCATATCTGCACCCGACAAAGGAAGCACGTTCAAGGTTCGACTGCCGAAACAGGATGTGCTGCTCTGAACATAATGATTAGGAATGAAGAAGCCTTTACCTTTCGACGCAAAAGCGTCATGAGAGGTAGGGGCTTTTTTTGTTTTTTCAATGTCCCGGATAAAAAAAACTATTCTTTTGCACACTGTATATAGAGCCATAATTTGCATCCCATGCCAAAGGAGGACGTCGGCAATATGTTTCGTAAACAAGAGAAAACACTCATCATCGTCTGTCTGGTAGCAGCTGTGGTTGTACTGTATGCCGTGGTGAAAAGCATCATCCGAATCATGAGTTATTGAGCTACATGTTCAAGCAGAGTGATCTGCTGTCGTACATAAACGATTACGTGAAAGAGGAGTGTAACCATGTCATCCCTGGATCCTGTTTTGCTCAGCCGAATATTGACTGGTCTTACCTTGTTTGTGCATATCATTTTTGCCTCCATTGGTGTAGGTGTTCCACTTATGATTGCTTTGGCCGAGTGGCGAGGGCTGCGAACCAATGATATTCATTACACCTTGCTGGCACGCCGTTGGGCGCGAGGTTTTGTCATCACGGTTGCCGTTGGTGTTGTTACAGGTACCTCTATCGGATTACAGCTTAGTTTGCTGTGGCCGATGTTTATGCGAGTCGCGGGTCAGGCGATAGCCCTGCCGCTGTTTATGGAGACGTTCGCTTTTTTTATCGAGGCGATCTTTCTTGGGATTTACCTCTATACGTGGGATCGTTTCAAAAAGAAATATACGCATATGCTGCTGTTGATTCCGGTAGCACTGGGATCATCCGCCTCTGCGATCTTCATTACAACGGTGAATTCCTTCATGAACCAGCCTCAGGGATTCACCCTGATTAATGGCATCATGAAGGACATCCATCCGATTGCTGCGATGCTGAATCCAGCGACACCTACCAAGGTGTCCCATGTACTCGCCTCATCGTACACCTTGAGTGCCGGTGTCCTGGCGGGCATAGCCGCGTTCAGTCTGCTTCGGGGACGGGATCATGTGTATTACAAAAAGGCACTTAAACTCACGACGGTGTCTGCGCTCGTCTTTGCGATCAGTACCGTCATGATCGGAGACTCCTCCGGTAAATTTCTGGCGAAATATCAGCCGGAGAAGCTGGCTGCCGCAGAGTGGCATTTCAAGACGATGAAGAAGGCACCGCTCGTCTATGGCGGTATTCTGGATGAGAACAATGAAGTGAAATACGCCATTGAGATTCCCTATGCTCTTAGCATTTTGGCAGGTAATCGTCCCGATACGGAAGTGAAAGGTCTCGAAGAATATCCTGCGGATCTGAGGCCACCATTGTCTATTCACTATATGTTCGACCTGAAAGTCACAACCGGAGTGATCATCCTAATGATTCCTGTGTTATATGTGCTGCGTCGATGGTTGCCAGGGCGTAAGCCATATCCCAAATGGCTGCTGCTCGGTATTGTCTTCCTGGGGCCTCTGGCCATGATTGCAATCGAGCTGGGGTGGATGTTCGCCGAAGTCGGCAGGCAGCCCTGGATTTTACGTGGGTATATGAAGGTGTCGGAAGCGGCCACGACGTCAACATCGGTAGGATGGATGCTGGTGTTGTTCATCTTGCTGTATCTAATCCTGTGTTTCTCGTGCATTCGGGTACTCAGCAAGCTGTTCCGTAACAAGGAAGCAGAGAAGGAGCTGGAGACGCTGGGGCTTGAAGGAGGGATCGTGCATTGAGTTTTGAAATTGCAGGTATCGCGATATTGTGGACGTTTTTGTTCGGTTACCTGATCGTTGCTTCGATTGATTTCGGTGCCGGATTTTTCAGCTTTTACAGCATCTTGACCGGGCACGAGAACAAAATTCATAACATCATTCAGCGCTACCTGTCTCCCGTGTGGGAAGTGACGAATGTGTTCCTGATTTTTTTTGTGGTCGGACTGGTCGGATTTTATCCGGACAGCGCCTTTTATTACGGGACAGCCTTGCTGGTTCCGGGTTCCTTGGCCATTGTACTGCTTGCGATCCGGGGCGTGTATTACGCCTACAATACCTATGGCAATCATGGGAAGAACAGCCGGATCTACATGGCACTGTACGGAGCAACGGGATTGCTTATTCCAGCGGTGTTCTCCACCATTTTGGCCATATCCGAAGGCGGGATCATTGAGCAGGTGGGCGATCAGGTATTTTTTCGCTGGCGTGAATTTTTGACGAATCCCTATACCTGGTCGGTTGTATTGCTTGCACTGGTCAGTGTGCTTTATATCTCGGCGATGTTTCTGTCCTATTACGCCAAGCGGGCGGGGGATGAGCCGGCATTTGAGGTACTTCGAGAGTATGCGTTACTCTGGAGTTTGCCTACCATTTTTGCGAGTTTTCTGGCTTTTCTGCAGATTAACAAACAGAATCCCGCACACTTTGAGCAGATGTTGAATATCTCTTGGATGTTCATTGCTTCGTTTATTTGTTTTGTCATTGCCGTGTCGTTGGTGTGGAAAAGTAAATATCTAGGTTGGTGCTTTATCGCTGTCATGCTTCAGTTTGCTTTTGCCTGGTATGGTTACGGGCGATCCCACCTTCCGTATATTCTGTATCCTTACATTAATATTTACGACAGCTTTACGAATCGTACGATGGGGATTGCGTTGATTACAGCGTTCAGCCTGGGGCTACTTGTGCTGATTCCTTCGCTTGTGCTGATTATGAAGTTGTTCTTGTTTAATGCGAATTATGTACGCGGTAATTCTGGTAATAAGAAAGGATGAGTCCGTTCATGGTCCTGACTGAAGGAGTCACTGGCATACCCGGTATAACCGGATTGAGCTTTTTTGAGACATTCACCATTATGTACGCCCCACCTCTGATCATCGCAGCTGCTATTGTTTTTCTGTTTGTATACCTGGCCGTATATAAGAACCCGAAGGATTGATTGGCTGGTACGTCCATTCCCGTTTGGGGTAATCTCTTGTTAAGAAATGAGGAAGGGAGGAGGGCCCTTTCATGCCGAAAATCCGTTATAACAATATTGATAATGTAAGTACGGACAAAACGCTGAAGGAATTCAAGCAATGGAGGGAGCAGCGGCGCAATAAAGTGAAGGACTACTCCTACACCGTGCCCAAACACCCGCCTGAACTGGATTATCTGCATGCCAACCGGGATGAAACAAGTATTACCTGGATTGGTCACTCCACGTTTTTTATTCAATATTATGGATTGAACATCGTGACTGACCCGGTGTGGGCCGAGAAAATGGGATTTCAACGAAGGCTCGGCGCCCCCGGCATTCCGATTCAGGATATTCCGCCTTTGGATGTCATTCTGATATCCCATTCCCACTATGATCATCTGCATCTGGCTTCCTTGCGCAAGCTGATTACAGCCAAGACGTTGCTCATCGTACCCGATGGTCTGAAGCGCAAGATGATCCGCAAAGGATTCCATCGATGCCAAGAGATGAAGTGGTGGGATCATATGACACTTGGCGGAGTCAAAATAACCTTTGTCCCTGCACAGCACTGGACGCGCCGAACGCTGTTCGATACCAATACGTCCCATTGGGGCGGGTATGTGTTGGAACCCAACCATTTGGCAACGACATCAGCAGTGGAAAGTGCTGTAACAACGAGCGATCAGGATGAATCATCCAATGAATCCGGAAAGAACGGAACATCCAAATCATCAGGCGGTCCGCCTGTGTTATATTTTGTGGGGGATACAGGTTACTTCCAGGGCTTCAAAACGATTGGAGAGCGCTTTGACATTGGTGTTACCCTGATGCCCATCGGTGCCTACGATCCGGAATGGTTCATGACTTCTCAGCATGTGACACCCGAAGAAGCGCTGCAGGGGTTCGTTGAGTCCGGTTCACAGCTCATGGTGCCGATGCATTACGGCACATTCAAGCTGGCGGATGATACGCCCAAGGAAGCGCTGGATCGGCTCGAAGTCGAACGTGAGCGACTAGGCATTGGTCCAGAGCGGATTCGGGTGCTTGGTCATGGCGAGACACTTCGAATCAGGCATGAGGACGGTAAACAGGACTAACAAAAGTGAGCCAAATATGTTAATGTAGGGTTATACCCGCATGAACAGTACATTTACCAAATCTTTAATCAGTAAAAAGCGGCCAATTTTCGAATTTGCCGCTTTTTTGTGTTATAATATGGTGCCAGAATAGGCATCGGGATATTGAATCCATGATTTACGCAACTTGCTATTCATGCAGTATGAAGATTAACCAATAAAGGATGGTATGCTTAATGATCAGTACAAGCGGCATCACGCTCCGCTACGGAAAACGTGCACTTTTTGAAGATGTAAATATCAAATTCACACCAGGAAACTGTTATGGCCTGATCGGCGCCAACGGAGCCGGCAAATCCACGTTCTTGAAAATTTTGTCCGGTGAAATTGAATCAAACTCGGGAGAGGTGCACATCACCCCGGGCGAACGTATGGCCGTTTTGAAGCAAAACCACTTTGAATATGATGAGTATCCGGTTCTCGAAACGGTAATTATGGGCCATAGTCGTCTCTATGCCATTATGAAAGAAAAAGATACGCTGTATGCCAAAGCGGACTTCACTGAAGAAGACGGCCTGCGTGCAGGTGAGCTTGAAGGTGAATTCGCCGAGTTGAATGGCTGGGATGCTGAGCCGGATGCAGCGGCACTCCTGATCGGTCTGGGTATCGATCGTGACATGCACGAGAAGAAAATGATTGAACTGAGTGGTAACGAAAAAGTTCGTGTCCTGCTTGCACAAGCATTGTTTGGTCGACCAAACAACCTGTTGCTCGATGAGCCTACCAACCACTTGGATCTCGAATCCATTCAATGGCTTGAGAACTTCTTGATGGACTATGAAGGTACTGTTATTGTGGTATCCCATGACCGTCACTTCCTGAACAAAGTATGTACGCACATTGCGGATATCGACTTTGGTAAAATCCAGCTGTACGTAGGTAACTATGATTTCTGGTACGAGTCCAGCCAATTGGCACTTGCTTTGCAGCGCGATGCTAACAAGAAAAAAGAAGAGAAGATTAAAGAGCTCCAAGCCTTTATTCAACGTTTCTCTGCGAATGCCTCGAAATCGAAACAGGCGACTTCCCGGAAGAAACAACTCGACAAAATCACGCTGGATGACCTTCGTCCATCGAACCGTAAATATCCGTTTATCAACTTCAAACCTGAGCGTGAAGCCGGTAAACAATTGTTGACTGTAGATCGTATCAGCAAATCGATTGATGGCGTGAACATGCTGAATGATATCAGCTTTGTCGTGAACAAAGGGGATAAAATCGCATTTGTTGGCCCGAATGGTAATGCCAAGTCACTCTTGTTTGATATTCTTATGGGTGAAACGGAATTGGATAGCGGCGAATACACTTGGGGCGTAACAACAACTCAAGCTTATTTCCCAAAAGACAACTCCAAATATTTTGACGGTGTAGACATGACGCTCGTGGATTGGCTTCGTCAATATTCCAAAGATCAGGATGAAACGTACCTGCGTGGATTCTTGGGACGTATGCTGTTCTCAGGTGAGGAATCCTTGAAAAAGGCAAGTGTACTCTCCGGGGGCGAGAAAGTTCGCTGTATGCTGGCGAAAATGATGCAGACGGGTGCTAACGCATTAATTCTGGATGAGCCTACGAACCACTTGGATCTCGAATCCATCACAGCCTTGAACAATGGTATGATTGATTTTGACGGCACAATGCTGTTCACATCCCATGACCATCAGTTCATTCAAACGATTGCTAACCGGATTATCGAAATTACGCCGAATGGCATCATTGATCGCCAAATGAGCTATGACGAATATCTGGAAAGTGATGAAATTAAAGAACTGCGCAATAAAATGTATCCGGTAGAAGCTTAAAATAAGCATCATCTACGATACGTTATGCATAGGAACACCAAAGAACCGCAAGCCTCTGTGAAGAGAGCTTGCGGTTCTTTTGGTTATGCACTGGGTATCTTTGCGGCTCTAAGTCCTAAGATCCACCAGTACGACGACGTTGGTTGTTAGGCTTCTTGTTGTTCTGACTCTTCATCGCTTTTGGTCCGCCTTCAAAGTAGGCGCTGGATTGGTTACCGGAATTAGCTTGTTCTTTCTTTTGTGCCAGCTTCTGGCGTATAGCATCCTGCAAACTGACCTTTTTCGGTTCGTTATTTTCGCTCATCGTTATTTCCCTCCCGGTCTTACAGTAAGCCGTCCAGATTGGACGGGATGTACCTATTTTATACGTTTTACAAAAGCCCCACAAGGGCAACCTGATAAAATGCTCAAATCCTTTGGTTTTACCCAGGCCAACATTCTTTCTCAGCACCTACAGCCCTGCCGTCTGGCAACTTTGTTTCGGCTTGCCTACAGCAATGCAGCTTGGCAACACTGTTTCTGTAGACCCACACGCTCCGCATTTGGTAACATGGAAAAACCGTAATACGAAACGTTAAAGGAGTGTCGCCCGGTTTGAACGCTTATGATGAAATACGAAAAGGGGAGCGAGGCGCTTGGGTTAGTATCGTAGCCTATCTCGTCTTGTCCGCCTTTAAGCTGATCTGTGGATATTTATTTGCATCCAGCGCTTTATTGGCGGATGGTTTTAATAACCTTACGGATATTGTGGCGTCTGTTGCTGTATTGATTGGGCTGCGGATCTCTCAGAAACCCCCTGATTCGGATCATGCCTATGGTCATTTTAGAGCGGAGACTGTTGCTGCCTTGGTGGCTTCATTTATTATGGCTATGGTTGGGCTGCAAGTATTGGTTGAAGCCGTTCGTTCCTGGTATGAAGGAGCCTTTGTTGCTCCTAATCTGTGGGCGGCAGCGGTGGCTGTGGTCTGTGCGGTAGTGATGTTAGGTGTGTATCGTTACAATCACCGTCTCGCCAAACAAATTAACAGCCAGGCCCTGATGGCTGCAGCCAAAGATAATCGCTCGGATGCCTGGGTCAGCATCGGCGCTGCAGTTGGCATTATCGGTGCGCAGTTCGGACTGCCTTGGCTGGATAAAGTAGCTGCGATAGCTGTAGGCCTGTTGATCTGCAAGACGGCTTGGGAGATTTTCCGGGATTCTACACATCGTCTTACCGATGGATTTGATCAAAAAGAACTGACGGATCTCAGATCTTCCGTAGCTCGGGTTCCGGGCGTGGAAATGATCAAGGATGTCAAAGCACGTGTGCATGGCAGTCATGTACTTGTGGATGTGGTGATTGAAGTGGACGGAGGCCTAAGCCTGATTGAAGGCCATCAGATCTGTGACAGAGTGGAAGAGCGGTTGAAGCGATCACATAACATCATGCATGTGCATGTACATGTGGAACCGAAGATGGATGAGGTTACTGGGAACCCTTGAACAGAGAGTGAACATATGGGAACATCAAAAGAGGACAGCTGCGATTAAACGCGCTGTCCTCTTTACATATCGTTAGAACGACTATACGATATTATTGAATGGCAACGTGGATCCACGCTTTGCCTTTCCAAGTGTATACTTGAACCCACTCGCCGCCATCGAATCCGTCAACAACTTCACCTGTTGTATCGATAACTTGGGAGCTTAATGCACCGATTGGTTTACCGTTAGGTGCATCATAGAACCAAGTGCGCTCCAGAAGGTTCAGCAACATCGTTGGTACCAGTACTACATCGCCTGGTTTTACAACTGGTTCGTCAAATAACTTATCTGTTGTAGGAGAAGGGTTATTACCATTAGTGCTGTAGGTAGCACCGGTTACTGTCTCAGTAGTACCTTCTACAGTTTCTACAGCAGGTTTGTTCACTTCAACAGCCGGAGTTGTTGTCGTTGTTGTAGCTTCTGTTCCTTTTTCCGGGGTCACCGTTCCAGTAACCGCTTCCTCAGCACCCGCAGCGGCAGCCATCGAACCCATCAACGTTAAAGCAGCGGCAAAACTTACGATTTTTTTCATTTTGTTTTTCCTCCTCGGTAGGTATGTAAAATGTTGTCCTGATTACAAGTAACCAAGCAAGCACCCTTATGAATCACAAATTATAACAATATTTTCTTGAATCCTCCAGTGTCAACTGGCTCATATGTGGGTATGTAGCAAGCCTGTAAATATCATACTTCAGTGGGATAAAACCGGGTTGGCTATCTCAAAAAGGTCCTGTTTTTTGGGATTCATACGAAGGGGGATTGGAATAAAGCAGAAAGGAGTGCAGTACATAATATAGAAGGTTGACCTGTGTCTGAACGCACAAAAGCCAATCGGCTTGGTAGCACGATCGGCTTTTGTATGTATTCGTCTTATTGACTCATTCGGAACATCAGGTTATCGCATTCGGCTGCGTCCCGTAATAAGGGAGATCACGAACAGTACTACAAAGATGAAGAACAGTACTTTGGCGATTGAAGCAGCTGCCTCAACAATACCGAAGAATCCGAAGATACCTGCAACCAGTGCAATAATTAGAAATAATACAGACCATTTCAACATGAGGATTCATCCTTTCGTTTACTGATTTGTGGAGTGAGTTGTGTTTCACCTCACCGCCTTGTGTAGTCTAACTTTAACCGAGTGTTCTCCGGTTGAAACATTGGTTTTTTTCCAAGCGCATGCATATATGAAGCGACATATAATATTGTTTCGTCAGGGAAATCGCCGGGTAACTATAGCAATAACAAAACTGATGCACATATGGAAAGAGAGGTTCTTTTATGATCTATCAAATTAGCGTGGCCCTGATTGCAGTGGCATTTGCAGTACTTGTTTTCTTCTTGATTCGTACCTTGAAATCAGCACAGGGTTCTTTGGACAATGTCTCACAGACATTACAGGAGGTACAGAAGACCATTGACGAACTTAGTTATGAAGTGAAACAGACGGTAAGACATGCCAATGACATTACAGTGGATGTGCAGCACAAAATGAAAAAAATCGATCCTGTGATGGAATCTGTTGAGAATCTCGGAGAAGTGTTGAATGAAGTGACGGCAGCAGCCAAACAAGTCTCCACGACGCTGATGGCCAGATTTCAGACCAAACGAAACCATACTGAAGAGACGAAGCATGCTAAACCGTCTCATGTAACAGCACCGCCTGCTACATCAACGGACCGTACCCTGCAATCCTATGAAGCTACATATAATGGTGATGCCAAGGGCGGGAAGAACTGGATGAAGTATATCGATGTTGCAGCAAATGTATGGCAACGCATGCGCAAATAACATGACCGCTTTGTAATCCATAAAGAAACCTTCAGAGCGGCAATGAACCTGATGAAAGGGTGAGAATCATGATGAAACTACTGCTTGTGATGTTTAGCGTAATTTCTCCCTTTTCCGTTCAACCGGCAGCGGTGCCCGCTGCTCACGATATGCAATGGACGGCAATGGAAGAGAAGGCGTCAGAGGTGACTCTGGCTGTTGATCGTTCCGAGACTTTCCAGCATTTTCGGACTCTGAATGGCATTTCTCTGGATGACACCATGAATGACTTGTTGGCCAAGAAGGGCCAGCCAGGGCATAAGCAGGAAGATCCTTATCTGGGGTGTCCTGAATATCACTTTCATGATGTGAAAGTTGGCTTGTGTGAAGATAAGGATGTTATTCAATATGTGCATATCGATGCATCTGAGAATCACATCATGTTAAACGGTGAGAAAATTGAGATGAATATTGAAGCGATCCATCAAGCTCTTGGTAAACCGTATTATGTGGCTGAGGACGGAGAAGTGTTTCTCCGTGGAAATCAGGCCTTAAAGGTATATATGAAGTCAGGCTCCAGCCAGATCAATGGCATTGATCTTTTTGATGACACGGTTTCCTAGAATTGGTTATTACACAATCGTTTCAACCCCATATCGTATGGTTATATACTAAGTAGCTCGTTATAGAAGATTAAATCAGAGGAGAGTGGAAACGATGAATTCAACCAATGCGCAAGCTTATGCAAAAGTGGTAGAAAACGGAGTCCAGGCGGTAGAAGCGGTGAAAGAATTGCAGATTACCGGTTACCTTGCTGATCATATCTTTGTTCTCGCCCATGAGAAGGATCGTACAGATCGAATTGCCGATACGGCAGATGCCAAAGAAATTGGTATTAAGGAAGAAGGCGTATTTGATTCCTTGGCGAATCTGTTCCGCTCACGTGGTGATGAACTCCGGGCCAAAATAGTCTCGATGGGCTTTACCGAAGCCGAAGCCGACTTTTACGAGAGTGAACTCGACAAAGGTAAAGTACTCGTTATTGCTAAAAAGAAAGATTAACCAATATACTCTGCAAGTTGAAGCTTGCGGAACATGGACAAGCTTCTGAGACACTTATGTAAAAGGCTTAATCAAAAACATAGATAAGGAATGGGGCTTTCCCCATTCCTTATCTATGTTTTTGCAAGTTTGGAAGCGGGATCAGGACGCTGCAAAAACAGGGTGAAAGAGCAGGAGGTCTTCTGCAATGTTCCCATTTACTGATAAAAGTTTGTTCAAAAAGTCTGCTTTTGAACACGTATCAATAGAAGTTTTTCGTTTTTAAGATTATAGTTATACTAGGAATTATTATGTCTACTGCCGTTTTGTATGCAAAATTTGTATAATTAAGGTTGGTTTAACCTAATAAGAATCGACAAACCCGGACGCCACAGATAAGGAGATATCAATGAGAATACTTATTGTTGACGACAATCCGACGAATGTCATTATCATTCGAGAAATTCTGAAAAAAGAAAATTATCGTGACATTGTAACGGCGAGTTCCGCCATGGAAATGTTTGAAGTTTTGGGAATTGGAGAGGAAAGCAATGAACTTCGTCCAAGACCGTCGGATATTGACCTCATTTTGCTAGATATGATGATGCCTGAGATGGATGGCATCGAAGCTTGCGGTATTGTGCAGAAATTTGAAAACCTGAAGGATATTCCGATTATTATGGTGACTGCCATCGGTGACTCCAAAAAACTTGCCGAAGCATTGGATGCTGGCGCATCCGACTATGTAACCAAACCGATTAACAAAGTCGAATTGATGGCCAGAATTCGACTCGCACTTCGTTTGAAACAAGAGAAGGATTGGCACAAAGAGCGTGATCAGCGTATCCAGGATGAGCTGAAGCTGGCAGCAATGGTTCAGAATGCCGTATTAAGTCCGGCACTCCGGGATCCTTTGTTTCAAGTGCATGCCATCTACAAACCTTCCTTCGAACTGGCGGGTGATCTGTATTCGTGGTATCCGCTCGGGGAAGGCCGTTATGGGGTACTGCTGCTCGACATGATGGGACATGGGATATCTTCATCCTTGTTTACGATGTTTATTGCTTCTGTCTTGAAAGATACGGTAACCACCTACGTCGATCCGGAGAAGGTTATTCAGGAGTTGAACCGGCGCTTCAATCAGCTCCATCTGGGGAAACAATTGGTACAGTATTATTTCACGGCTATCTATCTGGTTGTAGATACACGGATGAAGCGTATTGATTATGTCAACGCAGGGCATCCGCCTGCATTGTTCTTCCAAGATGACGGCAGTGTCACTACTTTTGACAGCGTCTGCTGTCCTGTTGGTTTATTTGACAAAATGGATATTGAGCCACAAACGATCCATTACGAAGGTGACGGGCATATTGCGCTTTATACAGATGGTTTATTGGAAGCTGTTCAGGGTGGTCAGGAGGAACAGCACGAATTCCTGATTGAAAAACTGAGCGGTTCTCATCAGTGGAATGAAACTGCCATGCAGGCGCTGTTTTTCGACGACGAGATTTCACAGGAACGTGATGATGATAAATGTCTGGTCTGGATTACTCTGGAAAAAGGGGCGGATGCTGAATGAAGATCAGGAATAAACTGCTGATTGGCTTTACCGCTCTGATGGCCATTTTGATTGTGCTCACATTTGTGAGTTATGAACGGCTGAACAGCAGCAATAAACAGATAGATCAGATGTATCAGGAACGTTATCTAAAAGTAAGATTCACTTCTGCTGCACGCGGAGAGGTTAATGATATCGCTAAAGTGCTGGCTAACTTGTTATTGAATCCAAACAACTCGACTGCAGCAGCAGACGCTGACCTGAAGGAGATGAAGGATCGAGGTGATCGCAACCTCGTAGAAGTGAGAAACCGTGCAGATAGTGCGCCTGAACATCAGCTGGTCGATCGTGTAAATACTGCATGGAATGCTTATACAGCCTATGCTACGAGACAGATTAGCCTGATGTCCCAGGACCGGGTAGAAGATGCAAATAACTACCGCAACTCAACAGGACTTGCCGTGCAAAAAGAAGCCGTAGATAGTTTGAATGCTCTTTCCCGTTACCAGGACCAGGAGATTGATACGGAGATTAAGGACGCTAACGCAGCTTATGCGAGAGCAGTGCAGATTACGATAAGTATCATGATCGCCGGATTGTTGTTGGCACTGGGTGTCATTATGTGGGTGCTGCCAAGCATTACACGTGGTCTGAATACCGTATCCATGATGATCACTAGTTTCGGCAAAGGCCGCTATCGGACTATCCGCCGCATTCAGGTCAACTCGACGGATGAGATTGGTCAGATTGCCAGTGTGTTCAAAGATGTGTCCAGCGATCTGGAAGAAAAACTGGAAGTTGAGAAGGCTTATGTGCAGGCCCAACAGGATCAGAACTGGATGAGTTCGAATATTGCAAGAGTCCCGGAGCTGCTTCGGGGGATTGGATCCATCCGGCAAATTTCACAGATGTTTATCAGTGAGTTCACACCTGTGCTTGGTGCTCAGTTGGGTGTCGTCTATCTGATTGATGAAGAGAAACATCCCGACGAACTGAGACGTTACGGTGCATATGCATTTGAGGAGAACGAAGACGTTGGTAAAGAAATGTATCGGATCGGTGAAGGCTTGATTGGTCAGGCTGCACTCGATATGACACCGATTATTCTGGATAATACGCCTGAAGATTACGTGCATATTGGCTCAGCTTCAGGTTCAACACGTGCTGCGGGTATCATGATCTATCCTGTCGTGTTCGAGGATGAATTGATTGGTGTTGTTGAAGTGGCTTCCTTTGAAGGGTTCAATGAATTGCACAAGCAATTGTTCTCTCAACTGATCATGAACTTGGGCGTTATATTGAATAATGTTCGACGTCGTTTGCGTGTGGAGGAGCTACTTCGTGAATCCCAGGCACTGACAGAGGAACTACAGGTTCAATCGGAAGAATTGCAAACACAGCAAGAAGAGCTGCGCCGTTCCAATGAGAATCTGGAGGAGCAGACGGAGGCACTTAAACGTTCCGAGGAATTGTTGCAGCGTCAACAGGAAGAGCTGGAGCATTTCAATACAGAGCTCATTGCCAAGACGAGAGCGCTTGAGGAGCAGGTACGCGAAGTTGAAGAGAAAAATGACGAAATTGAGAAAACGAAGACACAGTTGGAACAACAAGCTACGCAATTGTCGATGACAAGCAAGTACAAGTCCGAATTTTTGGCGAATATGTCGCATGAACTCCGTACACCACTGAATAGTCTGCTGATTCTCTCTCAGCTATTGTCTGAGAACAAGGGCGGAAACCTGACTGACAAGCAGCAGGAATATGCTCAAACCATCTACATGTCAGGTGCGGATCTGCTGAAGATGATTGATGAGATTCTGGATCTGTCCAAGGTGGACGCAGGTAAGATGGATATCAACTATGAGACAGTTCGAATGGAAGAGCTGACCAGCTTTGTTGAGCAGAATTTTGGACCGATGGCGAATAAAAAGGAACTCAACTTGAATATTGAGTTCGACAGCAATTTACCAGAATGGGTATACACCGACAGTCATCGCGTCAAACAGATTTTACGAAACTTGTTGTCGAACGCGTTTAAGTTTACCAACCGTGGTTCGGTCAGTCTGATTGGACGGCGGATGAAAGCTGAAGAACTGCCGGGATATATGAATACCAATCAGGAATATATCGGATTTAGTGTGAAAGACACCGGTATTGGCATTCCATCCGACAAGACAGATCTAATTTTTGAAGCGTTCCAGCAAGTGGACGGGACAACAAGTCGGAAATATGGTGGAACTGGCCTAGGATTGTCCATTAGCAGGGAACTGGCACGTTTGCTTGGTGGCGCTATACAGGTGGAATCGTCCGAAGGGGAAGGTAGTATCTTTACCTTGTATCTGCCGGATAATCATGAAGAGGAAGCTCTGGCGAAGGAAGGTGCTTCAAGAGAAGCGGCGGTATCCTCTGAGATGCTTTATGAACAGTCCACCGAAACACGGACTATGCTATCAAGTCATCAGTCCATTCTCTCTCCTGAACCGGAGCGGAGCGTGGATACGGATCTGTCTCCTACCCATACACCAGATGTCACGCAGATTGAAGATGATCGGGAGAATCTCATGGAAGGTGACAAGATCCTTCTCATCATTGAAGATGATGTGAACTTTGCACATATATTGATGGATATGGCGAGAGGTAGAGGTTTCAAGGCACTTGTTGCCCTTCAAGGTGATAAAGGGCTTGAAATGGCACGTCAATATCTGCCGGATGCCATTATTCTGGATATCCAATTGCCAGTTATGGACGGTTGGACCATTCTGGGTGAGCTGAAGAGCAGTTCGGCAACACGCCATATTCCGGTACATGTGATTTCGGTCATTGATGATATGAAGCAAGGATTGATGATGGGCGCCATTGCGTATCTGAAAAAACCGTCCAGCAAGGATTCACTGGATAAAGCTTTCTCGCATATCAAATCCTATACCGAGAATCAGCTGAAACGACTCTTGATTGTAGAAGATGATGAGATTCAGCGTAAAGCCATTATTGAATTGATTGGTCATGATGATGTTGCAATTACAGCAGTATCCACAGGTAGTGAGGCTTTGAATGAATTACACAGTCAGCGTTATGACTGCATGGTACTGGATCTGATGTTAACGGATATGACCGGGTTCGAGTTGCTCGACCAGATCCGGGATGATGAATATCTGAACGATCTGCCGATTATAATTTATACAGGCAAAGAACTGGATTCCAAAGAAGAAATGAAGCTGCGCAAATATGCAGAATCCATCATTATCAAGGATGTGAAGTCACCGGAACGTCTGTTGGATGAGACCACACTGTTCCTGCATCGGGTGGAAGCCAATTTGCCGGAAGACAAGCGTCGCATCTTGCAGAAGCTGCACAACAAGGAAACGTTATTTGAAGGCAAGAAAATATTGCTTGTAGATGACGATATTCGTAATGTATTTGCCCTTTCAAGTGTCCTTGAAGGCTATCGTATGGATGTAACGTTTGCAGAGAATGGTCGTGAGGCTCTGGAAATTCTGGAGAAAAATCCGGAAATTGATCTGGTGCTGATGGATATGATGATGCCAGAAATGGATGGTTACGAAGCGATGACACGAATTAGACAGATACCGCAGTTTGAAAAGTTACCGATTATTGCGCTTACGGCCAAAGCCATGAAAGAGGATAGAGGCAAATGTATTGAGGCTGGAGCATCTGACTATGTGAAAAAACCAATTCAGACAGATCAATTGTTATCCTTAATGCGCGTATGGCTGTATTCGTAAGTTCATTATTCGTATGTTCATTGTTTGGGTAATGAAAGACAATACGATGAATACGCAAGTAACAAATGAAGAAGTGGAGAGAAATTATGACACCGTGGGAACCTACCGAAACAGGGACAGATTTGGTCCGCATGCCGCAAGATGAAGAGCGCGAGCTGATCGAGATTGAGTTGCTGTTGGAAGGCATGCACCGTTTATATGGTTATGATTTTAGAAACTATGCACTGCCATCCCTGAAGCGAAGAATCTGGCATCATGCACATGCCGAAGGTGTTAAGAGCATATCCGGCTTGCAGGAGCGTGTCCTTCATGACCGTTCCGCGTTTGAACGTTTTGTACAGAACTTGTCCATCCCTGTAACGGAAATGTTTCGAGATCCCTCGCTTTTCCGAATGTTTCGGGAACAGATTATTCCTATTCTGAGAACCTATCCGTACATCCGAATCTGGCATGCGGGTTGCTCTACGGGAGAGGAAGTCTATTCCATGGCCATCATGTTGCATGAGGAAGGACTGTATGACAAGGCAAGAATCTACGCAACCGATATGAATGATCGGTCATTGCAACAGGCTAAAGAGGGCGTCTACGGTATTGAGAAAATGAAATTATTTACTACAAATTATTTGGAGGCAGGGGGTACCAGAGCCTTCTCCGAGTACTATACAGCGAAATACAATTCGGTGATGTTTCACCCATTTCTAAGGAAGAACATTATATTCGCCGAGCACAATCTGGCAACAGATCGGTCATTTAACGAGTTTAATGTTATCTTTTGCCGAAATGTCATGATTTATTTCAATGATGAACTACGGAACCATGTGCATGGGCTGTTTCACGAGAGCCTGAGCCACTTTGGAATTCTGGTTCTGGGGTCTAAAGAATCGATACATTTTACAGAGTTCAGTGATACCTATGAGCCGTTAGACCGGACCGAAAAAATATACCGGAAGATCAAATAGGGGGTTAGGTTAGCCATGGGGCTCAATGAACCAATCCACATATTATTGGTAGATGACCGCCCTGAGAACTTGCTTGCTCTTGAAGCGGTTCTGGAATCGGAACAATATAAACTCGTTAAGGCAACTTCCGGAGAAGAGGCACTCCGCTGTCTGCTGAAAGACGAATTTGCGGTTATCGTACTTGATGTGCAGATGCCTGGCATGGACGGAATTGAGACAGCAAAGTTAATTAAGGCACGGGACAAGTCCAAGGATGTGCCGATCATCTTCATCTCTGCGAATAGCAGAGAGGCGGAGCACTTGTTTGCCGGATATTCAGCCGGGGCCATTGATTACATGGTTAAGCCGTTTATTCCTCAGATTTTGAAATCCAAAATCGAGGGCTTTGTGGAGATGTTTATCACCAATAAACGATTGAAGACACAGACGATGCTGCTTCACCAGAAGACACAGGAACTGGAGAAGATGAACCAACAACTCATTCAGGCCAAGGAAGAAGCGGAGATCGCAGCCAATGCGAAGACCGAGTTCCTGGCGATGATGAGCCATGAGATTCGCACGCCGATGAATGGAGTCATCGGCATGGTGGATCTGCTAATGGAGACGGAACTGAAGGAAGATCAGAAGGAGTACGCAGACATCGTTCGTCGCAGTGCTGATGCACTCGTGACGGTTATCAATGACATTCTTGATTTTACCAAGATGGAATCCGGCAAAATGGAGTTGGAGGAGCATCCTTTCGAACTAGTCTCCTGTATTCGGGAGGTACTGGGATTGTTTGCTGCAGAAGCAGGCAAAAAGAATCTGGAACTGGACTATTTCCTCGAAGATTCTGTCCCTCAATTAATCTATGGAGATATGGCGAGGCTACGCCAGGTTCTCTTGAACCTGATTGCAAATGCAATCAAATTCACCGACCATGGCGGGGTATATCTGATCGTGTCCGTTAAGGAGGAGAATGGCGGACGAATGGCATTAGAGTTTGCCGTGAAGGACACAGGAATAGGCATTGCATCAGACAAGGTTGATCGCCTGTTTCAGCCATTTTCCCAGTTGGATACATCCATGACACGCAAGTACGGTGGAACGGGCTTAGGGCTGGCCATATGCAAGACTCTGGTCGAAATGATGGGTGGACAGATCTATCTGGACACTACGGAGCAGCGGGGGGCAACGTTTGTATTTACCATTCAGGCGAAACGTTATGTAGAAACCGAACTGGTACAGATGAACGGAGAAGAGAATCTGACGGATGTGAAGAATGAGAATAAATATCCTACGGTATTAATTGTGGATGATCATCCCATTAATCAGAAGTTGATGGCGATCATGCTCAGTAAGCTCGGGTTGTTATCGGACATAGCCGAAGATGGGCAGAGCGCACTTGACATGGTGCTTGGTAGCCGTCATGCCTATGACTATGTATTCATGGATCTGCAGATGCCTGTGATGGACGGTCTGGAATGTACACGGCGGATTAGAGAGAGCTTGCCCCAGTCCAACCAGCCCATCATTATAGCCATGACTGCGAACGTTATGGAAGGAATTCAGCAACGCTGTACTGCCGCAGGTATGGATGATTATATTAGTAAGCCGGTGAAAATGGGGAATGTAAAACAGAAAATAGCCCAGTTTCAGAAATCACGACAAATGTTGAACTCAGGTCCATCTGCCATGAATCATGCCAATTGAAACATTTGCCAAACTTCTTTTTGTTTCACTCGTGCTGAAGTTGGGTTATTAGGTAAGGAAACCATTGATCAGGAGAGAGATGTCTAATGAATACAAATAAGAATGAAAAATTCAATGCAAGAACTGAAACAGAAGACGGTGTGTGCACAGTGTATCTGACTGGCGAACTGGATTTGTCTGTCGCTCCTGACTTCCGCTTGGTGATGGAGCCGCTCGTGGACAACAAGGAACAGGATCTTATGATCAACATGAAAGACTTGAAGTATATCGATAGTACAGGGATTGGCATCCTGCTATCTGTTCTGAAGGCTAGACATGGAATGGAAGCTCGCTTTGAAGTACAGGAAGTTCCTGCGCAAATCCAGAAACTTTTTGACATGACGGGCATCGCCAAATTCTTTGTCACACAGAAGAATTCCCAATAGGAAAGGATCGAAAAAGGAATGAATGCAGAAGTTCAAAGAGTCACCCTTAATTTACCGGCGACAGCTGATTACGTTGATATCGTAAGACTCAATCTTTATGGAGTAGCATCCAAGATGGGATTCTCTTATGAAGACATTGAGGATATGAAAGTTGCTGTATCCGAGGCCTGTAACAACTCTGTACTGTATGCCTACTCACATGAAGGCGGCATGGTTGAAGTCGTATTTGAAGTGGATGGCGAAACATTGTCCATTACTGTTAAAGACGAAGGTGCCAGTTTCGAGAACATGAACCCTGCCGTGTCACGTGCCGGTCTTCACGACAAAGAATTGACAGAAGCTCAGATTGGCGGACTCGGGTTCTACCTGATGCAAGCCTTGATGGACGATGTCAGTGTGGAAAGTGAGGCGGGCAAAGGTACGAAAGTAGTACTCGTAAAACGTCTTGCAAGAAGTGAGGAGAAAGTATGAGTGAAAAAGTGACTCCCCCAGAGTCCATGTCTGAAGCAATAGGTTTGATCTGGGAATACCAGCAAACCCAAGATAATGAAATTGCAACAGTTCTCATCCGTAAATATGAACCGATGGTAAAGATGGCAGCAGGTAAAATTGCTCGGAATCGCCCCGATCTATACGAGGACTTGTATCAGACCGGGCAGATGGCATTGATTCGTTTGCTCAAGCAATACGATATCAACCTGGGTATCCCATTTGAACCTTATGCCATGAAGAGCATGATCGGTCATATGAAGAACTATTTGCGTGACAAATCATGGTATATTCAGGTGCCCCGGAGAATCAAGGAAAAGGGAGCACTTGTGCAGCATGCCATTGATGAGCTAACCGTGAAGCTGGAGCGCTCACCTGGTGTGAACGAGATTGCTGAATACCTTGATTTGACTGCAGAAGAGACGATTGAGGTTCTAGCTGGTCGGGAATGTTACCACTATGTGTCGCTGGATTCTCCGTTATCTCAGGATGACAGTGCAGCCACATTGGGAGAACTGATCAGTGCAGATGTAAATGACTTCGATTCAGTTGAAAAACGGATGGACTTGCAACAGGCATTGGCGCAATTGAAGGAACAGGAACAGAAGGTACTTATTCTAGCATTCCAGGATGGCCAGTCTCAGCGGGCAATTGCCCAGAAGCTTGGTGTTTCACAGATGAGTGTATCTCGGATTCAGAAGCGAGCTACAGAGAAATTGAAACAGATCATGTCCAATGCTTCAATGTTATGATAGATGAATCCCTGATGTTGTTGAGCACGGCATAGAGAAGGACACGTAATTCCATTGGAATACATACGTGTCCTTTTTGGGATTAAAAAGGTTGTATGCATGCAATAAACATATGTGCAGGAGTGGATATTGTGATTGTGGACCAAATCAAGCTGGAGGCTCGTCGCGACAATTTATCTTACTCAGATCATTGGCAGTGGTGGGATTGGGTTGCACCTGATACGGATAGCATGAAGAATGCCTTGGAGGACCTGACCGAGGCCTTTCCGGATATGCAGTATTGGCTTCATAAAATTCAGGGAGTGGAATCGAATTATTTGTCCGTCCGTTTCGTGAATGGTACTGAGCCCGTCATATTTGGCTCCTTGTTATATGCGATTAAGAATGAGAGAGATGACGTACGAAAAGATAATCAGATGTTCTTTTATGTCGATCGCACCAACCTGGTTACCTTGAATATGGATGACAACACAAGAGGCATTATGAAGACAGATGAACGTGCGAATATGTTGCAACAATGTACGGTGGCAAGGGATGGCATGTTCGTACTTTTTCGAGCTATACTGCATTACTATCATGTGGGTATGGATCATTTTGAGATGAACCTGCGTGATTTGGAACGAAAGATGGAGTCTCGTAATGCACGTACCTTGATGGACCAGATTCTCGCTGCCCGATTTGAATTATTATATTGGAGTAATCTGTTTATCCCGTACTCGGAACTCATGGCCGCTGCCCATGAAGCTTACCTGAGTGAGATAAAAGACAATCGTTACTTTCTACAGCTTCAATATCGTGTGGAACGGATGGAGCGTCTCTTTAACCATTATGAGAAAGAGATTGACACTTTAATCTCTATTGATAATGCAATCTCAGGGGTTCGTGGCAATGAGATTATGAAGACGCTAACCATAGTTACAGCTGTGTTCATACCGGCAACGGCTGCTGGAGCGATATGGGGCATGAACTTTGAGAATCTGCCTCTGATCGACAAGAGTTGGGGAGTTGTACTGGTCATCGGACTGATTATTTTTAGCATGATCAGCATGTATGTATGGCTGATGATGAAAGGATGGACAGGAGACCTGCTGAAGGTGAAGTCTTCACAGCCTTCAGCTGAAGAGATCGAGAAAAAAAGAGCAACAGAAACGCATAGGGGATAGCCTATTGGCTAGTCCTCTTAGTTTTTGTAATCTTCAATATAGCCAAGTAAGTCAGCAATGTATTGTCCAACAATCGGCATATTGACGAATTGACTGAGAATGAACGCCAGCAAACCCAGAACAACAAAGGTCCCCACGGTTAGACCGAGTCCTCGTGCCATTCCTGCTGTAAAGTTAGTAATGATCCGCTTTTTGGGACTGCTGTAATTCTCAATAATATCTTTGATCTGTGCCCTCTCCAGACTGTCCGCAATCTGGTCCAGACGGGTGTTCAGCCGCTTTACCTCATGTCTTAATTCAAAAGGGTGCTCGCTCGTATCATACTGTTGCGCAGGTGTTCCTCCCGTAACTGGAGTATTTCCGTTGATTGTAACTTTACTCATGCTCCTTTTCCTCCCATTCGCATTGGATAAAAAATAGCCAGCTGAAATGCAGCTGGCTATTGGTCACTCGATCTACATCCCCTTACAGGCTAGTCGAGTTCAGTTCTTTACGTGCATCTTCCTTCGCTTCTACGGAAGCGGCAGCCACTTCATCAGATGCACGGGATGCTTCGTTAGCCACATCAGCGGATGCTTTTCGTACAGAGTCCATGACATCATTGCGGCCTTGATTTACCGTTTTCGCAATTTCAGAAGTTTTGGAGGAGACCGTTTTAGCCAGTTCCGAGGCTTTGTCCCCTACAACGGTTGCCACTTCTTTAGTGCGGTCAGTAACCATGCCTACTTTCTCGGAAAGATCACCACGTAATTCACGTCCTGGTTTAGGTGCGAAGAGTAGAGCTGCAGCTGCTCCCAGCAAACCCCCGATGAAAATTCCTTTGGCGAAAGTCGAACCCGTCTGTACAGGATATTGTTCTTCTACTTTATTCATGTCTAATCACTCCTTCTTCAAATTAAGAAACAAATACGAAACACCGAACACCTTGTTGCCCGAATCAGGCAGCCTGTCTTAGCAGTCTGGACACAAGCCCCAGCAAGAAAACAAAGAGCGCTGTACCAATGATGGCAGGAAGAATGGCAAAGTTACCGATAACCGGTCCCCAGTTACCAAGCAAAAGTGCTCCCAGCCAAGCTCCGGCAAATCCGGCAATCATTGCACCGATGATGCCTCCAGGCATATTGTGACCGGCTAGTGCATCTCCGATCAAACCGATGATGACCGCCATCACAATGCTGATAATGATGCCCCACATAACAACCGCCTCCTTTTAAACTTGATGTAGGATGTTGTCTGTTCGCGTTTGCTTACTTCGTATATAAACGCCGTGCATGCCTGTGAAACAACAAAGATGAGGATGAACGAACTGGAAATTGGAGGAATCCATTCTTCAACTGGTGCGTTTAATGCCTTTAATCATGCAGAAGATCCATGCCAACCCTGCGGCAAACCCTGTAAATACATCTGTAGGATAATGAACGCCCAGCATGATGCGGCTGATGCCGATCAATAAAATAAAAATAATGCCGCATAGAACAGGAAGCCATAAACCAACAGAATTATTCCGTTGTCGTTCAATCGCCCAGATGACAAAGAGCATACCGTAGAAACCCATGGAGATCATCGCATGACCGCTGGGGAAACTGTATCCGTGAACGACCAGCAGATGATCCAGCTCAGGCCGGCTCCGTTTGAAAAATTCTTTCAATAACGTGTTCAGAATCCACATCACGGCAAAGCTTCCCAAGACCGTATATCCATATATAACAAACCTTGGACTGCGTTGCGTGAATAAAAGAAGAGCAAAACCTCCTGCAGCTACAGCAGAGATCTTGAATGAGCCCAGTGCAGTTATGAATGAAGTATAAGGGAACAGGTGGAGGCGTGAATCCGAATTCAAATAAAATAATTGCTGAATCCAATCATCCAGACGAATAATATCATCAGCGCCTACCCGGGCACCTAAAGCGGCCAGGATGAATACGACTGAAGCGCTAAGCGCCATACCCGCCAAACTCCAGTTGAGCAAGGTGCGTAATAACATGCCGGGAGTTGAAACGGATGAGGATGGTAGATACGAATTGCGCGGCATAGTGAGTTTCTCCTTCAGTAGTAGTAATAGATGAATGTAGATTGATATAGGTATACCCGAAATACCTGTCGAAAAAACTGTAAAAACGTCGTTTTTGTACTATACTATTTAAGATATCCCATGCGGCGTCGTGACGCAAAGCAGAGATGAATTCGGGAGCATAAAGGAGAGAACTCGCATGGAGAGTGCCTTGTTAATTAAAGAATACCGTGCAGGCGTTATGGAATCCGCCCATTACGGACACATAAGTATTACGGATGAGCAGGGTCGAATCGTATACTCGGCTGGCAATCCTCATTTTCGAGCGTTTACTCGCTCATCAGCCAAACCTTTTCAGGCCATTCCAGGCATTCGGGCAGGAATTGCCAGTCATTATGGCCTCTCAGCACAGGAGATTGCTATCATGTCTTCTTCGCATCGTTCGGAACCGGAACACATTCGGGTGCTGGAGCAGCTATCCGGTAAGATCGGGTTGGGTGAAGAGTGCTTGATCTGTGCTCCAAGCTATCCGCTTAATGAAGAAAGCCGAAATGAATGGTTACGTGGACAAGGGGAGAAACGTCGCATTTTACACAACTGTTCCGGCAAACATCTGGGAATTCTGGGATACAGTCAGATGAAACAGATGGATCTGGGCAGTTACGCTGAGCCGGATCATCCAGTGCAGCGTGAAATTCTTGAAACCTTTGCCGACCTGGCAGGCATTGAGGAGAAAGAGATTGAGCTTGGGACGGATGGCTGTGGCTTTCCGGTATTTTCTTTGCCGTTGTCAGCATTGTCGAACGCCTATCTGAAGCTCGCTTGTCCCGATCTTATCGCTGATCCTTCCACAAGAAAAGCTGTCGAGACCATCACATCGGCTATGAATGAACATCCGTTGATGGTAGGTGGCACGGAGCGTGTAGATTCAGTACTCCTGGAAGATGATAATATAGTAGCGAAAGGTGGATTCAAGGGTGTATTCGGATTCGGCCTGAAAAAGGAGCGACTGGGAATCACCTTCAAGGTACTGGATGGTTCTGAAGAAGAGTGGGCCATCATTACCCAATCCATTCTGAAACAGATTGGTTATTCCAATGAGCAAACTATTGCACGACTGGCTGAAGTCTTTCCATCGGGCATTCGTAATGATGCAGGGAACCTTGTTGGTCATACAGATAGTGAGTTCCTTCTGCACTCACTTGATGATAGCCTATAACCTTAAGAAGGGG
Organism: Paenibacillus sp. USHLN196; assembly: GCF_037144955.1. Taxonomy (NCBI): domain Bacteria; kingdom Bacillati; phylum Bacillota; class Bacilli; order Caryophanales; family Paenibacillaceae; genus Paenibacillus; species Paenibacillus sp. USHLN196. The sequence continues at coordinate 24,222 of NZ_JBBCYH010000012.1, read as the reverse complement.
CGTGATTAGAGTTGCCGGACCCCGGGTAAAGATGACATACCAACTGGTATTAATCTATACAATTCATATACACGCGTGGCCTGCCGCAGTAATGTGGCAGCTCTAAACCCTTGGAGGTGGATGAACATGATTAAAGTGGTGACATCGGAAGAAAGGCACACGTCGGATCGAGGTTGGATACACAGTGAATTCAGCTTTTCCTTTGCGGATTATGATGATCCGAGCAATGCCCATTTTGGCTGTTTGCTTGCGCATAATGACAACACACTGATGCCGCAAGAAGGCTTTAAGAAACATCCACATCATGATCTTGAACTTGTCAGTTATGTCATATCAGGTACGCTCAAGCATACGGACAGCATGGGAACAGAGCAATTACTTGAGCCGGGCACGGTTCAGGTTATGAGTGCAGGTACGGGAGTGGAGCATTCCGAGACCAATCCGTCAACGGATGAACCGGTACGTTTCCTCCAGATGTGGTTTTTGCCATCTGAACGTATGCTGAAACCTTCCTATACGAATCGAAGGGTAGAGGCTCAGGAACAGTTAAATCGTCTATGTCCGATTGTATCAGGACAAGGCGGCGAGGGAACCGAGGGCGCTTTGACTATTTCCCAGGATGTAACCTGCTACTTGTCCCATTTGGAATCCGGTAAGAAGTTGATGTACCCGCAGCATGAAGATCGGCGGACACATCTTTTCCTAATCAGTGGATATGTCGAGATCAATTGTTCGGATGGCAATTTCAACCTCAAGCCGGGGGATGCTGCACGAATTCGTAAAAGCTGTGATCTGCAAATCACGAGTACAGGTAGTGAACCTGCCGAATTTGTACTGGTTGACCTGCCTTAATGTTCATGTTTATCCCATAAGGATGGTTTTAACATAATTAAGTAAAAAGGGATCTGTCCTCCACATGCACGTGGAAACAGATCCCTTTTTGCTTGTCTCTAAATATGTCTTCATAGAAGTCGCAGATGACCAAAAGCAATACTGTGCTAAGATTTACGAAGATTACCCAGTTCCGAAGCGACAGCTTCCACTTCTGAGATACTGAGATGTTCCTTGCTCAAAATCATTTCATACAGGTCAAACAGATCTTCATATTTCTCGAGTGGGAATGAAGAAGCTTGCATGGCGGCACCGCTTGCCATACGAAGTTTGGTTTTGATCGCTTCAATCATATATTCCATATTGGCTGCTGTTGCTTGTGTTAAATCCATCGTTAAGTTCATCCCTTCCGTATCGGAAACTCCTGTTATTGTATCATGATTGGAAGTGCTCAGGCCAATGCTTTTGCGGGGAAACGAAGCATCGGTTACAATGATGGATACAACAACAGGGGTTAATGGAGACCTGAGTGTACTGGAGGGAATACAGCTTGGCAGCGTATAAGCGAGAAATGGTTCGCCAACAAGGAAGGGAAGTCCGTAAAGGTGTACCTGCAGGGGATCTGCTCTTATTTTTCAAAAACATTGTTCAACTTCATTCTCCAGATGAAATTACGTTTGTCTGCATCGGCACCGATCGTTCCACCGGAGATGCGCTGGGCCCACTGACAGGAAGTGTACTGCAAGAGAACGGAATGGAGAACGTGATCGGCACGATGTCTTCCCCTTGTGATGCAGATACATTGGAGAAAAAATTGGCACTTGTTCCGCCGCATCATGCCATCATAGCAATTGATGCGTGTTTGGGTCCCAAAAATGCTGTAGGTACATACTATCTCGCAAATAACCCACTCATCCCGGCTCAATCGGTTGGAGGCAAGCTGCCACCTGTCGGACAATACAGTGTAGCAGCTGTGGTCAATGCCAATGGGCCAAGGCCCTATTCCATATTGCAGATGACCTCGCTTCACTTGGTTATGGGGATGTCGAGAACGATTGCAGATGCTGCAATCGAAGCATGGAAATGGAGATAAACGTTTCATTCATGATACGCAGGCTTAATAATATACAACCTGAATTATATCATTCGCGCAGAGAGAGGGATTCATATGGAAAAAGTGATGTGTGATGGAACGACGATTTGTTATGCCGAACAAGGTAAGGGAGAAGCACTCATTTTGCTCCACGGATACTGCGGCAGTTCATCGTATTGGGATGAGGTCGTACCTGAGCTGGCACGCAGCTATCGCTGTATCGTACCTGATCTGCGTGGACACGGAAAAACAGATGCACCTGTAGGGAGTTATACCATCGAGCAGATGGGCAATGATGTATTACAGTTGATGGATGAACTAAATGTAGAGAAAGCGGTTCTCCTGGGACACTCCATGGGCGGATACATTGCGCTCTCGATCGCACAGCGCCATCCAGAACGCTTGAATGCATTTGGTCTGATTCATTCCACAGCCTATCCGGACAGTGAAGAAGCCAAGGAGAAGCGCCTTCGCGCTGTATCCACTATTCAGACCGAAGGTATCGTGCATTTTATAGATGGACTGGTTCCCGGCCTATTCGCACCAGAACATGTCGAGACATTATCTACGCAAGTAACACGTGTGAAGGAAATTGGTTACCAGACAGCACCCCAAGGTGCTGTCGGCGCTGCACTTGCTATGCGGGAACGGCCGGATCGCCGTGACGTATTGTCGGCTACCCCATTACCTGTATTGCTGGTAGCGGGAGAGAGGGATGCCGTTATCCCACCAGAACGTACATTTACAAGTGACAAGCCTCATATCGTGCAAGCCGTTATTGCTGGTGCGGGGCATATGAGTATGTACGAAGCTCCTGAAGAGTTAATTCAGGTCATTAAGCAATTCATGGCGGGATTATCGAAGTAATTTAATTTCATTAGTACCCGTACCATTCAAGTCCAACCCCTGCAACGTCCCTTTGGGACAGGCGGGGGTTTGGTGCGTTTAGGGCCATAGACGCGTATGTCTGTTTTTGGCTTTTTGTCATGGCATGAATTAAAATCATTATAAAGGGACGATGTGAGAACGAGTGAATTAACATGGTCGAACGATGAGGGGGCATACAGCATGTTCAGAAAAGATTATCTGCTCCGCATGATGGAGGAAATGACAGAGGCCATTGGCAAAGTGTTCACGCTTAAACAGCAACGTAAGCATACCGAGGCTTTGTCTGAACTGGATGAGTTGATGCGCAGGCAGTTTGGGTTGAACTTATCTTTACTGAACTCATTGCCAGCGGAGGATGTCATTGAAATGTTCCGTTTTCGCGGAGTTATCGAAGTGGACAATCTGCAGCAAGCCGCCAGGCTGATTGAAGAAGAAGCTTACATTTATCAAGAGAAGGCCAGAGTGGAAGGCATAGATGATCAGGAGAGAATGGACGCAGAGGATGACGCACTTATTCGAATGATGAGATCACTTCATTTTTACCTGTATGCATTGAATCATGGCGCTAATCCTAAGTTATTGGACGTACCGGAACGGGTGGAGGGTGTATTGGGTCTCACGAAAGAATATGAACTCCCTGCCCGAACCGTGAAAGAGCTTGCCCTGTATCGTGAGCAACAAGGACGGTACGACCAGGCAGAGAACAGTTGGTACAGATTGTTACAGCTTGGTGCTGACTTCCCGGTGAATTATCGAGCTGATGTGCAGGCGTTCTACGAAAGATTGAACCATCTGACGGATGAACAACTGGAGCAAGGTGGGCTGCCACGGAACGAAGTTGAAGAAGGGCTGGCTGAACTCAATCGCTAAGAGATGAACTCATAAAAATGAATTGGATCAAGGCTTGTTACATGCCTTCACTTGGAGAGGGGACAGAAGTGTGGTATGGTAACGGTTGACCAAACCAAACCGAAAGTGAGATGTACCCCGTGGATTCATTGCGAAAGCTTATACAAGACATCTTTGAACAGAATTCGCTGATTACAGCGACCTGGAGCCAGCTGCGCAGACGGGACAATGTCTCGTATACCAAAGTGCAAGTCAAGCCGGTGACACTGAAGAATCAGCTGCATTATCAATTTGCATTTCATTATAACAACAAAGTGCTGCACGAGAATTTGACTCCGGCTGAAGCGGCGGATCGCATGACTTTGCTATGCGAAGAGACGTTTCGTCAAGGGCTGCTCTGCACGACCGAGGCAGACTATCAAATTTTGATCAGCAAAAAATATAAAGTATCCATACTGACTAAATCTGCATCCAAGACTGCAGTGGATCTGTCGCATAATCGCAAGAAGCAATATGTATTGGAAGAGGGAGTGCCTGTCTCGTTCCTCGTTGAACTTGGTATTATGAACGAAGAAGGTCGTGTGCTGGCTCGTAAGTACGACAAGTTCAGACAGATCAACCGTTTCCTCGAAATGGTGCAGGATGTCATACCGCATCTACCCGAGGGACGTCCGCTGACCATCGTTGATTTTGGTTGTGGCAAGTCTTATCTGACATTTGCTTTATATCATTATCTGTCGGTACAGCAACGTCGTTCACTCAAGATTATTGGGTTGGACTTGAAGGCTGATGTCATCGAACATTGTAATGATTTGGCTAACAAATTACATTATGGTGACCTCAAGTTCCTGGTTGGGGACATCGCCGACTACGATGAACTCAATGAAGTGGATATGGTCGTAACGCTGCATGCTTGTGATACAGCTACTGATGCGGCTTTGGAGAAGGCAGTTCGCTGGGGCGCTTCAGTCATTCTGTCTGTGCCTTGCTGTCAGCACGAGCTGTTTGAACAGGTTGAATCTTCTGTGATGAATCCATTGTTGTCTCATGGCATCCTGAAGGAACGTTTCTCCGCACTGGCTACGGATGCGATTCGTGCCAAGCTGCTGGACCTGATGGGATACAAAACACAACTGTTAGAATTCATCGATATGGAGCATACGCCCAAAAATATATTGATTCGTGCCGTTCGTGGTCAGGCAGGCCAGATAACGGATATGTGGAATGAATATACAGCTTTCCGTGATTTCATTCATGCCGATCCATATTTGGAGCGGGCCTGTGCAGATTTGCTTCCAGGCGATGGCAAGCAGGTTAGCGAGAAATCGAGCAAAGAAGCCGTTCAAGATTCCGCAAATTGCGACCTTTGCTGAGTGTGTCAATGTCAATCCAGGGACATACTGCAATTAGGGTCTGAATGTAAACTTTAATACAGTGCATATACTTCGTAGCAAGCAACATTATAGCTGTCAGAACGATCAGACAGAAGGACCCGTGTATCGGGGACTTCTGTCTTTTTGATGTGTGTGCGGAGCGGTGAAGGGAGGTGAACGTGGATGAAACATCGGACAACAGACAAGGGAATTTTAAGAAGTAGACGAGGGCATGAGGAGAACGGGGAAATAGTGGATCATGCGTTTGACAGGACCTACCATGCAGATGGTACAAAATTTGTAGATAACAGGTACTTATGTTATGGGGATAGTGGGGACAGTACATATCATTCAAATGCAGCTATCCAGGCCGATGCGTCAGGGAGTTTTTCTCAAAGTTCGAGGTGTAAACGATATTCAGGATTAGGATGGACTGGTGCGGTTGGAATACTTTCAATTGTCTTGCTGCTCGCAGGGTGTCTGAGTCGGGGGCTGTACTATTCGGCCAATCTGTATCCTGTCATTCTGACCGCAGCAGGAAGTATGTTGATCATGTTTTTTCTTTTCCTTGTAGGTATTCGTCCACAGAAGGCGAGTGAACGAATAGTGGAGAAAACACTTCGATTTCCGGGAATGTGGCGGGTGTTATGGCCGCTGGCGATGATGATTTGTTACGCCCTACATGCATGGGCAGGCTCGGTGAGTAAACAGGGCAGTATGGATGAGATGCTGCGATGGAGCCTGCTTGCAATGTTTACTCTGCTCACCGCAATACTGGCTGCGCGTACGGATGGTGCGCGCTGGTTAGCCTGCGGTTGGCAGATAGCAGGCGGCTTGCTTGTGCTAAGCGGCATCCTGGCCGTGTGCGGGGTATTGCCGCTGCCCTTCGGGGTGATGCGGACTGCTGACCCCGAGATCAGCTCCGCCGGTGCCCGGCTCGGCGGATTATTGCAGTATCCGAATGCGTACGGTGCCGTTGTCGGCATGTACGCATTGGAGCGGCTGACGGCCGCCGCACGAGTCATAGCCCGGCCTGTTCCGGCCGGGCGACTCATCGCGGCAGTGCTGCCGCTCATGCCTGCGCAAGCCGCCCTCCTACTGAGCGAGTCGCGCGGCGCTTGGCTGGCGACCGGCTGCGCCGCGGTCGCCGCCTTCGCTTTGCAGCGGCGCGGTGCCCGCCTGCCGCTGCTGCTGGCCACAGCCGCGCCACTGGCGTGCGCGGCCTGGCTGTACCGCCAGCTGGTAGCTGCCCAGCTGGCGCCTGCGCCCGTGCCCGGCCTGCTCGCACTGGCCGGGGCATGGGCAGCTGCGCTGCTCGGCACGCTGCTGCTGTGCCGTCTATGGCACAGCGGCGCCGCCAAGGCTCCTCGCACCGCTTCCCTGACGGCCATCATGCTGGCGGGAACCACCGCCGCACTCATGGCCGTGGCCTCCACCGCCGATCGCCTTGCGGCTGGTGTCGGCACAGGGGTGTCCCGCCTGCACCTGTGGCGGGACGCCCTCCAGCTGTGGACCGAGGCCGCATGGCTTGGCCACGGGGGAGATACATGGCGCAACATGTTCCGCGCCATTCAATCCTCGCCTTATGTCGGAGGCGAGGTTCACAACGGCCTGCTCGATCTTGCCCTGGATACGGGCTTGGTCGGCATCCTTCTTGTCGCAGGGTGGTTTCTCGTCACCCTGCGAAGCATGCTTCACGTTGCACCGCAGCTCATGCCTTCCGTGCTTATTTTTGGTCTGCATGGGGCGATGGACTTTGACTGGAGTTTCACATTATTCTGGATGCTCTTCATCTGGCTCGGTGCTTGGGCAGCTGCATTAAAGACGGAAGCGATGGAAGGCAAGCGATCCGAGGTTACTGTCGAATACAGCCCATCCAGACCTCATCTCTCCGACTCTCCACCAATCCAATCCCGTCTAGTATCTTTACCGATGCGGTCCTGCTCTCATATTCTTCAGCGTTTAACTTATTGGGGAATACGGGCATCAGTAGTGATGATTATCCTGTTCTGGCTCGGTGGAACAGTCTGGCTGACCTCCCGATACGCCGTAGCAGAAGTGCAGTACCGTCAGGCGATGTCTGAATCGGATGGAACTCCCGTACAAAAGGCACATCTTATGGCTGCCTTTCAATCGAACCCGAATCGACCAGATATTATCTTATCCCTTGCACGATCTCTCAGGGGGCAAGAAGCAGAATCACTCCTTCTGAACAGCCTGTCCCATTCCCCGGTGCACCCTCAGATTTACTTCGAACTGGGACGATTGGCAGCCCAATTCGGCGAAGGACAGCAGGCAGGAGAATATTTTGAGCAAGCTATTGCATTGAATCGCTATGATGGCATTGGCCAATCCGCGGCTTTGTATTGGATGGAGCAGGCAGCGCGGCGGGAATGGGAGGCAGGATTCACGGATCGAGCCCAACAGACTGCCGTCGCTGGTATACACATGTATGAACGTTATCGGTTGTTGGTGGAGAAAGTGGAAGCAGGGGACGTTCATAATGATCGTCGTTTTGTAATGGAAGAGCATGCTCTAGATTATGGAGAGAACCTGCGCAAGCTTGCTTCCGCAACTGCTTCATCTCCTCGGTATACTCCAGAGATCTTCTAAGGAACACAAGACGTCTTATTTGGCTTTCCGCTACACTTTTTAAATTGTAAGAAACATCAGACACGTTATTTCCCAAAATCCCCTGACAAAAACGCGATAAAAGGCTGGAAATTCCGATTTAGCGTGTCTCAGATTCCTTAGATTTCTAACAGTGCTTCAAATCCTTGAATAAGACGCCTCAGATTCGTTACCGCTCGTGGGCTTGAGCATAACAAATTACTCGCGGTTTATGTTCATCCCAACTGCGGAGGTCGGCTCCACGCTCTGCTCCAACTGCAAGCCAGAGGACGACCCCGAATTGCCCTCAGAGCGAAGCTTTGCATTCTACATATTTACAGTCGATACCCGCCAAAGGCATGCTGAAATGCATCTTTTAATGGCTCAACATCCACTTCCCATAGCGCAGCGATCTCTGCACTGACATCCGTGTTCCACCACTCACATAATTTTTTGCGGTTATCGCGATTCTCCCCGATCCAGAGCAGATTCGTGATCACCTTACGGTAATAACATTCTTCCGCCTGCTTCATTCGTTCAGGGGAGACGTACACCTTCAGCCGTTTGGCTGTGCGGTACAGTTCCTTGCTGCATGCCCGGCGAATTCCCCTGGCGGAAGGAAGATTTTGACCAGATTGCGTATGTTTGACCGGTGGAGAACCGGGTATTGACTTGTGTGACATCTTCTCACGCTCCTCTCCCCATACCATATGCGAAACGCTGCAAACGGGACACTATCCCAGGCTTGTGAAGTAGCAACGTCTACAGCCCTGTGATAAAATAGGGACGAACATCCATGGTGCGGAGGGGCACCGCCAATCAGGATGGAGAAAGAGGGTTGAGATGGACTTTATTCATAACCTTGTCGGCCAATTGTTCGATTGGATTCAAAGTCTCGGATACTTTGGAATCATGCTTGGATTAATGATGGAAGTCATCCCGAGCGAAATTGTGCTGGCGTATGGAGGTTTTCTCGTTTCACAAGGTAATATCAACTTTTTCGGTGCTATGATTTTCGGAACAGTGGGCGGTGTGATTGCCCAATTATTTATTTACTGGATTGGCCGTTATGGCGGCAGACCTGTACTTGAACGCTACGGTAAATACATACTCATCCAGAAAAAACACATCGACCATTCCGAAGAGTGGTTCCGCAAGTATGGTACAGGTGTCATTTTCACGGCTCGTTTTGTCCCGGTGGTACGACATGCAATCTCCATCCCGGCTGGCATCACGAAAATGCACGCAGGCAAATTCATCTTGCTTACTACACTCGCTGTTATACCTTGGACTGCATTGTTTATATATTTAGGGATGATTCTTGGAGATCAATGGAAGCATATTGATGAGAAAGCAGCACCATATGTTATGCCTATTTTGCTGGTCGCTCTTGCCCTTATGATTGTTTATGTACTTATTAAATGGATGAATGCTCGTAAAAAGAAAGGAAGTGTCTAGTCATGGGTAAACCCAACTTGTCTCACAAATTCGGTAAAGGTCTGCCACCGAAGGATTTTATCGAGAGTATGACCAAGAACCAAAGTGAATTTCAGGCCAACTACGATAGTTTTACATGGTCGAATGAAGAGGATCGTGAGTTCTTTGAGAGCCTGAACCATCGCGACGATCTGCGTGTGTTAATTCTGGCTGCTGACTGGTGCGGGGATGTTGTCCGTAATATTCCGGTTGTGTTCCAGGCGCTTGAAATCTCAGGAATCCCAACAGAAGTTCTGATTATGGAGAACCATCCGGAAGTGATGGATGAGTTCCTGACGATGGGTGGACGCTCCGTGCCAGTCGTTATTTTCGCCGATACAGGCGGCCACGTGTTGGGTCAGTGGGGACCTCGTCCGCAGCATGTACAGGAAGTTATGATTGAATTCAAACGCCTTAATCCGGATCGTGAAGCAGCAGACTATCAAGAAAATTTAGCTGTAGCACGTCAAGAGATAGGCAAACGTTATGGGGAAGGAACGGAGTCACATGCAGTCATTATCCGTGAATTGCGTGAACTGATTTCGGGTTACTAAGCCGATATGCTTAACATTCGTACGTTTACACTAGGCCCGCTTCAAACCAATGCGTATCTCCTGCAAGGAGATGATCCGGGTAAAGCAGTCATTATCGATCCAGGCATGAATCCAGGGCCGTTGCTTAAGGCGATCCAAGACTTGGAGATCGAAGCCATTCTCCTGACTCATGCTCATTTTGATCATATGGGTGGGGTAGATGAGATCCGTAAATTGAAGGGATGTCCCGTGTATCTTCATGATTTGGAGAGTGACTGGCTCACAACCCCAAAATTAAATGGATCTTTGAATTGGCCGCAGGCGACACCGCCGCTTTCGACAGATCCTGCCGAATATGCCATGGACGAAGGACAGAAGCTGAATCTGATTGGTCATACGTTTAAAGTGTTCCATACACCTGGACACTCACCAGGAAGTGTAAGTCTGCTTTGTGGTAATGACCTGTTTGCCGGTGATGTGCTGTTCCGCATGGGTGTGGGCAGAACGGACCTGACCGGAGGGCGTGAACGGGATCTGATCGATTCGATCCAGAACAAGCTTTACACCTTTGCAGATGAAGTGAAAGTGTACCCAGGTCATGGTCCCAAAACGACCATTGGTTATGAGAAACAGAACAATCCTTACGTGTCCGCAAGATAATCCGACAGGATATGTGAAGAAAGTCTGGACAAGTGACAACTTTTTCATTAGAATAGCAATTAGTTGTTACAAGCGTTAAGGCATCATCTAACTGAAGCATTACCAAGAAACACCCAACCTCGCGAAGCACGCAGACTGTGGTCTATACCCGGTTTGCGTTCTTTTTTTATTTTCAGCCGTTTTTTTGTGCAGAATCAGCCAGTTTTACCCTACTTAGAGATGCATGACACGCTTCATAACAATCCAGTTTAAGACCAATAGCAAGTTAGTAGCAAGTACAGATTGATTTAGAATGATGAATTTAAGAAATAGTAGATCATGAGAGCGGGGAAGATCAAAGTGGAGAAAACAAGAGTCATTCCATTGGGACAGCGTGTCGATTATCCGATTATTGAAGAAAACCGTCGCATGTTGGATAGTGTAAAAAGAGAAACAGGTACTAACCGAGCTTTAATACATAATCCTAGCGTGACCAATGAAGTGATCAAGCCTCAGCAGAATATATGGACAAGCCGTGTACTAAGAAACGGAGCCTGCAACCAACCGTGGTTCGACAAGCTGCAAGATTACCGGAATCAAGTCTGATTGCCGGGAAATTGTCGGGTTTAATTTTTTTTGATTCCATTGAACGTTTCTGCAGAGCCTGTCGTATTAACTCCAGAATGAACGGGAAGCAGGTGATTTTCATGATAAAGACAGCTGAGCTTGAAGAGGTACGCAGAGCAGTATCGGGAGACGATAGCGCACTCGCAGCGTTGTTGCAACGTCACTACACTTTTGTGTATAAGTATCTTGTCAAAGTGACAATGGACGCTAACCTCGCAGAAGAGACAGTACAAGATACGATGATTCGTTGTATGGAAAATATCCATCGATATGATGGCACGTCTGCCTTTTCATCATGGATGATCACCATTGCGACCCGCATCTATATCGATAAGACAAGACGTAAGAAGAGAGAACAGAACTGGCTTGCTCTCATCCGGGATCAGGCTGTACGTCGATTCCGCTGGCAGCTTGAGACTCGGAATGAAGAATGGACAGATGTCATGGATGCGATGACAAGACTGACACCCGAACATCGTGTTGCAGTGCTACTGAAGCATTATTATGGATACGGGTATGACGAGATCGGGGAAATGCTGGGTATTCCTGCCGGAACGGTAAAGTCACGCACAGCTTATGGTCTCCGTCAGTTAAGAAAGGAGCTGGAATAAGGATGGGCAGATCAGATGATGCACAAGAACAAGAAGTTGTAGAACGATTGCAGCAACACATGAAAGTGCTGGATGATGCATTTGAGCCGACAAGTATTCCTTCCTTGGGTTCACTTGAAGCCCAAGTCAGGGAACGGAAACAGATTAGACGTCGAGCCAATTGGATAGAGATGATATGTTTCTGGTTGGTTGGATTGCTTGCCATTACGTTCGGGGCATTATTTTTTGTATCTGCTCCAGCTCTATATTTGGGAATCCAGGCTCTTGGTACAGCTGTTGCAGTGATTTTGGCTGTGATCTGGGCCGGACGGCGCCGGAAGGAGGTTCGTCATGAATAAAATGCATTATTCATTGGATGAGATTTCTCCACTGTGGCTTACATTGCTTGGCATTTTTCTTTTGGTCCAGGGCACATGGATCTTTCAGGACGCACGCAAACGTGGACGTTTCCCCTGGTTATGGGGATTATGGGGGATCACCGGATTTCCCACGCCGCTCATCATATACTGGTTCGTCGTGATTCGATCACAACGCAAGCCAGGTACACAAAACAAGAAAATATGATTGTTTTAATAGAGGTTGTTTAAAAAAGTCCGCTACTCCATTTCTAACTTCATCCCATCTTCTCGGTACCGAATACCGTTCTTTTTAAACACGTACTAATGCAGAGAAAAAAGATTTTGCACAAATATGTTGTTTAATTCTAGTATTCCTAGACATCGTTATTCTTTTCTAGTAGACTATACAGATAAATATTAAAGATAGACTACCAGGAGGTTAGACGATGCTGCGATTAGGAGAGAAGGTTGTCATCGTCGCGGATGCGTTTGAGCAGAATCTTCCTGTGGGGGAATATGGTTTCATCATCGCTTATGACCGGAATCCGGACAATGCGTTCGATTACGTGCTTCGAGTGCCGCAGGTGAACCGGAACTTTTTTGTTCCATCCGGCGACGTCGATCTGGAAGAGGTTCTGCTGAAGCAGGAAGCTGAGCGGGTCGAGCGAGAAGCGTTGATAGATTACGCCCTTGCGACACACAATGAGAAGCTGTTTCATCATCTGATGAACGGAGATTTTCAAGCTGTGGAAGAGGAAGAGGAAACCGCGAACGATGTTATGTCACAGGCGGATTTTATAAAGCAGGTTAATCTGCGTGCATGGATTTAGAATTTTAAGAGTCGGCTGATGCCGGCTCTTTTTTATTTTATAAGTTTGATTTCAGCTTCCCGGAAGCCTGTCAGGTCATTTGCATTGAATTGTCGAACTATCTCACCTATAATGAAAAAAGTTATCTTGAGACTTTAGCCCGTTAAACGAGCGATTCGTTTCAGGTCGTTTCGGGAATCAGAACGAATGAAGGAGGCATCCGCTAATGAGTATTTCGAATAATGACGTTCAGCATGTGGCCAAGCTGGCCCGGCTCAACTTGACTGCTGAAGAAGAACAGACCCTGACAGGTCAGCTGAACGCGATTTTAAAATATGCAGAAAAGCTGAATGAGCTGGATACAGAAGACATCGAACCCACCACTCACGTTCTGCACGTAAGCAATGTCATGCGTGATGATGAGACCAAAGAAAGCCTGTCGATTGAACAGGTGATGCGCAATGCACCGGAAGAAGAAGACGGGCAGTTTAAAGTGCCTGCTGTAATGGAATAACGGATAACCGGAAGGAGGACAAAAACAGTGAGTTTATTTGAACAATCGTTGCCTGAGTTACATAACAAGCTGCATGCCAAAGAGCTGTCGGTCAGCGATCTGGTGGATCAGGCGTATCAGAACATTGACGCGCATGATGATAAAGTTAAGGCATATTTGGCACTGGATGAAGAACAAGCACGCGCTCGTGCACGTCAACTGGATGACCGTCTGGTTAGCGGCGAGGAGAAAGGTTTGCTTTTCGGCCTGCCTGTAGGCATTAAGGATAACATCGTTACAAACGGACTGCGCACGACGTGTGGTAGCCAGTTTCTTCGTAATTTCGACCCGGTGTATGATGCGACAGTTGTCGAGAAATTGAAAGCTGCGGATACCGTAACTATTGGTAAACTCAACATGGACGAATTCGCCATGGGCGGCTCCAATGAGAATTCAAGTTTCTCCCCTGTACGTAATCCATGGGCACTTGATCGTGTTCCAGGAGGCTCCAGTGGTGGTTCTGCAGCAGCTGTGGCTGCGGGAGAAGCATATTTTACACTCGGATCAGACACAGGTGGCTCCATCAGACAGCCTGCTTCGTATTGCGGTGTTGTCGGATTGAAGCCGACATATGGACTTGTTTCCCGCTTTGGTCTTGTGGCATTTGCTTCATCCCTGGATCAGATTGGACCTTTGACGAAAAATGTTGAAGATTCTGCCTATGTATTGCAAGCCATTGCTGGTTATGATGCCAAAGATTCGACATCTGCAAAAGTGGAGATCCCCGATTATTTGAGTGGACTGACAGGTGATGTCAAAGGACTTCGTATTGCCGTTCCGAAAGAATACATCGGTGAAGGCGTCGATCCACAAGTGAAAGAGACCGTTCTGTCTGCATTGAAAGTTCTCGAAGGACTCGGGGCAACATGGGAAGAAGTGTCCCTCCCGCATACCGAATATGCGGTGGCTACGTATTACCTACTTGCTTCTTCAGAAGCTTCTTCGAACCTGGCTCGATTTGATGGTGTACGTTATGGCGTGCGTGCAGACAATCCGGACAACTTGTTGGATCTGTATCATCAATCCCGCAGTCAAGGCTTTGGTCCTGAAGTGAAACGACGCATCATGCTTGGAACGTATGCACTCAGCTCGGGTTACTATGATGCCTATTATCTGAAAGCACAGAAAGTTCGTACATTGATCAAACAGGATTTCGACAATGTATTTGCCAAATATGATGTCATTATCGGACCAACTGCGCCAACAACGGCGTTCAAACTGGGTTCACAGGTGGATGATCCACTTACGATGTATCTGAACGATATTTTGACGATTCCGGTCAACCTAGCTGGTGTACCTGCCGTTAGTATTCCATGTGGATTCTCGGAAGGATTGCCAGTAGGCCTGCAGATTATCGGTAAAGCATTTGATGAAACGACCGTATTGCGTGTAGCGCATGCGTTTGAACAAAATACAGAATTCCACAAGCAGCGTCCGCAGCTGTAGACTGCCCGGAACGGAGGAATATAGAAATGTCCGCATCTAAATATGAAACGGTCGTTGGACTTGAGGTCCACGTGGAGTTGCACACGAACTCCAAAATTTTCTGTGGTTGCTCCACAGCTTTTGGAGCTCCGCCGAATACGCATACCTGTCCGGTCTGCCTTGGGCATCCGGGCGTATTGCCTGTACTGAATCGTCAAGCTGTAGACTATGCGATGAAGGCAGCGATGGCCCTGAATTGTACGATTGCTGATGTCAGCAAGTTTGACCGTAAAAACTACTTTTACCCCGATTCACCAAAAGCCTATCAGATCTCGCAATTCGATCAACCGATCGGTGAGAACGGCTGGATTGATATCGAAGTGAATGGTGAAACGAAACGAATCGGCATCACGCGTCTTCACTTGGAAGAAGATGCAGGGAAGCTTACACATATCGATGGTGGGTACGCGTCTTTGGTGGACTTCAACCGTGTCGGTACCCCACTTGTGGAGATCGTATCCGAGCCTGAGATTTCTTCTCCGGAAGAGGCACGTGCGTATCTCGAAAAATTGCGTGCAATCATGCAGTACTGTGATGTGTCGGATGTGAAGATGGAAGAAGGTTCACTGCGTTGTGACGCCAACATCAGTTTGCGTCCACATGGTCAGGAGAAGCTGGGAACAAGAGCCGAGCTGAAAAACATGAACTCCTTCCGTGGTGTGCAGCGTGGTCTGGAATATGAACAGTATCGTCAGGCTGAAATTCTGGATGATGGCGGTGAAGTGGTTCAGGAGACGCGTCGTTGGGACGAAGCTCAAGGAAAAACACTGTCGATGCGTGGCAAGGAACAGGCGCATGACTACCGTTATTTCCCGGACCCGGATCTCGTGAAGCTGCATATTGATGCAGACTGGAAAGAGCGGATCAAGGCTACCATACCTGAGCTTCCAGACGAGCGTAAAGCTCGTTACACAGCTGATTATGGATTGCCTAGCTATGATGCAGAGGTTATTACTTCATCCAAGGCTATAGCTGATCTTTTTGAGGATAGCCTGAAATTCACTCAGGATGCCAAATCCGTATCCAACTGGATTATGGGCGACTTGTTGGGTTACCTGAATACGAGTAACCTCGAGGTAACTCAGGTTCCACTAACAGGTCAAGGTTTGGGTGAGATGATCGGACTGCTGGAGAAGGGTACCATTAACAGTAAAATTGCGAAAACCGTATTCAAGGAAATGCTGGAGAGCGGCAAGCTTCCACAGCAGATCGTTGAAGAGAAGGGTCTTGTGCAGATTAGTGATGAAGGTGCCATTCTAGCCATCGTGGAGCAGGTTGTGGCGAACAATCCTCAATCTGTGGAAGATTATAAGGCTGGTAAACAGAAAGCCATTGGTTTCCTCGTTGGTCAAGTTATGAAAGAAAGTAAAGGCAAGGCGAATCCCGCCCTCGCCAACCAACTGCTTGCAGATGTACTGAACCGCTAATCCTTCCGGTGAGGCCGGACAGAAAGAGGCTCGTCCCTGTGACAGCCTCTTTTTGTTATAAATAGACGAAAGTAATTCAGACGGGGGAACGGATATGAACATTCAATCATTGTCACTGCGTGATCTGGAGACGTTGGGACAGTTATGGAGACTTCAACATGTGGCCTATCGATTGGAAGCTGAAATCATCGGATTTCAGGAGATTCCTCCTTTGATGGATACGATGGAGACACTTCGGGATTGCGGAGAGCACTTTTATGGTGTCCATGATGACGGGGAACTTATCGGGGCTGTCGCTGTAGCGGAGGAAGAGGAGAACACACTGACCATTACACGAATGATGGTGCACCCAGATCACTTTCGCAAGGGAATCGCTGCATCTTTAATGACGCATGTATTGGAACAGCATGCGGATCTTCCGCGTTATATCGTCTCCACAGGAACGCTGAATCAACCCGCTGTGAAACTGTACACCAAATTTGGTTTCAAACCCGTGGAAGTTACACAGATTGCACCTGGAGTGGAATTAACGACTTTTCACAAGAATAAACTTTAATAACGTTAACAACTTGGAGGAGGAATACCGACTTTGGGCGATCCCTGGTTCATTGATGAGTGGCACATTTTATTACGATTATTACTGGCTATGCTGCTTGGAGGGCTCGTAGGCCTGGAGCGGGAACGGTCCAATCATGCTGCTGGTTTGCGTACCCATATTTTGGTCTGTCTGGGCTCTGCACTGATTATGATGTTGTCTGTTTATGGCTTTAAAGATTTTGCTAATGAATTAAATGTAAGGATCGATCCAGCCCGTCTGGCTACAGCTGTAATTACTGGTGTCGGATTCCTGGGAGCAGGGACAATTCTCTTCACTGGAAAATCCATCACCGGTCTGACTACGGCAGCTTCGATCTGGGTTGTTGCAGCTATTGGACTCGCAGCAGGTGCGGGATTCTTTTTTGCATCGATCGTATCCACCGTCCTGGTATTGCTTAATCTCTGGGTATTTAACAAACTGGAGCTGAGGTATTTACGAGGGAACAAGATGCATGTCGTTACACTTCATACGTTGTCAGAACCCGGTTTTCTGGAACAACTGTCTTCATGTATGGAGCAGGAGAAGATCAAGATCCGTAAAATTACTGTGAATGAACAAGACCTGGCATTTGCAGAGATGATATCGGTTGAACGCAAAATTGAGATTGTGCTGCATGTCCAGGTACCGCATGATTTCGAAACAGTAGGGCTTGTATCTAAGTTAAGACAGTGGGAACACGTGACCAAAGTTTCGATCGAATAAATGAATTACAACCCTCCACAGGCAGTAGTGCCGGAGGGTTTTTGGTCATATCCATATTTCTTCCAGTTACTCTCCTTGCTCTTTAGGGTACTATCTAACCAAATGCATGAAGAGCGGAAGGTCAGATCAGAAGAGAGGAGTATGTTATGAAGCGGAGACGTCAATTGAACAAAAAGACCCGTACAGTTCAGGCCAAACCGGTCAGAAATCGGACTCATAAGTTTATTGCGGGATTACTTAGTGCCATTATTCCTGGGCTTGGTCATATTTATCTGAGATTGTACATGCGAGGTTTGACCTTTATGCTGCTGGTTTTGCTTGATCTGTCAGCAGTGTTGTACTTCTCATCCATTGGAATACAGATCAATGTGCCATTGCTCATCTTGCTTGCTTTGTGTATCCCGGTTATTTACTTTTACAATGTATATGATGTGCTGCAATCTGCAGATTGGGTCATGATGCGCAGACGGAGAGCAGTAACCCAGGGAACTTTGGACAAGCCGGTATCCAATGAACGTTCTACACGAGATGCAATGATGGTCTGGGAGAGAGGCATATCATTTGGATTGCTCCTGATTGTGGGAGGGTCTTTGATGGTACTGTTTTTCCGTAAACCACGCTGGTTCCAGGAGATTCTTGCCATGTACGGTGGATATTCATTTGCGATTCTTATGATTGTAGGGGGATTGCTTCTGTTCGGGCGTGAGTTTTGGGTTATGTTGAACAAGAAAAAATTGTAGTCGATACGATAAAGGGGGGAACCTGATGAACCGTAAAGTCCGGGTTGGCCGCTATACGGCTGCCGCCTTAATCATAGCGGTTGGTGTGCTGTTGATTTTGGATAAACGGTGGGGAACTGACTATGTATATGAGATGGTGGACTGGTGGCCATTTTTACTCGTTGTTTTAGGCGTGGAATATATTGTGCTGTTCTTGTGGACACGTAGAAGAAAAAAAGTGCAATCCGTTAATTCAGACAATCCTGATGAACCCATAAAAGTACGTTTTAGACCCGATGCCAAAGGCATTCTGACCTCGTTGATTTTGGCGGCTTCTGTATTTATTGTTACGGAACAGGATCACTACATGCACTTATGGAATAGAGTGAGTCTAAATCTTGGAGCGGCTTCCATGGACTACAGTCAAGCTGCAGGATATATGGAGGATAAGGGCACGATCCGTGTACCTGTTGGTATGGATACTTCAGATCTGGTGGTTGAAGGTGTGAACGGAGATATCTCGGTACAACGGGGAGACACAGAGGAGATTGAAGTACGAACGGTTATCTGGGTGGATCAGACGACGGAGGTGCAGGCGAAAGCCGTAGCGGATGCCTCTTTTGTAGAGACGGATGGAACGAAAGTAATTCATATCAAGGCTACAGGCAAGACGTATGGAGAAAATGAAAAAACACAGCCACGGATGAATATGACTATTACGATTCCGGATGATCGTCGCTTTAATTTGGATATTCGAACTTCCAATGGAGCCATATTATTAAATCGTCCGGAAGCGATCAGTACTATATTAGCTGAAACGGGGAACGGACGAATCCGGATTACCAATGCCGTGGGAGATATCTCGGGGAAAACGTTGAACGGAGATGTCATTGTGGCCAACGCCATTGGTAATGTAGATCTGGACAGTAACCGTGGAGACATGAAGGCTCGCGGTGTTTCAGGAGATGTCGATCTGACCACACAAGTGGGAAGTATCAGTATCGCAGACTCCGTTGGCGAATTCACGGCAGAGACACGTAACGGCAATATTACGCTGGATGGTGCCAATCTGGGAATCAGGGCTCAATCGCTCAATGGCAGTATTAACATCGTATCTGCCAAAGTCGGAGGAGACTGGGATGTGTACAGTGCTGTAGGTGCCATTAACGTGCTGCTCCCTGATCGGGGAGACTATAGTCTTTCGGGTTCCAGCAGTTATGGAGATTTAAGCACTGATTTGCCTTTCAAAGTCCAGAACAAAACCATAGAAGGCCAGCTCGGTGAGGGTGAGTACAGGGTGAAAATTGAAGGCAACAGTGATCTCACCATTCAGAGCAACCCGGCCGTGTCTACGCCTGAAATAGTTACACCAGAGTCTGAAGATTCGGCTGAAAATCTGGAGCAGATCACCGAACACGGAGCAAATTCCCAGGAGGATTCTACAGAGGTTCCTTGACCACCGCGTTGACAATAAACTTGTAATCGCCGTAAAATAAATGTACACTGGCAAGATTACACGACACGATAGATGGGGTGTCGTTGTTAATGGCCGGGAATCAACTCTGTACGAGGAGACAGTACTCACTCTTCACCAGAGAATGAATGAAAGGTAAGGCGGTGGGTTTTATGGCAACACGTGTCCAACATGCGTTGGAGCATCTGAAAACGACCGGTGTCCGTATTACACCCCAGCGTCATGCCATATTGAACTATCTGATGGAATCCATGGGGCATCCGACAGCCGATGAAATTTACCGAGCGCTTGAACCCCAATTTCCCAGTATGAGCGTGGCGACGGTATATAACAATTTGAAGATGTTTCTGGAAGCTGGCATGGTCCGGGAATTGACATACGGAGATAATTCAAGCCGCTTCGATGCCAATGTGACGGATCATTATCATGTTATCTGCGATCAATGCGGCAAGATTGAAGACTTCAGCTATCCTTCACTCAAAAGTGTAGAACTTCAAGCGGAGTCTAGTACGGGTTTTGAAGTACATGGTCACCGATTAGAAGTATATGGCGTTTGTAAAAGTTGCAGGGATTAAGAGAGTTGAATTACAATATTAACGTGTAGAATTCAGAGTATGGATTCTACACGTTTTTTTTATAACAACTTATGCGCACATTCTTATGATTCAGCATAATTAACGGAGGTAGACGTTTGGGTAGAAAAAGCAGATATACACGTCAGAAGCGACGTTCATTTTGGCCCGGTTTTCTCGGAGCTTGTCTGATCGCTGGGGGTGCCTACTGGCTTATAACGAATGTATGGTTGAACCAGACCCATGAAGACCCGGATTGGGTAGGAAGAAGTCAGCCTATTTTTGTGGATGGGCAACTGATGGACGGAGACGCTTCGGGTACAGGGGATCAACTCAAGTTGCCTGTTAAGGTGTTGCAAGAGGCGATTGATGCGGGTATACGTTATGAACCAGAGTCGGGAGATATCATTATTGCCACCCCTCAGCGTGTCCTTCATATGAAGGAGGGCAGCACACAAGCAGAACTTAATCACAAGGACTATCCTATGACGGTTAAGCCGGAGGTTAAGGACGGAGAAGCATACATTCCGCTCAAACCATTGAAAGAAGTATACGGCATAACCATACAGGAAGATGCGGTAACAGGTGCTGTGCTGCTGATGCGTGGAGGAGACACGATACAATATGCAGCGATTGATACGTTGTCATCCAAAGAAGACAAGACAGTGCCGCTATATAAACATGGGGGAGAATCCTCACCAATCATTGCTGACATGGAAGAGAATGCACGGGTACGTGTATGGCAGACAGGTGATGACCAGAGTTTTGTTCAACTCGATAATGGTTATGCCGGATATGTTGATAATGATTATATCGCGCTCACCGAGAAAAAAAAGGTGGACATGCCCAAGTACACGCTGACTGCAGCTGAGAAAAAGTGGAAGAATAAACCGGTCAACCTGGTTTGGGAAGCTGTGTACAATCGTCAGCCTGATGTAAGCTCTATTGGTAAAATGCCGGGTGTAAATGTGGTCAGCCCCACATGGTTCCACATTACAGATGGACAGGGCACTGTGAAAAGTAAGGGAAACCAGGCTTATGTAAACTGGGCTCATCGTTCCGGCATGGAAGTATGGGGGTTAATGGATAACAGCTTTGATCCCGACATTACAAAAGAAGCCGTCGCTTCTTACAAGACACGCACTCATATTATCGAGCAGATGCTAGAGTATGCACAGACATATCAATTGGATGGTATCAACATCGACTTTGAGAACGTGTATACAGATGACGGGCCGAATATTACGCAATTTGTACGCGAGATCAAGGCGATGGCACGCATCAATGGATTAATGTTATCCATTGATGTGACACCAAAATCGAACAGCGAGATGTGGTCAGCCTTTCTGGATCGCCGTGCTTTAGGTTCTTTTGCAGACTATGTTATTGTAATGGCTTATGATGAACATTGGGCGGCCAGTCCCAAGGCAGGTTCGGTAGCGTCTCTGCCGTGGACCGAGGCTTCCATGAGACGCATACTTGAGGAGGATGAAGTACCTTCTAACAAGTTGATTATGGCGGTTCCGCTCTACACACGGATCTGGACGGAAGAGACGGATGATCAAGGCGAGGTTAAGGTGTCTTCCAAAGCGGTAGGCATGAATACCATTGTGGAACTCATCCAAGAAAAGAAACTCAAACCCGAACTGGATCAGGCAAGTGGACAGAACTATGTGGAATATGAGGAAGACGGAGCTACCAAGAAAATATGGATCGAAGATGCCGTGTCCCTGCAGGCGCGTGTGGATTTGATTGCATCGTTGAAACTGGGCGGAGTAGCTGCGTGGAATCGGAGCTTTGCTAATGCTTCTGCCTGGGAGGTATTAAAGCAAGCCGGTTACCAGAAATAATTAACTTGCTACGGGTTTGACTGATCACGTTGCTTGTTTTTCTTCGCAGAGCCAAAAGTTGCTCCCGTTCGGTACCATCTTACATGCAATCTATCATTTTATAGCTGTAGGACTTATAACTTAACTTCGTATTTTAACTATTCATAACATTTACAAGGGTTACTTACACTTATAAGCCAAGCCAAAAAAGGTCCGGTAGACATACCGGGCCTTTTTTTAGTTCTTGGATGAAATTAAGGTGTAAGACATCGGGCGGTTGAAGATCAATTTGTACTATCCATCGGTGGGGGGGCTGTTGTAGAAGGCGCTTTCAGTTGTTGACTGGTCATATTAGCCTTATTAGGATCCAGGGTGAGGATGGTATGACAGAACATGCATCGATCCGTTTTGCCAAGCATTTTGGTTAACTTCCCGCATTCCGGGCAGTCGACTTGTACTGCGCTGGTGGAGAGCATGCCAGCCCAGAAATAGATGGCCAGACTGGCCATCATGGCAATCAGTCCGATGACGAGTCCAACAGCTGCGAATACTTTGCCTGCATGTCCCCAGAATACAATCCCCGCTGTCCCCAGTATCATTAGGCCCATACCCAGCATGGTCAGCAGTAATCCCCAAGTGCGAAAAGCATTAATTTTTGCTGATTTAAAAATCATGAAAAATGCTCCTATCGTATGAGTAGTATCGGGCCTGGAAAAGAAGGAAACTTTAGTCTGGATGTAGAATTACATTATAACTGACTTGGCGCTTATCTGCCATGAATTGTATGGAGGGAATCGTGGAATTAAAGAACCTTGCTTTTTTGTCCGAACAGTCGGAAGAGACGGGGGCAGTTGGGGCTATCGCTTATTCCCACACGGGAGAGCGATTCCACGGCTCCCTAGTTCAAGATTTTGAATTATTAGTACTTGTTGTTCATAACGATGACCAATTGACATCGACGGTGGGGCATTACAGATATGGTGATCTTCGTTATCAAATGATCTATGCCAGCCGTCATGAAGTACAGAGTAGTGTAATTACCGGTAATCATAATAACCTCACCCAGTGTCTGATTGAAGGTGAGATCATCTGGGAAGCAGACAGCGCATTAAGTGATTTGCGAGAAGAATTGTCTGCTTTTGGTACAGAATTGCGTGAGCAGAAGCTTCTGCACGAATTCTCCAGTTTCTTGAGAATGTATGTCGAGGCCAAGCGTCATATCCAAGAAGGTCATGTGGTAGACGCCTACTACAATGTATTAGAGGCTTTGGGGAACTGGGCACGAATTGTGTTGATTGAACAGGGGATATACCCGGATCATGCGGTATGGACACATGTGCAGAATCTGGACCGCGCTCTATGGAAGCTATATCAGGAGCTTACCGTAAGCTCGGAGACGCTGGAGCAGCGAGTAGAGCTTGTATTGCTTGCCTGTGAGTTCTCCGTAATGTCCAAAATGAGTGAATGTTCAGAGCTTTTACTCCGTGTGTTAAGAAGTCGCAAGGAGCCGTGGAGCATGAATGAACTTGTTCATCATCCCCAGTTAAGATTTGTTAGAGAGGATCTGCCGTTGGTTCTCCGTAAGCTGGTCTTTCGTTCTATTGTAAAAGAATCGGCAGGATGGCCATCAATCGAAGGAGAGGGCCGGGACATTCGGTATTGGATTGAGGCATAACCTCATCTAGAAGACTGGTACTATATTCATCACATAAGGGAGGGGAAACCTTCCTTTTTTGTTTGTTTAATAATTTATAAAAAAATGTTGACTCTCATTCGCGATATGTGATACATTATATTTCGTTCCTCAAACGAGCTTATCGCCAACAAGTGATAAAATCTTAAGAGGAAAATTGAAGAACTAAAGCTTCAAAAAAGAAATTAAAAAAGTTCTTGACGAAAACAAACGAAATGTGTTACATTATTTAAGTCGCCGCCGAAACTTGGTTGAGACGAAAAAACAAGTGAAACAAATCGTGTTTGATTTTTGAAAACTGAACAACGAGTGAGTGAACATTCTGCTTGCAGAATGAACGCGAAAGTTGGAAACAAGCCTTGGTTTGAATCCACTGGAGCAAAAATGAGATTTTTAATCTCGTCAGATTCAAAATGAGCTTATCGCTCTTTTCAATACTTTATTGGAGAGTTTGATCCTGGCTCAGGACGAACGCTGGCGGCATGCCTAATAC
>NZ_JBBCYH010000011.1:0-242462 GCF_037144955.1 Paenibacillus sp. USHLN196 | reverse complement strand
CAACCAACATCGACCACAACGAAAACTAAATAAACTGCCTCCGGTAGAGTTCCGGAAGCAGTTTATAGCCTAGGGTCTTTTTTCAATGTCTATTAAATGGGGTCTTGACCATCTGTCCCCCCGGGCTATTTGCATCTGTTAGCAGATATCATTCCATGCAGGAATAATCGTGTTTACTCGGTTACTGTGCTTTGTACGCCAGCTGATGTCCGTCCTCGAATCCCTTGGCGAAACCCGCGTTGAATCCCTCGTTGTATGCCTCGTTGTAGCCCTGGCTGTACGCACTGTCCGGGTTCGGATCGGTAGGGGTAGCCGGGACGAATGGTTGTACGGGCTTCGGACTCCGGTGCCGCCGTACCGTACGTTTCTTTTTTTTGAGCCACGCACTGCGTCCTTTAATCGGGCGTTTGTGAAGTACACGTTTCGCTTTGAGCGCACGCAGCTTGCGGATTTTACGCAGACGGGCTCCACGGGTTACCAAAGCTCTCTTGGTTCTCAGTCGAATTTTCTTCTTCTTTAACATGTCAACATTCCTCCTGTATGTCCCGAACGATACGAATCGCACACCCGGGGTCTTTGAGCCACGGCAAGCCAGGCTCCCCATGCTGAATTCGGGCCAGTCTGATGCCCGTAACCATACGAGACATCTGCTCCTGATAGCGACTCAGCAGACGAATGTTCTCGGCCAGACTGCGGGCGGATACCTCCGAATGAGCGGATACGCTGGCTACACTGTCCAGAATGCGTGCCAGCGCCTGCTGACTGTGTGCTATGGATTCAATGAGAGCCAGCTTCGCTTCCTGCTCACGCCGCATCAGACTCATTTTCCCAAGTCTCCCAGATCCATGCCGCCAAACATGCCACCGTCCATACCGCCGCCATCTTCGCTATCGTTCTGTACCATCACCGCTTTGAGATTGTTGCACAGTCCGGTTTCCATCCGGGTCAGCCCTTCCAGCATTTCCACCAGCTGATCATGCATTTTGAGTGGCTCACCTACCTGATCCCCATGCGTCAGAAAGGTATCCCCATTCAGATGATTCAGCGTCCAGTTCCGTACCTTCTCGGCCTCAATCGCTTTTGCCTCCAGAATCAGGGCAATATTCCACTGCATCTTGGCTGCTGCATCCAGCATCAGAATGAGACTCTGTTCTCTACTCATGCTCCTTCACCCGCCTTCCGGGCTTATTCTTCTTCTTGAACCGCGATCTCCCGCATGACCTGGGTCAGCGTCTCGGCGACAGCCTCTTCCAGATCTGCAAGGCCTCCCAAGTAAGAGATAATGCTTTTGTTGATTTGCCCCGAGCTATCCAGCAGACCGTCAACGCCATCCAGCTCCGGTTCGATATCTGGCAAATGATTAATGATTTCAGACATGCGTACAGCGACTTGGCGTTTGGCATCCAGCACTCGTGCGATCTGCTGGTGAGAATGTGCAATATGTGTGATGATTTCATCAATTTTGCTCTGCATGGTCCTCCTCCTTACCGTCACGGCCTGCTTCACCCAAAGAAAAACCCGGCCTATCAGCATTTGCCTGTTACAGCATATGCCGGGCCGGGATCGTCAGTTACTACAGCTTGCGCCTATATCGTCAGATGACGTAACTCCAGTCGGAAGAATATCGACTGAGGAATTGGCGAGTACGTTCCTGCTTGGGACGCACAAATACTTCTTCCGGTGTTCCTTCCTCCACAACGGAACCTCCGTCCATGAAAACAACACGATTCGCCACTTCACGGGCAAACCCCATCTCATGGGTCACCACAATCATGGTAATGCCCTCCTGAGCAATGGAGCGGATGACAGACAATACCTCACCCACAAGCTCGGGGTCCAGCGCCGAAGTCGGTTCATCAAACAGAATGACTTCGGGATTCAGTGCCAGTGCTCTGGCAATGCCCACCCGTTGCTGTTGTCCACCGGACAACATACTCGGATACTCATTGATTTTGGCAGATAGTCCGACTTGTTCAAGCACGCGCAAGGCGCGAGCGCGAGCGTCGGGTTTGGACATTTTCTGGGCAATAATCAATCCCTCGGTGACGTTATCCAGCACAGTCTTGTGTTTGAACAGATTATAATGCTGGAAGACCATCGCCGTTTTACGTCTCAACTGCACAATGTCGTGTTTACGTGCATGCTTGCAATCGACGGTCAATCCACTGATCTGAACCTCGCCCTCATCAGCACGTTCCAGAAAATTAACACAGCGGAGCAATGTCGTTTTGCCTGAACCGCTCGGCCCAAGGATCGCTACAACATCGCCTTGCTCCACGGTCAGATCAATCCCCTTCAGTACTTCCTGTTTGCCGAATGTTTTGTGAATATTCGTTAATGTAATCATGACACGCCCCCTTTGCTGTACACGGCAACCCGACGCTCAAGCAAAGCGGTGATCCGCTCGGCTATGATAGTCAGCCCCCAATAGATGAATGCTGCTGCGATAAAGGCCTCCAGAAATTTCAGACTGACGGATGCCACCACGTCTGCTTTACCGAGTATGTCCATCTGCGACACGGTAAAAGCGAGTGTTGATCCATGCAGGAACCCGACAAACATGCTGCACAGATTGGGTAACACCGCCCCAAGTGCTTGAGGGATGATGATGCGCCTTAAAGCTTGGAATGTATTCATGCCTACAGCGTGAGCGGCTTCCATTTGTCCAATATCTACTGCTAGGATGCCCGAACGGATAATCTCCGACATATAGGCGCCCGCAGTGAGTGAGAAGGCGATCAGCACAAATACGAGAATCGGGATCGAAGATGATTGGAAGGCCCAGCCATAACGTTCAGCCAATTGATCGATAATCATCGGAATGCCGTAATAGATGAGGAATAGATGCATCAGCATCGGCGTCCCACGCAGGAAAGAAACGTAGAATTCAGCAATGCGGTGTATCCACCGCACACGATAGATACGGATCAGAGCCGTAGCCAGACCGATCCCGAAGCCTGCAATCAACGGAACAATCGTAATGACGAGTGTCAGTGGCAATGCCTTCAGGATTTGAAAAAAGGATGTATAGATAAACTGGAGATCAATCGACATATGCTCACCCCACTATTCGTTTCAGGCGTTTGGCTCGAATTGCCGGTTTGTGTGCAACTCTCTTACGTTCATGACGCTGAAGTCTGCGTTCTGCAACGGCGAACCCTTTTTCAAGCACAATGACAATGACATAATAGACTACGGACAGACTGATATACACTTCAAGCGCATGCGATGTAGCCGAGATTAGCGTCTGCCCTCTGCCCACCATATCCATGACACCGATGGAGAACGCCAGTGACGTATCCTTCAATGAACCAATTAACGTATTGGCCATGTTCGGAAAAGCAACAATCAGTGCCTGCGGAACAACAATCCGCCGAAACGACTGGAATGTCGTCATGCCCGCAGCGTAGGCTGCTTCGGTCTGACCTTTGTCCACACTGCGTACCGCTCCTCGAAAGATCTCGGCAAAGGAGGCCGCATCACTAAGTGCATAGGTCACAATGACAAATAGCAACGGGTCGGTTCTCGACAGGTCGATGCCAATTGGTTTCAGCAGTTCGGGAAGTCCGTAGTACACCAGAAATAACTTGATCAAGATCGGTGTGCCACGCATGAATGAGACGTACAGGGTAGCCAGCTGGCTTAGTACCGGAATCCGGTACAGCCGGGGAACGGCCAGGAGAACGCCGCCCACCAGTCCGAGCACAATGGAACCACCCAGTACAATCAGTGTTATATGCAAATACCGTAGCAGTTCCGGGATGAAATCCAGAACCAATGACAGATCAAATGATTTTCCCATTACCGCTGCACACCTCTCTCAGACTACTCTTCAATCGTATAGTCAGCTCCAAGCCACTCTGTGCTCAGTTTGCCTAATGTTCCATCTTCTTTGATCGCTTTGAGCGCTTCATCCACTTTAGTTTTGAGCTCCTGCTCATCTTTGTTCAGAATGAAGTAGACTTTGGAGTTGGAGAGGGCATCTCCTACCGTTTTCAACTGAGCATCCACCGCCTTATTCTGATAATCAATGGCAAATTGAGTGCTGATCGTTGCATCCACCCGGCCTGTTTTGATCTGGGTAATGGTATCCTCACCTGCTCCGGAATAGACGATATCAATCCCGTTGCCGTTTGCTGCATTCCATTTCTCAGCAAGTACAGCTGCATTACTCGTAGCGCCCACAATCAGTTTTTTACCCTTCAGATCCTCAATGGATTGTACTGCCTCATTTTTCTGACTTACGACAATTTTATTAGGGAAAATATTATAGGCTTCATCATTAAACAGGAATTTGGCCTGTCTCTCTTCATTCACTTCCATCTGGTGTGCGATCAGGTCAATTTTTTTCGTTTCCAGACTCAGCAACAGGTTTTTGAAATCCATGGTGCTGAATTCAAATTCGTACTCAGGCAAGCGTTTGTCAATCTCACGGATCAGTTCCACATCATAACCTGTTAACTTGCCATTCTCATCAATGAAGCAGACATTCGGAAACTGTGTACCTGTTCCTACAATGATCTTTTTCACTTTGGTGTCGCCTGCTGCCGAAGCAGATTCTGACTCATTGCTTGCAGTTCCTGTACTGCATCCAGCCAGTACCGCCAGCATTGTGATGAACAGCAGTGCTGTCCGGAATTTTTGAATCCCCCGTTTTTTAACCATTTCCAATCTCCTCCACAGGCTGTTATCACAGCAAATATGATGTGTGCTCCCCATCCTCAAATTTCTTAACAAACCATTCTTACTTGTATACTCGGAATTAGGTTGAACAAAGAATATCATCACCAGTCGTGCTTCGGCAATATCTAAACTAATAGGACATCCTGATAAGATTATAGAACTTCTCTATAGTACGCAAAAAAGCCATCCCCAATATTGAATTGGTGGATGACTTTTTCAGGTGTGGATCTCTTGGATCATACTATTTTGATGTTACACCATTTGATGTTTGACACGATTCGTCTATCTGCGACTTGCCCATTTAATTTTACGTGCGACTTCCAATCGCTGTAATTGCAAGAGCCCGATGCGTTCTTCGAATTTCTTGCGTTCATCCATGGAATGAGCGGCATGAATCTGATGGCAAAGACCTGTCAGTTTGCTATTGATATAATCAAA
This sequence comes from Paenibacillus sp. USHLN196, assembly GCF_037144955.1. Lineage (NCBI taxonomy): Bacteria > Bacillati > Bacillota > Bacilli > Caryophanales > Paenibacillaceae > Paenibacillus > Paenibacillus sp. USHLN196. The sequence goes on along the minus strand of NZ_JBBCYH010000011.1, from coordinate 237,341 downwards.
CCGTGTCCATAATTCTTCTTCAGGTGTGCGCTGCTGCTCCGTCGCCGTCTGAAATATTTTGAGTTGGTGGATAAGGGATTGCTGCCATTCCTGATCTTGAACTTGGATGGCAAAATGCAAAAGATCCAGATAGTCATCGATTTGCAACGAAACGCCGCAATCAGGTTTAGTGTTCATCGTCGTCTCTCCTTATTTCAGTACTTGGCTGGAATCAGTTACTTCTATCTTACAGGAACAAGCCCCCTGAAAGCGAGTGCTGAACGATTAAATTTTGGAAAAAAAATTATTTTTTTATGTTAAATTAGCTTTACATTTCCATTAGGGCCAATTCGGTTAACGGTTTGATATCGGTGCATATAAAATTGGTAATAAAAACCCGCATAAAGGAAGAAACACTTTCCCTAACACGGGTTTTTCGTCATGTTTGATATAATATGGATGTATACAAAATCAGTCGTTTTTGCCATCTCGCTGCTGCCTCGTCATCAGTAACATGATAAACGAAATGAAAATAATGGAAATCGTCCACGCCCAGGCCATGGTCTGATTGCCCGAATCCACAGCGACATAGATCGCCGTCGGTACCGTTTGCGTTTTGCCTGGAATATTACCTGCAATCATCAATGTCGCTCCGAATTCCCCGAGTGCACGGGCGAAGCCCAGGATGAAGGCGGTCATCAGTGCTCTGCCTGCGAGCGGCAGGGAAATGTAACGAAATACCTGCCATTCATTCGCCCCAATCGAACGCCCCGCATCTTCCAGATCACGATCCACACCACTGAATCCCGATTTCATCGTCTGATATACCAACGGGAAAGCAACTACCACCGAAGCAATCACTGCAGCCCACCAGGAGAAAATAACGGGTGCAGAGAATATCGCTTCAATCCATTGTCCTAACAGACTTTTACGTCCCAGTATGACAAGCAACAGAAATCCGACTACCGTCGGAGGAAGAACCAGTGGCAGCATAAATGCTGTTTCCAGCAAAATCTTCCCCCGAAATGAACTGCGTGACATCTTCCAGGCTATAGCGATGCCAAGTATGGCAGCCACCACACTGGATAACAGCGCAACCTGAAGTGACAACCGCACCGGTGACCAGAATACGGACCAGTCTATTGCGTTCACATTCATTCCGGAATGGAGAATCCGTATTTTGCGAAGATTTCAAGTACTTCAGGGGTTTGCAAATACGCATAGAATTGATCGGCTTCCGTACGGTGTTTCGTTCCTTCAATAATACCTACCGGATAATTGGCGGGTGTGTAGTTATTCTTGTCTACCTCAAACGCAATGTTCACCTGATCCGAAGTAAGAGCATCTGTTTTGTATACAAATCCTGCATCTGCATTGCCTGTCTCTACATATTGAAGAACTTGCCTAACGTCTTTCCCCTGCACAAGCTTGCTTTTCAGTTCATCCCACAGCTTGGCATTCGTCAGAGCTTCCTTGGCATAGGTTCCCGCAGGCACACTTTCCGGAATTCCAATCGCTACTGTCTTGATGGAATCGCTGGTGAGATCAGCTTCGCTGGTTACTGTATGGGCTCCATCTGCTGGCACTATTGCCACCAGTGAATTCTGTAGCAAATTCTTCTGATCGCCCGATGCAATCAGGTTCTCATCCACCAGCGCACTCATATTCTTCGTTGCCGCCGACACGAAGATATCAGCCGGTGCCCCCTGTTCAATCTGCTGTTGCAAGGCACCTGATGCGCCAAAGTTAAAATTCAGTTCTATATTGGGATTCGCTGTTTCAAAGTTCGTTTCTATTTCCTTCATGGCATCCGTCAGACTGGCAGCCGCAGAGATCGTCAGATCTACCGTTTCCTGTGGATCAGTATTTCCTGCTGATGAGCTTTCACCAGATGCCGCTGGCTTTGAAGTCGTCTGTTCTGCACCTGTGGACGTATCCGTAGTCCCCGTGCTTGCGCCACAACCAGCCAATACAAGAGCCAGTCCCAGTGACACACTTCCCAAAACATATCCGATTCTATTTCTCATACATTTATCCCCCAATGTTATGTTTGGTTATAACTAGATATAATTGATTATAACTAATTATACACAAGACGAATAAAATGGGAAGGTGAGTTCAATCACATTTGATTTTTGTTACCTCTCTTATGCGTTTCTTCCCTGTTCTCAGGTTTATGGCATCCCTCAATTAATGATATAGTACAAGAAACATTCATAACAAAACCATAATTGCTCTATACCTTTGAAGGAGGATCTTCACTTATGACGGAGGAGCAATCCTACACAACGGAAGAAATATCCAAGCTGCTCAAAATATCGAAACTGACGGTCTATGACCTGATCAAAAAGGGAGACCTCGTCGCCTACCGTGTGGGTAAACAAATGCGAATTGATAGAGCCGATCTGGAGGCATATAAACGTCGCTCCAAGCAACTCCAATCCCCAGGTCAGCGCATCCCGACTTCGGATCAGGCCCCCGCATCGGGGACTCAGACTGGGTATGGTGATTCCCAAGGGACTTCCCTACAATCAGCAACCCCCACCGGATCTTCGCCAGCAATGTCTGGCCATGTAATGACAGGTACGCCACGGCATCTGGTCATAACAGGTCAGGATGTCAGTCTGGATATCCTAATGCGACATATGGAGAAACACACACGGGACATTCGTCCGCTTCGCTCTTTTATGGGTAGTCTGGATGGGCTTATCTCGATGTATCGCGGCGAGTCCGACTTGGTCAGTACCCATCTGCTTGATGGCGATACCGGTGAATATAATCTGCCGTACATTCGCAAAATTTTGACAGGGCGGTCTTATGTTGTGGTGAATTTGCTGTCCCGACCTGCAGGATTGTATGTTGGGCGTGGCAACCCGCTTCATTTGCAGAATTGGAACGATCTCAACAAGCCTGAGCTGCGATTGGCTAACCGGGAGAAAGGTTCTGGCGCGAGAGTATTGCTGGATGAACAACTTCGGCTGCACGGAATTCCTGCTGCAAGTCTTATCGGATATGAAGCGGAAGAAACCAGTCACATGGGCGTGGCTGCCAAAGTCAGTTCGGGTGAAGCCGATGTCGGAGTCGGCATTGAGAAGGCTGCGAAACTTGTGGGACAGGTTGATTTTATCCCTCTGATTCAGGAACGCTATGATCTGGTCATGCTGAGGAAGCAAGGCAATGAAGCGTGGACCGAATCGGTACTGCGGATTCTCCAATCGCCGGAGTTCAGGCAGGAACTGCAGTCATTCGAGGGATATGATGTATCCCGAACAGGTGAGATTTTGTACGAAGCATAGGTTTACGAAAAACATCCCATTACAGCCGATGCTAAACGGATGTTACACATGATGCATATACAAAACGCCTTGCAAATGGCTGCAAGGCGTTTTTGGTGTTTCTTTATATATATAACTCATTATATTGAATAATAGGCTCCTCATTGCGGTAAATCGATCTCCAGGATGAATACACCATACGCGGACATGTTGATTTCATCCTGAACTGTTGTACCCGATAGTAACTCTTTTGCTTGCTTCTTAAGCTTAATGGGCACTTGTTGATCCGAGTAGTTGAGTAAAAATACATAAGCTTTATCCTCACCAGAACGGATACCAAGTTCAACTTCGGATGGTACCTCTATCAGGTCATCCACTGGCGAAGATAGCCCTATTTCATCCAGGAGAGCATCTACGACCGGTTCATTGTAAGCCGCCCCATAATACCATACCTGCCCCTGATCTACCGCACGTTTGGTCAAAGCAGGATTACCTGCATAGTACTCGGATGCATACTCAGCCATGACCTGCACGTCAGGATACTCCACATGAAGAACTTCGTTAAATCCGGCCGTTGACGTTCCCTCCTGAAGTCGCTCACTCGCCCCATTCCATTGCAGCTCGGCTGCGGGAACGGTTCCTTTGATTAATGTAAAGTCCTCTACGGTTACACCACACAACTCAGCGACAGCCCCTGGGAACGGTCTCATATAACAATGCCCCTTGAGATCCTTATAACCGGTGCGAGCACCGAAAAACAGAGTCCCTCCTTGACTGACATAGGCTTGCAAAAGTTCTGCTGTCTCGTCTGTCATGATGGCCGGGTGAGCATAGATGATCACCTTATAATCGGATAACTCTTCCAGTGTTGTCGTTGGTTGCAGTGTAACCATGTCCGTCGGAATATGACGATACTGGAGCTGCTTATACCAGGAGCGTACACTCTGTTGCTGAAGCGGGCCGTGCCACTCGTCCAACTCTCCATCCCAGATGTTATCGTAATCCTGTAGGATCGCAACATCAGCTTGATATGTAGTCCCCGCAATAACGCGCCCTATTCTGGCAAACTCTTCACCCACTTGTGCAACCTCGCGTACTCTTCTGTTAGGTTGATTATGGTAGTCATTAATCCCGTGCCAATACATCTCGGTTCCGAACGTTGCTGTCCGCCAGCGGAAGTATACAAGCAGATCCGTACCATGAAGAACAGATTGATACGACCATAATCGGATCTGTCCCGGTCTTGGCGTACCCATGCCTATACTGTCGACCCAGCCTCCTGGCCCAGACTGTTGTTCCATGACGCAGAAGTTCGGTGACATATTGCGTACATTGGATAACTTCATGCTCCATGCCCGATCTTGCAATGAATTGTCGTCTGTCCCTGGAAAGATCGTGGCAAACTGCGGATACGAATCATAAGAGAAGAAATCCAACAGGTCTTCTGTCATTTCATGATTATCCAAGTGTCCGAACGTACCATTCGTCGTGATCCAATGTTCCGGGTCCAGTTCCCGAATGACGTCCACCTGAAGCTTGGCAAATGAAATCGTATTGGCTGATATGAATCTCTTTTCATCCAATGCCAGGTGAGGATTGGGCGATGGACTAACCATATTTCGGGTAAGGTGAACCTGCTCCCAGTCGGTATAGGTCTGACTCCAAAATACGGTTCCCCATGCCTGGTTCAGATTCTCCAACGATTCATAACGATTCTTAAGCCATTCACGGAAGGCGATATGATCTGCCTCAGCGTAGAAAACATCCATATGACAATTGAATTCGTTATCGATCTGCCAGCCAATGACAGCCGGATGATCTTTATAGGCAATCACCATATTGCGTACGATCTTTTCACATTGCTTTCTGTAGATTGGACTGCTGTAATTGGTATGGCGTCGCATACCGTGTTGATACAGTACCCCGTCCTTATTCGCATTCAATACTTCGGGATATTTGGATGTTAACCATGCTGGTGGAGTTGCAGTAGGTGTTCCCAAAATAACACTCAAACCATATTGATGCGCCAGATCCAGTGCCTTCTGGAAAAAACTAAAATCAAATTGGTCTTCTTCCGGTTCAAAGATGGACCATGCGAATTCAGCCATCCGAATAACTGTGATATTCATCTCTTTCATTCTACGGAAATCGTCCTCCCACAACTGTTCCGACCAATGCTCCGGGTAATAACAGACCCCCAGTTTCAACTCATCCATTTGGATTGATTTTGCCACCTTCAATTGCCCCCTTAACCTGCCATATTGCCTCCATTCTATTGGAACCTTCACAGATAATAAATGACAAGATTATGCGACTTATAATAAAATATTGTCATTGTCTGAGATTCAAATAACAGTGGGCTGAATCTATTTCAGTTCACTACATAAAAATATTGCGTTCAAATGGAGGATGCACGTGAAAGAACACCTCTTTCTTCCCAAGCCAGTTTTCCCCAGACATGTATGCTTTCCCGATTTTATTGGAGGGTACAGTGACTTTCCGAAGCATCATGTGAATCGGGAATATCGAACGAAAGATATCAACTTGGATCATTGCTATAACCTGCACCTTGTACTTGACGGTAAAGGATTCCTGGACACTGGAACCACTTGTTATGAGCTAACGCGTGGACAGGGATTCCTCTATGGTCCCGGTCTTAGACAAACCTACTATTCAGATTCGGATGAGCCTTGGAATATTCGTTGGATTCACTTTTACGGCGTTCGTCTCGAAGAGCTGTTAAATGGAAAAGGCGTTGACGAGCCGTGGCTATTTCAATGTTCCAACTTCCCGGTGGTTACCGCGCTCATGGATCGATTGCTGGAGCTAGGCAGAGGCTATCAAGTGGAGGACGAGCACAGCATGGCAGCAACACTCTATGAACTTCTGACCCGATTGCAATCCGCTGCGAGCCAGATTAATGTTTCGCTCAATCACACTTCAGAGCGAATTCGTGAAGCAGCGAATTATATTCGATCCCATAGTAACGAGCACATCACACTTGATCATGCTGCCGGAATAGCCGGATACAGTACACCCTACTTTAGCCGCAAGTTCAGTCAAACGTTCGGAATCTCCTTCCCTGAATTCCTGATGGAATCCAGGTTATTACATGCGAAACAGCTGCTCGCAACAACCAACCTTTCCATTAAACAAATTACGCTGGAAACGGGATTTTCACAGTCAAGCTACTTCATCCGCTGTTTTAAAACCCAGGAAAACGTAACACCTATGCAATTCCGTATGATGCACAATCATTCGTTATAGGCACGGCACGTATTTCTTATCAAGCTGACGTAAAAGAAGACTCTGCATACAACATGCAGAGTCTTCTTCGCTCATTTTTCATATATGCTCATTTGTATCTTCGTCCTCGTCAGCCTTATATTCCAATATATCTCCAGGCTGACAATCCAGTGCTTTACAGATGGCATCGAGAGTGGATAAACGGATCGCTTTTGCTTTTCCTGTTTTTAATATGGAAATATTGGCGATCGTGATCTCAACTCTCTCTGCAAGCTCGGTAACCGTCATTTTCCGCTTTGCCAACATCACATCAATATTGATTATAATGGCCATATATTCACCTCAGACCACTAGGTCATTTTCTGATTTGATATCAATCGCTTCCTGCAACAATCTTTGGAGCACAGCGGAAAACACTGCAATGACCAATGAAGCAAAAATAGGAACCATTCCCATAAGAATGAGGCCTGGGGCATCATCTTTCTCTGCTACAACATACACAAATGGCAACATCACAACATAAATACCACTGATTACAATAGCACAATATTTTATTGTTTTTAAGGATTTCACCGACATTAGGGAGAACGCTTCATTCTTGTCGATATAGCTCAGCAGACGGAATGCCTGGTACAGTGCAACGATAAACGGAATAACTGATACATACATCATGATCACTATGGGGTATAGTGCACCTGCATAATTCGGATTCACCGGATTGTTCGCTAACCAGGGTATGCCGAATATACATAAGGCAAGAATGGGAGCACCAATAAGAAACACAGCCAATTTTAAAAAGATGGTTGTACCTCGCTTCACAAAAAGCACCTCACTTGTTTTAAGTGATATGAATTTATCATAATATTTATCGTTTTACAATAAATTTTTATTGTAAAACAGATTTTATTTATTCTTTTACCCATTAAGAAAAGATAACGTAAAATCTGCCCCTCCTTGCTTCAATTCTGCTTGAACATAAAAAAAAGCCCAAAGATAGTCATGGAATGGCTATCTTTGGACTCGCTCACGTACGCCAGAACAGCCCGGCCTCATCCCGTTCAACTTGCTCGAGCACATTCTCAAAATCGGAACAAGGCGTAATGACATCTACCGGATTCCAGCTGCTCTGTTCATCTCTGGCATACACTTTCCACTGATTTTCTTCCCAGTAAAATCGGGCAATGTGCATCTTATCCCATTGATACCGTTCCTCGGCAGGTCTTTCTTCGGTCAGGATCAGTTCATTGTCATTCATCTCATATGTCAACTTCACCATCGTACGCAGTGGCGCAGGAACCTTCTCGTGAATATAACCGTTCATCACCGACTGAATTCTTCGTAACGTAAACGAGTCCAGCATGAAGATGCACATCCTTTCAGCCAAATACACCCTTTGATCATTTTACCAACTGGATTTCGTTACGCCAGGAATCTGACCTTGATGAGCCAGTTCTCTGAACTTAATTCGAGATACCTTGAACTTGCGTAGATAGCCCCGCGGGCGACCTGTCACTTCACAACGGTTCTTCAAACGAGTCGGAGATGCATTACGCGGCAATTTCTGCAATGCTTCATAATCCCCTTTTTCCTTCAACTCCCGGCGCAGGTCCGCATATTTTGCCACGATCGCCTGACGTTGCTTCTCACGTACCACTTTAGATTTTTTAGCCATGAATGACAGCTCCTTTATCCATTGAATTTATGTTTAGAACATCAACTTCCGAGTTAAACGGCTTCCACAGGCCATGGCAGCGGATTGTCGAAATGACCCCAATCAGCTAGCATTTCTTCATCACTGAGCAGGCACTGGTCCAACTCGTCTTCAATGCTCTCACGCTCCATTTCGATCCCGATCATGACAAGCTCCGTCTGACGATCTCCCCACTGGACATCCCATTTCTCCAGAACATCCGGTTCGTTACGTAAAATCTCTTCTTTGTCCGCTTCCGGCAACGCCGCGACCCAATGCCCCGCAGGACCGAACTGAATGGATGGCCCTGCCTGACTGAGGCTTGCAGCAACATCCCCTTCAGCCGCGAGCCATACTAAGCCTTTGGCACGTACCACTTCTTCCGGCCAGTAACTCATGAACTCAGCCAGACGGGAAGGATGGAATGGCTTTCTGCGGCGATATACGAAGGAACCAATGCCATATTCCTCGGTTTCCGGTGTGTGCGTCTCCTTCTCCAGTTCCTGAATCCATCCAGCGGACATGCTCACCTTCTCAAAATCAAAGCGGCCTGTATTCAGAATCTCAGACGGATTCACCTGTCCATTCTCGGTCCGAATGATCTTGGCGTTAGGCTGTAGCTTGCGGATGATGCCTTCGAGCTTGTTCAGCTCGGTGTCATCGACCAGATCACATTTGTTCAGCAGCAGTACATCACAGGTTTCGATCTGATCGATCAACAAGTCTACGACGTCACGGGTGTCCTCATATCCAGTCGCCTGATTACGATCCAGAAGACTCTGTCCTGATCCAAAATCATGCCAGAATCGATTGGCATCCACCACCGTTACCAGACAATCCAATCGGGCCAGGCGAGTCAGATCAATACCCGACTCCTCATCGGCGTATGTAAAGGTCTGTGCAACTGGAACAGGTTCACTGATTCCGGTGGATTCGATCAAAATATAGTCATACTTGCCTTCGTTCACCAGCTTCTCAATCTCTTGCATCAGATCATCCCGCAAGGTGCAGCAGATACAACCGTTCGACAACTCCACCAACTTCTCTTCGGTTCGAGACAAGGTTGCCTCCCCCTTGACCAGCGCAGCATCAATGTTCACCTCACTCATGTCGTTGACAATCACCGCAACTTTGAGCCCTTGTCTGTTGTTCAACACATGATTCAAAACCGTCGTTTTCCCTGAACCGAGGTAACCACTCAGTACGGTTACCGGAACTTGCTTTTGTGTCATAGATCTCTACTCCTTATATGTGCAGTCTGTGTAATTCAGAATTTAATAGTAATTATTACGATTAACAACAATGACTATAATCCTGTTGGACGGTCGTTGTCAAACTATTTTTACGAAATAGTCCAGAAAAATGGATAAGAAAAACATCTATCGACGTACTTTCACAGAAGGCAGACCGCGTTTAGTTGAAGTTTTTCTTGCGATAATCGAATTGTTCAGCTCCGCTGAAAACTTATAAATTCTAAGATATAAAAAAGACCCATGATCTGTCTCCTGCCGCTTTGTATCCTGATGATACGTGCCGGAAAATTCAGTTCATGAGCCTTTACCTTACTATTCCATATCGGCGTTCCATTCGTACCTCAATACCGATACCTCGCAGTAACATCCAGCTGTCTATCACTGCCCAGGATCATTCCACTACCATACGGTTCAGCTTGCCACCACAGATGCAGCCTTATTCCCCGCTTCCATCCGTTGCCTGAACACCAACACCAGAATCATCGCTGCAATAGAGAGCAACGTGCAGATCATAAACATGGTCGAATATGAACTCACCTGTACAATGAATCCCATCGCAAGTCCTCCCAGGGAGAATCCAAGGTCATACGAGGACATGAAGATCCCCATGAGTACATATCTGGATTCCGCAGGCAGCACAAAAGACAGATATGTGGTTAATGTCGGGTACAACAGTGCCAGGGCAAAACCGCTGAACACCGCGGAGAGATACACCAATGGCCCGATGATCTCCATTAAGCTGAGTAATTGGGTACCCAGTGCTGCACACAGCATTAACCCTGCCATCAGCCAGGTATTCCAGCTACCGTCGGACGGAATTTTTTTGCGCAAAATAAACCTGCACAGGATCACAACCAATCCCTGTATCGTCAGAAATACCCCTGCACTCGCCATTCCGGTGGATACCATATACAGGGGAAGAAAGGTCGCTGTCGCCCCAAAGACGCAGGACGCAAACAACATCACCACACTGCTAATCAGCAGTGGCGTACTGCGCCAGATGCCGCCGAATGAACGAAACATATCGCCCAAGGTGTACGATTTGTTCTGTACGGTACTCCGCGGCAAATCCACATTATATCCAATCAGAAGTGGCAGCGCCGCCAGTCCGATCATCAGCAGCGTAAACGCCAGATCACTGGCATTTTCCCAGATTTGTATGGCGAGGATCGGAATGACCAGAGAAGGAACCATCGTAAACAAGGTGTACATGGACAGCCCCTGTGCCCGGTCTTTGTCCTCCAGCTTTTCCACAATGCCTGCCTGCATCGTCATGGAGAAAAAGGCCGTAGCTCCCCCTTGCAGGGCCCGCAACCACAGATACGTCTCCACACCAAAAACAACAAACAGCAGCAGCGTTCCCGCATGCAAAAGCAATAGCCATTGCATCACTCGAAGCGGCCCATGCTTACCCAGCAGCTGCGCTGCAAAAGGTCTCAAGAGCATACAGGTGAACATATATGCCCCCATCATCAGACCAATCTCAGCCTGATTCAATCCAGCGGCTTCGCTTCTCAGAGGCAGAATAATCGTCAAAGCTGAATTTGCCGCAAAAAATAAAAAGGCCAGCATATAAAACCGGATAAACGAAAAGGATACCGGATTTAATTTTCCATTGGATGTTGCTGTCATTGAAGCCTTCAAACGTTCGTCACCACTTTCTCTCCTGGCAGTCAACTCACAGATGTACCTGTCACGGGTCTTCGCCGTTCATAGGCAAAAACGATCATTACCGCTCCTAGGATAGCACAGATCATGTACATAAATGAATAGGAAGAGAAGTCAGCGACGGGTCCCATAATCACACCACCCAGAGAAATACCCAGATCAGCCATCGCGATAAATAACCCGATCAGGACGTTCCGGTTCAGCTTAGGCAACACAAAAGACAAATAGGTCGTGAGCGTCGGATACAGAATGGCTTGAGCAATGCCCATGAATATAGCCCCGAAATAGAAAAAGACTACGCCTCCTGTCACCGAAAAACTCACACATTGGGCAGCAACGGCCAAAAGAAACAGGGTACCCATGATAAAAGGAGAATGCCATCTCCCATCAGAAGGAATCCTTTTCCGGAGCATGATTCGAGCCAGCACAACCGTCCCGGCCTGAAGCATCAGATACACACCCGCATTCCCATTTGGTACTTGGCTCGCATACAGCGGAATAAAGGTTGTAATTGCACCAAATACAACGGAAGCCGCAAGCATCAATACACTGCATCGAAACAGAAACGGATTTTTCACCAACTGAGCAAAGGATTCCCACATACTCACGTTCTGCTCCGAAAGATTCTCAGCAGATTGCTCCTTGCTTGGTTCCATTTTGGCGGTATATCCGAAGACGCCCGTACAGACGGCAATACCGATCAGAACCACTGTAAAATAATCCATACCACCCGTCTGCCAGATTCCTAACGCGATAACAGGCCCCACGATCCCCGGTATATAACTGAACAGCGAATAATACGAAATTCCCTGTGACCGATCTTTCTCCGGAAGTGCATCAATAATACCAATCTGCAAGGCCATGGAGAAGAACGCTGTCGATACACCTTGTAAAATACGAGCAACCAAATAACCTCCGAGTCCCGTAAAGGTATATAAAATCAGCGCAAATCCATTGATGATCAGAATCAAACGCAATATTTTGATCGGACCGTGCTTTTGAATAATCCGACCTGCCCAGGGTCTGAAAAACATGGTTGTGAACATATAAGCGCCCATGATCAGTCCAATCGTTGTACCGCTCGCGCCCAAAGACTCCCCCTGCAATGGGATGATCACGTTAAGAATGGCATTGGCACTGAAATATAGAAGAACCAGTATGTACAAGCGCAGGAAAGACCAAGACATCGCTCCACTCACAATGGGTGTTCCCCCTAAAATGTAATTAAATGCTTCAATAATTTCTTCGCATAGTCTGACTGAACATCCTTTAGCTGCTCAATAGGAACGATCTCTTCAATCTGACCCTCTCTGAAAATGATAACCCTGTCACAGATATAAGCTGCCGCCTGTATATCATGCGTGATAAAGACATAGCTCAGCTTGTAGATTTCCTTAAGCTCTTTCAACAATTGCAGTACCTGAATCTGAACAGACACGTCCAGTGAGCTGATCGCTTCATCGAACACGATGCATTTGGGAGCGGTGGAGATGGCCCTGGCTATGCACACTCTCTGAGCCTCCCCGCCGGATAGTTCATGCGGATATTTGGATCTATAAGAAGGATCCAGTCCAACTTGGTTCAGCAACAGATCCACTTTCTCTAAGTTGCCCTCCTTTCGCAGCTTTTGCTGCGCTTGCATAGGTTCCATAATGGCAGCTTCCACATTAAGAAACGGATTGATGGATGACGTATAATTTTGAAAAACGGCGCTGAGGTTACCCATCCGTACACGTCGATCCTGTACGTCTTTACCATCCAGCGAGATCGTTCCACGATCCGGCCGTTCAATGCCGAGGATCAGACGGCCCAACGTCGATTTGCCGCTTCCGCTTTCGCCGATGATTCCCAGACATTCGCCAGGCCGGCATTCAAAGGTAACCTGATTCAACACCTGTTGTCTGTGCTTGGAGAACAGTCCGCCTTGGTTATATGATTTTTCAATACCTTCCACCTTTAGCATCTATAAGTCCTCCTGCATCAACGCCTTAAAATGATTGCTCAGCTCCAATCGGGTAGAGACCAGATACTTCGTATAGGCATGCTCCGGCTCTGTCAAAACAGAATGCATGCTACCACGCTCGACGATCTTGCCGTCTTTCATGACCATCACGTCATCTGCAATCTTCTGAACGACGCCGAGATCATGGGAGATGAACATCATGGAACAGCCCATGCGTTCGCGTAATTGAATCAATTGCTCCACCACTTCATATTGGGAGATCGTATCCAGCGCTGTTGTCGGCTCATCCGCAATAATCAGATCGGGCTCAAGCACCAATGCCAGTGCAATCATGATTCGTTGCAGCATCCCACCGGACAGCTGATGTGGATATTGATTCAGAATCTCGCGCGGATGTCTGAGCATGACACTTTCCATAGCATTGATGATTTTCCGTTCAATCTCGCGGGTGTTCCAGCCAAAATGCTGCTGAAGCGTCTCCCCAATATGGACACCAATGACACAGGAAGGATCAAATGCACTCATGCCATTTTGCAAAATCATACATAGATGCTTGCCCCGCTTACGCCGCATCTCCGGTTCCGAAAGCTGGTTCAGGTCTTCGCCCTGGAATAACATTGTGCCCGATTGGCGAATCCATGGCTTGTTCAGTCGCATGATAGCCCTGCACGTAACGGACTTCCCACTACCACTTTCCCCCACGATGGCCATACAGCTTCCCTTTTTGACTTCAAATGAACTGTTATGAATGATCACTTTACCTGTATTGGTATCCCATACTTTCAAATGTTCAACCTCGACTATATTCATAAGTAGTCTTTCTCACCTCACTTTCGTAAGACTTGTCAGACTTACCTTGAGAGGTCATCAATTTGGGGTCCAGAGCCACTTGAAGGGCATCCGATAAAAAATTAAAAGCAGACACCACCACCACAATGGCCAGGCCTGGTGCCAACATCAATTCAGGTCTGGAGAACATAACTTCCCTCGCCTCATTGAGCATCATCCCCCACTCCGCATGCGGAGCCTGGATTCCAAGCCCCAGAAAGGAAAGGCCGGAGATCTGCAACATCATCGAACACATGGAACCACTGGCAATGACAGCAATATCGGCAAAGGTAACTGGAACAATATGTTTGGTTATAATTCTCAGATTGGGTGTGCCGGAGGCTTTGGCGAATTTTACATAATCCATATCGGAGAATTGCATCACAGATGTTCGAATAACGCGGGCAAACCAGGCCCATTTCATCCACACAAAGGCAATCAAAATATTCTCCAGTCCTGCACCCAGAATGCCGACCACCGCCAGTGTCATCACGTATCCGGGGAAAGACAGCATAATGTCACAGACTCTCATGATCCACGCATCCACTTTCCCCTTGAAGTACCCTGCGATGAATCCAACAATGGCCCCGATCAGAACAGACAGACTTAACGCAACCAGAACCCATAACACACTTGGACGGATACCATAGATAAGCCGGGATAATACACATCTGCCCAGATGATCATTGCCTAATAGATAATCCCAGGATGAGGAGGCATAACGAAGCTTCATATTCACTTGTCCAGGATCATGCGGCGCAATAAGAGGGGCGAAAATGCCCGCTATAATCATGACGATAATTACCATCAAAGAGGTCATGGCCAGCTTGTCTTTGCTCAGATTTTTCAATATTCGCATCAGAATTCCTTTCTCAAACGAGGATTCATCGCCGCATTAATGATATCGGATAACGTGTTAAATAAGACAAAGGTTACAGCCAACATCAGAACATACGCCTGAATAATCGGAAAATCCCTGCTTAAAATGGATTTTACACTGAGCCTACCGAGTCCCGGCCAGGCAAATACATTTTCGATGACTACCGTACTGCCCAGTACAATCGGGATCGCCATGCAAAAGATGGACACAGCCACCTGTAATGAATTTCTTAGAATATGCAGGGTAACTTTCTTCTCACTTAGACCGCTTGCCCTTGCATATAACACATAGTCCTCATTCATATTGCTCAGCATGGAACTTCGAACCGTTCGGAAGTAAATGCCCGTATAACTCACCGTGATTACGATCACCGGTAGAATGTAGCTTCGATACGAGTCCATGCCACTGGTAGGTAACAGGTCCAGCTTGACGGAAAAATACCAGATCATCATGGCTGCAAGCCAGTAGGATGGCATGGCGGTAAGGAAAAATGATACACCTCTGACCGATCGATCCAGCAGCTTGCCTTCTCTCATGGCACAGATCACACCCAACAGAATGGACAGCGCAATAATGAATACCGATGAGACAAGCGTTAACTTCAATGTGTTCATAAAAGCCGGCCCCATCAATGACCATACGGGTTCACCAGATACATAAGAGTTGCCAAAGTCCAACTGCACAACAGCCATGATCCAGTTCACATACTGGATCATGAACGGCTGATCGAACCCCAATGCCTTGTTGGTCTGGGCAATTAATTCCTCTGTGATCTGCGGAACTTCCTGTGCCTGTAACACAACAACCGCCGGGTCCAAGGGAGATAGATTAATCAGAACGAACGTTATAAATGAAATGATAATCAGTAAAGGGATGGTTAACAGAATCCTTTTGACGATATAACTTCCCATATCCATCTCCGCTCTATTTAAAATTCATTTGTTCAAATGGCAGTTCATATTGGGTCTGTTTGAATGAGATTCCATCGAGGTTCCCAGGAGCGACTACGGTGACACGTCCGTTGGTAATCGGGATGAAGACTGCTTCATCATGGACGATCTTCATAATGTCGGCATACAGGGATTGGCGTGAAGCCTCATCCGTGGAGACCATAACCGCATCAATTTTCTGATATAGTTCATCTGCTTGCGCAATTCCGCTTGTCGTATGTTTGTATGCCGAACCTGATGTAAATGCGGCAATGGTACTCTGTGGATCATAGGCCAGTCCCCAGGTTTGATTAAAGAGCAGGTCATATTCCCCGGTGGCTCTCCGATTCGCAATGGAAGTGGACTCTTCGCCCAAGATTTCAAGCTGAATTCCCAATTCTTTCATGGAATACTGGATCAATTCGGCCTGTATTTTCTGTGAAGACGAGTTGCTGTCATAGTATAATTTCATGGCTAAAGGCTGACCGTTCTTCGTTCTCACCCCTTCACCATCTGCCAATGTCCAGCCAGCTTGGTCCAGAAGATTTTTAGCCAATTCCGGATCATACTCCCGTTTCTTCAGGTCCACCTTGGCGTAATTGACATTGGCTGAAAATAGCGTGTCCGCTACAGTCTGTATTCCGTTGAAAATATCTTTACTGATCGTTTCCCGATCAATGCCCACCCATAGCGCTTCCCGCACTGCCGTTTCCTGAACCGGACTATTCTGGCGACTGCTATTGGCTACGATCATATTCGTATTCATCGCTTCACTTCGGACCACTTGATAACCACCAGATTCAGCCAATTGGTCCATGGCTTCGACATCGATACTATCTGCTCCCCGGTCATCGGTGAACACGAAGTTGATTTCTCCTTTTTGCAATGCCAAGAATGTCGTTTCTCCAGCCGGAAGAACCTTGGATGTGATCTTCTTGATTGCAGGTGCACCACCCCAATAGTCTTCATTAGCTTCAAACGTGGCATTCTCTTCGACTTTATGAGCAGTAAGCTTGTAAGGTCCTGTGCCGTGGAAACCACTTACTCCGTCTTTGGTTCCGCCATCCTTGAAATCCTTGGGTGATATGAAGACGTAAGGTCTTGTCATGGACAATTCCACCAGTGCCGGATAATAGGCTTCCGACAGCGTCAGCTCCACCGTATGCTCATCGATAACTTTTACACTCATGATTTTGGTAGAAATCTTGATCCAAGCATGTTTTTCGGCATTCGCCTGTACTGCATCGATATTTTGTTTAACCGCCTCTGCGTTGAACGGCTCTCCATCATGGAATTTCACATCTTGTCGCAGATGAAAAGTATACGTCTTGCCATCCTCGGAGATATCCCATGATTCAGCCAGCAATGGCTTGATCCCGTCAGGCGTGTTTTCCACCAGAGACTCGTATACCATCCCTTGTGCAGGCATGGAGCCAGTATACAGATGGGGGTTCATATCATTAATATCTTTGGCAGAAGCATAGATAAGTTCCGTTTGTACCTGGCTATTGGCAGGCTCCGTTTGTGCGCTCTCTTTCTCTTTTGGGCTCTGTCCGCATCCGGCGAGCAGCGCAATGGCAGACACCAGCAATAGTATGGATGTAAAAGTAAGACCCTTTTTCACAACATTTCCTCCTGATGAGCAAATTAAATTCAGACTTTACACAAGACCACTACGTGGTCAGAACAACCTTCCGATCGCTGTTACCCCCAGATTTTTTTGATCTCTTTTCCAAAGAGAAAATCCGGTGATAAATGCGCACGCTTCGCTTCTTCAGGTTCTTTCTGCCCCCTCCGTTACTGTGTAAAACAAAATTTAATTTGCATTATTTAAATGTAACTAGACCCTATTACTCAAAGTCCGGTGCAGATCATGCGGATATCCTCGTCAAAGGATTGGATCACAAAGGCGTCGGACAAGCGCTGATCCGGGTTTGCATCAGCCACTTCCTTAATCTTCGCCTCATACCTGGCGATAAATTGATCAATGGTTGGACAGCTCACATCGAGATGTCTGGCTATGCCCTGAATGATTTTGATGCGGTAGTAATCTTCCTTGGGCATACGGGGAATATCCAGCTCCCCTTCGCGGTTCATGAATGTTTTACGGAATGGGACTGCTGAAAAGTCGAAATATTTCCCTTCCGAGTCGGGTTCCGAGAATGGATCAATCAATAAGGAGGTGTACCGTATGTATAATAAATACTCTTGATGAATGACCTGCAGCTGATTGAAATTCTCGATATCCTGGCGTGATATACTCTCTAATCGAATCGGATAGTTGTCATCCGTCATGAACTGAAGCAGGTTGACTCCCTGAATATCAAGTCGGTCCGTAATATTCATAATCTCCTGCCACTGTGCCCGCATTTCCCGTATCAAAACTTGTGTAATCGGACCTTCAGGATACATCTTGTATACGTACTTCTGAATATCCGAAGCTCCAAAGATGGCTTCTAATGAGAAGTCATTCATGAACAAGGGTGGATGCACGTACAACGAGATATTTCTCGTTTCCGCCTCCAGTGGGGATCGCATCACTTCCAGCGCAACACCCAAACGCTCATAGCCTTGGCATAGCCTACTAACCTGTTCAGATGGGTAACGAGTGGAACCGATATAGACCTTTTTCTTAACCCCTGTAGTAATCACATGATTCGACGGATGTTCGTGCATCCAACGGGTATCTCCAAGATAGGTAGAGAAACTGATCACTTCCGGCACTGCATTCCGCTCTCTCATGTAATGGGTCACGAGTCGATTCGACCCGAACGTTGGAGAAACCAAAATGATACATTTCAGTTGTTTGATGAATTCATTTTTCATTTGTTCCAATACATCGATATAAGCATCCGTTGTTACAGCCAAAATGAGTGTGTCCCATTCCCCCTCAATGGTGTCATATCCCTTGAACACATGATCAACGTAACACTCACCTGCGAGCGATTGATGCTTCTCATTTTGAATGCTGACCTGAATACGTTGATTGCTCTCTTCAAGGGCTGCAAATATCGATGCTGAACGAACCGATTGTCTCCCCGCAATGCCTATACAGCAGTTGAGATGATCTTTGAGCGTTACCGCAAGCTGAATGGATGCAGGTCCGGTTCCGAGTATCAGAATTCGCTGAAGATTACTCATATAAGCCTCCTTAATTAATGTTCAACTTGGACTCCATCGGGATTGACTTGGATGGCTATGCTTTTTGATACAACGCAATATCGAACACATCATCCGGGCGCAGGATCGTATCCACCAGCTTCCACTTGCTGCTGTCCGTCTCTCTCATGGGATAATTGAACAAGGACTTCAACTGATCACCGTATCTCATGGCTACAACCACCTGCGCATTCGTCAGGGCATGCAGTTGATCAAGCAGCTCATATTTAGGGGCCACCGTAGAGCTAAAAATGATATGGGTTGCTTCCCTGGTATAATCCAGATCCTCCAGCAATGTTGACTCCAAACGAATCTTCAAACCCGTGCCCAGTGTCTCCACCACTTTTCGCCCGAGTGTAATGGACTCTTCATCAATATCGATCCCGACAACCTGTGCACCTGTTCGCTTGGCAATGAGTAATGGTGTCATGGGGAATGAACCGGAGCCTACCAGCAATACGTTGGATTCAGAGGTAACATGGAAACTGCCGAATTCTTTATCGATACACTCTTCTATATTTTTGAAATAATCGGCAATCTGCACATCCCCGTTCTCTAACTTCAATGCACGATATTTCTCCATGATCGCCACACACAGGGCTGATTTTTTTCTCAATTCCCATACAAGTGAATCTAATTCTTCCAGCTCCGACTGCTCTAACTGTTCCCAGGCTGCCTTATTCTCCGGATCCGTCACAAAGCGGGAGTAGTCATTGATTACAGCTTCCAGCTCTGAACTATGCTGAATTGTGTGATTATACCTGCTTGCGAGCTTATCGAATTTCTCTGCAAACTCACTCAAACATGTCTGAAAATGGACCAATGTGATCATTTCTTTTCCCCCAATACGTTGTCTCGATCATGTATCATGTCCTCATGCGTTTACAACGCTCCATTCTGCTGGAGCATCTATGAAGGCTTTGCCCTGAGCCACGATGCCAACAGATCCCTCAATCGTAATGCTCCCAAGTTCTGCGCCATCCCACTCGGCCACCACTTTGATTGCACCACCAGGCTGCTTGATGTACTGAGTAATTCCTCTCTGCTGGCTCCATGCGAGATATGCTCCTACGGAGGCCGTACCCGAACCACACCCTCTTTCCCAGATCAGACTGTCCAGCTCCGGAACATAGATGAGTGGGGCCATTTCTTCCGATTTCGATTGATATAACAAGATACCAATCAGCTTATCGCCCAGGGTTAGTCCCAGTAATCTTGCAAGGGTCTGTGCCCTCTTCTTCATCGTATCGTCGAAGTCATCGACTTCGATCACGATATGGATGAACTCAGCGTACCGGATGATCACCATATCGAGCTCGATGCCTTCATATCGGATTGTTCGTTGTTCGATCTGCTTCGGAATCGGCATGCTTACCTGGCAGTCGTATTCGTTCTGCTGTTTCTTCACATGGCACATGATCAATTGATCGGTCCCGGAAACCTCCAACATGATATCCATAGATTCCTGATGTGCCAGTCCTGCTTCAGATGCGTGGTGTGATGCAAGTGCCATGCAGGCATTGCCACAGAACTCGCCTCCGGCCATTTCCAAACGGGCAACAGCTTCCGGTCTCCTCGTTGGTTCAATGAATCCCACTTGCTCAGCGTAAACGTTATCATACGACATTAGGCGGGTAGCAATATGACTGTATTGCTCGGCTGCATGATCCGTTTTAACCAGAATCGTCATGTTTTGAGTGGGACTGAACTTGATAAAATCGATCTCCTGTTTCATCGCAGCGACTACTCCTGTTCTTCTTTTTATCTAATAGTAATTATTACGATTAAAAGGTCGAGAAAAATATAGCACATCCTTTTGGGGAGCGTCAACAAATATTTCCATTTAACAAAATAAAATTTCATAATACCTTTAGCTGCCCTTCCTATAAGAAAACCCAAACAGAGCTGACGCTTATGCGCCAGCCCTAGCCATAATTACACCGTCTGATAAAATTCAACAAATACGAAAAACGGTGCCGCAGAACAGAACCGTTTCGATCATCTGGATACGATCCAGGGTTTAACTTCTTCCCTCACTCATGATGTGCTTGCACATTGTGCAATGCCCGTTCAGCCAGTGCTGCCAGAAGATGTGCTCCCAGCGGCAGAGCCCTTTCATCCACATCAAAGCCAGGGTGATGCCACTCATGCGGGCCAGAGGTACCCAGGAAGAGGAACAGGCCGGGAACTTCTTTTTGATAAAAAGAGAAGTCCTCACCTGCTGGAGATGGTAGCGGTCTAACACTATTCAGTCCAATCTCACTTGCAACTTGCTCCGCCGCAGATGCGAGAGACTCATCGTTGACCACGGCAGGTGGTCCCTGAATCCAGCGAACTGTAGCCCGTGTGCCATAAGCTGCCGCCACACCGGCGACTACCTGATTGAAACGCTCGCGAATCCGTGCACGCACTTTCTCATCAAAGGTACGCACCGTGCCATCGAGTATCGCTTCATCGGGAATGACGTTCCAGGCTGTACCGCTGTGGAGCTTGGTGACGCTGATTACGGCACTCTCCTGTGCTCCTACATTACGGCTCACAATCGCCTGTAGAGCCGTAACGATATGTGCAGCAACCACGATTGGATCAATGCCGGCTTCAGGCACGGCTGCATGAGTGCCTACACCTTCCACTTTGACAACAAAGCCGTCTGCTGCTGCCATCAATGCGCCTTCCCGAATGCCCACTGTACCTACCTGGAGATCAGGCTTGTTATGCAACCCGAATACCGCCCGAACATCGGACAATGCACCACTCTGGATCACTTGGCGTGCACCCGTTGCTTTTTCCTCCGACGGCTGGAATATCAACCGTACTTTTCCCGGCAGACTGGACTCACGCTGTTTCAACAATCGTGCAGCACCAATCAGAATAGCGGTGTGTGCATCATGTCCACAGGCATGCATTTTCCCAGTCACCTGGGAGGCAAATTCCAGCTTCGTCTCTTCCTGAATGGGCAGCGCATCAATATCGGCTCTTAGGGCAACAACAGGGCCGTCCCCTTGACCCACTTCAGCGACAATCCCTGTCCGCAGCGCATATTCGTCTGCAATACGGACGCCTTCCTCTTCCAGCCAACTGCGGATGGCTGCCGTCGTCTCCCTTTCCTCGCCGGACAATTCCGGGTTACGATGCAGGTGTCGCCGAATAGTGATTAAACGTTCCGCGAATTCTTCCGCCCGTTCACCGTGAAGTTCATGCTCGGGGCCCTGTACGTGTTGCTCAGAATGCTGCTTGGGCTGTTCCAGATCACTTTTCATCACATGGCCTCCCATTCGTATATATTCGCTGTATCACTTCTATCCGATTGCTGCTTCTTCCTTGGATTCCAGTGCAAATTCGCCTAGTCCCTGCTCTGCCAGAATCTCACGCAACAATTCGAATGAACGAATTCGCTTGGTAAAGTCCCGTGTAGCTGTAGTCACAATGAACTCTTCTACAGCAAAATCCTGCTGGAACTTCAGCAGCGCCTGACCTACGCTTTCCTTCGTACCCCGGGTCACACTTGGCTCCAAAATCTCGATCCGATAGGTTTCGTTCGATTGACGTCCGAATTCTTCCGCCTGTTCCACAGAACCGACAGTCAGCACCTTCCCACTCTTCAGATGGATCTTCACCAGCATATGCTCGCTCGCTAGTCCTTCCGCTTCTTCCTCACTTTCGGCCACAATTAACGATATGGCTAGTGCAGCATAAGGCTCTCGTCCCTGGGAACGATCGAATTGTTCACGATATACACGGATCGCTTCAAGCGCTACCTCTATATTACTGTTAATGAACAGCGAAAAGACATATGGGAGTCCCAGTTCCGCAGCCATGCCCGCACTATCGACACTTGCTCCAAGTACGTACAGTTCCGCTGGAATGTCGGACACAGGCGAAGCGCTGAGACCTGCAAGTGGATGCGATTGATCTTCAAGCGGCTCATTGTGGATGTATCGTTTCACCTGAACAATTTTCTCTTGAAGAGATGCGGCTTCCTGAATACCTTCCTGCAACGCCTGTGTCGAACGTGGTAACCCGCCTGGTGCACGACCGATTCCCAGGTCAACTCTTCCTGGTCCGAGCGCTGCGAGTATATTGAAATTCTCGGCGACTTTGTATGGACTGTAATGCTGAAGCATTACTCCGCCAGACCCCAGACGAATCCGCTTCGTATGCGCAAGCAAGTGGGAGATGAGTACCTCAGGAGAGGAACCTGCAACATGCCCTGAATCATGGTGCTCCGATACCCAGAACCGATGGAATCCCAGCTGCTCTGCCCGCTGTGCCAGCTCAATCGTATGTCGAAAAGCATCCACTGCCGTTTCCCCTTCATAGATCGGGGTCTGATCCAAAATGCCAACACGAATACTCATATCCTTCTCCTCCTTGATTGTGCTGAACCACTATTCTTGAATCTTACAAGCAATCTATAACTTCCGCAGCAGTTCCCCGAAGGGCTCTGCCAATGGCGAATATTCTTCTTTTAACGTGACGACGCTGATCTGCAACGATACACCAGCCACCTCATGTACCTGAATGGGGAACAACTCCTGATTCTGCACTTCCTTCTTCACCGTGAGTCCCGGGAGAAAGGCAATGCCTGCCCCTTGCATAACCAGTTTCTTCGCCGTCTCCGAATTATCGACATGGTATGTAATATTCGGCGGATGTTCCAGCGAGTCGAAAGCCCGGTGAATGCGAAGCCAGTCCAGTGAACCACATTCGAAAAAGACCAGTTGCTCATTCCGGATGGCTTCCATGCTGACATGCCCGCTCTCAATGAATGGATGCCCTTTGTACACATAGAGCTGGATCGGATCTTCATAAAAAGCAACCGTACGGATCGCAGGGTGCATGACCTTGCGCACAAAAGCAAGATCGATCTCCTGACCAAGCAATTTGGCAATCAGCTGATCCGTCGTTGCTGTCGTCAGTTTGATGTTAATTTCGGGGTAAGCTTCCTTGATCTTGGGTAGAAAATCGGGAATGACATAATTGGATACCGATACTGTACTACCGAGCCGAAGAGCATCCGGTGTTGTCCGGCGCTGCTGAATCTTCTGCTTGCCCTTCTGAATCACTTGCAGCACTTGCTGCGCATACGGCAGGAATTTCCGACCTTCTTCTGTCAGCACGATTTGCTTGCCAAGCCGATCAAACAACTTGCAGCCCAGCTCCCTTTCCAGTGACTGAATGCGAGCTGTGACCGAAGGTTGGGACAAGAAGAGTACTTCGGCAGCCTTATTGAAGCTTCCATAATGATTGATATATACAAATGCTTCAATATTCTCGATATTCATGAGTGCCTCCGTATCCACGTCCGCAGACGTTTGACCTTATATTGATTTATCCAATATATTTACTTGGTTTTACGATATCGTAATCCCATCCTTTTCCAGTGTCAATATCAATTCATCCAGTGAGCGATCCAGACGTGTAGTAATATCCGCAGAGAGTGCAAATTTCCCATCATCCAGTCGTTCGATTCCCTGATCCACAGCATACACGCCACCCAGAATATGTCTTCCACCAAGGGCTGCCAGTACAGGCTTCAATGCATAATCAATGGCGAGCAGATGAGCAATGGAGCCACCGATGACGAGTGGGAGTATTAACTTACCCCGTAACCCTTCTTGCGGAATCAGATCCAGGAACAGCTTGAGCACTCCCGAGTACGATGCCTTATATACCGGCGTAGCCACAATAACTGCATCCGCGGCTTCAACGACAGCAAGTGCATCACGAATGAATGAGCTGTCGAACCGGGCTTGCACCAGATCCTCAGCAGGCAGATCCACAACATGAATGACTTCAACGGTAATGCCTGCCTCCGTTAATTTTTGGCTGCTGTAATCCGTCAGACCTGTCAAACGCGAACGTTTGGAAGGTGATCCTGCAATAATGACAACATGTGACATGAATTTCTCCTCCTCAAGCGTAAACGGCTGTCGCCGTCCTCTGGTGGCACAGCTACCGTTTCGCAGTGAAATATAAAAATGGATAGGGTGAAACTTATAAATTCTTATATTTTGGAATAGCGGTCAAGCCGCTCCTTTTACTTTCGGGTCCAACCGATCACGAATATCGTCTCCAATCAGATTAACCGCCAGTACAAACAAAGTGATCGCCAGCCCCGGGAACGTACAGATCCACCAGGCAACCGTCAGATAACCTCTACCTTGTGAGAGCAATGCGCCCCAATCCGGAATTTCCTTCAACACCCCAAGTCCCAGAAAGCTGAGTCCGGAGCCCGTCAGGATCGATGTCCCTACGCCCAGCGTAGCCATGACCAGCAATGGTGACAACGAATGCGGCAGTACATGTTTCCAGAAAATACGCGTATTGGAACCGCCCAGTGAACGTGTCGCTGTAATGAAAGGCAGACCTTTGACCGATATGACCTGCCCACGCATCACCCTTGCGTACCCCGGAATGGAGGAAACAGCAACAGCCAGTGCAATATTCATCAGTCCTGGCCCGAGAGCAGCTGCAACAGACAGTGCCAGGAGCACACCGGGTACAGCCATCAGAATATCGACAGCCCGCATGGTGATGGTATCGACAACTCCTCCGGCATAACCGGAGATAATACCCAGAGCACTACCGACAATACCGCCCACCAGAACCGAAGCAAATCCAATGAACAGCGAATCCCTGCTTCCATGCACAACCACACTGAAGATATCCCTGCCAAAATAGTCCGTCCCGAACAGGTGCGCGGCAGAGGGAGCCTGCAGTATGGCATCCGTCATCATCTGAGTTGGATCATAGGGCGCAATCCAGCCCGGTACAATCGCACATGCCACGGTAAACACCACCACCAGCAATGCTGCATAAAAGAATAATCGGGATACCGCGAATGAGACGCGATAGCGCCAAGGACGGCGATTCCACAGACGGATACGTCCTCCACTGCCCGCCCATGCTTTTTTGTCACCCACCAAAGGTTTCATGCTCATGAGCAACAACTCCTCCTTCCATACTCCGGGTCAGAACACTTCTGACTGTTCCATCCATGATCATGTGCGGACTGCACGCCGAACCCGGGGATCAATGTACGAATACGAGATATCCACCAGCAGGTTCAAGACCACATAGATAATGGATGTAAAGAAGACAACCCCTTGCACCACTGGCAGATCCTTGGCCATTAGCGCATCCGCAATAATTCGGCCGATCCCCTGTCTGGAAAAGACGGTCTCCACCACAACGGTTCCCGCAAGCAGATCACCGATCAGCATGCCGATTACCGTTACGGCAGGAATAAGTGCATTACGCAGTGCATGACCATACATGATGGCACGTTCCGAAAGTCCTTTGGCCCGTAATGCCACAATAAACGGTTCATTGATGACTTCCAGCATGCTGTTCCGCACCATTCTTACGATAAACCCTGCACCCACGAGACCCAGCGTAGCTGCCGGAAGAACCAGTGAGCTGAATCCGTCGGAACCCATCGCGGGGAACCATCCAAGCTGTACGGAGAATAAAAGGATGAGCAGTATCCCCGTCCAGAAGGTTGGCATGGAAATGCCGAACAGTCCAACGAGCCTGGCGACGAAATCAATCACGCCATTGCGATGAATCGCAGACAATACACCAAGTGTAATTCCAATCGTAATGGCAATGATCGAGCTGAGTGCGGTCAAAGCCAGCGTAGCCGGAAAATGTTCCAGGATTTTGGGCAGAACCGGATCCGAATTGATCATTGATTTGCCGAAATCGCCACGCAGCATATCACCGAAATAGTTCGCAAACTGGATGTAAAACGGTTGATCCAGTCCTAGCTGGACCCGCAGATTCTCGATCATCTCCGGGGTAGCCGAGGACGGATCCAGCATGAGCAGAACCGGATCACCCGGCAGAAGATACATGATGCAGTACACCAGCACCGAAGCTCCGAATATAACCAGGAGCGATGTTGCGAGTCGTGACAGTATCGTTTGAACCATACCGGGATATCTCCTTCCTGAATCAGGATTGGCCGTTCATGTTAAGGGTGAATGCGAACATCGTTAAACAGTGGATACCCCAGCGAATCGAACTTGATGCCTTCGACCTTTTTGGATGCTGCGACGGTATACGGGAACACATAGATTGGCAAGATTACCGCTTGCTCAATCAGATATTGTTGGATCTGATTATAGATCTCCACACGTTTATCGGGATCCGTCTCGACCGCTCCCTGCTCTAACAGTTCATCGATCTTCGGATCAGACAAACCGGACAATGTCGGACGCTCGCCCTCTGCGCTCGTATGATAGAAAGCGTACAAGGCATTCGGATCGGAATTGACCTGACTGTTGCCATAGAGATCATAATCCCAGTTCTGATAGATGACTGTTGCGATGTCTTTTGTAATCTCGACTTCAACGGCAATGCCAACCTGTTTCAACTGTTGCTGGATAATGGCAGCAATGTCATTGCGTTTCTCCCGATTGGGCGAACCATCGACATAACGCAGGGTCAGTTTCTGGCCTTCTTTGCCACGAATACCATCAGCGCCTTTCACCCAGCCTTGTTCATCGAGCAGTTGATTGGCTTTGTTAATGTCCGGGTTAATGCTTCCTTCCAGCGATGCATTATAACCAAGGATTCCAGGAGACAGTGCGGACCACGCACGTTCGTAGTTGCCCAGATACAATGTTTTGACAATCGATTCCACATCTACGGCGGATTGTACCGCCTGCCTTACTTTCACATCATCCCAAGGCGCTTTACGCAGATTGAAAAAGAGTGTGTATGGCAACCCAACTGTGTTGGCCTGCAACAGTTGCTGGTTCGGATCGTTTTTCAATGCAGCAATATTTTGCGGGGGAACCGTCTCGGCAGCGAGTACCTGACTACTTTGAACACTTCCGATGCGCGTCGCTTCTTCCGGTACAATCTTGAATGTGATCGCATCCACATGGGGCGCGGCTTTATTTTCAACCGTCTCAGGTCCCCAGTTGTAATCCTTGTTTTTGGCAACGACGATATCCGCATTTTCATCCCATTTCACAAAGGTATACGGACCTGTTCCCACCGGATTTTTACCCAGCTGGTCGCCATATTTTTGGGCAGCCGTAGGGGATACGATCCCCAGCAGCGCCTGGCTCAAATTGCCGAGAAAGGCTTGCGATGGTGATTCCAGATTTACCTTGATCGTATATTCATCAATGACTTCGGAGGAGCTATAGGGTCTAATCAGGGCCAGAGAATTGGCAGCTTTGGTGGCTGGGTCGATCACCCGGTCCAGATTGTATTTCACGGCTTCCGCATTAAACGGTGTACCATCATGGAACTTCACACCTTCACGCAGCTTGAACGTATAACTCTTGCCGTCCTCAGATACGCTCCATTCCGTGGCAAGCCAAGGTTTGATGGAACCATCAGGCAGCTGCACGACCAGATTGTCGTAGATCGTCCGGATGGCACGCACCGTTACGGCAAGCCCACTGCGATGAGGGTCCAGCGTATCGGGTGAAGTTGCAAGTGCAAAAGTCAGGTTGCCTCCTTCGGCTTGCCCGGCCTGATCCCCGCCTGACGCCTGTGCCGAACTGTTCGTGCTGCCTCCCGCTGCTCCGCAACCGGACAATACCATCACCAATACTGCTGCCAATGCCATATATTTCATCCATGAGATAGACCTATTCATATCGCTTCCCCCTCCGTGTATACAGGTGTCATTAAATTGATGTTTATACCCAATACTCGATATATCCTATGAGTTAAGTCGGTTTTAAAGCAGTACGAAACGTAGTAATTGATTTCATTACCGGTTGGAGAAAACAGCCAGACAACATCAGATGCTCGTTCGCTCCCTATCAGTTATGCCAAATCAGATACGACTTGTTCCTTGGCAGCCGTATAACGGTTAACTGGAATCTGCACCCCAAGGTTACCTCGCAATGTATCGTGTTCATAGTCTGATCGATACAGGCCGCGTTCTTGCAGAATCGGAACAACGAGTTCCACGAAATCAGACAATCCACTCGGCAGTTCCGAAGCAATAATGAAGCCATCCGCTGCTTCCGTCTCAAACCATTCCTGAATCTTGTCAGCAACCTGTTCCGGTGTGCCCAGGAATTTGCTGCGCGGTGTTGCTGCCCGCAGAGCCACTTCACGCAAAGTCAATCCCTGCTCCTTGGCATCCTTCTTGATCTTGTCAGTTCCACTGCGGAAACTGTTGCTTCCAATGCCATTCAGCTCCGGGAACGGTTCATCCAGTGGATATTGGGAGAAATCATGATGTTCGAAGAAACGTCCCAGGTAATCCAGCGCTTTATCAATGGTCACCAGGCTTGCAATCTCCTGATATTTCTGTTCCGCTTCCTCTTCGGTCTGTCCAACAATAGGATTGATGCCTGGCAGAATAACAATATCCTGTGCAGAACGTCCATAGGAAGCCGCTCGTGTTTTGACATCCTTATAGAATGCCTGTGCATCTTCAATTGTATCGTGTCCAGTAAAGACAGCATCCGCTTCTTGCGCCGCCAGCGTTTTGCCATCTTCCGATGAACCTGCCTGGAAAATCACCGGCTGTCCTTGCCGTGAACGGGCAATATTGAGCGGACCTTGTACGGAGAAAAACTCTCCTTCATGATTAAGCGTATGCAGTTTGGATGGGTCGAAGAATACACCGCTCTCTTTGTCTCTTACAAAGGCATCATCTTCCCAAGAGTCCCACAACCCTTTGGTTACCTGTAAATATTCCGCGGCAATGCGATAACGTTCCGGATGCGTAGGGTGACTGCTCTTGCTATAGTTCTTCGCTGTACCTTCCAGCGGTGAAGTCACGACGTTCCAGCCTGCACGGCCATCACTGATCTGATCGAGGGAACCGAACTGTCTGGCTACGGTGAAAGGATCACTATAGGATGTCGAGAGGGTACCCACCAGTCCAATGCGTGAAGTAACGGCAGCCAAAGCGGAGAGGATACTGATTGGTTCGAAGCGATTCAGGAAATGGGGAATGGATTTCTCGGTAATATACAGACCGTCTGCGATAAAGACCAGATCGAACTTGCCTTCCTCCGCTTTCAGTGCCTGACGTTTGTAGAATCCAAAGTTAACGCTGGCATCCGACAGAACCTCCGGGTGTCTCCATGTGGTGTTGCTTCCTCCAACCCCGTGAATAATGGCTCCAAATTTCAAACTGCGTTTCGCTGTCATATGCACTCCGCCTTCCTTGGATTAGAATCTTCAAAAGAATGATCAAGGGCCAACTGAACTGATTACGTATGCGAAATAACTTAAAAGTTAACTATTCCTATGAGTTTGGTTTGTTTTAATTTCACAAATCTTATCACTGCCCCGTTAAAGGGTCAACAGCATGACTAATAGATATTTTCTATATGAGCATTGAAGATGTAAATATGACCATTTACATCCCAAGAGAGCTATAGCTTATGAATGTTCCGGCTGCTGCACAAATGCGATCTTGCATCATGCAGCAGCCGGAACAGCTTGCTCCAAAGGTATATATCGACTCCCGTTAGACTGCGGCCGCTTCGTCCGCTCGTGCCAGAAGTTCAGCCAGCTTCTCCAGATCAGGCTCCAGCAAGGCTTCAAACTTGCCGTCCCCTCCCACTTCAATGACGGGTACATGCCGAATGCCATATTTTGCTTCAAGCACATCTCGCAGCACGTCATGACCCTGCACTTCAATGTTCTCAAAAGGCTGGTTTCGTTCTGTCAGAAATGCTTTCACTTCCCCGCAGAAATGACAGCCTGTTTTGCTCCACAGCACGACTTTTTTGGTAGATGAAGACATCGACATACCTCCTGATTGGTTTTAAGATCAAGATCTGGGCCATTGAATATGAACGCCCTAGACCTTCAATTCCCATCTGTTAAATAAGAATTATGGCTCTAAATGTACTCCTGTGCCCTTCCTGCGTCAATGGATCTGCTAATAGAATAAACCTATAACCAAATAGAAAGATTAAATTTTAAATTTGAAAGATGGCTTATTTTAATCCTATTGATGCCTCCAAACCTGGTCAAAAGCTTGTTTCGCTAATACCGTGTAGAACTCGATCTGATCCGGACTTCGATCTATGGCCCACCTCAGGGTGTCAAAAGCTTTTAATAACAACATATGCCTCGCTTGATTCAGTTCACGCTCCTGCTCTTGTATACTTGTCCCATAGCCTTCTAAAAACGCTTTCAATTCTTCCTTGTCAGGACCCTCACCCCGTAGCTGGCATTGCATGAGTTGAATGATATCGCCGTAAGGCACGACGGTTACCTCCGCATTGCCCCAGTCCAGAAGGGTAATCTCACCCGTAGAACTTACGATTGTATTCTTCAAGGAGAGATCGCCATGGCATAAGCCAAAGCGGAACTTTTGCATTTTCAATTGTTCGAACCATTGCCTTGCGACCTGTGATTCCTTCATCGTAATGACACCAAGCTCAATCAATGGATCTTGCTCCGTGAGACTATTAATATTGTATTGCACATACCCTTGCCAACTGCCATCTGATCCTGCATGAGGAGGAGAATAAAATTGGTTTTGAACCTCATCGTGCATTTCCCTTCCAAAACCATTCACTGGGATGGATTGAAACTGTTTTGTGTACTCTCCAAGTTTCCTCCAGATTACGGAAGCAGGCACGGTCGTATCTAATCCGTTGTCCCCTTCGATATACGTTTGAATCATATAGGCATGTTCAGCGGTAAGCCCCACGGACAATGTCTGTGGCCCAGGAATACCGACACTCGCCGCTTGTTCGATGCACCATTTTTCTTTCACAAAGGTGGAATATGTATCTGGATCGTTCATGCGTACAACAACTTTATGACTTGCCGTCTCCACCAGGCAGACCTGATTAACAAAACCTTTACCGATGATATGATGTGAGCATGTTACTTTTTCCAGCAAAAAATCACTGGCAATCTGTTCGGCTTGGTTGACTACAGAATTTTTCATCGCGCATCCTCCCTATCCCTGTCCCTATCTAATGACCCCAAGTTACGCTTGGTAATAACTATGTTGGTCATAGTGTAAAAGGAATTCGTTGATCTTTCAATCTCTATACTTTAAGTGGTCTATTTAAGTTGAACTAATCATTTACACGATAACGGAGAGGACAGAAAAAACCTGAAAAAGCGAAGCTACAAGCTTTCTGCAAGAAAGCTACTTCGAAAGCATACACTTCGCCTAAAAGCTTTCTGAAAGAAAGCTGTCTCGGAAGCATATGCTCCTTGAGAAAGGGGAATCGAAAAAATCTGGGGATAACAGCGATTGGAAGGTTATTCTGTCATCGTAGTGTCAGTGTAAATAATCTTTAGTTCAACTTATATAGCTACCAACTCATATGTAATGTTTGGATGCGGAATGAGGCAGAGCGATTCCACAGGATACCGCTGCTTCTTTCATTCCGCATCATGCTGCTGATTCGCATAAACAGATCGCCTGACATTACAGATCGGGGTTCAAGAGCTGAGGAGGGGCAACAATTGGCCATCCTTCTTCTATCGAATCCAGTTGATCTGCAGACACGCTGACAATATGCCCGGAATGCACACCCCAACGTTCTGCGGCATAGACCGATACAAATCTTCTCCGCTTGCCTCCGCTGATCTGATATCGAATCTCGGGTGCATCCGCTGCGGCAACAATACTTCCCTCTGCCCAGCCATTGGGAGAACCCTGAATCGCTGTCGTATGCACCTGATGTGACTCCATCGGCCATCCTTGTACATCCCCTGCTGATATCAGTGCTTCTCCGGCAGGAATGCCGAGCAGATCCGGTTTCGCAACCTGAACTGGTGATATTCCACGCGGTACAGGGATGTTCAGCTTACGCCGCCGCCCACTAGTCAATGTATAGACATCACCTTTGGCATCAGACAGGAACGAGCCTTCGGGGTAGAATTCACTGCTGCGTCTGAACTGTAGTGCTGGATCTTGGCTACCTTGCGTTGAGATTCGCTGACGTGGATCGGTCGGGCTCGTATCCCTATCCTCTTGTTGACCGGATGGGTTAAGAGAGGTTTGTTGTCTTGCCAAGCGGGAGGTTTCAGCAACCAGCGTATGGGGATCTCCCCACTTTTGGCTATAAAACTGCTCGTTATCCTTGTTCACTACAGCAAAATCCTGCTCCCCCAGTGCTTTCATGCTGACACTTCCGAAGTGATGAATAAAGGCATCCCCGGCAACCGCAAGCTGGTATCCTGCCAGCTTCACCCGGATGATCCAGTCATCATCTTCAAAATTCCCCACCGCGTAACCTTCGTCCAGATAACCTACTCGTTCCAGCAACTCCCGTGAGAACAACCAGCAGAATCCGACCAGGCGATCAGTCAATCGATGTTTTCCGGTATCCGGACGATTATGTGTGGTGGCAAAAGGCCACATCTCTTCTACCTCACGATACGGAACCTGAATCTGCTGATCCCCGCCAATATAGTTGGTCACCGGACCCACCACACCAATCTTCGGATCACTGGCAAGACAAGTCATCATATTATCCAGCCAGCCCGGGGTAACCAGCGTATCGTTGTTCAGTACGACGATATGTCGTCCTCTCGCCATCATCAGTCCATGATTGACACCTCCGGCAAACCCCCGATTCTGATCCAGGGCAGCCACCCTCACCATGCCGCCTTTGCGGAGCATGGCCTCGGCAGTACCATCCTTGGAGGCATTATCCACGACAATGATTTCGTAGGGAGCAGGCGTATGCTTTTCGATACTGGACACACATTGCAGCACATACTCCCGCTGATTGTACGTGGGAATAATGATGCTGACCCCTTCAAATACAAGACCAAACGAACTTTGTCCTTGGCGGACACCTTCATCGTAGCCTCTGCGATAACCCTGTTTGTAGAGTCTGGCGCCTTTGGCTGTGCGGTTGCTTCTACCTTTGGTTCTGGATTTGCGTGTTGAGCGACTACCTGCTTCATGCAGGACTGCCATGGCAGGTCGCGAGACATCTTGCTGTGTGGCACGGCGGCCCACTTTTTTGTCGTTGTTCATGCTGCCATTTCGTTTGTTCTCACTGCGCTTGCTGATGTTTGAAGTGTTGTTATGGGGACTGTTCCCCTTACGACGGTTGACGTTTCGAGCATTATCTTTGTTACTTTGCCTGTGACGACCTTCCCCACGTTGTTGATCGGATGTACTCATGTTGCTTCCTCCATTTCCACTCGTACGTGAGGCCAGTGTTGTACTGTACTTGCCCCCGGACGGTCCACTAGAGTTGAAGCTCTCCGGTTACCAGTTTGTCTGCCAAATGTCCAAAATCCAGAGCGACCTTACCGAGTTCACCTGCGATTCGCCTACATAGGATGACCGCCGGAATCCCTGCCGCCACCAGCGCGATATCAAAAGCATGTTCTGCGGTTTGCTGCATCACCCTCGGAACATCCATGACTCCCGCTACAGAACCAATGATACCCGTGACATGAACCCCCCGGCTGTGCAGCAGTGCCGCAAGCTCTGCAGCCTGGCTGCCGATGAGCAGAACCCGGCGCCCTTGCAGCACGGGCAGCACTAGACCAGACTGATGCAGACTGTAATTGATCGTGGAGCTGGTCAATTTCAATCCAGACCAGTCGATTCCGAAGTGGCGCAATACAGGGAAAAGCAGTCCCTGAAACGTAGGCGCCCGCGAGATCGGCACGCCAACCCAGTCGGCGGCCCGAATCGCTTCCGCGAGCATCGCGCGGATGTCTGGCGTTGAGCATGGCACCCCTGCATAGGGCAGAAACGGTGCCAGCTCCTGCACTTCATGGCCGGGCAGCACCGTATCGGCTGCCAGGGTGAGCAGTTCGCCATCTCCGAGGCGAACGACAGACAAGGGGCGCTGCGCATCCAGCGCCGCCATGATGTGGCCAGCCATCTCGTGAGGGCTGGCCAGCCGGGTCAGGCTGGGCGCGTATTGGCGGAATCCCGCCGCGATCAGATCTGCCGCCGCCACGGCAGGCAGAATGTGATCCGGCGGGATGTGCTGCGCCACCAGCGCCTCCCCGCCGGCGAATACGCCGTCGCGGTAGCCCTCGGCGTAGCCGCCAGGCACGGCCTGCGCCTGCGCTGCGTGCTCCGCATGCGCAGCAGGCAAGCCCTTTGCGCTGCCCGCATGCGCGGCGGCAGCGCCTTCCCGCCCCGCAGGGGCGACACCCTTCGGGAGTGTCGCCTGGCGCGGGGCGGGGCCAGCACCGCTGGCAGGCATCGCCTGTGGCGTGCTGGCTTGCGGTGCTGGCATAGGCGCTCGGCGCATCGCCGTGCGCTGCTTGGCGCGGGCAGCGGCACGCCCGCCCCGCGCTGGTGCATGCCTGCGCCCAGCAGTGGCCTGGCGCAGACCGGCTTTGCCTTTGCCAGCGGTGCTCGCCCTGCTGGTACGTCTGGGTTTGCCCGTATTTCCCGTGCTTACACTGCCAGATTTGCCCGTATTACCTGCCCTGCCTGTGTTGCCCGCTTTGCCTGCACGGACCTTGTGCGCTGCGCCTGCAGACGTATCCGCTTTTGTCTGGGTACTGCGTTTTCCAGACTTAACACCTCTGACTCCAGCGTCCCCTGCCCCTGCTCCCGCTGCTGTACCACTGCCCGTGAACACGGACGGGTGCGTGCCCCGGGGTTTACCTATCACCATAGGCCCAGTGGACCCGGTGCGTGTCGCTACTCTCACGCCATTCCCTCCTTTGGCATGCACGTGGATTGTCGCTGCGCAAAGCGCCGGAGCATCCTTTCAGCTCCGGCGCAGGGTGTTCTGCTCCCATGGGGCACCGCACAGCGGCAGCATCAGGCGCATTGGTGTTAGGGCAATTGTCCTTTCATGCGGACAGCTGCTTCCTGGAGCGAATCAAATGTACCCGCATCACTCCAGTATTTCTGCAAAATATCGTATTCCAGTCCACCAGCAGATGCGTAGTGATTGTTCACATCCGTAATTTCAAGCTCTCCGCGCGCTGACGGCGCGATGTTGCGAATGAGGTTAAATACATGATCGTCATACATATATATGCCCGTAACACAATAAGAGGTTTTCGGCTGGCTTGGCTTCTCCTCAATGTACGAGATTCGCTCCGGATGCTGTGGATCAAAGACCGGCACCCCATAACGACGCGCATCATCCACCTCTTTGAGCAGAACCCTTGCTGTACCGGCAGGTTGCTGCATGTAACGGTCCACATAAGGCCTCAGATCGTCGCTGAAAAGATTATCCCCCAGGAGCACAACGAATTTTTCTCCCGGAAGGATAAAAGTGGTCGCCAGATCCAATGCTTCCGCAATCCCGCCCGCCTTTTCCTGAATGCGATACGTCAGCTTGACCCCATGATCCGCTCCGCCACCAAGATACTCTGTGTACAGCCCGGCGGAATGTTTGTTGATTACAATCAATAGTTCATCAATGCCTGCCTGGCGGAGCCTGTCGATACCATACATAATCATCGGATGTTTACCGACTGGAAGCAGATGTTTGTTAATGAGCCGGGTCAGAGGATACAGTCTAGTTCCTGTTCCGCCGGCAAGAATTACACCTTTCATTCCACGTTCCCTCCTTCATCGGATGTGTCCATATATTCAAGCGGATCGACATGCCATTTGCTCATAAAAATCGAACGATTACGCTCAAGCAGCTGTTTCCACGCCAACTTATCTGTCTTCTGAAAGCTTGCACTTCCCTGATGATGCACGAGAACATCCCCGCATACCAACAAGCGATATCCCTGTAATCTTGCTCTATAACAATAATCATCATCCTCATAGTGTCCCGGTGAGTACGCCTCGTCAAGCAGTCCGACCGATTCCACTACACTCCGTTTTATCAGCATACACAGACCGACAATCCGGCGCACTTCCCTCCACCTTGAAGCATCCGCTACATTGTTGGAAGCGGCCAGCTCCTGGAAATGTTCCATGTTCCGAAACGCCAGTTCAATCTGCTGGACGCCGCTGGCATAATTGGTGACAGGACCCGTAATCCCAATACTCGCATCACTGTACAGAGCGGTTCGCAGGTTCTCCAGCCAACGGGGCGTGACCGTAACATCATTGTTTAAAAGTAACAGCTCATCCCCGCAGGCTGCACGAATTCCAGCGTTACACGCTGCCGGAAATCCCCGATTATCCGGGAATCTGACAAACCGAATTCGCTCCAACGCGCAATATTCAGCCGTTCCATCCGTCGAACCATTATCCACAACGATAATTTCGTATGACGCAGGCTCACCCGAGTATTGTCTTATGGCATCAATGCAGGGCCTGATCAGATCCAGTCCGTTGTATGTTGGAATAATTATGCTCGTCAGTCTCATCTGGCGTTCCTCCTGTAAGCTACTTCTACACGGGAGGGCGTACGTGCCTGAGCTGTATTCCAACCCGTGTCCAGCCAGGTAGCCAGCGCCTCCAGATGATCTCCGAGGATCAATCTGGCGACATCATTCCCACTCCCCGTGTTACCGGGACGCAACC
Organism: Paenibacillus sp. USHLN196; assembly: GCF_037144955.1. Lineage (NCBI taxonomy): Bacteria > Bacillati > Bacillota > Bacilli > Caryophanales > Paenibacillaceae > Paenibacillus > Paenibacillus sp. USHLN196. Next base: position 200,077 of record NZ_JBBCYH010000011.1, on the reverse strand, counting down.
GATTGGAACGAATAACGTCCACTTGACTTGGTGCCGATACGCTCATCCCATGCTGAATGGCGAGACTTTGCGCCTTGGGTGGAACGGCCAGTGATGCAGGCTTCACGGTCTGGATCATACGACGAGACAATGCGTGGGGCACGGCTGTCATGGAATTGGAACCGAGATCTGCCCTGCCTAATGTTCGGTTCAGATATGCCTTGATCCGGCTCACCTCATCCTGCCCGGCAAACGGAGGAAGCAAGGACGTCAGATTATTCAACGCCACATCCTGTCCCCGATCCACTGCGAACAGAAATGGTGCAAGCTGTTCCGCCGATACGACCATATCCCCATCCACAAAGAGAACCGCCTCCGCATCCGTCATCTTTGCTCCAAGTGCCCGGCCCACATCATGTCCTGCCCGATCCGGTTCATATACGAGCGTAATCCCCGGCTGCCTCAGCACCTGCTTCAAACTGTCATCGGTCGTTCCATTCAGTACAACAATGATGTCTGTCAGAGGCAAACGCTTTAGTTGCGACAACACCTGCCCCAACGTACGTTCCTCATTGCAGGCACAGACAACGGCAGCAGCCGAATGACGAAGGGGCAGCGGTACGATCTGAAATGAATGTCCTGAGTTATGGGCATATCCCTGCATAAATGCCTTGCCTGCATCCATAGCTGCCTCAAAGTTGTTTAGCTCCGCAACGTTCGCCGCATGTGTATTCCACGCGAGACAGGCGTGTTCTTCTGACGCTGTATTGTCAGCCTTCGCCTGGCTTCCTGCACGTTGCCCAGCTTTCCACATCAAGCGCAGATCTACCAGGTCAGCTTTCGATCGGCTTCTTCTCGTTTTGGAGATGACGGATTGCTTCTTGTTCATATGACGCTTGTGGATACGTGTTCTTCCTGCTGTCTTTCGTCTATTCGTTGTCCGCCTGCGGTGGACAATCCCTGAACGCCCCTTCATTTCCTCACCTCCAGCATGCTGCATCATCCGATGCAGCATGCTTACCTCGCCAGGCTGCGAACACGATGCAGATCGGAATAGCCTCCGCGGGGACCAAGCGTATCCGTAATCCACTTGATCGCTGCCAGATGATCATTGAGTACCACTTGACTTAGCGGATCAGGTCCGGTTCGTTTCTTACTGCGAATTGCATTCATTCTGCCCACAGGTACGTGATGAACAGCGCGCACCCGGAGTCCGCCAATCACTGCCTTCGCTTGAGCGAGTGGCGGAACTTCCAGCGAGGATATCCCAATGACCTCAAGTCCATGGCGGCTTAATGCATGCGGGATAGCTGTCATCGAGGCTCCCCTTAGATCGGATCGTGCAAGTATGCTGTTTAGCATATGTTTGGCCTCCACTACTGGATGAACGGGACTGCGATTGATCGGACCATGGTAGTCGTTAAGCGCTACATCTGTCCCCTGCAGCACAGCCTGCACATAAGGTGCAAGGTGCTCGGCAGGAATAGCGATATCTGCATCGGTGAACAGCAATACCTGACCGCGGGCCGCGGCTGCGCCTACTTTTCGCCCTCCATCATGTCCCAGTGCTTCAGCATAAGTGAGCACGCGTGCTCCTGCCCGTTGGGCTGCGTTAGCCGTGCCATCTGTTGAACCATTCACAATAACAAGTACTTCAGCATCACGACATATACGCAGCGCTTCCCGAACAACGGCACCAATCGTTTTCTCCTCATTCATGGCAGGGATAATGACCGAGAGCATCGGCCGCTGAGCATCTTCCCCATGTGGAGAAGGATATCCCATGCCATGTTCAGCCCCATTTCCGGTTCCATTCTTGGCCCCATCCTTTTCCTCTGGGATCTGCTGTATGGATGGAATAAGGAACGTATAGACCTTTGTACCCTTTTTGTGTGCAGACTTCCATCTTCTTTTCTTCAACACTGCTTTTCTGCGTGTCATTTTCGATTGGATTGCATAACGTGCTGTGGTACGGGTTTTGCGCAACACTTTCACCTCCCGCATTCAATCATCGGCATGCCAAGGGAGTACACGTTATTCTATGTATTCGTGGAGCAGTGGAAACGGCGTATGTCCTTGCACCAAGCAGGTTCTCTCTGTGAATACGCGGGTACAAGCCTTCCTTTCAGACAAAATACGTCAAAATATATGAAAAACGCTACCTCTCCCCTACTTCAGACACAATTTTAGAAAAAAACCAAATTTGCACCTTTTCCAAAGTTTTACACTGTGCTAATATACGTTCCAAGCCATTTATTTACAAAAATAACCTTGTGAGGAACACAGGTTCCCCAATCCTCTTCTTTTTGTTATTTATTGACCTTAGGTTAGTTATCGATGATGGTACTCGCAGAGCATGTTTAGGTGAATGCATTCTAATCTTGAGAGGGGTGATGCTGTTCAGAACACACCGTCATTGTCACTTACGTAAACCCGGAATGAACAACCCAGTTTTTCGTAAACACACTTCTACCTGCGCAATTGGACAACCCCCGGCTTCTGAAAGAGGAACACAATGGACGATTAAGCCTCCGGGCAGAACTGAATAAACGGTACTCCTTTGGGTTGTGTTTAACACTTCCCTGGTCAAGGCCAAACCGATTTTGTTCCCATCGTTTCTTGTCTATTCCACGCTTCAGGTTCAGCCCCACGCTCCGCGCTGCCCAAGTTGCAGACGGAATCCCACCGAGATTGGCATGATATTTTTCCAAAAAAATAAGTATAAGAATGGGAGAGTTTACGATGAAATTTGCCAAAGTTATGCCAACAATTCTTGGAGGAGCTCTTTTGCTCGCTTCCGTATCTTCTGCTACTGCAGCTCCATTGTCTGATCAATCCATTCCACTTCAGGCCCCTTATGCCTCTGAGGAGGGTATCCCATTGACCAGCGGAACAGATGACACCATCTTCAATTACCTTGGACAACAGGAACAATTCCTGAATTCCGATGTGAGATCCCAGCTCAAAATTGTCAAAAGAAACACAGATACATCTGGCGTAAGACACTTTCGCCTGAAACAGTATATTAAAGGTATCCCGGTCTATGGTGCTGAACAGACGATCCACCTGGACAAAACCGGGGCCGTAAGTTCCGCGCTTGGTGATCTTCCACCGATTGAAGAACAGGCCATTCCGAATGATGGTGTAGCCGAGATCAGCGGAGAAGACGCAATCCGAATTGCAACCGAAGAAGCAACCTCTCGCATTGGAGAGCTTGGTGCAGCGGAAATAACACCTCAAGCTGAATTGAACATCTATCATCATGAAGAAGATGGCCAGACTTATCTGGTTTATATTACGGAAGTTAACGTGCTTGAACCTGCCCCTCTGCGGACCAAGTATTTCGTAAATGCAGTGGATGGCAGTATCGTATCCCAGTTTGACCTCATTAACTTCGCTACCGGAACAGGCACAGGGGTGCTTGGGGATACCAAAACTCTGACGACCACCCAATCCGGCAGCACCTTCCAACTGAAAGATACCACTCGCGGCAATGGCATCCAAACGTACACGGCGAATAATAGCTCCTCGCTACCAGGTTCCTTGCTTACGGATTCAGATAATGTATGGACCGATCGCGCGGGTGTAGATGCTCACGCTTATGCTGCTGCCACGTATGATTTCTACAAAAACAAATTCAACCGTAATGGGATTAATGGTAACGGATTGCTGATCAGATCTACCGTGCACTACGGCTCCAATTACAATAACGCCTTCTGGAACGGGGTACAGATTGTCTTTGGTGATGGAGACGGAACAACGTTCCGATCCCTGTCTGGTGACCTCGATGTTGTGGGTCACGAATTGACGCACGGTGTTATTGAGTACACAGCCAATCTGGAATATCGCAATGAACCTGGTGCACTCAACGAAGCCTTTGCCGATATTATGGGCAATACCATCCAGAGCAAAAACTGGTTGCTCGGGGATGATATCTACACACCTAACATTCCAGGTGATGCGCTGCGTTCCCTCTCCAACCCTACGTTGTATGGTCAACCTGACAAATACAGCGATCGTTACACAGGTACACAGGACAACGGTGGCGTTCATATCAACAGCGGTATCATCAATAAAGCTTACTACCTTGCAGCTCAAGGCGGGACGCATAACGGTGTGACTGTAACGGGTATTGGACGAGATAAAGCTGTACAGATTTTCTACAGTACACTGGTGAATTACCTGACACCAACTTCCAAATTTGCCGCTGCCAAGACAGCAACCATTCAAGCAGCCAAAGATCTTTATGGAGCAAATTCCGCTGAAGCTACTGCCATTACCAAAGCATATCAAGCTGTAGGCCTGTAATCTTACTTTAATCTTGTAATTCTTACTATAAGTAGATGAACTTATAATCAACTCATTTTAAAATGTAACGAAACGTTCAGCCCCCCTCACCGTCCGAACGGATCAAGCTTAATTCAACCAAAAGCGGTGTCCCGGACAACTCTGGGCACCGCTTTTGTCTTTCTGTCTATTTTATATAATTCTTCATTATCTTTCCGAAGGTCCCGCGGCAATCCATGACAACAATCCGTACGTATGCTTGCAATCTGCTGTACGTGACACTTCAAGCACCGCTTCATCCTCACTCTGCGAGAGAAGGGATACCTGAAATCCCCGATCATTGCTCATGGCCACAATCACATAATGTTCTGAAGCAAATGATTCTTCAAAAACAACGGTTACCTCTGTGCATTCTTCACTCTCTGGCAGTACAAAAGCTTCCATCCCGAATTGTTGTACCACAGGTTGCTTGCTTACACTACGAACAGGTTGGAAGGCCAGATGTTTGGTCTGAACTGCACCCAATTTCAGCTGACTGCTGCCAACGGAATCATCACACAGATGCTCTTGTGTGATCGATTGTTCACTTAACATAAACTCCGTAGTTCCACCGATCTCCTGTGACAGTTCAAGCTGTGCTTGCTGATCCTGATCTTCCTGATCTTCCTGCTCTGCCTGCTCTGTTGTGAACAAAGCTGCCGATGGTTCGCCAGGCTGATCTGTTTGGGATATCAACTCTTGTTGTTGCTCCAGACCAGCACTCGGTAATGCCTCGACGATTACCTGCTGTGACTGCTGTACACCTTCATTTTCTGGTTGAAGCAACCCCTCTTGTCTTTTGATAGCTGCCAGTTGTTCCAGCGTTTCTCCACTGAACTGACGAATCGCATTCCATATCTCTTCGCTCAAATGCGCTGGACCTACAATCCCCGCATTCAAATGGTTAGAGGTAATACTCTGCTCACTCAGTTTGCTGCCGTTCACGCTGCCATCGGCCAATTTGGCACTGGTGACAGACCCATTTTGCAGATGAACCCCGCTTACTGACTCCTCTTCCAGATGAGTTGTGCGAATACTGCGTTCTTGAATATGATCAGCAAGAATGGTTCCATCCTGAATATGACGAGTTTGCACACTTTTGTCTGCTATGTGGATAGCCGATACCGCACCTTCAAGCAATTTATTACCATTTACACTGCCGTCAGCCATTTTGGCACTTGTTATGGAACCATTGTGCAGGTGAATCGCACTTACCGATTCCGCTTTGAGGTGGGAGATCCCAATGCTTCGCTCTTGAATATGGTCAGCATGTATGGCTCTCTCTTGGATATGGCGGGATTGCACACTTCCATTTGCGATATGAAGATCTGACACCGCATTTTCAAGCAATTTGCTGCCGTTTATGCTGCCGTCGGCCAATTTGGCACTCGTTACAGATCCATTTTGCAGGTGAACCTCACTTATTGCTTCCTCTTCCAGATGAGATGTGCCAATGCTGTTCTCCTGAATATGGTCAGCAAGGATCGCGCCTTCCTGGATATGCCGGCTTTGCACACTTTCCGGTGCAAGATGAATTCCCGATATGGTATCTTCGAGCAGCTTGCTGCTGTTAATGCTGCCATCGGCCAGTTTGGCACTCGTTACGGATCCATTTTGCAGATGGACTGCACTTACCGATTCCTCTTCCAGATGGACTGTGCCAATACTCCGCTCCTGAATATGATCAGCATGGATGGCATTGGCCTGAATATGCCCGGATTGCACACTTTCCGCGGCGATATGAATCCCGGATACCGTACCTTCGAGCAACTTGCTGCCATTTATGCTGCCGTCAGCCAGTTTGGTACTCGTTACAGACCCATTTTGCAAATGGATAGCACTTACCGACTCTTCTTCCAGATGTGCAGTACCAATGCTGCGCTCTTGAATATGATTAGCAAGGATGGCTCCCTCCTGAATATGACGGGATTGCACACTATCCTCTGCAATGTGGATATCCGATACCGCACCTTCAAGCAACTTGCTTCCATTCACGCTGTCGTCAGCCAATTTGGCACTCGTTACAGACCCATTTTGCAGATGAATTGCACTTACTGCTTCCTCTTCCAGATGAGGTGTGCCGATGCTCCGCTCCTGAATATGGTCAGCATGGATCGCGCCTTCTTGAATATGGCGGGACTGCACACTTTCGGATGCAATATGAATTCCCGATACCGCATCTTCGAGCAGCTTACTTCCATTTACGCTGCCATCAGCCAATTTGGCACTTGTTACGGACCCATTTTGCAGATGAATTGCACTTACCGCGTCCTCTTCCAAATGGAATGTGCCGATGCTCCGCTCCTGAATATGGTCAGCATGGATGGACCCTTCCTGAATATGCCCGGAGTGCACACTTGCGGATGCAATATGGCTCCCTGATACCGTACCTTCGAGCAATTTACTGCCGCTTATACTGCCATCTGCCAGTTTGTCACTCGTTACAGATCCATTTTGTAGATGAACCGCACTTACTGACTTCTCATCCAGATGGATTGAGCCAATGCTGTACTCTTGAATATGCTCAGCAAGAATTGCTCCTTCTTGGATATGGCGGGTTTGCACACTTTCGTCTGCAATGTGGGTAGCCGATACTGTCCCTATAGCTAATTTGCTACCATCAACACTACCACCGGCCAGTTTGGAGCGTGTTACAGATTCATCCTGCAATATAATCGTACTTACCGCTTCTTCTTCCAGATGAGTCGTTCCGATGCTGCGTTCATGGATATGATGAGGAAGAATTTCACCATCTTGAATATGACGGGAATGTACCGCTCCTTGCTGCAGGTGAACAGCACTCGTCGACTCTGCCTGAAGATGCAAACCACTGATCAAACCTGGCTGAAGATGGGCCGCTGTAATTGATAAAGGTGCCAGATGGTCTGTTTCGACAGATCCCGGAGCCAGGTGATGGGATCTTATGACCTGTTCAGCAATATGCTCCTCATGAATAATGTCTGGCTTCAGATGCTGTGAGTTCACAACGTGATCACCCAGATGGTCAGACTTCACACTACCGTCAGCCAGATGCTCGGATTGCACAACGGATGGCTGAAGGTGCTCACTGCTTATGGCTGCCTTTTGCAACTCTGTCCCTGATACGGAGTCTGCTGTCAAATGGTCCGCAGTGACCGACCCATGCCGCAGTTTGTTGCCTGTAATACTGCCATCGGCGAATAATTCCGGTGAACGTATTTCCTCCGACAAATGTTCCAGGGATACGGCATGCTGTTTCAGGTGATAGCCGCGTATGGTTCCTGCTGGAATATGTTTTGCATTTATGCTTTCAGCCATGATCTTGGAAGAAGTCACGCTGCCGTCGGCCAGTTTGGCTGACGTGACAGCAAAATCCGCCAGTTTATCCGTGGCAACACTCTCTGGTGAGAGCTTGGGGGAGGTAACCGCATGATCCGTCAGATGAGGCGGAAAAACGGACCCGCCCGCCAGTTGGGTTGAAGTTACACTACCAGGAGCCAATTTGTCTGTTGTGACCGCCGCCCGTGCAATAGCATCTGTTTCAACACTGCTCGGCTGAAGATGAGGCACACCCACAGCATGTTCTGTCAGATGCTCCGATTTCACGGCATAAGGTCTCAGGGCCTCGGACCCCACGCTGCCTGGAGCCAGATGCGTACCCGTAACACCACCACCCGCAAGATGCGAGGATGCGACACTTCCCGGAGCGAGTGCTCTGCTACTAATCGATGCCGTTCCAAGTTTTTCTTCTGTCACACTTCCGTCTGCGAGCTTGACGTCTGTCACTGCAGCATCCTGTAACTCAAACGTACCCACCGCCGCCTCAGCCAAATGCCGCTCGGATACTACGCCATCTGCAAGCGCTTCTCCGGATACACTACCGGTTGACAGATGTGTTGCATCGATGCTTCCACTTGCAATGTGAATGGAGTGAATTGCAGCATTGTCTACATGTACCGGCGTAATTCCCCGATTGACAATATGTTCCGCACGAATGGATCCTTTGGCAAGATGTTTCCCCTGCACAGCTTCATCTGCAATTTTGGATGAAATGACGCTCTGATCAGAAATCTTGGAGGCCGTAATGGACTGTTCCAGCAATTTTGCTGTTCCAACCGACTGGTCTGCCAGTTTGCTGCTGGTTACTGCACCTTCCGTCAAATGTTCACTGCCCACTTCTCCATTGCCGATCTGCTCCTTGCCAACTGCATGAGCGCGAATCTGGCTTGAGCCGATTGAACCGTCCAGAAGATGTCTTCCAGTTAGCGAACCCTCAGCTAAATGTCTTGTTTGTATGGATCCATCCTCAATTTGGTCACTTCCAATACTGCCATTAGATAGTTGTGAACGACCGACGGCCCCTTCTGCCAGATGTGTCTGTTTAACAGCACCTGCCTGAATATGGTGAGACTCGATGGATTGTTCTTCGATTTTGCTGCCTGAGACAGCACCTTCACGAATTTTGGATGTAGTCACCGCATCGTCGGCCAATTTGGACGTGTGCACAGCCCCTCCCGTGAGATGCCGCGTATCCACACCGCTAATCGCGATCTTGTCTCCGGTTACGGCATGATTCTGAATTAAATCTTCCGTGACCAGCATGCGGCTGAGATGCCTTGTGCCGATGGAACCGTCGGCAATTTTGGATGAATCGATTACCTGGTTGCCCAGCTTCTGCGAGGTAATGCTGCCATCTCTGATTTTCTCACCAGCAATAGAAGCGTTGCGTAATTTATGACCGGACACGGAGCCGTCAATGAGGTGCTCATCGGATACAGACGCTTCTGCCAGTTTGGCAGAAACAATCGCCCCATCTGCAATGTGAATGCTGGTCACTGCATAATCCTGCAACGCTTCACTGCCGACCGCACCTGGTTTTAGCTTGGAGTCATCCACAGAGAACGGAGCCAATTTGCTCTCCGTTACCGCAAAATCACTCAGATCATCTGAATAGATATAGTGTCCGGTATGACCCGGCATCTGGTTCTGGTTCAGGACCTCCAACCGGTCCTTGCCTGTTGTCTCCTGCTTATTGGTGCTCTGCTCTTCTTCCAGAGCAAGCGAGGCCACGCTGCTGACCTGAATCTGCTTTTCCAGGCTATCTTGCGTCTCAACTGCCTTGCTATCAGACTCAACGAGTTCAGGCTTGCTGATTTTGGTTACAATCTCTAGCTCTTCCAGCTCGTTCGTTGTAGCAGGTAGTTCCGTTGATTCGGATAGGAATTCTTCTGATGCCTGAATGGCCCTTGAATCCCGTTTATTTGTATTCAAGCGTTCTTCCCTATTCAGAGTGAAACCTGAGTTCATTGTGTCTGACCGTCGATCAGTCAGATCCAATTCCTTGAATTTCGGGCTCACATGCCGCAGTTTCGGCGTCGGAACCTTCTTTTTGCCATTTTTACTCATGCAGCTTGCTCCTTCCTCTAACGTTCGTCTCCGGCATCATATGCTTCCATATGGGCATCTGCCACTTCATTTATGACTTTTGCAGATTCCAGAGCACGGATGTACAGGCGTTAAGTCAGGAACGTTCGATGATCTATGTGGAAATAGGCGTGTCAGAGCAGCAGAGGAAAGGCGGCTGTCCACGCCCCCGTCCCAGTCATGTCATAGGATATTGTGTCTGAGCTCACGCTGGTGCATGGCGATGCATCTATACACCGGTCTGCGTTATCGTGATGTCCAACCATGCGGTGACAGGCCGGCATTCCATGATTGGACGATCCATGTCGCGATAACATTGAAGGAGGAACGGTCATGCTCCAAGAAACGATCGGCATTATGTTCGATTCACGCATGTACCGGGGGATACCGGCCGGAAGGACCGGTCAGGAATCACTCGCGAATTATGAACAGGCAGCAGCCAGTTACGGATTAACTCCCTGCTTTTTGCGACTGGGAGATATTGATTCAGATCGGAAAACATGTCTTGCTTATGTAAAAAAGGAAGGCAGATATGTTCGCGAGCGCATGCCATTGCCCTCCGTCATTCATAACCGATCACTCCAGCTTCGTCGGTCGGAACAGCACCAGATCACCAAGCTGATGTTGCAGGGTATTCAGGTATTCAACGTTCGCAACCGGTACCGCAAAGATCACATTCATGACATGCTTCATCAGGATCTCGCCTTGAGAGAACATCTGCCCCGTGCAGTTAAAGCTACGCCAGAGTCTCTGGCCTATATGATGGAACATTATGATGACCTCGTTATCAAACCGTGCAGCGGTAGTATCGGGCATGGCATTATGCGAGTCTTTCAGCGAGATGGACAGTGGAAACTAACCTGCGAGACGAAGGCTGCGCGCAAAGGATGGGCGACCTTCCGATTGAGCAAAGGACAGCTTCCTTCCTCCACCCTTAGGCGGATCTTTCGCCATGCCTACCTCATCGAAGAGCGTATTAAGTTGGTTCGTTATGAGGGCAGGCCAGTGGATCTGAGGGTATCCGTACAGCGGGGTAGCGATGGTCTCTGGGGAATTACAGGCATGTTTGCCAAAGCAGCTCCTGCCCACACGTTTGTTACCAACATCGCGCAGGGCGGTAGAGTCATGACACTCGCGGAGGCGCTTGGAGCAGCAGAATCCGACTTCGATCTGGCTCGACTGGAACACAGAATCGGATTCGTTGCACTCCGAATTGCCCAGACGCTGGCTTCCAGTTTGCCACATCTGGCTGACCTGGGTCTTGATCTTGGTGTAACCCGCAGCGGTCAGATTTATTTCATTGAATGCAATGGACGAGATCAGCGCTACGGTTTTCGTAAGGCCGGAATGTCGGAACACTGGAAGAGAACGTACAGCAAACCGATGGCCTATGGCCGTCTTCTACTGGAACAGAATTCGAGGATTCCGAGACAACCGCAGACATACGATAGGGGATTATATTGATTTCGTGTGCATTCTGTGTCAATATTATGCAGAACGGCCGGTCTTGCCGGCCTTGAAGTTCGCATTAACCCTAAGGGGGATATTCATGGCAAAAACGCTGTTGCGATTAATGACCGAGCTTTCTTCGCGCAAATGGATCTCCCGGACTGTGGGAGCCTTCTCCAAAAGCCGGGGAAGTAAGGCATTTATCCCTTATTTTGTCCGGACCTACGACATCCCTGTTCAGGAGGCCGAGAAAGACTGGAAGGAATACCGTTCACTGAACGATTTCTTTACCCGCAAATTAAAACCGGGCATGCGCCCGTTGGAACTTTCAGAGCATGCACTGATCAGCCCGGTAGATGCCAAGATTACGGCAGCCGGTCCGATATCTGCAGGGACACTCCTGAATGTTAAGGGACAAAATTATACACTTGCTGAATTATTAAACCATTCTCCCCATCTGGAGAAGTACAAGCACGGGTACGGGTTCGTCCTCTATCTTAGCCCTCGCGACTATCACCGCATTCATGCACCTGTCAGCGGCCGCAAGATCGAGAGCGAACACATCAAGGGCAAAGTTTATCCCGTGAATGATTTTGGCCTGACCCATATGAGATCCGTGCTTAGTCGAAACGAACGGCTCATTACGTATATCGCACACGATTACGGTGAAGTGGCGGTTGTCAAAGTGGGCGCAATGAACGTAAGTAGCATACAATATGCGAACACGGACACAAGTACCTGGGCACAAGGGGATGATCTGGCCTATTTTGAATTCGGTTCCACTGTCGTTCTGCTGACGCAGAGTGGCACATTTGAACCGAAACCAGGCTTACAGCCAGGCGATTCCGTCAAAATGGGTGCATTGCTTGGTCGTTTGAAACCGAAGCAATAAGGGGTCCATACACCAATAAAGAGGATGGCGCAGCACCTGTAACCAGGTATTGCGCCATCCTCTTTATGCATTCATTTTCATCCATGTATACATGCAATACGAAGCTTCGCTCCGTCGTTATTAGTCTGCTGAGTTCTCCTCAAAACCATACATCTTGCAAGTCCTCTGCCGGTTTGAATCGGCGCAGACGGTTCCGGAAAATATTGCATCCCTTCGTTGAGCATCCCCGGTTGCGGACCCGACGTTTTCCGTTCATTACAAGTTCCCCCCTTTGGTCATCTGGAATGCTAGATCATTACCCTTGCTTCCCAGACTTGAAACGTTGTCATGTTCTTCCAACCAGAATGCTAACGAATCTCGGACGGGCTTTTGCCTGTATACTGTTTGAATTGACGACTGAAGAAGAAAATATCACGGTATCCCAGAGCATCAGCCACTTCGGTCACATTCATGCCGGTATGCACCAGCAGATGTTCTGCCCGTTCAATACGCATGCGGATAATATAAGATTGCACCGATGATCCCACCAGTTCCTTGAACTTGATCGAGAAATATCGGGGCGATAAGCCTGCCCGGGCAGCCAGATCTTCTACCCGATGCGTAATCCCCGGATGCTGACGCACATAATTGGCGACCTCCTGGATCACATCGGACAGCTGGTTGCTTACCTTTTTCTCCACCGGCTCTTCCGTATCAGCGCGCAGCAAATGAATCATCAGCTGTTTCAGAATCAATCGACTCTCTTCATCACGTCCATACACATCCGATAAGAACAGTCTTACATAACGTGCCAGCAAATGCTCAAATTCCACGGTCTCCTGTACTTCACGATAAGACTGAGGAACATCAGCAACAGGCACGTCCACATCAAAATGAATATACGTCAGAACCAATGGTTTCTGCTTATTATGTGTTGCAGTAGGATGATCGCCTGGCCTGAACAGAAAACAACTACCCTTGCCAACTTCATACGATTGGTCATTCAGTACAAGCGTCCCTTCACCACTCCATACATAAAATAAATCATAGTTTTGCATCGGTTTTTCGCGCTTCTGCCACTTCCAGCCCGGTTCACAGACAATTTTGGCGACAGCGGGCAAAATAACAAATGATGACGGCGATGCCTGCAGCATGTCGCCACTCCCCCTTGATAGTTAATCTCTCTGCATATGGCATCTTGCTCATCTGAATCTCACTTCTTCAGTCCAGGCCATATGTATTTCGGTATGTTGAATCACTCAAACCAACTTGCTTATATATGATATCTGCTCCTACAGGAGCGAAACGACTTATCCCATTATACAGCGGAATTCACCGAAACGAAAATGTGCACTTCTCCCAGGCTAACCGCATTCGCCGAATTCCCTCCGCCATCTCTTCTTTCTCCAGATGTGCAAAAGCAAAACAGACCGCCGGATGTCCTGAAGTCAACCGGTATCGCTCTGCATCCCGGAACAATATGCCATCCTCCTGAGCGAGCTTTTTAAACCGCTGGTAACTATCCATATCGCCATTCCAGGTAGCGTAGATATGCAATCCAGCATCACCAAGCTGCATTGTGAATGCCTCCGGCAACTGTAGCTGCATCTCTCGGACAAAAAAATCATGCCGTTCCCCGTATAAACGGGTTAACCTCCGTAAGTGCCGCAGGTAACCTCCTCGGGTCATAAACTTTGCCAATGCGCGTTGCTCCAGCAGTGCCGGAGGCACCGGTTCATACAAGGCTTTGGCCGAAAGCATAGGTTCCACCAGACCAGGTGGAAGGACAGCGTAGCCCAGTCGGAACGAAGCAACCATCGTTTGCGAGAATGAACCGACGTAGATGACACGCTGTTCACGATCAAGCACTTTGAGGGGTTCAATCGGTCTTCCGCCCCATCGGAATTCACTGTCATAATCATCTTCAATAATGACTGCATTCCGCTTCGATGCCCAGTCAAGCAAGGTACGTCTTCTGTCCAATCCCAACACGGCCCCTGTTGGAAACTGCCGGGTAGGGGTGACAAATAACGTCTGTGCCTCCCAAGGCTGAGGAATAATGCCTGCGGCATCCACATCTGCCGGGATGATATGCCCACCACAGGACTTGACGGCATGGGCGATGCCTTGATACCCCGGATTCTCCAATACAACTGCTGTATTCTCCGTAATCAGCAGTTGAGATAGCAGGGTGATGCCTTGCATTGAACCACTGAACAATACAATCTGAGATGGTTCAGCCTGGATACCACGTGTCCATCTGAGATGGGAGGCGATGGCCTCACGCAGTTCCGGATCACCAGCTACACCACTAGATTCTCGCCAACCACTGCGATGAACCGCAGCGAGTGCACTCTTCCACTCCCCAAGCGGGAAATGTTCTGCAGGCATGCGCTGCATTTGAAAATTAATAACGGACGGCTTCGGTGAAGACATCTGAGTCCGCAGAACTTCATGTTGTGTATTCAACATCTGTACTCGTTCGCCCCAGGGAGACAGCCTGAGAACGGCTTCTTGTTGTTCATTTTCCTGTGTCGATAATGTTTCCGTTACAAATGTACCTCTTCCCCGATGTGCATGGACATAACCATCCGCAAGCAGCATGTCGTATACCTGGGCTACCGAACCACGTGACATCTCATATTGCCTTGCCAGTTCACGGGTAGAAGGTAGTCTCGTACCTCCCACCAATGTGCCTGCATGAATGGCATCACGTAACGCATGGTACAATGCCTCATACTTGTATCGATGCTGAAGTTCATAGGTATCCATCGGCAGCCACAATTCCATTATGCACCTCTCTTCATTCTTCTTCATTCGTGATCCCTAACCAATTGGCCTACTAAAGTGAATGTAAATTGGATCTATTTCATTGTCAATGTATGAACTATTGTTATCCATAAGATATGGCGTTCTATTATATATTTCAATGATGGGGGAATACACATGAGACGGAAAGAATTCACAGTAGCTGAAGAACAGGAGATTACCGCGTTTCTGAATCAGTGCTCCTTCGGGTTTCTAGGAACGGTCAGTCCGGAGGGACAACCACGGGTTACACCGCTGAATTTCGTATATATGGACGGTTGCTTTTATTTTCACGGCAGTCTGGCTGGCGAGAAGATGAAACAGATCAAACAGGATTCGTCGGTCAGTTTTACGGTTGCGGAAGAGTTCTCCCTGATTCCATCCTACTTCAATGATCCCGAGCTTGCTTGTCCGGCGACTTCTTTCTTCAAAAGTGTCATGGCTTTCGGTCAGGCAGAACCGGTTAAGGAACTGGAGATCAAAGGCAAGGTGCTGCAACGATTTATGGAGAAACTCCAGCCGCAAGGCGGGTATGTGCCCATTGATGCTACTGACTCACGCTACACAGGGAACCTTAAAGCTGTAGCCGTTGTGAGAATCGTGCCAGAACGAATCAGCGCCAAGTTTAAATTTGGACAAAATTGGTCTATCGATCGCTTGGATCATGTCCGTGGTGAACTGGAACAGCGCAATGAGGGGCGAGATGCCGAAACCGCAGCAATGATGCAGAAATATTGTCCATTTCATCAGCAATAGTTCTCATCATTAGAGGATTCATCCAGGGATAAATTCAGCTAATTTCCACCTCAAAGCCCTCTGCAACAACGCGGTAAAGTGATATAACTGTCATGTTACGTAATTTCCGTGACGGGGGGGATGTCAAGGTGTTATAATGTTAGGCAGTTGAATCCCAAAGACTTGGAAGGATGAAAAGAATGAATCCACTGGCTGAACAGTTGAACGAAAGTATTCAGGCAGGCAGCAGTCACGTCTACTCCATGCTGTCACAGCTCGGCAAAGAAATTTATTTTCCTAAAGAAGGTATCTTGAGTCAATCTGCTGAAGCAGCAAGCTTGGCCAAAACCTATAATGCAACGATTGGTATCGCTCTGGAGGGCGGTGTGCCGATGCATCTTCCGGTTATTCAGGAGAAGCTCTCTGCATTCCAGCCAAAAGATCTGTACCCTTACGCTCCGCCTGCAGGCAAGCCTGAACTGCGGACCGTCTGGAGAGACAAGATGCTGAAGGAAACGCCTTCGCTTGAAGGTAAAACGTTCGGTAACCCGATTGTAACCAATGCATTAACCCATGGACTGAGTATCGTAGCCGACCTGTTCGCCGATGAAGGGGACGCTGTCATATATCCGGATAAAAACTGGGAAAATTATGAGCTGACCTTCGGAATTCGTCGTCATGGCCAGTTGGTTCATTATCCCCTGTTTGATGATCAATTGAACTTCAACAGTGAAGGCTTGCTTCAGGCCCTCCTTGATCAGAAGGACAAAGGTAAAGCGATCGTGCTGCTCAACTTCCCGAATAACCCTACAGGTTATACGCCAGGTGCCGAAGAAGCAGATTCGATTGTGAACACCATTCTTCAGGCAGCTGAAGCCGGCGTGAACGTGGTTGCCGTAACAGATGATGCTTACTTCGGACTGTTCTTCGAAGATTCCATTCACGAATCCCTGTTTGGCAAACTTGCCAACATTCATCCACGTGTATTGACTGTAAAAGTGGATGGTGCAACCAAGGAAGAATTCGTATGGGGCTTCCGTGTTGGATTCATTACGTATGCCCATGAAGATGCAGCCGTTCTGCACGCATTGGAACAGAAGACACTCGGCATTATCCGGGCAACGATCTCCAGTGGCCCGCATCCTTCCCAGACATTTGTATTGGATGCGCTGAAAGCACCGGAGTTTGAAGGACAAAAACAGGAGAAATTCGAGATTATGAAAGGCCGTGCCAACAAGGTGAAGGCCATTCTCGATAGCGGCAAGTATGGAGATGCATGGGATTATTATCCGTTCAATTCCGGTTACTTCATGTGTCTGAAGCTAAAAGAAGTTGGCGCTGAAGAACTTCGTAGCCATTTGCTGCACAAATACGGTGTGGGTACGATCGCGCTGGGTGAATCGGATCTGCGAATCGCCTTCTCCTGTATTGAAGAGTCCGGGTTGGAGGATCTGTATGAAACCATCTATCGTGGAGTTCAGGATCTGCAAGCGACCTAGATAACACACAGTAGCGAAGTTACAACAATCTCAATAGATCAGGGAAACGGGATCATCTCTGTACCCTGAATGATGTAAGAACCCTTTGTATACCGGCGACATGACATGTCTTCGGGTATACAAAGGGTTCTTTTGTGTTTTATCTGCCCAAAAGCTTCAATTTCTGGCTTTACCGGGCAACGGCCCAATCAGCCTAACCCCCTCGCACATAATATACGATGTACGCAAGGGCGTGCCAAACAACCACTTGAAAGGGGAATGACCATGTCTGGAGTTGAAGATACAAGAGGCGGTTATGGATGCGGCGGTTACGGAGGATTTACAAACACAGGTGCCATTCTCGTTCTGTTCATCTTGCTCGTAATTATCACTAAATCGTTCCTCTGTTAGTTCCCAAGACACACACATGCACGAGAACCAAGTGATCTGATTGCAGCAGTAAGAAGGGTATTCCGGGACACAGCCCGGAATACCCTTCTTTGTTGGTTTGACTAGAAGTTAGCGCCCACCTCGAACTACCATATTGGCTGACGAGACGTACGAAGGTACGATGATTTACTCGTCCTCTTCTTCCTTCAACCACTTGTTGCCCTGCGAACGCCGCATAATTACAATCACCAGTATACCCAAAATAAGTGCCACTCCGGTGATGCTTAGTCCACTCACTCCTGCAGCCAGCATAGGCAGCCACATGAGCAAGGCAGCCAGTGCATGCAGATGGAATATGAATCCCAGCACCTGTGAGCGACGGCTTTCTCCCGAGATCGGATAGATCATAATCCAGAACGATTCACTATGACTGCGACGCAGCGCACCGAGCTGTACCCCTGCAAGCAACAGGAAGAACAGATACACCCCTACACCGAAGTAGCTGCCTGCCGTCCACCAGGATAGTAACATGCCCAGTACAACTAGGCGTAACACGATCGAGAACACTTCGGTTCGAATAAACGTTTTGGTAATGAGATAACGATAAGCTTTCCCCGCATTCCAGGGAAGACCGCTCCCCAACTTGCTAAGCCAGCGACGCGAACTTACCTTCTGTCCGGATGATGGTACATCCACGAACCAGCCTAACGTCTGCATGACCCTGCCAGCCTGACCCTGCTCCACCTGAATCAGACGTTCCCACGCTACCCGATGTTTCACCGGTATACGCAGGGCGACGATGTAGACGACAGCCAGCAACAGCAGGAACCATACGCTGCGCTGAGGTGGCTGCCACAACCATGCGCCAACAGCTAGCACTGCCAGAGCCCATCGCAAGAGACGATACCCTCTTGAAGCCCCGACCTGAACCATTCTTAGCTCTTGCCAGGCTCCATAACTGGACAACCCTTTCCACAACAGCAGGAATACGATGAACCAGCCAAATGGCCGTGCATCCAGATCTGCTCTGACATAAAGGGGCCACAGTGTAACAAAAACAAGCAGCAAGCCCAGACTCTTATAGATGACACCCCGAGCAAAGCTGTTCTTCAAATATTCCTGCATCCGGTATTCCTGTGGTCGCAGGAACACGATATCTGCCGAAAGCAGATATGTACGATAACTGCTAAACAGCACCAGTGGTGCCAGCAGCAACAATGCAATCCAGCGAATCGGGAATCCCGCCGGAATATTCTGGACAAACGATGTATACCAGGCGGAGAACGCAATGACGAGAAATAAAAAGACCATAGCTACACCGCTCTGGATCACATAACCCAGATAAGGAAGAATTCCGTTCCAGAATCCTGTGCGTCTTTGCTTCCATAGCAGCTTGAGATCCATGCTCAATCCCTGCCTTGTACGAGGGAATAGAACATGTGCTCCAGCGTGGCATCCGATTCCCCGAATTGGGAGCGTAATTCATTCAGCGTTCCTTGAGCAATGACCTGCCCACGGTGCAGAACGATAAAACGGTCACAGTAGTTTTCAATCGTGGACAGAATATGTGAACTCAGCAGGATCGATGATCCCGAAGCTTTCATCTCCAGCATAAAATCAAGCAAGGAGCGAATACCCAATGGGTCCAGCCCCAGAAAAGGCTCATCGATGATGTACAGTGGCGGTCCGGCCACAAAAGCACACATGATCATGACCTTCTGTCTCATCCCCTTGGACAGGTGCGTCGACAGACTTGTACTTTTCTCATTCATGCGGAACAATGCCAGCAATTTCTCCGTCCGTTGTTTGAAATCAGCCTCCGACACATTATACGCTCTTGCCGTAAACTCCAGATGCTCCATCACCGTCATCTCGTCATACAGTTCGGGTGATTCCGGTACAAATGCCATCGCCGATTGGTAAATCTGCGCATCCTCGTCGCGCTTCTTGCCCATCACTCGCACTTCACCCTGTTGAGGGGTCATCAAGCCGAGGATATGTTTCATGGTAGTACTTTTGCCAGCACCGTTTAATCCGATCAGTCCGACCATCTCACCACGTCCGACTTCCAGATCGATACCGTGAAGGACCGGCCGTTTGGCACTATAGCCTCCGCTTAACCCGCTGATTTGCAGAACAGGCGATTGAACGTTTTCCATCTATCCCTGCACCCCTTTCGTCAGATTCTATTCTTCGGAGCGTGGCGTTTTGTCTTTACTCCACTTGGGTGCTCCTTTGTTTTTACGATCCTGGTCGCGCTCCGTACGGCCTGTATTGCCAGTTGGTTTGCTACCTGCTGGACTCGAATTGGAGATTGTAGCTCTGGTTCCCCCATTACGATTGCCCTGAACTGGTTTGCGATCTCTGGACTGTCCTGGTTTCCTGGAGAACGAATGTCCCTCAGGCCGCGTGTCCGGACGCGGGTCAGCCTCCAGTACTTTACCGCCAAAGAGTACACGTTCTTGCAATTCAATACCGAGTTCGCGTGCGAATTTACGCATAATAAAGATCTGTGTTTCATCCACAATGGACAAAACGATACCCGAGCGTCCCATCCGGCCTGTACGGCCTGCACGGTGAACATAGTGCTCCGAGTCAAAGGCAGGGTCATAGTTAATAACCATTGGCAAGCCTTCGATATCCAGTCCTCTTGCAGCGACTTCGCTGGCGATCAGCAACTGAAGTTTACCATTACGGAAGGCAGACAACACGTTGCTGCGGGTCACTTTGTCAGCATCCCCGTACAGTGCAGCAGCCGACAAGCCCAGATGATTCATTTTCGCTTCCACTTCACCAATATCCTCGGTTGCATTCACAAATACGATTGCCCGATCCGGGTTATATTGTCTAACCAGACGACGCAGCATGTCAATTTTGTTGCGGTTCTCTTCTACAAAATAAAAATGCTCAAGGCCCGCAGCCGTAGCGCGGTCCGGTTCAATCCCGATCTGCACAGGCTCCTTCATCTCACGCTTCGCAAGTCCAGCCGTGTGCTCATCAATGGTTGCCGACAGGAAAATCAGCTGACGGTCCCGCAATGCGCTCTTGAGTACAAAGTTCACATCACTTACGCCGCCAAGCTGGAATACCTGATCCGCTTCATCAATGACAATGGTGGAAACGTTATGCATTTTCAGTTTTTTGAGTGTAATCAATTCTTTCAGTCGTCCCGGTGTACCCACAACCAATTGCGGATGCTCACGCAACTTCTCGATCTGACGTTTAGCCGCTGCGCCTCCAATCAGACCCAATACGCCGATTTTACGTTCTTCCGCATAACGCTGCGCTTCACGTACAATTTGCATCGCCAGCTCTTGCGTAGGTGCAATAATGAGCTTCTGCGTACCTTTGATATCCATTTTGATGGATTGTAACAGTGGCAGCAGATACGCCAGCGTTTTCCCTGTTCCCGTCTGGGATTTGGATACGACATCCCGGCCTTCCAGAATCACCGGTATCGTCTGAGCCTGTACAGGTGAAGGTTCGTTAATGCCATGTTTAGCCAAAAGCGCCTCCAGATCCTGTTCCACGCCAATTGAAGCAAATGTTTGATTCGTCATGTATGTCCATCCTTTTAATTTATTCATTTTGATAGCCCTGCTTGTACGGATATAACCGAAGCCTGTCATCACATTACCTTTCATTATATGCGAAAAAAGCCCGTGTACCAAATCTTATTCCAGAATCATATGTATACACGCCAAAAAAAAGAAAAGCCCCTCGGCGGAGCCTTTCTTTCATTCCGTATATGATGCCCATTATTGCACTTTCACTTCTGATTCATTACACCGTGCGACAATCGATCTGCAAGACGTGGAAACAGCTGGTACAGCCACACGCCAGCAGAAGCAAGTCTTGGCAGATTCACTTCTTCCTTGCGTTTCTTCATTGCCCGAATCATATGACCAGCAACATCTTCAGGTTTCAGCATCATCCAGCGTACATTGTTGACATAATTGCCGGAGGGATCAGCCCGATGGAAAAATGGCGTATCAATCGGACCTGGATTAATCGTTGTCACCGTAACTCCGGTCTTGCGCAGCTCCTGACGGAGGGCATTACTGAATCCGAGTACGGCATGTTTGGTAGCCGTATAGGAAGCGGATTTGGCCGTACCAATTTTGCCAGCCATGGAGGCCACGTTCACGATCTGTCCTCTGCCCCGTTCCAGCATCTGTGGCAGTACAGCTTTGGTACAGCGGACAATGCCCATGTAATTCACGTCCATCATCTCATCGAATTCCTGCACAGACATATCCGTCATTGCTGCGAATTTCCCGTAACCTGCGTTGTTCAGCAAAATGTCGATTCGTCCGTATTTATGCAATATCGCATCCAGAGCTGACTGAACCTGCTCACTATCCGTAACATCCAGCGTAAGCAATTCATGTCGCCCTTTCAGCGAGGCACCTATCTCTTCCAGCTTGTCCCGTGAACGGGCAGCCAGAATCGGGATGGCTCCTTCTTCTATCAGCATCTGTGCACAAAGCGCACCGATACCACTCGATGCACCTGTGATAAACACTACCTGATCTTTCAGCATACCCGACGTCCTCCCGTATTGAACACATTGCCTCTTGAGGCGTATGGTTCTATTCTACGAGATCATGACCTGAATATCCATCTCACCAATGCCGTCCATCAGCAAAGGAATGCTCAGTGCTTTCGTTGCGCTAAATGTAGTCAGATGTTCGGACTTCATCACTTGTGGAGGTGTAATATCGACCACAACCCCCTGGTTCGACAGGATGGTGCTGGCATTACCACTGATCATATTACCGAGTTCCGAAATAGCACTTTTGCTCATTTCATCCATTTCTGTAATGACGAATCCGCCCATCATCGCAGATACAATTTTCAGTGCAACTTGTTCGTTGATTCCAAATACAATGTTTCCGCTAAGTTGTCCGGTCATTCCGATCACGATCCAGACATGGTCTGCAATGTACTCTACATTCTTCACGCCAAGACTCCCGGTGGAAGGCGAAACCTGGATGAGCTGTTCGAATACGTTCCGTGCCGATTCCAGGAAAGGATTAATCACTTCCGCTTTCACTGTCTATGTCCCCCTCACACTGGGTTATTGGTCACACACCAAAAGTCCCATATTCAATAAATTTATTATACTTTATCACGTACAAGAATTCATTAAGAATTCGTTAAACCATGTGTACTATAATTTATCGTCATCCGTGGGGCAAATGTTTATAGCTGATTCTAGCGAATAAACAGAGCTTTTCTCTTCTTTTGAGGAAAGCTTTTCGATCATTGTGCGTGGCAAAAGGCATTTAGGACTTTATTACTGTTTTCTCACAACTGTTAAAAAAATCAAATTCTTGCATTCGCGTTTTTTTCACAGTCTCTTGAACTACTTTTATAGCCGACAATCACCTTCATTGCTCTGCTGTCCTGAATCACCTATAATTTAAGATAACGGAACAATAACCAGTTACGGGATTTCATCGCACCAAACACTACATACCGAAGATACTTTGCCTGCAAGGAGGTCACCTATGAACATAAGCCAACTGGAGACACTAATTACCATTTCCAAAACGATGAGCTTCCGTAAAGCGGGGGAACTTCTGAACTTGACCCAACCTGCCGTCTCGGCACAGATCAAAAGCCTGGAGGATGAATTCAGCACCGTTCTTGTGGATCGCAATCAACCCGTTACCCTGACAGACCGCGGACAGGTATTTCTGGAGCACGCTGAACGAATGCTCGACATCGTTGATGAATTAAAACAGAAATTGTCCGATCTTGACGAAACGCCTCAAGGACATATTGTGCTGGGGACAACGACTTCCATTGCTATTCAGATACTGCCTAGGGTGTTATCCT
Source organism: Paenibacillus sp. USHLN196 (assembly GCF_037144955.1). Classification (NCBI taxonomy): domain Bacteria; kingdom Bacillati; phylum Bacillota; class Bacilli; order Caryophanales; family Paenibacillaceae; genus Paenibacillus; species Paenibacillus sp. USHLN196. The sequence goes on along the minus strand of NZ_JBBCYH010000011.1, from coordinate 176,794 downwards.
ATTTCCAGGATCAATTCCCGCTCATCAAAACCAGTATCCAATCCCTTCCTTCGTCACAGATCTATACCCAGGTCGAAAATGGTCTGGTTGATATTGGTATCGGTTATCTCACGGAGCGTAATCCCAACCTGAATACATCTGTACTGTACTATGACACATTCGAACTCGTGGTATCTCCTTCCCATCCGCTGGCGAAGAAAAAACATGCTGCTGTGGATGTGCTCCGGAGTACACCATTGATTCTGCTGTCCCCAGATACTGTAGGACGACGGTTTACGGAAACCATCTTCAAAAAACACAATATTGAACCCAATATTGTAATGGAGTTATCAAGCAGCGAGGAAGTTAAACGGATGGTCGAAATTGATCTCGGAGCAGCTGTTATATCCAAACAATCTGTTGCGCATGAGTTGCGACAAGGTACTCTGCGTATGATACCTTTAAGTGAGCTGGAGGTCAGCCACCCTGTTGGTGTTATCTATAAGTCCAGCAGATACCTCAACTCGGCAATGCAGCAATTCATAAGTGACCTCAAAGGCATGCCGGAAACCCAATTCATCAGTTCAGAATGACAATGAGCCATGAGAAAGGAAGGATTCCATATGAAATTCGATCTTCACACACATCATTTTCGTTGTGGTCACGCTGACGGCAACATCCGCGACTATATAGAGGCAGGTATTGAGGCAGGACTTCAGGCTATCGGCATCTCGGATCATACGCCATACTTTGGCAGTGAGCTTGAGCAGGCGTTTCCCCGGATCGCAATGGGTAAGTCGGAATTGCAACATTATGTGGAAGAAGTCCTTGCCCTAAAAGAAGAGTACGCCGGTAAAATCGATGTGCTGCTCGGCATTGAATCCGACTACTTCCCTCCTCATGCGGAGTTGTACCGTACCACGCTGGGACAGTATCCTTTTGACTATATTATTGGTTCAGTTCATCATACCGAGGATGTGAGCATCTTCAACAAAACCCGGTGGAAAGGACTGAGCGATGCTCGCAAAGTTGAAGTGAAAGAGAGTTATTATTCATTGATCCGGCAATCGGCTCGCAGCGGTATGTTTCAGATCCTAGGGCATATTGATGCGATGAAAGGAAACTATCCACCGTTCTCGGAAATTATCGCTGATCAGGCCATTGATGAAACGTTGCAGGTTATTGCAGAATCCAACGTAGCCATCGAAATTAACACTTCAGGCAAAACCAAAATCAGTGGTGGCTGGTATCCCTCAGATGCCATTCTGGAACGGGCCCATCATTACGGAGTAAAGGTGACTTTCGGATCGGACGCTCATAAACCGCAGCGGGTTGCAGACGAGCTGGATGACGTTCGTACACGTCTCAAGGAGATCGGATTCACCGACTGGGTGTATTTCAAGCAGAAACAGATGCAGGTTGTACCACTGTAAAAAATATAGAAGCACAGAGAAACCCCCACAGCGTGGACAAGCGCGCTGTGGGGGTTTTAGGTTTAATTCTAAATTAAAAATATTATATAAGTTAAACTACATATTTACACGATAACGGAGAGGACAGGAATAACCAGAAGAAACGAAGTGTTCGCGTTTATCAACGGATTTTCCCTTTTCAAAAGGGAATCAAAAAATCTGGGGATAACAGCGATCGGAAGGTTATTCTGTTATCGGAGTGGCCAGTGTAAATACTCCACAGTTAACTTATATGAGCAAAAAAAATGAACCCGCTCGCGCGGGTCCCAACAGCATTATCTATTATCAAAAAGGGGGTCATGAGATAAGTTTACCCCCTGTCTGTTAGAGTTCAATTGCAGCTATATTTCATTTGTGTAACAAATGATTGAAGTTCGATTCATTCACGTTTTACTACTCTTACTCTATGTTATTGCGGCTTGTCAGATACCAGAGTTTGCAGGTCTTTTTTCTGAAGCGGACTGACGTATTGTTCCCGGTACATACTGTACACTTTGACATCCATTAAGGATTCTGATGCCTCATCATCCAGTCCGAATGAGGGTAGACTCCGCTCGTAGGACATCCCTATTTTGCTTAAAACTCGTTCTGAAGATACATTGGCCTCATAACAACGTGCCTCCACCCTCCAAAGGTGAAGCTCGGCAAATCCAAACTGCAGCAGACGCTCTACCGCCTCGGTAGCCACCCCCATACCCCAACAGGATCTGTTCAGGATATAACCAATCTGTGCGGTACCATTCTGATCATTCCAGTGCTGGAATGAAGTGATCCCGATGACCTGTTCTTTACCTCTCCAGCAGATCCCATAATGTAACGAATCCAGCTTGGCGCTGCTGCTCCGTATCTGGTTCAATAACCTTCTAGCCCTGATCGGTGTGGGCTGGCTTCCCCTATTCACATATCGAATGACTTGAGGATCGGAAAAGAGTTCCGATAATGTGCTGTAATCACTTTGACGTAATGATCGCAGGACAAGACGCTCTGTCCACAAAGCCGGCAGGCCTTGAACCAGCATTTTTCGGGTAAGCATGACAATCGCTCCTTTTGCCTAAACGGGCTCTAGTCCGGTAAGACAAGCATGCTCTGAAGATGATCCGGCTTAATACCATTTGAACTGATCCACGAACTTTAGTATTCGCATTTTAGTATTAATATATTGCATCATTCAATTCCTAACGCCAAAGAGCCCAGATGCCGCTACTCCTGCAGCCCGCGATAGATACCGGTACGAATCTCACGAATATAGAAATCCAATGCAGGAACATTCGCCGACTGTGCAACCTGTACTTCTCGCTCAATATCATAAGGCACCCGCACAAATTGAACATTGAACGGGGTATTATTATCATTGCTGTCTTCACCTTCCAAAATACAGTAGGAAGCCTGCGGAAGATCAAGCGGATTACCAACACTACCTGCATTAAACAGCAACTTGCCATTCATGTACTGCAAGTAAGCGTTATGCACATCCCCATAACCTACGACATCTGCAATACCTTGGTCAGGCTCATCAGCGGGCGGGTCAAACATCGTTAACCTCTTTTCCATGGCGTCCCAAGGCTGTACACGATGATATACACTTTGAGGCGAAGCATGGACCAGGCGGATGATGCGACCACTCAGTTGAAACTGATGACTAAAGGGTAGACTCGCCAAGTACGCCAATCGTTCCTCACCCAACCGTTCTGCTTGCCAGGTGAAGTTCTCATTGTCTTGGTTAACCGCGACCAGTTCATCCCAATTGCCGCGGATGACAAGCTCGCACGTCGCTCTCACCTGATCGACAACCTGCACCGGTTCTGGTCCCTTGCCCACGAGGTCACCAAGACAAAAGATTCGCTCCACGCCACGACTTCGGATATCTTTTAGCACGGCTTCCCAGGCAGTCATGTTGCCATGAATGTCGGATACAATCGCAATTCGTTCCATCTGGATAACCTCCATTCATGTTGAATCCTTTATGTTTCGCGCTCATCTTCTATTCCTTTTATGTGGTTATTCCTTTAAGCTCAAACACCGTTAACTCTGGTCTGCACAGAAAACGAATGGGCAGTTGGGTCATGCCAAAACCACGATTCACATACACCGGCATCTGTGTCTGGGTAGAGTAATATACCCCCTGGACATCCGTGTAATACAGCCCCTGAACATACTTATGCGAACCTCGCGGTGTCGTCACTGCCCCGATCCATGGGAAACGTACCTGTCCGCCATGGCTATGACCGGAAAGCTGCAATCCGAAACCATAGGGAGTGGCAATGTCGGCATAATCCGGTTCATGCATGAGCAGTAATTTCCACACCTCATGATCCAGTTCCTTGATGGCTTGGGCAGGATCAGGCCTGCCTGTCAGTGCGTCATCCAGACCAACGATGGCCAGACGTTCGCCCCCTTGTTCAATCACCACATGTTCGTTCCGTAACAAGGTGAATCCTGCTTCATGGAACATGGTTGCCACTTCATTCTGCTGTCCGCCCCGATAATCATGATTCCCCAAAACAGCAAATTTTCCATATTTGGCTTGCATGGAGGCCAATACCGGAATACATTCACGCATCGGTTCTGATTCCCTCTCGACTATGTCTCCAGTAAAACAAATCAAGTCCGGTTGCTGCTCCTCCATCGTTGCTGCCAGCTTCTTCATCTCTTTCACTCCGGTATGAAAACCAAGATGGGCATCACTGAACTGAACTACACGCAAGCCGTCAAATGCCTTTGGAAACTTCGGAAGTTTCAGCTCCACTTGCTTGATCTCCAGACGACGCGGTTCCCATAGCCAGGCATAACCTCCTGTAAGCAAACTGGCACCCGCTGTCATCAAAACCATGCGCAATAAGAAACTTCGACGAGAGGGATCATGATCCTTTTCTTCTCCAGGAAACACAGACTCTGTTGCACCTGGTGCTTTGTGCGAGTGCTGGGACGGCGAGTTGTTGCTGCCCTGACGCGGTGTCTCTGCCATATCTCCCCCTCCTTCTACGCTCTATATCCATCCCCTTAGTATACCATATTCTGCATGGATAGCCCGGTTCCTCTGCTTCCTCACAAAAAGAAGCCGGGATCTCCGGCATGTTGCTGCACGGGATCACGACTTCTTCTAAGTTGCAGATTACACTTCTGCACATGCTATGACGAGATTATACACCCAACCAGCGTTTGAACATATGCTTGGTCGTTTGTTTGTTCATTTCGGCAATGGAGGTTGTCAGTGGAATACCTTTTGGACAGGATTGCACACAGTTCTGCGAGTTACCACAGCCCTCAATGCCTCCATCTTCCATCAACGCTTCCAGACGATCGTCGGCGTTCATCTCCCCTGTTGGGTGAGCGTTGAACAGACGCACTTGGGACAGTGCTGCTGGACCGATAAAGTCTGTTTTCTCATTGACATTCGGGCATGCCTCCAGACATACACCACATGTCATGCACTTGGACAGCTCATATGCCCACTGACGCTTCTTCTCAGGCATCCGTGGACCTGGACCGAGGTCATAGGTACCATCGATCGGAATCCATGCTTTTACGCGTTTTAGAGCGCTGAACATACGGGTACGGTCGATGACCAGGTCACGTACCACCGGGAATGTCTTCATCGGTTCAATGCGAACGGGCTGTTCGAGCTTGTCGATCAGGGCTGCACATGCTTGACGTGGCTTGCCGTTGATGACCATAGAGCAGGCACCGCAGACTTCTTCGAGACAGTTGGAATCCCAGCACACGGGAGCAATGGATTTGCCATCTGTATTGACGGGGTTCCGCTGAATCTCCATCAGGGCGCTGATTACATTCATGTTGGGACGGTACGGAAGCTCAAATTCTTCGTTATACGAAGATGACTCCGGGCTATCCTGACGGGTGATGATAAACTTGACGGTTTTGTTGGCTGTAGCTTGTTCCGCCATATCGTTGTCCCCTCCTCTGGTGACGATGATTGTATTGCTGATGCGCAAAATGTTTTGGTGCACGGGAGACGCTTCGTCAGCGGAATGCCTCTCTGACCGCTGTTGCTCCCCCATTTTACGGAATGGATTTCTATTGAATAAAATGGGGGAGCAAAGGCGGACGCTTCGCTTCTTCAGGTCATTTCCGCTTCCTCCGCTACGTCGTGCAGGCAGAGTCACTTTGCTGGAAACTGCACTCCAATTCATTCTGGTGGCAGTATTACAGTTCTGAAGCATTGCTAGGCGCTTTGCTTCTTTTGGACATTTCCATCACGTTGATGGCAGTAACTTTGAAGAAGCTCTGCTTCTCCAAAGTTCTCCTGCCTTCTCGTTCAGGTGTTTAACTATTCATTCCATCAATATTGTGAGATTTACTTAATCCTTGGAGTAGTCCCGGATACGCGGTGGGATCAAGGATACGTCTACTGGCTCGTACGAGATTTTCGGGCCTTCTTTCGACCAGCTTGCGATGGTCGTTTTCAGGAACTCTTCGTCATTACGTTCCGTGAATTCCGGTTTGTAATGCGCGCCGCGGCTTTCATTACGCAACAGTGCGCCCAGCGTCATCGCTTCTGCCAATTCAATCATGTTCCATAGTTGGCGAGTGAACGCTGCGCTCGGGTTGTTCCAACCAGAGCTGTCATACATGTTGATTTTGCCATAACGCTCTTTCAATTCCTTGATCTTGCCAATCGTAGCTTCAAGCTTGTCGTTGTAACGCACAACCGTCATGTTGGCTGTCATCCACTCGCCAAGCTCTTTATGAATGACATAGGCATTTTCCGTGCCCTGCATTTTCAAGATGCCTTCGTATTTGTCGCTTTGTTGTTTGGTGTGTTTCTCGAATACGGAAGATGGGATATCGGCGGACGATTTTTTGAGTCCTTTGATATATTCAGCCGCTTTCGGTCCAGCCACCATACCACCATAGATCGCGGATACCAGTGAGTTTGCACCCAGACGGTTCGCACCATGGTATTGATATTCACATTCACCAGCTGCAAACAGCCCCGGAATGTTAGTCATTTGATTGTAATCTACCCACATGCCACCCATGGAATAATGGACTGCCGGGAAGATTTTCATCGGGATTTTACGCGGGTCATCACCCATGAACTTCTCATAGATCTCAATGATTCCGCCGAGTTTAACATCCAGTTCCTTCGGATCTTTGTGGGACAGGTCAAGATAAACCATGTTCTCACCATTCACACCCAGACCCATGTCTACGCAGACGCTGAAGATTTCACGAGTCGCGATATCACGCGGAACCAGGTTACCGTAGGATGGATATTTTTCTTCAAGGAAGTACCAAGGCTTGCCGTCTTTGTAAGTCCAGATCCGTCCACCTTCACCACGCGCGGATTCCGACATGAGACGCAGCTTGTCATCCCCTGGAATCGCTGTCGGGTGAATCTGGATGAACTCCCCGTTGGCGTAATTTACACCTTGCTGATACACGGCACTTGCCGCTGTACCTGTGTTGATGACCGAGTTGGTTGTTTTACCGAAGATGATACCCGGACCACCACTCGCCAGAATAACCGCTTCTGCCGGGAAGGTCTGTACTTTCATCGTTTTCAGATCCTGAGCTACGATCCCGCGACATACGCCTTCATCATCCAAAACTGCCTGCAGGAATTCCCAGTTCTCATATTTCGTAACCAGACCTGCTGCTTCCCAGCGACGTACCTGCTCGTCTAATGCATAGAGCAATTGTTGCCCTGTTGTCGCTCCGGCAAACGCCGTACGGTGATGCTTCGTTCCCCCGAAACGACGGAAATCAAGCAATCCTTCCGGTGTCCGGTTGAACATGACGCCCATCCGGTCCATCAGGTGAATGATGCCAGGTGCTGCTTCGCACATCGCTTTAACCGGAGGTTGGTTCGCGAGGAAGTCACCGCCGTATACCGTATCATCAAAGTGTACCCATGGGGAGTCACCCTCACCCTTGGTGTTTACCGCTCCGTTAATGCCGCCTTGTGCGCATACAGAGTGGGATCGTTTAACAGGAACCAGTGAAAATAAATGAACATGGACTCCGGCTTCAGCCGATTTGATCGCCGCCATCAAGCCTGCGAGACCGCCGCCCACAATAATTACATTCGTTGATGCCATTGCTGTTCACTCCCTTATAAGTCAGCATTTATACGCTAAATGCTTAAATTAGAACTGTTTTAACTGCGTCAATCATCGAAGTAGCTGTCTGGAAATCAATGCTCCGGAAAGCAAATAGTGAAGCAATAAACATGATGGAAACGATAGCGAACAAGCTCATACATACGTAAGAGGATACACGCTGCGCACGCGGACCAACTGTAATTCCCCAGCTAACGAGGAATGACCACAGACCATTGGCAAAATGATATGACGCCGCAACCACACTGATCATATATATTGCAAAGGTTATCGGATTCGTCACCGCATCATGTATGACGCCGCCAATCTCTTCATGTGATACATTACCCAGCGCAATCTGTACACGCGTCTCCCATACGTGCCAGATGACGAATACAAATGTAATGACACCGCTTACCCTCTGTAGCGTGTAGCGCCAGTTACGCTCATTGCCGAAACGGCCCACGTTAGGCTTGGCCTGATAGGCAATGTAAAGACCGTAAACACCGTGATAGAACAACGGCAGCCAGATAAGTAACGCCTCGATCACAATAACAAGAGGCAAACCGTTCAGAAATGCAACGGCACCGTAAAAAGCTTCTTTGCCGCCTTCAACTGCCGTGAAGTTCGTCACCAAATGCTCGGCAAAGAACAGACTGAGCGGAATGACGCCAAGCAAGGAGTGCAGCTTTCTGGAGTAAAACCCTTTCATAAAATGTCGATCCCCTTTCGCTAAATACAACGTTTTCATAAATGATTTCACTTATCATGACACGAATCCTTTTCCATGAAAAGGTTCGACAAATTGTTCCGTTTTCGCCAGGTGTGAACAACTTGTGTCACGATTCATGTTACTCCTTTTTTTCTTATAAGGGAATTGCAATATAATTATTAAATGTTATAACCTATAGGTATAAGCAGTGAAACATTGGGTTTACAGGCTATACAACATGGAAAACGATTAATCAAGGGCAAGAATCACACTCGCAGAAAAGAGGTTGTTGTTCATGTTCGAGGAGTTAAACGCATTTGCGGCGGTTGTAGAGCAGTCCAGCCTGAACCGCGCATCCAAGTTACTGAACTTGTCCCAACCCGCACTCTCACGCAAAATTGCCAAGTTGGAGGATGAACTCGGGGTTGCCTTGTTCCATCGCCGGGGTAAACGGCTCGAGTTAACCAGTGTGGGTCAGTTCGCCTATACGTTCGCAGTGGAACAAAAACAGCAGCAACAGAAATTCCTGACCTTGTTGGCCCAGTATAAAGACGAAGAACAGAGCACCATTACACTTGGCGCCAGCCTGACGACACTTCAAACCACATTACCACCTCTGGTTAATGCCTTTATGGAGAAACATCCGAATGCCGAACTGAAATTATTGACGGGGAAAACGCATGAGATTGTCTCTTTTGTGCGTGATAAAAAAGCCGATGTGGGCATTGTCGCCTCCTCCATCAGCGAAGTGGGTCTGAACTGCGTACCGCTATTTGACGATCATCTGGAGCTCGTTGTACCGCTCACGCACCCCTTATCCGGCAAGGAAGCCGGGATGGAGCATTTGCAGGATCTGCCGATGATCACGTTCTCCAAAGGCACCTGGTACCGTAAATTAACGGACGACCTCTTTCAGCGCTGTGCCGTGATGCCTGACATTCGTATGGAGATTGATTCGTTTGAAGCGATTATCCGACTCTTGCCTTCTGCCAAAGCCGCTGCTCTATTGCCCAAGTCGTATCTCCGTCCACAATTGCTCGCGGACAATGATCTGGTCTCCGTCTATTTGCCACAACTACAGGAGACCCGAAGAACAACCTGCATGATCTATGGGGACAAAGAAGATCTCAGCGAGACCTCCAGACAATGGGTCAAGGAGACAGCTGCACTCTTTACAGCAAAGGCGCCGTTGCCCTCACGGAGAACCACGTCGCCTTAGTCTATACCTTAATCCGCTAGACTACGTCGCCTAACTTCCTTGTAACTTATCAGCTTTCCTGGCTGATAACCTCTTCCTCAAACCGGTCAATGTCTGCATTATTACCGATAATGACCATGATATCCCCCATTTGAAGCGAATCCAGTGCAGTAGGAGCAATAATGACCCCGGCTTCCTTCTGTAACGCTACAATGCTGCAACCAAAACGTACACGTGCATTCAGGGTCGAAAGAGTTTTGTTGTGCAGACAGGCAGGAACCTTCATCTCGACAATACTGTAATCATTGGAAAGTTCAATGTAGTCCAGCAAATTCGGGGTAACCAGCTGATGGGCAACCCGAATGCCCATATCCCGCTCGGGATAGACGACACGATCGATGCCCAGCTTATCCAGCGCTCGACCGTGAAGCACGGATATGGCCTTGGCCACGACCGTCTTGACGCCCAGCTCTTTTAACAGGATCGCGGTGAGAATGCTCGTCTGGATATCATCCCCGATGGCTACGATACCACAATCGAAATTTCGAATACCCAGTGAACGCAGCACTTCTTCATCTGTGGCATCGGCTACAACGGCATGGGTGACCAGTTCACTCATGTCTTCGACGACTTCTTCATTTTTATCGATCCCGAGCACCTCGTAGCCAAGTTCCATTAATTCCTGTGCCAGACTTGAGCCAAACCGTCCAAGCCCAATCACCGCAAACTGCTGTGTTTTCATTGTTCTTCACGAACCCCTTATCCAATAATCATTTTGCCTTCCGGATACCTGTATAACTCTTTACCCTTTTTCTGCCCAAGTGCATACGCTAATGTGATCGGCCCAAGCCTTCCTGCAAACATCGTAAAACAGATCAGGAGCTTACCCAATGTAGTCAGCTTCAGCGTCAGTCCGAGCGATAATCCGACAGTACCAAAGGCCGATGTCGTTTCAAATAAGATCATCATAAAACTGGCTTCTTCTGTGGTACTCAGTGCCATCGTTACAGCTATGATGAACAAAAGCGCCAGCAATGTAATGGTAAGCGCCTTGAAAATCCGTTCCTGTACGAGCCGATAGCGGAAAAACACGATATCTTCACGTCCACGCATCATGGCGATGACCGCTCCAGCCATAATCATAAATGTCGTTGTTTTGATCCCGCCCCCGGTAGAACCCGGGGAAGCACCAATGAACATCAAAATGATCATAAAGAACTGTGTTGCCTGTCTCAGCCCGGCAATATCTACCGTATTGGCTCCTGCTGTTCGCGGCGTAATGGATTGGAAGAATGAACCGAGAATTTTGCCACCCCAGTTCAGACCGCCGAGCGTACGCGGATTGCTGAATTCGAATACGAAAATAACAAGTGCACCAAATATAATTAGTAGTCCTGTTGTCAGCAACACCACTTTGGAGTGCAGGGAAAGCTTCCGCGTTTTGCGGTAATCCACCAGATCGGACAGCACTACAAACCCGATTCCCCCAGAGACAATCAGGAACATGGCTGTAAAATTCACCAGCGGGTCATACACATATCCGGTCAGACTGCGGAATTCCCCAAACATATCAAAGCCCGCATTGTTGAACATGGAGATCGCATGCCAGTATCCATAATAGATCGCCTGTCCGATTGGCATGTCGAACGACCACCGAATGGCAAACAGTGTGCCACATATGCCTTCGAGAATGAGTGAGTAGATCACAACTTTGCGGATCAGCCGGACAATGCCCTCCATCGTACTCTGGTTCATTGCTTCCTGTAGAATCAACCGTTCCCTAAGCGAGATCCGCCGTTTGAACGCAATCGCAACCAATGTGGACATCGTCATGAAGCCCAGTCCGCCAATCTGAATCAGAATGGCGATCACAACCTGACCCAGCATCGAAAAGTGAGTCCCTGTATCCACCACTACCAAACCCGTGACACAGACCGCAGAAGTTGCGGTAAAAAGCGCATCAATAAATGCAAGACTGTCACCGTTTCGACTGGATGCCGGAAGCATTAACAGCAGTGTGCCTACGAATATAATGCCGGCAAACCCTAACACAAGAATGCGGGGTGGCGATAATCGCATCCATTGAACATTCAGTCTCACTTGAGTATCATCCACCTCTGCTAAAATGAAAATAACTCCACACCCCGTGAAGCCTTCTTTACTTGAAATGCTGTTTCCAAACGTTAAACATGTATGATTCAGATAAAAACGACATATATAATGAAGTTGGAATATTCTATTCGTTCCCTTGTTGGGCGAAAGACATGCGAATCGTTGCACATTTGCTTCAAAATTATAAGCGCTGCGGCGATTACAGACAAAACGTTTTTTGTGTAAATCGGATCGAATTCAGCCAAAAAGGGAAAAACTCAGATATGGCGACGGATGGATCAGATTCTTTCGGTCCTTTTCATTCATTTTCAAGGATTTACACCTGTTTTCGTTACATGATTGGCATTCGGTGCTTGCCCTGTGCTATGTTTACTTTAATATCCATATGAGTGCGTGTTCAAAAAGGTGGGTTTTCAGTACCAAGAAGATGGGATGAAGCTAGAAATGGAGTAGCGGAGCGTAGATAGAGCTACGTGAGCAACGGACATTTCGGCTGAATCCCATATTCGATGCTGATGATGCCGCTAGGCACCATTCGTAATCAAAAGCGGACTTTTTGAACAACCTCTATTAATAAAGGAGGAACACCATTACATGAATCCCTTAGGGCAGCCTTTGCTACTCAAGGCTAACTTCAAGCGTCTGGGGTTGCTTGCGGCGATCGGCCTGATTCTATTTTTTGTATTTCAGATCTTTCCTGCTACCTCATCGCAAACAACTGAAATTTCGTCCACGTCTTTCATAACCAAGGAGCAGGCGACGCAATCCGCACGGTCTTTCGCAGCTTCTGTGGATGACTATACACTGCCAAATGATGGCGGAAACACCCTGGTAACCTACCAGACACATTCCGATATCTACGGGTATATGGCCAAAACCAAACAACTCGACACGTATAATCAGAAGTGGGAAACAAACTATCCTTACGATGTATACCGCGTTCGTTTGCCTGATCAACACAAAGGCGGTTATCTTAATGTTGACGTACATATGAAAACAGGAAAAGTCGTCGCTTTCAAACGAGAACTTCCTTCTTCGCTCTATACTGCCATTGAGGCGGAGCAGGTCAGTGGACGAGTGACCACATCGCAAGTACTTGCTGAAGGCAATATATCTCTGGACGAGAAACAACAGCTCGCGGCTGGCGTTCTGACCGAATTCGGTTATGAAGTACCGGCACTTCAACTGGAGACTCGCGATGGTGAAGCGGGACTGAAGTATGTGGATTCTGCAAAAGCCATTGGAGACTCCAAGCTTGAACTGAGCTTTACTTTTGAAGAGGGTGCGGTACGATCATTCGATCCTGGCTTCTCGGTCCCTGAATCCCATACCGATTATGTGAAGGCTCAAACGCGCCAAGCCAACTGGATGACTTATGGCGGCTATGCATTCCTGACCTTTGTTCTGGGTGTACTGGCCATCATCTATAGCATCCTGACCCGAGCACATACATCTTTCAAACGTGGAATCATTCTCTCGCTGGTGTATTTCGCAGCTTCGGTAATTGGTACGTTGAACATGATTCCACTCTTTCAGGCACAGGGACTCTCCAGCTTCATGCTAGCGTTCCTGATGTTAATGCAGACGGGAATTACGCTCGTTATGAGTGCAACCATCTATCTATCCCTGGTTGCCGGTGACGGCATGTGGCGGAAGATTGGTCTGAACCCATGGCCTCGTGCCAAAGAAGCTGGATACGGGAAATATGTACTTCACAGTATGGTTGCTGGTTACCTGTGGGCCTTCATTCTGCTGGGTGTGCAATCCGTCCTGTTCTTCATTCTGGAGCGAAGCATCGGCACATGGTCAACAACGTCAGCAGATCAATCTACATTTAATATGACCTATGCCTGGCTCTTCCCGATTATGGCCTGGATGGCCGGTATTGGTGAAGAAACCGTGTATCGACTGTTCGGTATTCGCATGATGCAGAAGATTGTGCGTAACACGTTTATTGCCTGTCTGATCCCAACCATCATTTGGGCACTTGGACACACATTGTATCCGATCTATCCAGTAATCACCCGTCCCATTGAGCTGATGGTGATTGGATTGCTGTTCAGTCTGATCATGCTGCGTCACGGCTTCATTGCCGTTGTATTCGCGCATGTGATCTTCGACAGCTTGTTGATGGGACTCAGCTTGGTCTTTATGGGCGATGCCCTGAATATGGCTGCCGGACTCTTCTGGATTGTACTCCCGGCGATCGTTGGATATGTGGTCTACAGATTCAATCCAAAACAAAAAGAGAAGCCGTATGTTACGACTCCTCATCCCGAAGTGCTGCAATAATTTGATTTGCCAATTTGTCACCAATAGAGAGAGGCCGGAAGTCTTCGACGCTGGCCTCTTTTATTTTGCGCAAAGAGCCAAAATGCTTCAACAGCAGCTTACGCCGCTTCTCTCCGATACCTGGAATGGCATCCAAACGTGAAGTCACCATCGATTTGCCGCGCTGCTCGCGGTGGAACGAGATGGCAAAACGGTGGACCTCTTCCTGTATCCGCTGCAACAGGTAGAATTCCTGACTATCCCGAGGCAGGGAGATGACTTCCGGTGGATTACCGATCATCAACTGTGAAGTCTTATGCTTCGCATCCTTCACCAGACCACATACCGGAATATATAGCCCCAACTCATTTTCCAGAATATCAACAGCAGCCGAGATCTGTCCTTTACCGCCATCGACCACAATCAGGTCAGGCTGAGTCAGGTTTTCTTTTAATACCCGCTCGTAACGGCGACGGATGACCTCTCTCATCGTTTCATAATCATCCGGTCCTTCGACCGAACGGACCTTGTACTTCCGATATTCCTTCTTATCCGGTTTACCATCCGTAAATACGATCATGGCAGATACCGGGTTGGTTCCCTGGATGTTCGAGTTATCAAACGCTTCGATACGGTGAAGCTGATCCAGTCCAATAAAACGTCCCAGTCCTTCGGCAGCTTTCGATGTCCGTTCTTCATTTCGCTCAATCAGGCGGAACTTCTCTTCCAGTGCCACACGTGCGTTATCCACGGCCATGGTGATCATCTGACGTTTCAATCCACGTTGCGGAACAAGCACTTTGATCTCCAACCACTCCTGTAATGCAGCAGCAACCTGAGTTGGGTCTTCCAACCCTGCAGAGAGTTTCTCAGCTGATACAGATGGATTAGTTACGAGAGCGTCCTCTTGCATACTTTCAGGTTGTTCACCTTCTACCTCAGCAGAACTTCCATAAGCTGCACGAGTCTCGGCAACCAGTGGCTGGGAAGCAGTATTTTGCTCCACTTGTTCCGTCTGTTCGAATTCCGCTGTAACAGCCGCAGGTACTGTTCCGTCAGTAACAGATTCCAAATTCTCACTGTCACGATCTGTTGCGAGGTCTTTAGGCATTTCCGGCAACAGAATCTCTTGAGGCAATGCTGGATTATCGCTGTAATACTGCGTCACGTAGGACATGAAGTCACTGTACGCCTCACCGTAAAACGGAAAAGTAGAGACGTGGCGTTCGATCATTTTTCCCTGACGCATATATAGAATCTGGACACACATCCAGCCTTTATCAATGGCAAAACCAAACACATCGCGGTCTCTGGCATCGGCCATCGTAATTTTCTGTTTTTCCATCATCGCATCGATGGCGATCACCTGATCGCGCAATTCCTTGGCACGTTCAAAATAAAGGTCCTCCGCAGCCTCTTGCATTTTACGCTGCAAATCCTTCTTAATCTCTTCGTGACCACCGCTCAGAAATGAACCAATCTCTTGTGAAATCTGGTCGTACTGTTCCTTCTCCACTTCCTTCACACAAGGGGCAAGACACTGTCCCATGTGATAATACAGGCACACTTCTTTGGGCATTACACCACATTTGCGCAGTGGATACATGCGATCGAGCAATTTTTTCGTTTGGTGTGCCGCATACGAGTTCGGATAAGGTCCGAAATATTTGGCTTTATCTTTCAGCACGCGCCGGGTTACTTCCAGCCGGGGGTGCTTTTCATTTGTAATTTTAAGATATGGGAATGTCTTGTCATCCTTAAGCAACACGTTATACCGCGGCATATGTTTTTTGATCAGGTTACACTCCAGAATGAGTGCTTCCATGTTACTGCCCGTCACGATATATTCAAAATCACGGATTTCGGAGACCAGACGCTGGGTCTTTCCGTTATGACTGCCGATAAAATAAGAGCGTACGCGGTTCTTCAGAACTTTAGCCTTACCTACATAGATAATGGTGCCTTCACTGTTCTTCATCAGGTAACAACCAGACATGTCTGGCAGCAAAGCGAGCTTGTGACGAATCTGCTCCAATGCCTTCTCCTGATCCTGCAAATCATTCATGAATTGATCCATAATTCGGTGAATCCTCCTTCCCGAAAAAAGTATAAATAAAAGGTTACACTAAGCCATTCTGATTACAGTACCGTCTTCCAATCCGTTATCGTATTGTCTCTGAGTCACCTTTTCTATAAGAAGAAACTAAAGATAATTCACACTGACACTACGATGACAGAACAACCTTCCAATCCCTGTTATCCCCAGATTTTTTTCATTCCCTTTTCTCAAGGGAAAAATCTGTTGATAAAGGGGAACGCTTCGCTTCTTCAGGTTTTTTCTGTCCTCTCCGTTACTGTGTAAATACATAGTTCCAACTATATCAGAGATGAATCCGGGATAAACGCGAGCACTTCGCTTCTCCAGATCGGTTCTGTACTCTACATTCAAGTGTAAAAAATATTTTTACTTTATATTGTCCTATATAAAGGTATTCGACGCAAAACGCCCCCGGCATGTAAACCGGAGGCGTATGTGTAAGCCTGTAAATTATTGGTGTTTTGCAATGATTCCTTTGAGCGCATCTTTCGAGTTCAAACCAACCACTTTATCTACCGGTTGACCGTCTTTGAAGAAGATCAAAGTTGGAATGCTCATTACGCCAAAGCGGGAAGCAGATTCCGGATTTTCATCCACGTTAACTTTAGCAATTTTCACTGCATCGCCAACCTCTGTGGACAGCTCTTCCAGGATTGGAGCGAGCATTTTACAAGGACCACACCAAGGCGCCCAGAAATCAACAAGAACCGTTCCTTCGCCTTCTACTTCAGCGTTGAAGGATTGATCGGATACGTTAACAATAGCCATGAAATTGTCCTCCTTATATATACTTACGGTTTATTTTAACCTGTAACGTCGTGAACGACACTTCCAGTATAACACAGGTACGTCAAACTTGTGAATTCAACGTTACAATGTTCATCTTCCCAACATCAAATCTTCACAATTACAGGATGTGGCATGCCAACTGCAAAATCTTTACAAACGCTTTCTTTTCCAAGTATACTAAAATTACTCCGGGTTTCAGCCCCCACATGGGCAAGCTGTCATACCCTATAAGGAGGCAATAACATGGACGCAAATGTGCGGATCAGCGACCCGCGTGAACATGTGAACGAGGAACCCCGCAACGATCTTTTTGATCTGATCGCGGGTGTTGCCGGCATGGCCGGCCTGATGACAGTGATCTTTTTCGGTATGGTGATCTTCAAATTCATCACCGAATAGGATGCTTCCAGGCTCACGCAGGACCAGAAAAGCCCGGTTTTCGCGACAATGCGAAAGCCAGGCTTTTTTTGGGACTACTTTAGCTTTTAGTTGCAATCAGCTCAGCTTCTAAATCGTAAGCTTCACCGATAATTTGAAGATTAACCTTGTCCAGAACCATTTCGTTCAATTAAATCGGTTCAACGCTTGCCGCGCTGATTCTCACCCCGAACGGAGATAACATCCACGAATGGACGAATACGGTCCATGAGACGCTGGCCTTTATTCATTTCCTCGCCGTCCCGATTGGTAAAGCTAAGGTGTTTTTCAAGCCCATCCAAATTGTAATTGGACGTATAGAACGTTGGTTTGCGATTCATCCGATAGTTCAGAATGGATCCCATTACATGATCCCGAACCCATGGGTTCAGATTCTCTGCACCGATATCGTCAAAGATGAGCAGATCACAACTTTTGAGAATATCCGTCATTTCCTTCAGCTTCTGCCCTTCACTAATCATGGATTTCAGATCCTCCACAAAGTCAGGCATATAGATAATGACACCCGTATGGCCTGCAACCGCCAGTTCATGCAGCAGATAACACATCAGGAACGTCTTGCCTGTCCCGAAAGTTCCTTCGAGAAACAGTCCTTGAGGAGATAATCCGTTCTCCTTGGTCTCCCTAATATACCGAAGCACCTGATTCACTGCCGGAGCACGCATGCGATCCTTGCCCATAATCTCCACATCGTTATATCCGGCACTGAGTGCACGCTCGTCCACATAGAAACTGCGAATTCGTTGCTTGATCACATGTTCATTTTGCCGGGCGGTATGTTTGGAACAAGGTGCTTTTATATCTATGATTTCGGGTTTACCGTTAAAATGTTCTACTTCCAGTTTGCAAAAGTGGCCCTGAAAATCGTTAGGGCAGTTGTCGAGTCCCGGACAATTCGCACAGTTCTTTGAGTCTTTGGCGTACTGAAACAGCTTGCTCAGATCGGTCATGAGCTGTGCATCTTTCAGTTCAGGATGACCTGCGCGGAATTCGCGTACGTACGGATCTTCCATCAAATCCGCCGCAATCCGCCGCGATTGCTCACGAAAGGCAGGGTTCAGCTGCTGAAGCAGTCCTCCCAAGGATTCCATGGCTTCAAGCCCCCTTAATGTTTCAATATAGAATGAACAATTGAAGTCGACCTGTGACCATCAGGATGGGATGGCACTTTCGATCTCTTGCAATTCTACTGTTCATTCTATAGAAAAACAACCAATAACTCAACAGATACATCTGGTAAATAGCGTAACCCTTCTACCATAGTACCTAATGCATAATGCCTACTTTGATAGTACACTTGCAGTCCTGTACATATTCGTGCGTGTTCAAAAAGTCTGTTTTTCAGTACCTAGAAAATGGAATTTTTGAACAACCTCTATTAGCGCCGTAAGCCGATCGTAATGATTTCGCATGAGCCAGTCTGTATGTTCCATTCCTTGCTGGCAAATGATAATGTTGATGCCTCTTCTATGCTGTGGGAATGAAGTTTTTCGCCCTCTTCCTCCAGGATGTTGCTCTTGTACGCCGTTTCGAATGGCTGTGGATTCGCTTGCGATGCAGCAAGCTTCAACGTGGCGGATTCGGTGGTCATATTGTACCAGCGAAGCATCACATCACCGGAATCTTCATTCACTTTGAGTGATGAAAACGCCAAGCCGTCCCCTTGCCATGCAAACGGTGTGTTACTAGGTGTCAGATAACCCGTGTGTACTTCGGTCTGTACCAACGTCCAAGGAACCTGGAACTGATAGGCCTCGATATATGCACCTGACGCTGCATCATTGCCATCATGCGGAATGATCTCGATCTGAAACGAATGTTCACCAAGACATTGTGCTTCCGGTGTCGGGAACAAGCCCCAATCTCCAAGTTCACCCACAGCACGAAGCAGCGTTACGGCGATGGTGTTACGCCCATCTTGAAGCACTTCATATTCATTCAGGCCCAGATTGGCAACGACCAATCCGGCGTCTTGTTCACTCACATCCACAAAATTCTGTTGATGCTGTGTATTGCTTGGATTTTGCCACTCCGGTGCAGGTTTGTTATCACGTGTTGCAATTTCGAACATGGAATCCACATGATGAACAGCAGATACGAGGTCCGTTGGGAAAAGAGCACGTACCCGATGATCCTTCGCCTGATTGTTGAAGGTTGTCTCCATTTGTACTCCTTTTCCACTACGACTGAGGGATACAACCGTGCGGATCTGGAGCGGAATCATTTTAGTTGAACGCTGGGCTTTGCGATGCGGATAATAAATCAGTTCCCGCTGTTCCTGATCCAGCATCTCATCTGCTGACTCCGGTATTTCCCATTGATGAATCACTTCGAACGAGGCCAAGTATGATGTATCTTCAAGGACCCGAATCTCAGCCTGAAGCGCTTGTGTTGTCCGTGCCACTTCATTCTCTGGCTGTTTGAACATGTATTCATTGCCGATATCGCCCACATTTTCGTACACGCCAAGCTCTTTATAAGTCCTGCCTGTTCGTTTATCTGTAAGTGTGAATGAACCATTGTCTGCAATCGTGACAATCAAATATTGATTTTCCATGCCACGTTCACCACGCAACAACGTAGTCGTTTTCGACGGAGTACCACTCTTAGCATGATCCACTGATTTCACCAAAGCATACGTCTTCAGGCCCAATGCAGCTACATGCTCTGTTTCAAAACGAATGCGAACTCGTCGACAGCTATATGGCTGACGGAAGCGATCATCTGGCAGATCATAGCCGAATTGCAGACCCAGATCCTCCACAGTACATGGAATGTGATTACCATCTTCATCTACCAGTATGCGATCTGACAGGTCAACGGCTTTCATCTGTGCCGCCATTTCCTCCAATGTATATCCATCCCGGAAATACAACCGAGCCGCGTCCAGTTCCATCTGAACTACACCGCTGCGTTCCCAACCCGTTGTATTAAACACCACAACAGGCCGGGCACCTTCGCCGTAACGCTCAAATATGGAGGTATCGACAGCTGTAGCAATCTGGCTGGTGCTCTCTTCAATTAAAGCCTCTGCTACATGACGGCTCTTATCAAACCGTGTTACCATCTCGCGGTGAACCTCATCCACACTGCATCCACAGATGCTGTCATGCGGGTGATTTTGCATCAGCGTTTTCCAGGCATAGGTCAGTTGATCATGTGGATAGGCATTTCCCAGCAGATAAGCGTAGGATGCCAGTGGTTCAGCCACTTTTTCCAGCATGGTCTGGCCCAGCTGGTTCATCTGTTTCAGATACACACGAGCCGAAGCAGTGTTCACCAGAGTTCCCCAGCCATCGGTACGTTGGCTGCGCAGTTCGCCTTTGACCGTGGACAGCTCATGTTCAGCCGATGCCCTCAGGGCAGTCAGATAATCTGGAAAGTTCGAGTGAACAAACTCGATATCGGGATATAATTGTTCAGCCATACGAATCGCTTCTGGCAGGTCTCGCTGAATCGGCTGGTGGTCACATCCGTTCATGTAGAGCAGCTCATTCGTTGATGCATATTTCTCAGCGTCTGCCAGCTTGGTTTCCCAGAACTTGCGGGCCGAAGCCTCGTCTACCGGAACTTCATTTCCGTTGGAGTACCAGTTCGCAAACAATACGCCGAGCACTTTCGATCCGTCTGGTCCTTCCCACATCAGCTCCGAGAAGCTTGATTCATATCCGGCATCCGATACCGTATTATTGAAACCTGTAGGCTTCACACCACGTCCAAAGAACACATTATCAATGCCTGATTGCTGCATCAGCTGCGGGGTCTGTCCGACCAATCCAAATGTATCGGGAAAATAACCAATTTTCGAAGGGGTGCCGTAACGTTTGGCGTCCTTATGTCCAACCTGCATATTGCGCACATTAGCTTCTCCGCTCGTCAGAAAAGCATCCTGCAAAATGTACCATGGACCAATCACAATCCGTCCATTGCGAATATGTTTTTCCAGTCGTTCCTTTTGTTCCGGGCGAACCTGAAGATAATCATCGATGATAATCGTTTGTCCATCCAAATAAAAGCTTTTGTAGTCTGATCCCTCATCAAGCTGATCCAACAGTGAATCGACGATCTGAATAAGACGCATATGATGCTTCTCATACGGCAAGTACCATTCCCGATCCCAGTGGGTATGCGAAATAATATGTGCTCTTTTCGACTTGTTTGTCCGTTTGGTCATCGTGTTATCCCACCTCTTTCGTCTTGTTGTACAATCTCAACCTCATCCGGGCGATACACCGCAGTCAGCTTTCCAGAAGCATCAGTGGCAAACAGCACCGAACGATTTTTCTCCAATTGGAACGAGTACGATACATCTGTACGTTGATCTCTCACATGAACTTCATGGTTCAAAGCAAATTCCGATACAAATACATACAGATTTCCTTTTGGAAAACTCAGCTTCCGGCCGTAGATCCCAGCGATATCTCCGCCAGATATCCATTCCAACTCCTGTTCGATGCCCGAAATCTCGGTTGCATAACGATATAATTCAGCTAGTGGCTCGTCCCGTCCGTTTAACTCCACCGGCAGCGGGGTCCAGATTAATTTCCCTTTACCCAAAGGCACTACGGTTACTTCATCTGCTGTACCATTATCCCCATGAAGCAACGTCTCCTTTGCCACCTCAGCGATCCGACGCCGTCCATAGGTCACCCGGTGATTCACGCCATTAATACTCAGCAGTTCTTCCCGCTGTACGTTACCCAGACTGCGTTTGCCTACGATATGATCTGCCCGGTCAGTTGCCTTCCAGTATGCATCCAGCCCCAGTGGTCCAGTGATGAGCAGACTTGTACCTTCCTTCTCCGCGAACGTGAGCAATTGTTGAAGTGCATCGCTGTCCATATTGTGCGGACTCGGCACGATAATCAGCTTCGGTGGCTGCTGCTCCAGCGCTTCCAGATGATATTCGGATAATGCACGGAATGGCAATTTCAGATCATAGGACATCACACGAGTAAGCTTTGTTGTGGCATCATAGGCCAGGGCACGGTTGGAGAAGTCATTGGAATACGGGAATACCACTGCAATATCCTCCAGCTCGCGGTCTTCAAAGAGATCACGAATGCCATGCATGAATCGGCCAAAATCATAAGACACATCCGCCTCTGGCTTCTCCGTACCATCTGCACGAAGGGCTCCGATATGAGACTCATTGGCATTATCCATATAGAAATTGGTGTTCCAGATCCATTGCACCGCTCCTGCGCCCCCTGTCGAGAAAGCATAGGCGTACTTGCGTTCGAGAATGCCACGAAGCTCTTCTTCCGTACGTTTGGCTCGCCCATCCGGGGTTTCCACATACATGATGCCTGTCTCCTGAATGAGATTCGGTTTGTATGGTGTTTTGGCGAAAATGCCATCCCAGATCAGATCATCATTCAACCACCAGGAATGCACGGTTGTATAATCCACTTCACGTTCATAGAAGAACGGCGAAGGACGCTGTGCACCAAGAGCTTCGTCCTGTCCCACGGTAACCAGATGATCGGGAACTAGATCCTTAATCGTCCCTACAAGCTCTCTTGCCCATACATTGTGCATCTCCATGGAGAAGAGACAGTAATCGAGCCAGCGTGTTCCTTTTTTGGCCTTGTGCATGTCCTGTACATCAAAATTAATCTCTTCAGGCTCCGGGATGACCGCGGCTGCAAAGTTCGGAAGCTGCTTCGGTGACATGTTCCATGCCTCCTGCAACGCTTCAATCGTCTCATGACCCTGCTGAAGCCAATCGACAAAGGCCTGCTGTTCATGCAAATCCCTCGCTGAGCGCGGACCAGCTGAGAAGATACGCACCGGATCAAACATTGATGGCTCATTAATTAGATCCCAGTCCACATGGGTTGTGTGTATGTGACGACTGACGATACTGCGAATAAAACGCTTCTGTGCTTCCACACTCTGCGGGTCCAGATACGGATTCGTTCCTTCCCATGTCTCCGGTGTAAAGGAGAAAAAGGTGAACGTGACCTGTAAGCCGTGCCGTTTCGCCGTTAAAATAAATGCATCAATGGCACGAAGCACATCCTCTGACATATGACCATCCACCTGCATCATGTTGCGATAGGCGGTCCAGATTCCTGTCCGAATCCAGTTAATTCCGGCTTTCGCCATCTGAGCCATGTCTCGATCCCAGACATCCGCATTTGGCAGAAACAGAAATTTCCTTGCCACATCGGAGGTCATGTAGGTCATGCCCACAACAGGCAGAGGACGTCCGTCTTTTACAAAATAGTCTCTGCTGCGGCTAATCACTTCTCCTTCTGCCAGCAATGCGGCATCCTGTCCCCAGAAGCCTTGACGCAAGGTCCGCACTTCCCCGTCAGGTGCCTGCGCGCGGCATACGATCCGATATAGCCCACTTTCAATGGAAACCGGAAGAAGTATGCGTTCGAAACGCTGCTCACCAGAAAGTTCCATCTCCAGTCGATGGTTCCATACCTTCTCCGTAATGCCGCTAGTACGGTTCTCTCGCTCAACGCTCAGATCAAACGTCCACAGTTCGGACTTCGCAAGTCTGTTGCCTGCTCGCTGTAAAATCTGGCCTTGCAGTGTGAGTACAGCCCGCTCATCTGGCTCATATGAAGCATAATTTGTTTTCAGGGATAACTCGGTTACACCTTGCGCACAGAATTGCGCCCACTTCACAATCTCGTCAGCGCCATCCTGCGTCCAGAATGAGGTGGTCAACGGCAGATGCACGAACATCCAGCGTGAACCCCTAAATGTACTCCGTGAATTCTCCCACAGGACGACCGGAGCAGCGATGCTGCGTCCATCCTTGCTCATGCCACGAAGTAACGGATGAATCTGTGTACTCATGGGTCCTGATGAACCCATTTGGTGAGGCAGATCACTTGTTTTGGTCGTATGTGGAACCAGATTCCATGTATCTGCTTTTTCGAATAAATCCTCTTTGCCCGCAAGGAGCGGGATATATTCAGATGAAGTGTAGGATTGCACGCCCGCAGAAGATACATTCAACGCCTCATGAATATACAGTTCCTGATGGTAAGCGGTCTGCTCTGACTCTACAACCCATGCCCCATTCTCATATCGAACCGGACGTTTAAAGGGCGCACCACCAACACTGATCAGGCTTCCGCCCTGGTGCAAGTAAGCTGCAATCTCCGTCCAGGCGGATTTTGGGAAATAAGGTGCATGCAGATTGACCAGACATCCCTCACCTGCTGTAGCTTTCAAAGCATCCGCAAGTTCATCGGCGCTTACTACGATCATCTCTTCGACTTCTCTCCATGCATTCAGAGCCTGTGGAGTTGGCAAAGTGCCTTCCAACGGAAACGCAGGATCAGTGAAGATAATCAGCTTGTTAACACGAGTTTGAGTACTCATAACAGGCCATCCTTCATCGATCTGTAGACCAACTGGGAGAACAGACTATTAGACCATGCAAACCATTTTCGTGTAAAAATCGTCGGATCATCGGCGTGGAAACCTTCATGCATGTAACCGGTATCCGCATCTGTCGCTTCGAGCATGCGAATAATCTCCATTTTCTCCTCGGCAGACTGCGCAGTGAGTCCTTGCATGGACAACCCCATATGCCAGATATAATCCGGTGGTGTGTGCGGGCTACCGATTCCTTTGGCAACCTTGCCCTCATAATAGAACGGGTTCTCTTTGCTCAGAGCGAAGCGGCGGGTATTTTGGTAGATCGGATCATCCGCTGTGACATAACCAAGATACGGGATGGACATGAGTCCCGGTGTCCCCGCATCGTCCATGAGACAGTGGTTGCCATAACCGTCCGTCTCATACGCGTAGATCGGTCCAAATTCCGGATGACGATATATACCGTACAACTGAATGCCGTGATCCACGTCCTGCTCCAAATCCTTCAGTTCCTGCAAAAATTCCATATCCCGGAACACCCACTCGGCAAACTCCTGCATCTGACGCAAAGCGACAACCGCGAACATATTGCCTGGAATATTGTAGTGGAAATCACACGCATCATCACTGGAACGGAAGCCGGACCAGATCATACCCGTATAATTGACTGGCATGCCCTTTCCGTGATTGCGAAGGGAATCTGTTGGGATACCGTTATTGCGAGTGAAGCGATACGGAGATCGTTCCATGTGATGCTGTTCGACTTTGAACAGGTCCACAATTTTACGCATCGCTGCCTTGAAACTGGAATCGAAAATGTCGGTTAGCTCGGTTTCCTTCCAATATAAATAGGCCAACCGTACAACAAAACATAATGAGTCGATCTCAAACTTGCGTTCCCACACCCAAGGTGACATCTCGGTCTCGTCCGTGGTATTCCAATGCCAGTCATTCGCCGTCTCATTGAAGGCATTGGCATATGGATCGATATGGACATACTGGATATGACGTTTGATCAGCCCGCCAATAATGCGCTGCAGGTCCTCGTCTTCTTTTGCAAATGGAATGTAATGTACCACCTGCTCCACGGAATCACGCAGCCAGGAAGCTGGAATATCTCCGGTGATGACAAAAGTGGTGCCATCCTCCATCAACTTCGTTGTCGTTTCAATGGTATTGGGGAAGCAGTTTTTGAATAGCTGAAGCAGCTTCGGCCGGTGAGCCAGCTTCTGTTCTGCTTCTTCGAGCACGGCCTGAATGGATTGTGGTAACGCGACAGGCGGCATGGGTATTTTGGGTAATCTGAATTGTTCCATGGATGAGTGCAACTCCTTAAACAAATTGAATGGTGTAGCTATAGAAGATCAGCTGAGAACATTCACACTAGCCACTACGATGACAGAATAACCTTCCGATCGCTGTTATCCCCAGATTTTTTGATTCCCTTTTCTAAAGGGTAAAATCCGGGGATAAAGGCGAACGCTTGCGCTTCTTCAGGTTATTTCTGTCCTCTCCGTTAACGTGTGAATAAAGAACTGGACTTATATAGCTCAAAAATATTTCAAAAAGGTTTACCGCAGTAGCACGGTTTGTATTTCGTAAGGTTTAAAAGATAATGTAATCTGGCCATTGGTGTGGGCCAGTGGTTTGATCGGTTCTTCCAGGGCGTTGGAGTGATAGGCTTGCTCAAAGGCATGCGGCCATTGCAACATGATGTTTTCGCGTTTGCCTGAGGATTCATAGAAACGCAGCACGGTGCCCTGTCCATCCTCTGCCATTTTGACGGTATCCAGAATGACATGATTACTATTAAAGTTAATCCAGGAGCCTGTTGCTGGACGTACAGGTGCCGCATTTGCAGTTGCATCTGCAATTGGATCGACTCCAGTCCCTGTGCTTTGCTGTACTTCTTCCCTCTGCTGTACCTGCTTTATCTGCTGCTCTTGTTGTATCTGACCCTTTTGTTGCATTTGGTTCACCTGCTGTACTGTCACTTCATGATTCAGTTCGGCAGCCTGACGTACGGTGTGTGCAGTTCGCCAGTCACCGTCGTGTGGGTACAGAGAATAAGTGAATTCATGTTCTCCCAGATCAGCGGTGCGATCAGGCCATTTGGGTGCACGCAATAAGGACAAACGAATGGTGCTTTCCTGTACGTCGTACCCGTATTTGCAATCATTCAGTAGGCTCACGCCGTATCCATATTCGGATACATCCGCGAACCGATGTCCACAGACCTCATACTGAGCTTGTTCCCAGCTTGTGTTGCGATGCGTTGGGCGTTCCAGAGCGCCAAATGGAATCTCAAATGTGGCCTTGGAGGTCACCACATCAATTGGAAAACCAACTTTCAGGAGCTTGTGATCTTCATTCCAGTTTACCTGTGTCTGGAAATCAATACGGCGTGAATCGTGGTAAAAGACGATATCTTGCGTGATCACTGATTGATGAAGCTTCCAGCGGAAGCGCAGGACATCCTTCGTTGTACCGGCCAGCACCAGCTTTTTCTCCAACAGCTCCACTTCGCCAGCAATCTGTTCTTCATAACGACTGTCGATATCCCATGCATCCCAGAGTGTCGGACGATCGTGGAAGAAGTGAAGCTGATTGCCACGTTCACCCCGCTTCAGCATCTCACGCTCCGCGCTCTTATCCCACAGACGAGTGATCTCTCCCCGTTCGTTAAACTGCACATGATAAAATCCGGTATCCCATGTATCATTGAAGGTTGGTTTCGCGGCAAGGTTGGCCGTTTCCCGCACATTCGTTTCCCTTGTATTTTCCGGTACCAGCCAAATTGTCTTATATCCAAACGCCGGAATGTCCGTCACGAGAATAGACATGCTGCCATCCTCCCGATCCATCCGCAGGCGCTGGCCTTCTTCATCGATGCCGTAGCGATCCAAGCCATCATGCAAAGGCAACTGAACGACTGCACTGCGTTTCCACCCCAGGCTGTTGAACACAACATAAGCCACTGAACCTTCTGGGCCTTGCGTGTTGATGCCCGTTGTCAGTGTTGCTACACCTTGATCCAGTCCAGTTCTGCCCAATTCAAATACCTGTACATATTCCTCATTCGAAGTGACGTAGGACTCCGTAATCGCCGATCCCGGTATAATATCGTGGAATTGATTCAGCAAAATCAGTTTCCAGCCGTCATGCAGATTCGACCGCACGCCAGCTTCTGCATCCGCGCCCATCTCAGGCAGAGCGAGTGTGTTCCACAACTCAGCTTCACGATATAGAACTTCCGCTTTCCGATTGTTACGTTTGTTGCGTGCATGTGTCGTGTAGGTTCCCCGATGTAACTCCAGGTACAGATCACCATGCCACTTCGGAAGTACAGGCTGCTCCTTTTCAATTCCGGCAAAGAAAGCTCCCGCCGTACTATAACGGCTCGCAGGCTGTCCTACCATCAGGTCTGCGCGATCCACATACTCCAGCATCTCTCGTGTTACTCCACCGCCGCCATCTCCGTGCCCGTACAGAAGCATGTGCTCCGGATGAGCCGCCTTCTCACGATAGGACTGCCAGTGATCATGAATGTCCTTCGGCAGCGTATGCTCGTTGACACCATGATTGAGGTAGGACAGGATCGGTGTTCCATCAATGCCCACCCAGTGGAAGAGATCATATGGAAATACATTCGTGTCATTCCATCCCAGCTTCGTCGTCATGAAATATTCCACATTGCCATGCTTCAAAATCTGCGGCAGGGAAGCACAGTACCCGAATGTATCCGGCAACCATTCAATCTGTGATGTCTTGCCGAACTCCTCCATATAGAAACGCTGACCATACAACATCTGGCGAATCAGGGACTCCCCGCTCGGGATGTTCAGATCCGGCTCCACCCACATGCCGCCAACCAGTTCCCAGCGGCCTTCTGCAATCCGCTGCTTCACTCGTTCATAAAGCTCAGGATCATGCTCCTTCAGAAATGCATATAATAAGGGCTGACTCTGAGAATAGACATAGTCGGGATATTCATTCATGAGTGCATCCACGGTGGAGAAGGTACGGCTCGTCTTACGTACAGTCTCACGCACAGGCCATAGCCAGGCAATATCGATATGGGACTGTCCCACCATATGCTCCAGACCTTCTGCGTTGCCGCCAATCTCACGCACATGGTGCTTCAGATTATTCTCAATTTGTCGAATACCCTCTCCCTGCTTAATCTCTTCTGCTGACATGCCTACGAATTGGTCCATCGCACGATACACCAGTTCTAACAGGCGAACCCGCCTGAAGTCACTTTCCGGCAGCAGCACAGCCGAATCACGCACAATAATGACCGTATACATCAGACTACGAACCGCTTCATTTGGTCTGACCAGCAGGCTCGTAATTGATGTGATCGGTGGCTGAATAACGGCCTGTTGATTCAACGGGTCCACGGGTTCAGGCACCGGATCGAACATCTCGATCTCCAGTTCCGGATGGGTTCCAACTTTGGACGGATCAAGCGTGACGTACGTGTGATTGCGGTCCAGACCCTGATAAGAGTGTCCATTTACCCGCAGCAAACCTTCTCCGCCTGTTTCAAATACAAGCCCATAAGGCGCTTGCTGCCATGTAGCAGGCACTTCCAAACGCGTTCGAAAGAAGTAGGTTGTTCCCTGTTTGCTCGGAAAACGTTCAAAATCCTGCCCTTCGGGGTATTCACCCTGATCCTCATAATGTCCTGGCACGTTATAATAAGCGCGGGTAATGTCCCAGCTGCGCAGCTGCAATTGCTCCAGCCACTGATGTTCGGACAACTCGCGAATAAATCGTCTAATACGTTCCAAGCTCTTACGCCTCCCTTACGGTCAGTTCGGCCATTTGCGTATCGTTTACGCTGCTGCCGATATGAATATGGAATTGTCCTGGTTCAACGACAGGCTTCAAGTTACGTCCGATATACTGCAGCTGCTCTGCCCCGATCTGGAACTCCACGGTCTTTGTCTCTCCTGGCTCCAGGCTCACTTTCGCAAAACCCTTCAGCTCCTTGGCGGGACGAGTTAGCGAGCTGACCACGTCGGAGATATACATCTGTACAACTTCTGCACCTGCATAACGGCCGGTATTGGTCACAGTCAATGATACCGTTACTGAATCACCAGTTGTCATGGACGCAGCACTCAACTTCGGTTCACTGTACTCAAATGTGGTATAACTCAATCCGTATCCAAATGCATAACGTGGCTCCAAGTCCTCTTCGAGGTAACGCTTGCCTCGGGAACGTTTTCCGTTATAATAGATCGGTAATTGGCCTACATGCTTCGGAATGGAGATCGTCAATTTACCTGACGGATTCACATCACCGAATAGAATATCTGCAATGGCATGACCGCCTTCTTGACCCGGATACCACGCCTCCAGAATTGCATCGACATGTTCATCTACCCAAGGTTCAGTGATGGGACGACCATTGATGTAAACAACGATAAGTGTTTTGCCAAGCTTGTGAATCTCCTGAATGAGTTCCAACTGTACTCCGGCAAGCCCCAATGTCATACGGTCAATCCCTTCGCCGCACTCCATATCATTCCAAGAGCTATCCGACACATTGGAAGCACCCGTCTTCAGATCGATCGCTCCTTCTCCAAAGTCACGTGCACTGGAACCGCCAACCACCATAATGACTGTATCTGCCTGGCTGGCAACTTCGATTGCACGCTCGAATCCTTCTTTGGAATCACCTTTAATTCGGCAGCCTGGTGCATAGAGTACCTGCTCCACTTGGTTAGCCAGTTTACTGCGAATGCCATCCAGCACCGTTGCCACTTTGGATTTAGGTTGTGGTGACGTGTAATCGCCGAGCTGATTGTATGCTTGATCCGCATTTGGACCGATTACGGCAATCTGGCCCACATCTGTTATCGATAGAGGTAGCGTATGAGCCTCATTTTTGAGAAGCACAACCCCTTCAGCAGCCAACTGGCGTGCCAACTGAACATGCGCCTCACTGCCAATCACTTCTGCTGTACGATCCGCATCCACATAAGGCTGTTCGAATAAGCCCAATCTGAACTTCAACGCCAGCACGCGAGAAGCAGCCTGATCCAGCACCTGCACATCAAGCTTGCCTTCTGCCACTGCCTGCACCAGATATTGCCCGAACATTTCACCGGACATCTCCATATCAATCCCTGCCTCAATGGCCTGTACGGAAGCTTCCAGTCCATCTGATGCGACATCATGCCCACTTGCCAGCATATTGATCGCGCCACAATCCGTAATGACCAGACCGTCAAAGCCCCAATTCTTACGCAGTACATCTTCCAGCAATTCCGTATTCACGGTGCAAGGCGTGCCATCAATTTCGTTATATGCCGGCATGATCGATGCCGCGCCAGCTTCCACCGCTTTGCGGAATGGATACAGATCCACTTCCAGCAGCTCACGCCAGCCCATGTGCACAGGTCCTGCATTGCGTCCACCTTCCGAGCTGCCGTAACCAACAAAATGTTTCAGCGTTGCCGCTACTGTATCGTCCCGATCAAGACTTTCACCCTGAAGTCCTTCCACGGAGGCAACTGCCAATTCTCCAATAAGAAAAGGATCTTCACCAAAACATTCCTCCGTACGTCCCCAGCGCGGATCACGCACAACATCCAGTACCGGAGAATAGGTGACCGCACCACCTTGGGCACGTGTCTCCCTTGCTACTGCTTGGCACATCTCCCGATACAGATCCACATTCCAGGTGCTCCCCAGTAAAAGGGGGACAGGATAGACCGTTCCGTCAATGGCCATATGACCATGCGAGCACTCCTCCCCAATCAGAATGGGAATCCCAAGTCTGGAATGCTCCACCGCATAGCGTTGAATCAGATTAACTGCCTCAGCACCTTCTCTCGCGGATAGTCCATTTTCTAGCGTAACGCCAGTCCAGGGATCTGCCCGAAGCGCACCGTAGAGGGAGCCGATGCCCCCATTTTCCACTTGCTGCTTAAATGAATCGTTTAACGTGATATTCCCTTGATCATTCGTATATGTCTGCCAGCCAAAAGGCTGAGTAAGTTGGCCTACCTTTTCTTCCGTAGTCATCAGGCTCAGCAGATGCTGCACCCGTTCCTCTACGGATTTGCTCTTGTCCTTGTAAGTCATCAATCTGCATCTCTCCAATCCTATAGCGTGATCCGGTTATTCTTTGACCGCTCCCACCGTCAGACCCTGTACGAAATAACGCTGGAAGAATGGATAAGCGAATATAATCGGCAACGTGGCAAGCACGACCATCGCCATTCGGGACGTATCCTGCGGAATGGACTGCATGGCTGCCAGACTCATTGAACTGTTAGCAGAGTTCTGTTGAATAAACTGGATGCTCGATTCAATCCGCATTAACATGGATTGCAGGGGCACCAGATTGGGATTATCAATATATAAGAGTGCGTTGAACCAATCGTTCCAGTAACCGAGTGTGCTGAACAACCCGATGGTTGCAAGTCCCGGCAAGGAGAGTGGAATCACGATTTTCATAAAGGTATAGAACTCACCGGCGCCATCAATTTTCGCCGATTCAATGACTGCATCCGGTACACTGGTGGAGTAGAATGTACGCAGGATCATAATATAGAAGGCATTCATCGCCAGCGGCAGAATCAGTGCCCATAACGTATCTTTCAATCCAAGCAGCTGGGATACGACCATATAGGTCGGAATCATCCCGCCGTTAAACAACATGGTCAGAATGGCAAAGATGGAGAAAAATCTCCGATATCTGAAGCTTTTGCGAGAAATGGCATACGCGTACAGCGACATGAGAATCAAACTGATGATGGTACCGAGTACCGTCACCAGGATGGTAACCCCGTACGCACGGAGCAGCGTGTCTCCACTCTGCCAGACAAACTGATATGCCGCCAGGCTCCATTCTGCCGGAATCAATCGATACCCATCACGGGCCAGTGCTTTCTCGTCCGTAAACGAGATGATGACTACAAATATAAAAGGAAATACACAGATCAGAGCGAATAGACCGGCAATGATGTTCATGATCACGTTCCAGCCGCTGGATACATGGTGGAAGTCGCGTTTTTTAACGAGCCCTGCTTGAGCCATAGTGGTTCACTCCTTTCCCTTGTCCTAGAATAGGCTGCTGTCTTTATCGACTTTGCGCACAACATAGTTGGAGATAATGACGAGCACAAAGCCCACCACGGATTGATACAATCCGGCTGCTGTACTCATGCCAATCTCACCGCTTGTTTTCAAACCACGATATACATACGTATCAATAACATTCGTAACGGAATAGAGCGTACCCGAATCCCTTGGTACCTGATAGAACAGTCCAAAGTCGGCATAGAAAATGCGGCCTACAGCCAGCAAGGTCATGATTGTAATGATGGGCGATAACAAGGGAATTGTAATATTGCGAATTTGCTGCCATTTGCTTGCTCCATCGATCATGGCTGCTTCATACAGCGATTTATCAATCCCCAGAATGGAAGCCAGATAGACGATACTGTTGTAACCAATTGTTTTCCATAGTGCGACAAAAATCAGAATATACGGCCAATATTTCGCCTCGGAGTACCACTGAATTGGTTCCATCCCGAACCAGCCAATGATCTGATTCAACATACCGCGATCCATACTCAGGAAGCTGAATGCGAAGTATCCAACGATAACCCAGGATAGGAAATACGGCAGGAACATGCCCGTTTGATATATTTTGGCGAGTCGTTTATTGATCAGTTCCGAGAGTAAGATCGCCAATGCTACAGCGAATACCAGGCCCAGGAAAATAATAGCGATGTTATAGAAAAGCGTATTGCGTGTAATTAGCCATGCATCACTTGTGCTGAACAGGAATTTGAAATTGTCCCAGCCTACCCATTCACTCTTCATCAGACTTGCCCAGAACCCTTCGCGGCTGAATCGATATTCCTTAAAGGCAGCCACGGTGCCCACGAGTGGCAAGTAGGAGAAGAAGAAGAACCAGATGGCGCCTGGTAGCACCATAAGCAGCATGACTCGGTTTCTAATCAGGTTTTTCAAAAATGTAGTCATTGTGGAGATCCTCCTTCAGGCTTGAATGAAAAAGGACCGGACGCGATAAACAGCCGCCCGATCCTTACGATGTATCGTTACTTGTTTTCCGCTCTCCAGGCATCCAGTTGGCTTTGGGCTTCAGCCATTACTTTCTCCAGTCCGGCTTGATTGAACTTCTCAATCACTTGATCCAGATTGGTCGCCGGGTCCAGTGTACCTGTCATCAGTGCTGCCCAATATTGCTCTTTCACGTTCTGTACCGCCGTCAGTTCGGAAGATACATTGCTTGCATCGAAGTTGAAGCTGAGGATTGGAGAATTGACACCTTCAGCGTTAAACTTCTTGAACTCATCCCATTTGTTGTCCGGGTCATTGCTGTTCAGGAAGAGCAGCATGTTGTTCCCCAGGGAGTATGAAGGCATATCGTAGTTTTTCGATTCAGGCAGATTTTCCATATGCGTGTCATCCACTTTTTTGTAGTGTGTGCCCTCGATACCAGAATCCACCATATTGCGCAGCACAGGATCTGTATTCAGCAGGTTCAGGAATTCCATCGCTTTCTCCGGATATTCGGAGTTGGCAGAGATCGCCATGATGGAGCCTTGTACAGAAGTATTTGTGATGATCGCATCACTGGCTGGAGTTGAAACGACCTCATAACCGTAACTTGCAGACCATTGATTATCCGCGAGCGGCTGGGTCTGTGCACGATCCAGGAACCAGTTGCCCGATGTTGTCAGGTCGTTCGTGGAACCTGTTGTTGCCGCTTCTGCCGATACATAACCGGCTTTGTAGTATTTGTGCATCGTGGTGAGTGCTTCTTTCATTTCAGGCGTTTCCAGTATGTTCACGAGCTTATAGTCTGTCGTATCCAGTTTGATTGCCATCGGCAGGTTCTGGATGACATAGTCATAAGGCACGTAAGGAACATAGTTCTTATCCATGGCAAATGGCGTTACACTCGCCTCGTTTTCCTTGATCGTTTTCAGTAAAGGCTCCAGACTGTCTAACGTACGGACGCCAGAGATGTCCAACTTGTATTTATCAACCAGCATTTGGTTAAACCGCCATACCTCTTGTTGAGGCAGTTCTTTGTTGGCTGGAATTCCGTAATTGTGTCCGTCTACCTTCGAACCACTGAGGAATGCAGGATCAATGGTCTTGGTGAGATCCTGACCGTATTCAGCAAGCAAGTCATCCAGTTCGAGGAATGCGCCTTTTCTGGCATTTTGTACATAGTCGAATCCACCAGATGAAGTGAATAGAATATCCATTGGCTCACCGGAAGCTACGTTAACCTGCATCTTCTGTGGGTAATCACCCCAGTCAACCATCTTCATCGTTACCGTGGCATTAATTTTCTCTTTGGTATACTTGCTGACTTCTTCCATTACTTTATTGACGTCTTTCTGAGGGGTACCGATGGTATACCAGATCAACTCGACCGCGTCATCTCCCGCTCCCCCGGATTCTGAAGCATCTTTGCTTCCTCCACAGGCACTAAGAACAAGTGTAACGGCCATTAACAATGCAAGAACGAGTGAGAAGCGTTTTCTTTGTTTACTCATTTCTTTGATCCTCCCTTTTCGTGTTCCCTTAGGCTCTACTTACTAACTGCTTTAACCTTATCGAATGAAAGCATTTACAAAAAGAAGATAAACTTAAGTTTTCGAGGTACAAATTAAAGAGAAATCGTCCTAGGACAACTATTTTGTACCTATTTAATTAAATCGCTTACATGAAAGAGACATTCCGGGTAACGTATGCCATGATTTTCATCCATGCCATTCCTGTTCCCGATATGTCTCTTGGCTCGCTGTCCGCATAGTTGGATCTCCCCGTCACCGAATTAACCAAACACCTTGAAATCCGTCGGTGAAATGCCCACATATTTGCGGAACTGTTTATAGAAATACCCTGTCTCCCAATACCCCACATTTCGGGCGATCTCATGTACCTTCAGATTGGAATTACGTAGTTGCTCCTTTGCACGTTCAATCCGGTATTTGTTGATATATTCGGCAAACGTCTCCCCGGTCTCCTTATGGAACAATTGTCCCAAATACACCGGATGAAGATGATAATGGGTACCCAGCAGCTTCAGGGAAAGCTCTTCTGCGTAGTGTTTGTCGATATGCTGAAGCACCTGGTTCACAATCGGATTTTTCAGATCCTGCAATAGGGATTGGATCGTCTGCGACCCAACCTGCTGAAGTGCCCGCACGAGTTCATCAAAAGTGCCACTGTCCAGTACAAGTTGAAGCCCTTGTTGGTATATGGCAGACTCATCCGAATGTTTGATGCTCTCCAGTTCCATTTTGAAGCGAATCACAACTTCCAATGCGGTATTCTGTAACTCCCCAGGTGTAAGCCCATCGCGATGCTGTTCAAAATCCATGCGAATCCGGTCGGCAAGTTGTTCTGTATTGCGGGATAGAATGAGTTTGGCATACTCCCTCCATTCAATGAAAAAGGTCGCCGTTGAATTTCCGCACCTTTCCAGCATGGCATGGTCGATGACTTTAAGGTCGGGATAAATCATCACATACTGGAGTGCTTTTTTGGCCTCCGCATAACTGGTCGGCGCATGGTATAACCCTTTCATCAATCTGCCTGCTCCAATGCGTGCCGCCGGATGGGTTAGGGTTATCGCATCAGATAATACCTGAAGGCCATCCATTAGCTCCTGTTCCTCGTCACTCGTACCCTGAATATTGGCAATAATGACGATGTCTCCATCGATATCATGAAATACGTTCAAATGGCGTTTGTCTCTCATCATTTCCTCAACGCGTTCAAACATGCCAGCTGTCTGCCCTTTGTCCCGCAAGACAGCCACAGCAACGTAAGGTGCATCTAGCGAAAGGTTCATAAACTGGGCACGTTCTTCGAATTCAGTAGCTGCAATCTGTCCCGTAAGCCATCGATGAAGAATGTTATCTTTCAGAATCTGGATGCCATACGCATCATCGGCTTGAGGTGATACTGTATGATCCAGCTTGGACGCCGTGTTGCTCAGCGTGGATTCCAGTTCCTCCACATTAATCGGTTTGAGAAGATAATTTTCGATACCCAGCTGCATGCCTTCCTTCAAATATTCGAACTCGTTGAAACCACTCAGGATAATGACCTTAATCTCGGGCTGCAACCGCCTCGCTTCTCGAATCAGGTCGAGACCATTCATGAGTGGCATCGATATATCCGTAATCAGAATGTCCACAGGCTGAGAAGAGAGCGCATGTAAAGCCGCCTGCCCATTGCCCGCATGACTCACAATTTCCATTCCAAACGATGACCAGTCCACAATATCGTATAAGCCTTCAATGATGAATGGCTCATCGTCCACAATAAACACCTTGTACATGTTAAACACCTGTCCCTTCTGTATGTGGATAACGCACCCTGATCCGTGTTCCTTCACCAAGGGTGCTCTCTATGGTAATGCCGAACTCTGGTCCGTACAGGAAACGTAATCGACTATGAACACTGCGCAGCCCGAACATCTGACCGGACTCTTCGGGACGTTCCAGTTCTTCAAGGATTTCCGTCAGGCGTGCCGGTTCAATGCCTTTACCATTATCTCTGACCTCCACCTGTACCACATCATCTGTCTCTTCCACAACAATGGATAATCGGTTATCTGAACGTTCTGTCTGAATGCCATGTACGACATAATTCTCAATGATGGGTTGCAGCGAAAGCTTCACCACAGGGTGTTGATAATGGGCAGCCTCGATCTGGATCGTATAGATGAAAATGTCCTTATAGCGGATTCGGAATAACTCCAGATATAGCCGGCAAGCTTCCATCTCATCCCTCAGTGTATAGTTTTTCTTCTGTTGCACCAGGCTCTTGAACAATACGGATAGACTATAGATCATCTCACCGACATCCCTCGCCCCTTGAGATATCGCTCTCATCCGAATTACTTCAAGCGTATTATAGAGAAAATGCGGATTGATCCGAGCCTGTAATGCGACCAGTTCGGTCTCCTTCTGTTTGATCTCAGCTTTGTAGACCCGTTCAATATACAGATTCAGCTCGTCCAGCATATCGTTGAAGCTATGGGAGATCTGCCCCAGTTCATCATCACGCGGATCGTCGATGCGAGCCGTTAAGTTGCCGTACTTCACTTTTTGGGTGAAGCGAATAATTCGGCGGGTTCGTTTGGCAAAGTTAATAATGAAAAACGCCGGAACCAGCACGGCAAACAAAATACATACGATACTGATGGAGATGATGGTATTGCGAATGCCCGCATAGGTTTCAGCCATCTCTTCTACCGGAACGGTCCCAATGACCACATAACCCTGATCCGCGGAAACAAACTTGTTCACGTACATGTTCTGCTCCTTTTTCATCGAATCCATATCGGTCTGATCAAACAGGGAATCGGCCACATTCACGTAGGGATACTTATTCCCGTAATAATGATTGTTGGAGTCAAATAACACTGTCCCTTTCGCCGATAACACCACGATTTCTCCCTTGATATTACTCTCGTAGTTATCCAGGGCATTGCCGATCCCCTCCGAGTCAAAGAAGACAAGAAATTGGCCCAGATTCCGAAGAGTCTGTGTATTGTTAATCGGTACGCGGATGGAGTAAAGCGCAGGGTCCCATTGATTAATCTCTTTGCGTATCCAATAGTTGGGTGCACTGATATTGGGCGTTTCCATCGCCATCACGTCCGGAATATAGGAATGAGCTACATTGGCGTCCAGCTTGCGGAACTGCTTGTGTTGATTGAAGGTAGACAAATCCTGCTGCTCAGCGCTATATAACATGAGTTGGTTAATCTGCGAATTGCGATCCATAATGTTCTGAAAATGTTTCAATACATCGGCCGAATAATCGTCCTGATTGGCGTAATATCCATTCGTCATGTGCTGAACATATTCAGCGTACGAGTGATTCATCAGATACGTAATGTTCGCCGAGAGCGCCTCATTCTGATGCATGTCCCTCACCATGTTTTGCACCGATTCATACTGCTGATGAATGTATCGGTCCACATGTTCCATCGCCGCTTTCTGGATCGCCAGTTCCCGGCGAATCGTGGAGTCGGACACTGACAGGAAGATAATATAAGACAACGTAATGATCGTGACAATCGAGATCATCGAGAAGATCAGGAGCATTTTCATAAACATATTATTTTTGAAGAAATTATTGTAAACGCTAACAATTTTCAAGTTGCATGTTCCCTCCGATGCTGTTTTCCTGACTATATAAGTTGAACTAAAGATTATTTACACTGACACTACGATGACAGAATAACCTTCCAATCGCTGTTATCCCCATATTTTTTCGATTCCCTTTTCTTAAGGGAAATCCGGTGATAAAGTATGCTTCCGATGCAGCTTTCTTTCAGAAAGCTTTTAGGCGAACGCTTCGCTTCTTCAGGTTTTTTCTGTCCTCTCCGTTTTCGTTTAAATGATTAGTTTAACTTATATAGAATTATATCATTAGGCTTCTGACATTAACTTGTCACCTACAACTTTTCTTTAGTTTATATCTGTGTTTCTTTAATTTCACCCTATTTAAAAACGCTTTCATCCACTATCGTTAACCATAAGTTTAGCTTTGTGTAAAAGAATACCTTACATTCATTCCACTTGAAGGAGGAACAGCATGACACGCAAACTCAAACCGAAAGGCCTCATTCCCAAGGTCACTGCCATGGTCCTGACCACGGCTTTGCTTGGACAAGTTGTTGCATCATCCGTTTATGCCGGAGACACGCTCCCTTACACCGGTGAAAGTGCCAAAGGGGTGAATCAGCCCTATCAACACGGATACACCTCGGCCCAGATTCTGAACTGGACACCGGAAAGTGATATCCATGGTGACCTGCTTCGTGCCC
Source organism: Paenibacillus sp. USHLN196 (assembly GCF_037144955.1). Classification (NCBI taxonomy): domain Bacteria; kingdom Bacillati; phylum Bacillota; class Bacilli; order Caryophanales; family Paenibacillaceae; genus Paenibacillus; species Paenibacillus sp. USHLN196. The sequence goes on along the minus strand of NZ_JBBCYH010000011.1, from coordinate 137,453 downwards.
ATGTTCCCTTGCAACCCCGTAATGAAGCGTTCGCTGCTACACAGGCTTATCCTGAGCTTAGTCCGAACACCCAGCTATTCACGATGAGTGGCGATTACGGCAATGCATTCTTCGATAGCACACCTTATACCAATGAATTCAGCCAGTACCTCTTTAATTATTGGCAATATACAGACTACTACAGCTATTGGCACGGTATGGCCTCTGCAGGAGTACCTGAGGAGCTGTATGACCCGAGTAAAGAGTGGACGGAGAAATACTTCGAGTTCGGCATTCTGAACATTCCGAATCCTGCCTACACCAATGCAGCCCACAAAAATGGCGTTAAGTCCATTGCCAATATCTTTTTCTCGGACAATGACCGTGGACCACAGACTTATAAACAAATGCTGATACAGGATGAGAACGGCAACTTCCCTGTAGCCGAGAAACTGGCCGAGATGGCGAAGTACTACAACTTCGATGGATACTTTTTCAATCAGGAAGAGGTTGCCCGGGGTGTAGCCCCTGAGGATATCGCTTCCTACAAGAAATTCATGAAATATCTAAGAGATGAAGGCCTGTACGTTCAGTGGTATGACTCCACCATCAATACAACGGGCAAGATTCAATATCAGAACCAATTTAATGGGCTCAACAGCCCCTTTGTACAGGATTCCGTTCTCGGCAGAGTCTCCGATTCCATCTTCCTGAACTATGTATGGAACCACAAGATGCTCCGCGATTCCCGTGATCATGCCCTTAGCCTGGGACTGGATCCACTGGAAACCGTATTTGCTGGTGTCGAAGGTGGACATGACAAATTCGGCCGCTGGAAGCAATCCTATGACCTGCGCCATAATCTGGATGAGAACGGTCAACCTATGAACAGCATCGCGACATTGGGTGCCGACTTCACCCACAACGCTCTGGATGAAGAGATGGGCGATGGCAGCACCAATCACCGAGCTGAGGATGAGTACCAGTGGATGACCTTTGTACGTGATCGTGCCTGGTGGTCTGGTCCAAATCAGGACCCGACAGATGCACGTCGTAATGCGTCTGCCGATCTGTCAGATGTGTATGCTTCCGGTGCGAATTGGGATGGAATCGCCGCTTATCTGACCGAACGCTCCGTCATCAACGGCTCTAATTTTGCGACCAGCTTCAATACGGGCCACGGTCTGAAATATTATGAAGACGGCGCTGTCTCGAACGATAAAGAATGGTCGAATATCAACATTCAGGATATCCCTGTCACTTGGCAATGGTGGATGGATAGCGAAGGCGACAAGCTCAGTGTTGATTTTGACTACGGTCCATCTTATGAGAAAGGCGCAAGGTACAACTATGACTCCATTGGCGCGTTCAATGGCGGCAGCTCTCTCGTGGTGAACGGTACACTGAACGCGGACAACTTCCTGCGCCTGTACAAGACCGATCTGTCCGTCAACGGACAATCCAAACTGGAACTGACCTATAACAAACCGTCGACTAGTGACGCTTCCTCCCTGCATGTTGGGTTAATCTTCGAAGATGATCCATCCAACGTGGTCAACGTAAATGTGCCTAATTCAGGCCAGCATACGGAAGGCTGGAAGACAGCTACACTGGATTTAAGTGCTTATCAAGGAAAGAACATTGCTGCTATAGGATTATCCTTTGACCCTAATGGCGAGTCTATCGAGAATTATCAGATAAATATTGGCGAGATCCGCATGTTCGACGGTTCAGCGGCTGTACCGGATGCACCTACCGGATTCCATATTGCCAAAGCACTGACCAACACCGACGAACTTGTTGTCGCATGGGACATGAAGGACTATTCAGAGGTCAAGCAATACAATTTATATGAAAATGGCGCCTATGTAGGCGGCGTGTATGATTCCACTTTTTATATCAAATCGCTAAAACAGCCGTCTGGTGAACTGTCTATACGTGCTGTTGGTGCAGACGGTACCGAAAGTGAAGCAACCGTCTTGCCTTATGATCTGAATGCATCCGTTCAGAATATTGATGTGAAATTCAAAAAGAATGGCGATGCTATTGTAAGCTGGAAAAACCCGAAGAAAGCGAAAGATTCGGGCAAAGACAAAGATAACGGCAACGAGTCTATTCAGCTCACACTAGAAACCGAATACACGAAAGAACCTTTCACCAAGTCACTTCAGGTCAAAAAAGGAAAACAGTCTGCCGTCCTGACCGGACTTCCGACCAACGGTGAGAATTACATGCTGAACATCGCTATTGGCGGGCAGACTCCGGTTACCCATACCGGACAGCTCGCAGATCTTCAGATTACACCATACGCCAAGGAAAAGGTGACGGTAAAAGATGGAAAGTACACATTAGCCCTCCCGGATCTGGAGGACTGGTACAAGATCTATGTATATGAAAATGGGGTGGCACGCGAGTTCGGAGTCACTTATGTTTCGCAGAAATTCCCGTATATCATTCGGGGAAGAACGAAGCTGAATGAACTGACCTTCACGCCATCGTCCAGCAACAGCTCATTGAAGCTGGTCATTGAAGATTATGCGGGTAACCAGGCTACTACGATTTTGAGGTAACACTGCAAGGCATTTTCGCGCCCGCCTGCATAACAGAAAAGAAACGTACAGCCCTTCACTTCCAAAAGGAAGTTGAAGGGCTGTATTTGTTGATCTCGGAGTATGTTAGCGACTGAGATTTAACGCATGAGTTTACCAAAGTTGCCGTAACCTACATTCTAGCTTAATTGGCATCATCATTCTCGTCCCGAAATGTATACAAAAGGATCGTTCGGATTTTTGCAACGTTCCGTATTGTCAGTCAACTAGATGTAATCAACAGCTTATCACTTTGATGCCATTTTAAGTTTTGTTCAACTAACGTTTCCCGTTAGTTTAATCGCTTTGTGAATACACACGAACATGTTCCCCGTAACAATAAACTCTATCGCAAAGGATCAAAACATACAGACAGCCAATTAGATCCCCCCATTTGACAAACCTGTTTGCTGTTCCCAAAAGAGGCTCATCCCCTAAAATAAGTTTGAGTATGATTATATTGGGCATATAAAATCTCCATTGTTCAGTTATGATTTAACTCTCCACCATGGAGTTAGTGGTACATTAGGTAAACTTATTTCGACTGTTTCTCCAATACAAGGCGTAGCAATGAATACGTTTCTTTCATGAGCAGCTTTTAGAGCACGTTCAATGGGTTCATCCCAGTCATGGATCGCCAATGTAAAAGCACCCCAGTGGACAGGAAGTAACAGGTTACCCCGGAGCTCAATATGGGATTGTACCGTTTCTTCAGGGAACATATGAAAAGGCCACCAGCCTTTATTGTCATATTGTCCGGATTCGATTAGTGTCAAATCAAATGGGCCATATTTTTCACCAATCTCTTTAAAGTGTGGACCATAGCCGCTATCCCCACTGTAAAACACATTTGTATGTCTTCCCTCTATGATCCACGAAGACCACAAGGTTAAAATCTGACCAAATCCTCTTCCCGAAGAATGCTTTGCCGGTGTGCAGCGGAACTTCAGGTTAAAAACCTCCACTTCTGCCCACCAGTCAAGTTCAACAATCCGCTCAGTATCAACCCCCCATCTCTCAAGATGGCTGCCTACTCCGAGAGGGACAAGAAACTTTCTTACTTTGTTTCTTAATTTCTTGATTGCCCGATAATCTAGATGATCATAGTGATCGTGTGATATAAGTACAGCATCAATTTCTGGAAGTTCCTCAATTCCGATCGGCATTTGTTCACTATAACGCCTGCCACCAAATCCGAACCATGTAACCGATGCATTATCCATGCTTCTTGAGAAAAAAGATTTTGTTATCCTTTGAACTTGAAGCGGTTCTTTAGGTCGCGCATTAGGATTTCCTTTCGCGATTTCACAAAGTAGTGGTAGTAACACCTTTAGTCTATAGTCGACACGCGATTCAATATGAGAAATATCAAAATTAGAATAACGAAAACTAACGTTCCGTTTAAGACAACCCCATTATCGCCCAACGTTAACGACCTTCCTAACCCAGGTTGGCTCATTCGTTGCCGCCCTTACGAGGCAGTCGGCGCAGTCAGCGAAGGAAAGTGGCCGGAGCGGAGAAATGCGGGTCGAGGGGCCTGCCGTATATTTCGAAGTGGCGGCTACGTCGCTAAGAGCTGGCGGTCGTACAATGATCCAATCTAATTCGCTCCGTTGTACTGCACGCTCGGCAATGGCCTTGTCCTCAACCGCCTTCGTGAAAATACGACCCGAAATGTTTATGGCCAAGCGATTTAGTGCTGAAAGTTCTTTTCCATCGCTCAGACCAATGCCACTCTGCATGACGAAGCGCTTAACTCCGGCGCCCTGACAGGCTGCCAGGATGTTCGTAATGCCCACCGACATGATGGTTCCTGGCGAAAAGTTTTTGCGGATGTTCGAGATCCCCTCCGATATGACGGTACCCTGCGAAAAGTTTCCGGTAGGACCTATGCAACTAATTACCACATCTGTATCGGCCAAGGCCTTGGCAATGCTCGGCATATCGAGTACATCTCCCTGTCGGACGCTGAGGCGCGCTGTGGGGGCGATGACTTCCGGCCGGCGAGCCACGGCTACAACCTCGTGCCCCAAATCAAGTGCTCGCTCTATCACTTTCCTGCCAGTCGCACCTGTCGCTCCTATTACTGTTACCTTCATTAAGTAGTTCCCCCTTCGAATGTGATAATTATTACTTCTATTCATAGCTGCTTTACTAGACAGCACCGGTGGCTGCCAAAGCTTTGACGCAGCTTGCCAACCGCGAAGAAGATCGGCTCCTACTGGTTAATATCCAAAGAAAAATGCACTCTGGAGTATTAGGTAACAACTGTGTATAATCATAAACAAAAAAATAATGCGTCAGCAATTACCAAATAACCGTAATTCGTGCATTTATTCACAAATCATTTGAAGTTGTGTAATTTATATCAGAAAGCATGGTGACTCACAGTGTCTAAGGTGGATAGAAGAATAATCAAATCTCAAGAAGCGATAAAAAAAGCTCTGATTGAACTGATGATTGAAAAAAAAATCGACCAAATTACTATACAAGAAATTTCCGATAGGGCAAATGTTAGCCGAAGAACCATCTATCTTCACTACATAGATAAATTTGATCTTCTAGATAAGCTAATGGAAGAACATATTTACGAACTACGGAAACTCTGTGAATTAGCAGCTAATAATACCGTTTTTTATGATACGGTATTGTTATGGTTCGAGTACTTTGAGAGTCATTATTTATTCTTTTCAACGATGTTGGCGAATCAAGGAGGTCCTTTTTTTCACAGTCGGTTCCTTGAGTTTGTCCTCCAAGAGTTAAAGAATGTTGAAAACATAACCGAAGGAGATTCTCAAGGATTAAGTGACGGTGACGCTGAAGATGTGATTATTCAATTTTTTGGAGCTGCTATCGTAGGGGTAGTGGAATGGTGGTTCAAGAATGGAAAGCCCTCCCCCCCTCACTATATGGCACAACGAGTGGGGGCGTTGTTAGAAAGGAATTTATAATCGATCTTGAATCAACACACTTTATTTCGCTATACTGCCTGTTAGCATTAACAAAAGCAGCCGATCACATGGATCAGCTGCTTTCTTAGTTAAATTGAGCTATCGTTTCTTCGTTAGTTCAATATCCTTTACTGCTAGGAGGTCAGCAATCACTTCATTTTTTCAAAAGGAAACCGAAGTAGAAATTTATTGAAATAATATGCAGAGGATTTCCTAATGTTGATAGCTTCATCGGCCGAGCTGAGATAATTGCAGAACGAAAAACCGGATTCGTTGTTAAAAACATTTGGCACGAGAACGATATAAAACTAACAAAGAAATTGCGAACAGCTTTGAAGTTTTATGCCGGTTTAGACGAGCTCGGTACTTGACATATGTAATGCGTAGCCCTAAAATGAGCTAAGTCGTCGATTATGGACTCGATGAGTCGATAATAGGAGCGCAAATGAATTATTCTTAACTCGACTTTGTGTGAATGCAAGCTGAATCACGCACCTTTTTTTACCCCTATTATAGACATAAAATATCTATAATATCTTATTATTAATGTAAGTATAGGAGGCAGTGACAGATCGTATCACTTTACTTTTTATGAACTTAGATTAGGGAGATGACGAACGATGAAAATATTTATGACAGGCGTTACCGGATATATTGGAAGTTCTGTGGCTAAAGTATTGCTCGATGCAGGGTATTCTATCTATGGTCTGACCCGGAACACCAGCCAAATAAACGAGCTGAAAGAGCTTGGAGTGGAGCCTGTCGTGGGCACACTTGGAGATACGGAAATACTGGCTGATTACGCAAAACGGAGCGATGGAGTGATCCATACAGCTGACGTTGCTCACCGCAAGGCTATTGAGACGTTTATTAGCGCTTTGCACGGCACAGGAAAGCCGTTTATTCACACATCCGGTTCAGGCAACGTTGGGGATGATGCCAAGGGCGAATTCCAGAGCGAGCAAATCTATAACGAGGAAACACCTATAACAAGGGACTTGGAATCGATTCGAGTCAATGAGCTGGTGCGTAAAGCAGGGGTCGATCAAGGAGTGCGAGGTATTGTCATCGTACCTTCCATGGTATATGGAACGTCTCTTGGACTTCAAAGAGACAGCATTCAGCTTCCAATGATTGTACAGAAATCGAAAGAAATGAAGGCCGGAGTATATATTGGCAAAGGTCTGAACAGATGGTCGAACGTCCATATTCGTGACTTGGCCCAATTGTATCTTCTTGCCCTAGACAAAGCGCCATCCTCCTCTTACTTTTTCGCAGAAAATGGCGAGGAATCGTTCCGTGATCTAAGCCGTTACGTTAGTGAGGCGCTTGGATATGAGGGACGCACGGTGAGCTGGTCTCTGGAAGAAGCGGTTGCTGAATTTGGCCTTCTGGCTCAATATACACTTGCGACGAATTGCCGAATTCGTTCTGTGCATGCTCGAAACTTGCTTGGCTGGAAGCCTGAAGCCGAATCCGTGCAAACTTGGCTTGCCAATAGCTTTTGAAGATTGTGATGTTGATCAGGGAGGTAGAAGGAAGATGACCAAGATTGAGGCCGAAATATATGATGTTGCGATTGTTGGCGGTGGCCCTGCTGGACTGAATGCCTCCTTGGTGCTGGCTCGTTAACGCAGACGGGTACTGGTAATCGATAAGGAGATGCCAAGAAATCATGTGACAAAAGAATCTCATGGCTTCTTGATACGTGATGGGATTACGCCATCTGAATTTCGGCGGATTGCAAGGGAAAAGATATTGAAATACCCTTCGGTTGTATTCCAATCTGGGTATTAACAACGCTTTCAGTCAATAAAAGTTACACCTGTAATTCGCAAGATGGCATTGAGTTAACCTGCCCGTTAGCTTAAAGCGATCAAAGTATAAGTCAATTCGACATTCAGTACATGTTCTTGTCCTCTCAATATCCGGAAGGGTTCCTAGTCAGGATTCTCTTCTGGTATCCACCATTCATAAATAAAAGCCGGGTTTCTTCATAAAACACTACTGACATACAGTTGTCAGTAGTGTTTTTGTATAGTCGGAGTAAGAAATCGTAAAGGAGTAGGAGATAAATGCGAAGTATTTTGGTTCAAAATGATACGCTACGTTGTATCACTTATTATGGGAAGGATGGTATCTCGTGAATTTTGCTTCTGTACGCATTATTACCGACGACGTAGATCGTCTCATCGAGTTCTATGAGAAAATAACGGGTGTTTCGGCCGAACGCCCCGCGCCCGTCTTTGCCGAATTCGTTATGCCATCGTGCACCCTGGCGATCGGCCACTCCCAGACGGCGAAACTGTTCGGTGATGGTTCCGCAGTGGCAGCCAACAATCACACTGTCATTATCGAATTCCGCGTCCATGATGTCGATGCCGAATACGAGCGTTTGAAGCCGTTTATCGACGAGTGGGTAAAGGAACCTACTACGATGCCGTGGGGGAACCGTGCCGTTCTGTTTCGCGATCCCGACGGTAACCTTGTTAACCTCTTCACGCCGGTGACCGAGGAAGCAATCAAACGGTTCAGCGGTAGGCGTTGACGGAAAGTTGAAGTCAGTGAGGCGAATTTCGTAAGTAACTATTTTACTGAACGCATAAAGAGACCATAGCGACGAGCTATGGTCTCTTCATTATATCTAGGTTCTTCATTAATCATCGAATAATGGAACTATTTCGCGATCTCGAAGGTGCTGGCAACCTGTTTGTAATTGAGCTATCGTTTCCCGTTAGTTTAATAAAGTGGATTAACCTGCCTCTATGAATCTGCGTCTAAGCAATTAAAAATTTGTTGACATGAAGTAAATAAGAATAGAAGAGTGAGAGGTGTAAAGTATGCCTATTCAATTTTTAGATTCACGCATATCCCTTAATAATACCTTTAGTTCGGGTACTACAACTTTAGTAACAACCCCTACGTTACTGGGTGATATCAGTCTGCAAACTGTCGCTGCAATAGGAACCCCAAACGAAAGTGATGTGCGTATTCTACTTTGGGGAACAGTTGGGGTTTTTAGATCTGCAACAAACTTAGTCAACATCTATGTTGAAAGAGGAGGTACTGGTATATTCGGTTCAGGATTACAGCGACTTTAGTCACTTCATGGTAAATAATCAACGGATCAAATTGCATCTGTAAACGTCGAGTTCGTTATTTGGGTAGTTTGATGCCCTTCATTCGCCTTTATATTAAACATACTCATATATACATACACTATCCTTTCTGATAGTAACTATCAATAAAGTGCGTACTTTTTTTAAGTAAGTATTTATTTTATACTAGCCTTACTTTGAAGAAAAGGAGTCAAAACAATGACTAAAGTCAAAACCTACAGTCACGATCTTTGGGATCACGGCATCAGCCAGGGCTACAGCGTCAACGGCACAATTTACATTTCAGGACAATTTTCCCACAATATAGAGGGTGAATTTGTTGGTGAGGGCGATATTGAAGCACAGACCCGGCAGACGCTAGAGAATCTCGATCGCGTGCTGGCGGAATTTGGTGTCACAAAATCAAACCTCGCTTATGTGGAGATCTATCTGACAAACGCACAAGAGCATATAGAGCCGTGCATCGGGTTGTTTAGGGAATACATGGGACAACACCGGCCTGCGGGAAGCTGTATCGGTGTGACATACCTGGCGTCACCTGAGCAGCTGATCGAAATCAGTGCCGTTGCACACACAAACTAACTCCATTACTGTTTTTATACTGTCACTCTAAAACTAGAAGTATATTGCCGTTAGCGTAAAGAAACTGCAGCCGATCAATTGCTTGGTTGCAGTTTCTCTTTATTGAACTATCGTTTACGTATAAATCACCAGCGATCCTTGTTTGCTCGATTCCAATTTGACTATCTTCATCGACAGCCAATTTTAATTTAGGATCTAAGATGGCTTCAACCTAACTCCGCCCGTCCCTCTTCCAGTTTTGCGGAGATCATTTTCCCTCCTGTACATTAATGGGGGGTTATTGTCTATTAAATGAAAAATGCTCCCCTACCTGTGGCTAAAATGTACAGGAGCATTTTAATTAGCTGTTGAAGTAGTGCGATTGTTCGAGGTCGGGAATCAGTGCGGGTTGTACAGGCCGCCATCCCAGAAGTTCCTGAGTTGCAATGCTTGATCTTGGGATATCAAGCATTGCAAGTGTGCTGAGGAAGCCGAAGTGGGCCTCTGCCTCTTCACGTGAAATACTGACTACAGGTACGTTCAGTTGCTTACCTATAACACTCGCGATGTCGCGGAATGGCACACCTTCATCTGCGACACCATCTAGTCTCGCACCGGCGGGTGCCTTTTCTAACGCAAGTCGGTATAAATGTGCGGCGTCAAGGCGGTGCACAGCTGGCCACCGATTGGTCCCCTCTTCTATATAAGCTGAAAATCCCTTTGTTTTGGCAATATTGATTAGTCTTGGTACAAATCCTGTATCCCCCGCTCCGTGTACCGACGGACAAAGCTCTATGATCGATGTCCGCACTCCGCGCTCTGCCAGCGATAACACTACGTTCTCTGCTGCCACTCCATTTGCGTGCGTAGTGATTACGAAGGGCTTACCAGATCCTTCAAGTGCCGCTCCCATCGCTTCTACGGCATGCAGATCTGTTGTGAGTGCTCCAGCGAAGTTCGAGAAGTCGTGGTTGAAGGCCAGATGAATGACGCCTTCCGCAGCAGCCGCGCCACTGCGAAGGCTGTCGAGATCCTCGATGTCACCGCGGTGAACTTCAGCCCCAGCCTCTTTTAGTTTCGCTGCGCTATTGTCTGAGCGCACAAGACCGATGACCTGATGTCCGGCATCAATGAGTTCGCGGATGACAGCGGAACCGATATAACCTGTTGCTCCTGTTACGAAAACACGCATTACGAAATCCCCCTTAAGCTACTACCTATAATTGTATAAACTATAATTACCACGCAATGGGTCCATCCTCATCTGAAAATGTTCCTGTTGGACCGTCTGCTCCAATCATGGCAAGCCGAACCGCCTCACGCGCCCCTTGTTCCACACTTCGAGTACCAGCAAAATTATTAAGCGCAGTCGATGTGAAGCCTGGACATGCCGCATTGACCTTGATGTTAGTTGATTCAAGCGCAAATGCAAAGGCAAGTGTCACCGCATGAACAGCCGATTTGGATGCCGAATAGGCACCAAACATCGCACGATGCGAGTTTTCCGGAATAGAGTTCCAGCTAAGTGAGCCGCTGGTACTGCCCATATTGACGATACGTGCTGCCGGGGCCTCCCGCAAAAGTGGCAACATCGCCTGCGTGACAGCAATAACACCAAAAACATTAGTCTCATAAACTGTACGAATATCTTCAAGCGAAGCAACGGTCAAAAGACCACTCGTCGCGCCACTGTTCGGAAACGGATCCCCCGATCTGCCTGCGTGCGAGATCCCCGCATTGTTCACAAGTACATCGAGACGACCGAATTCGTTCCGAATACGCTCTGTTGCAGCAGCAATGGAGCTCTCATCTGCAACGTCGAGCTGGAGAGCGTGTGCATTCGACCCGATACTTTTTGAGGCAGTTTCTCCATTCTCGAGGCTGCGAGATCCGACGAGCACGGTGAATCCGTGTTCCGTGAGCTCCTTCGCAATTTGAAAGCCGATACCTTTGTTAGCCCCAGTGACTAGAGCGACGGGTTTATCCTGCATAGTTATAATCTCCTTTTTTTTGCGATTGGTGGGCAAATACGACTTAGGTTGACGTGTCAACCATGGATCAAATTTAGCACATTGAAGTTGACACGTCAACCATGTTATTATGCACCTATGGATAAAAACGAACTTAACGAAGAAGAAATGCGAATATGGCATATGTGGAAAGGTTCCTTTCAGAGCATCTTCGGTCGTGTTGTCAAAGATATGTCCGATCACTCAGGACTGTCAGAGGGTGATTTTGGGGTATTGGACCGATTAGTCCTTTTTGGCGACGGTAGCCTTCGCCAACAGGAATTAGCCGACTCTATGGACTGGGATAAAAGTCGGTTATCTCATCATTTGAAGCGTATGGAAAAACGAGGACTAGTGATGAGGAAACCATTAGACAACGATCGCGGAGTACAAGTCAGTATCACTTCTTCTGGAAAATCAATGTTAGATGATGCCCGTCCCTTCCTCTCCAAGGCAATTCGCAAACATTTTTTTGAGCAATTAACCGAACAAGATATTGAGTTGATTACTAAGTTGGCGGAAAGGACAAACGCAGGGTCTTAGCTTAATATGGTATAAAGCCCCGCCATTTCGACCACGTTTAATACCATGAAATGAAGAATGGATAGGAATTCAGCTGTATGCTGAGTACCTATCCATTTTTGTTCCTACATTTTCATCAGCCAGAATTCAGGTATCTCTGACATGACCCTCTTCAAATATCAGAAATATTATACACTCACAGTCAAATGAATATATCGAGTTTATCATGCAGTTGAATCTTGTGTTCCTCAATCTATCTTTACTATGGAATGAAGTACTTTCTTTGTTCCTTTTTATAATATTTGAAAATTCAGAAAGAATATTCAGTTTTTTATTGTGAGTATATATCCATTTATCGTGTTGCAAATACCGATTTTATCGTAATGATAGAACTATTGTTATTCCTTATCTTTAATATCTTCCATGAAATTCAGGGCAGCTTCACTTATCTCCTTGTATTTGGTCCAATGAAGGTAATGATGACCTTTTAAAGGAATGATTGTACTTAAAGGATTATTCGTAAGCTGTGTTTGTAAAAAAGTAAATTTTGATCTCCCGTCCCTACTCTCCCTGCCATCGTCTCTTGTAAAAAATAATACGGGCAGATCTGAGGGGAATGACATACGAGCAGTTTTTTTCACATTATCACCCAGTTCATTTGCCTCTTGAACAACATTATTATTGTAACCGTTCCATGCCGTCATGGCTTTTGTGATTGCTAAATTCTCTTCCGAGTAAGTACCCTCACTGTCAAGGGGAAGATAACCACTACTATTCAAGGATATCACGAGTCTAGTTAATCCGATGGGCGCCGCATATCTCATATAACGCGGCATAGTCGGAGGGGATTCATTGAAATAGGCAAGGGCCGCCGGTAGCGTCGCATCTATTCCTACAACCGCTTCAACTTCCTCAGGATACTCATGAGCATAGTACATACTGTAAATTCCGGAAATTGAATGCGGCATTAATACATATGGTCCTTTTATATTTAATTGCTGCAACGCACTTCTTAGTTCCTCAACGATGTGCTCCACCGTTCTATTCTTATCCGTCATATCACTCCAGCCATAGCCGAATGGCTCTATGGCGACAACTCTGTTATGCTTGGACATTTCATTCATTAAAGGCTCAAAATCTAGCACAGGTGACGCTGTTCCCAGTCCGGTTAATAATACAATGGTTTTTGGTCCGTTACCTTTTGTGTAGACATGCATCCGTTTATCCTCAATTTGGATATACTGCCCTCTTGCCGGGTATTTATAATGTTCTACCAGCTTCATGATATGATGAAAGCCAATCCAGACGATCACAGCGGACAACATGAACAGAAGCAGTCTCTTAAAGATGGTTAGAATCTTATTTTTCTTTTTGACACTCACGTAGTATTTTTCTCCCATCCATATTTTCTCGTCTTGAAATGACCTATTAGAGCACATACGGTGCATTGCATTTAAATTTCTTCCGCTTGATATACAGGCTCACTGAAAACATTGTTGTTTTCCGGCTCCAGTGGGATCCGAAAAACCGCAATCCCCCTTTTTATTTGCTATCTGAATTCTTTTAACAGCAGATTTTCCACACCAAGTATTCGAAACACCTGCCTTTCCAATCATGTGTTGTTCATTTGATTATCATATTGGAACATCATATGATTCCAGGTTTAAGGTGAAGTATCGACCAAGTTTAAGTTTAGTTTAAAGTTTTAGTTTTTTTGTTGTCTATGAGCACGTTTAGAATTTGATCGGTGCCGAAATTATTCTTAAAAGTGCTTGTTCTCAGATATGCCTGTTAGTTGAACATGAATTTAGATATGGCTCATCATTAATCAGTCTTAAATCCACTTATAAAGGGTCTGTTGCCCATAGGATTCCAATATTTATATTGTCCACTGCAACTATTCCCGTATCAAACGTATGCCAATGTGAGTTAGTTATCGTTGTCCAAGAGTAGAGCTTAAAGTAACCAGATTTCGAGTCAAACCTTGCGTTTGTATAGAAAATGGCTTCTTTCTGAAATTGATCTAAAAAATATTCACTTAATTCATTTGCCATCGGTTTTGTCTTCAAATCAATATCATGGGTCATGTTTTTTGAAAGAACATAAATTAAAATTTTTTTAGCATAATCTTTATCAACCATTCTCCAGTTACCCTCTATCTTATCTGCATTATGGCCCATTCGTGTCAAAAATGCCTCCAATATACTTCCTTTCTCAATATTATTTTTTAATTCTATACCGTATGTAACTTTACCTGAATTCCTCTTTGATAATAAACTCTCGAACTCGTCATCATTTTTTATCATATTCCTACCCGTTACCTCCTTCTTTGGAACCTCTAGTTAAAAAACCTTCTATGAGAAGTTTGAAACTCCTCCTTCAACTAACCTGCCCGTTAGTTGAAGGAAAAGTCGTCCTAATGGGGACTCACGGCAACTTTATGCTTCCAATTTCGACTCATGGCAACTAAAAATATCGATTGCGGGATTCAAAATGCACAATTTGAGTTAGAGAAAGTATAAATGAAATCTTTAAAGTCAAAAAAGCCAACCACTATTACGATTGACTTCACCTGTGTTTATTGAGCTAACGTTTCCCGTTAGTTCAGCAAATTGATTTATAAACCTTATCTAAATGATCGAGATGCAAGTGTTGGCCCAATGTTATATATGTTATATGCATCCAGCTTCAGTTCTGCTTGCTCCTAAAATACTCTGCTGTTTCAAGAATTTCATCATTTTCTGAGAATAATCCTCGATCAATAAATACATTTAGTAATTCTGGAGCTACCTCTCGTGTCACTTCTAGTAATCTAATGTATTGCCATTCGTCCGCCCAATCAATACTTCTATTGACAACTTCAGGACAATTTTCAAGAGGTAATAATGTTGCGCTGTTCCATGGCGTCCCGGGTTCCTCTGGAAGCCTCATTCGTGAAGGCAAACAAGGCGTCGGAAAAGTCACCGTGAGTCACATTGTCAATAATGACGAAGTATGTTTCCTGACTGTTGGTTTCAAGAAGAAATGCGTTCGTATTATAAGCAAGCGCAGTACTGAGCTGCATGAAGGGTTTCTTAAGATCGCTGTCCAGGGCACCTATCATATTACCGTCAAGATTTACACCGCCGACAAATCGGTCATCGTCTCGGGTAACAATAGTCGCTGTCGTTCCTCCAAACGAATGTCCAAACATCCCCATACCGATTGATTTTAAGGTGCAATCTACCTTTAAAAATCAATTCCATGTCACCACTATTCATTTTGTATAGATGGTCTGCGATATGTCTAACATCCTCACTCTGTAACACAGCATATTTTGAAAAATTGACTGTTGCAGGGGCCGAAGTCAATGTACGAGAGATCTCAATGGCTTTTTCTTTCTCGAGCTTTTCTGCCACAATTTGAGGCATAAGTGGCATAAGTGGCGTAATTAGCGTGGCGAATTTTTGTCCATATTTATTTAAATCATCGATGAATCTCTCTGACATCCTAGCTACTCGTCCATCCTTGAGTTTATACATACCACTTTCCGCGTGGCCAATGGATACGACAATATAGCCGGAGCTAGCCAGGTCTTGACAGTACAACGTGCCTTGCTGCGGGTAAGCGCCTGCACCATGAGAATAGAATAAAACCGGATATTGATCTTCCTTTTCAGACAAGGCCACATCTTCGTAAGACAATGTCTTAACATTGGAGTCAAATAGTTTCTCACCCGCTCCCCCCCCCCCGATGTTAACCAGAAGCTCATCTCTAAGAGAATGAAATTCCGGAAATTCATCACCTATCAGGTACCATTTTAAAAACATTCTCCCTGGACACAAAAAAACGGTACATTATTGTACCGATCATTGACTCACTCCATCTATGTTAATGTACAAAACGTCTCTAAGTCCAGCCCCAGAAGAAACCGTTTGTACAAACAATGGCAGACGTCATGAAGATTGAACTTGATTATGAAGATACTCTCGCTAAGTCAATAAATGCACATTAAAGCAAACAAGTTTCAGGCGGCTCAAATTCCGAATTGTTCGGAGCTCAGGTCGCCTGTAACTTGTATTTTATCTTGGTATTGAATTGGATTTTCTTTTCTTAGACAAATTTATTCCCATGAATGATGACGGAGTGCCTCTTAGGGAGATCAGTATAGTCTCTTACATTCATGCGCTGAAATCATAGTCTATTGTCTGAGGGTTGTCCGTAAAGCGCATTAAAGATACTTTTTATAGAAAGCGTCCAATCTGTCAACAGCTTTCTTCACTGGTTCAGTCTTATCGTACAAGTCATAATGACTGGCTCCTTCTACAATAAACAGATCTTTATGTTCCGAGGCTGCACGTTGATACAGATCATGACCATCATGGTAAGAACCAAACGCTCCCTGTATACTACCGACAATGATCTGCAAAGGTTGGGTTAACAAAGAGTCTGCCAGATGAAACGCGTCAAAGGCAATAATGGAATCTACACTTGTAAATTTCAAACGGTTAGGTGAGTTCGGATGCTGACCTCTGGATGTGCGGTAGTAATCCACTGCTTGTTTAATATCAAGTTCATTCATCCCTGCTGCTTCTCTTTCTTCGTGGCTTCCAGGAATCCATGGGTTAGTCAAAGGTTCTGCCCCGCGTGCCTCAGCCGTACGTTGCTGAGCAACCTGCTCCAACATTCCAATTGGATCGTTTTCACGATATCCGCGACCTATGTTCGCAACGGAAACTGCAGCCACTGCCTGGATGCGTCGTTCCGTCATTGCAGTATGTACTGCATATCCTCCTCCAGCACATACCCCCAGTACACCAATCCGATGCTCATCGACATATTCCAGAGTAGTCAGGTAATCCACAGCAGAGCGAATATCTTCCACACGAGCGGACGGGTATTCGGCATGACGAGGCTCGCCTTCACTTTCTCCCTGATACGATGCATCAAATACAATCGTCACATAGCCCAACTCGGCAAGTTTCTCTGCATAGATGCCTGCTGTCTGCTCTTTGCAGCTACTACCCGGATGAACACAGACAATAGCCGGATTACCTTTCTTTTCTTCAGCGTGCTCAGGTATTCGGAGAATTGCAGCTAAAGCCAGACCCTGCGCTAGGAATTTAACGTTCTTTTGGATTACTATCATCTATAAAACCACCTTTTCTATTTATGACACTTGTGCGTATTATTCGCCTTATGTATATTTAGGTTAAAATAATCAAGCATTAGATTCAATAACCACATCACTTCACATGTGTGTTAATACACACACCACATACAATGTGTAGAAATGTACAGGAGGATGACGCTATGGATAAAATAGACCGCAGAATCATAAAGTCCAGACAAGCAATTCAATCAACTTTTTTGCAAATGATCATTCAGGAAGGGTTTGATAACATCACAGTTAAACATCTGACAGAGAAAGCCAATGTAGGTCGAAAAACATTTTATCTACATTATCTTGATAAATACGATCTGTTGGATCAAATGGTGGACGACCATATCGCACAACTGCAAGAAATATGTGATCAAAAAAAGGATATCGGCATAACTGAAGGTTCACTTATGTGGTTTTCTTACTTTGAGCTTCACAAATCATTCTTTGCTGCTTTATTTCAAAGTGACAGTGCTTCATCCTTTCGCAAAAAACTGTTGTCCTTTACTATGGGAGAGATTGATAAAAAGTTGAATGATGAAACACTTCCGATCATCGATAAGCGTATTTTTTTGAAGTTTTTGGGGATGGCAACCATGGGTGTACTTGAATCTTACGTATTGGACGAAATAGACAGTGATATCGAGGCTGTGTCAGCGCAAGTGGTTCAGTTATATATGACACAATTAACTACTAGCTAATGAGATCTATTATATGTCTTCCTGATTGTAAAATTAAAATATCCGCTTGCTGGAGAGCAAACGGATAAAACAAGAACATTGTACCATTTCAATTAGACAATTAGACATTAATGATGCATTTATCATTATAAAAATAAATTCGGCTTCTCCATTATAGTTTGGCTTGTTTTGAATTGTTTATTATATGAAGTGTTACATATTATAAAAACTTGGAAATCTCAACACAAACACCCAGTCGCGTTCCGTTTGACTTCACGATTCTTGTGAAAGAAAAGGATCATTTGCCTCAAAACCAGGTCTACTCTTGGCATGGTTCTCGTGATACATAATCAATTCACTTACGTTGGCCACTAACTTTGAATCGGAACTCCTCTTGTAACAAAGTCATTAAATTGGTGTTATCAGCGCAGCAGGAGTAGCAATTAAAATTTCAAAACGATGTTGCCTTTTTTTTCAGGCGCACTAACAACTTTCACTGCAAGGTGAATTTCCGATAAATCAAATTCCGTGTAGCTTGATAACATCGTTTTCGAATTGGTCCCTACCTCAATAGCTGCTTTCATGTCTTGCATACGCTCTTCTGCCATCGCATCTTCCTGCCAGGTCAGGATTGTTACCCCAGCGTAAGCGCCTTGACAGAAAGAGTAGTCATATCTGACGGTCCATTTGCTAAAGAACCGTATGAAACGATGCCGCCTTATTGGGCTAACGTTTCCCGTTAGCTTATTTCTTATCTCTAAGTAGTTATCATCTACCCTATAGCCGTTAAAATCATTTCGATGCACTGAACTGTTTATGGCTGCTCTCCGTTCATCACCGTCATTCCCACTCAACTTAAACTCCAGAGTATCTGAATCTTAGATATGTAACACATGAATGTTCATGAATTAATTCCCTATTCGGCTAATCCTGCTGTGATTGACTTCTTATCGGTGATACTTATGGAGACCTGAGCCGATTAAATTGGGCATTACCTCCGGATCGGCTTATGACTGGAAATTTCCTAGCAGGAATTGAGCACCCTGAATAAAAAGTCGAGATAAACAGATAAATAACTCAAACAAAGGGTTTGATTAGTTGCAAGGAGGATGTTTATGAAAAGATTAATGACGAAATGCTTATTAGTCCTTATTGGGTTTGGGATAACAGGGATAATCCCTTCCATTAGTGCTTATTCTGAAGCTGTATTACCTAAAGTTGATAAGGAAGCTCACTATCCAATTACGTATTTTGATTCACTAAGTGAAGCAGTTATAGAATATCAAAATTTAACATCCACAAATCCTGTATTACTACCAACTTGGTTACCCAGTGAATCATATTTGGAAAGTATACGCATTCTTGGTGGTGGCGATGTTCTAACAACGGAATACGTAGGTGAAGATCTCAAAGTTCGAATTCATGTTAATCCACAAATAAAACGATCAGATTTTAGCAAGCGTAGGACAATCACCATAAATGATAAAACAAAGGCTGAGTATAAGGAAAACCATTTCCTTTATTCATTGAATTATGATAAGGAAGGAAGAAATTATATGATCCTTATTGAAAGGAAGAATATTAAATCAATCAATAATGTTAATCCAATCAGTGTTATCAGTAAAGATAAAGCAATAGAGTATATGGTTAAGATCGGACAATCCTTAACCCCATTTAAAGGGGATAGTTAATTCAAGAAAAGAACTGTTCAACTAGATCCTGGTCACCAAATATATATTGGATAGGAACTAAAGGTTGATCAGATTTGCTCTGAAAGTCACTCTAATAAGTTTAATGAAAAGTCGTCCTAATGGGGACTCACGGCAACTTTATGCTTCCAATTTCGACTCATGGCAACTAAAAATATCGGTTGCGGGATTCAAAATGTACAATTTGAGTTAGAGGAAGTTTAAATGAAATCTTTAAAGTCAAAGAAGCCAACCACTATTACGATTGACTTCACTTGAATTTATTGTGCTATCGCTTCCCGTTAGCGTTGTATTAGGGTTCAGCTTAACGGGTCTATCAGCGAAAAGGGTACCTTCATAGCAGGCAGGTACTCTTGGTGGATTAGTTCATCATGTCCTCCCGACGGAACCAACACAATTAAGAGAAGGCCTCGATACGTAGTGCAAAATGTACAAGAAATCGCTCAAATATAACGGAATGGAATTGAACTTATGGGTGATGTTTGCTTCAATATTCTCCTTTTATCACAAAGAACGTACCTCGAATTGTCCCAGCCAGTTTGGACTTCTGTCTGGCAAATTTAAACTTCTTTTCTTCCAGCTCTTGAGGCACTTCCATCCCCTCTGAAAGCTTAAAACCAACGGCCCGCTTTTTGGGGTTATCCAATGTATACATGACGTTGACCGCCAGACCATCTTCATAAAAGACGTAGGCCCATCTAATATTATCCACTTGAAAGTGAGATGTTTCCAATGGTTTGGCCGCAAACTCAATACCACGTTCTTCTTTCAAAATTCGGCTCACATACGCAAGCGTCTCCTGGCTCTCGCCGGCTGGTACGACCGTAAATTCATGCTTGTATTTGTTCATAAAGTAACGGGCTTCATTCGCTCGCATACCAGCAAGCGCTTCTGCTACGGGTGAAGATTCCAGACCAACTGTGGACACATTTTTAAAACCAACGATAGGGGACATCCTCGTTCCTCCTCTGATTTCATTTACTTCTCCACAACCGGAATCCACATTTCCCCATATACTAGGCCGTCTCGCTGCCTCATCTCAACCGTTGCATTGGGCCCGCCAACATAAGCAAAATCGTCGGCTGCTGGCAAGACTTGACCAAAGGCAATACCAGTCAGCCTATTACTCAACTCATCAGCCGTCTTCCCTTCCCCTTTGACGACGAGGTATTGTCCTTCAGGGAATTGGATCACTCGGTGTTCTTCTGGTACCGATGCTTCGGTCATGACGCCGGCATAATACATCATCTTGTGATTTATCGCTTCGCTCACGGCAAAAATGTAGTCGTTCGCAGCGACGGCCTTTAAAGCGTCAAGCCTTCCATCCTGCGCCACGGATTGCCAAAAGTCTTGCTTCTCCTTGTTCATACCTGCATAATCCGTGTAATCGCTCTTCAGCTCCGTGCCAATACCTAGAACGATAAAGCTGTCTTTTTTTTCAAGGGTATACACTGCCATGATTAACACTCCTTTTTCTGAAATGGATCAAATGAATTGTTTTTTCACTTGATACGTCTATAATAACTATAAATCGTGTCAAAATGTGATACTGTTTATCGGAGCCATGCACGGCCTTGTGTTAATTTCCCTACCCATTACAGTTTGCGGCTTTTCGGACGCAGCGCCCAGGAGGCAATGCCAAGCAAGGCATATAAAAGCGGAAGAATAATATGGAATCCGTAATCGCCGTAATCGTTAGCGAACGCATGGGATAGGGCAGCACCCGTCATGAGAAAAAAGAGACCGCTATAAGCCCATTCCTTAAGCCGGGGGAAACCTGGCACTACGATCACGATGACTCCAAGCAATTTCCAACCCCCAAGAATGTTCGTGACATATAAAGGGAAACCAATATCGGTCACTAGATCGACATTCCCCCCATATCTCATCAGTTGCCCGATACCGCTTAATGCAATGGAGAATGCGAGTACTATTGTGACAACCCAATAAGCGACCATCCTTCCAATAGGACGGTATTCTTCTTTTGCAATTTTTTCATTACCGATGATCGTACTCATTTTCATTCCTCCAATGATCTCGTTTATTTGAAATGATCAAATGATTTGTTATTTCACTTGATACGTTTATAATAGCTTTAAATCATGTCAAAATATGATACTGTTTAGAGGGCCAAATGAAAAAAATTGAACGGATTAACATCATCATGCGGTACATCAATAACCGCGCTCAATTTACCATTTCTGAAATCATGCGAGAATTTAACATCTCTCGTTCAACAGCCATTAGAGATATTAGAGAAATTGAAGCAATGGGGATGCCTCTTGTCGCCGAGGTCGGGAGGGACGGGGGTTATTTTGTTATGAACAACTCTGTCCTGCCGACTGTCCGCTTTACCGATAATGAGATTAAAGCTCTATTTATTGCCTTCATGGCCACAAAAAATCAACAGCTCCCATATCTCAAGAGTCGCCATTCTTTAGCGGAAAAATTACTCGGTCTTATCTCGGAAAGCCAGCAAGATGATCTCGTTCTGTTAAATCAAACCCTGTTGTTCGAAGGAACCAACCCCCACAATCCCGACCTGCTTGATTTGTCAGATCTGCCCCATCCTATGTTAGAACAATTGATCCAAACCATTCTTATGGACAGCTATTTAATGGTTTCCGTCGAGGAATCGAGGCAAATAAAGTCTTATCCCATCTATTTGTTGCACCTTTACCGCGAGAAAAGCTCTTGGCAAATTGAAGGCTTTGATCTCGAGGAGGAAAAGAGACGGATTATTCCTGTCGACAATCTCACAGATGTCAAACCATACCCTAAGAAAAAAAGAATAAATAAGAAGAAGATTGTAGAACAACTAAGCAAGCAGGAAGAAGCCATCAACCTTGTCCTAGAACTTGGTCCAAAATCGATTGCCCAGTTCAAAAAATACCATCCCTTAAAAATCTCAATTTCATACACAAACCCTTTTCAGACTACGGCTATTTTAAAGACTTTCATCAATGTTCATCATCCGGATGAGTTGGCCGAAATAACAAATTGGCTGCTTTTCCTAGGTCGAGATATTAAGGTCAGGGAAATGCCGATAGAGGTTGTGGAACGTTTGCAGGAGAGTATAGCTTTATTAGGGAACTCTTGAAGATAAAATTGTCTGGAAAGGTGACAACATCACGATAACCGCGAACACCTTAAAGCAAGATGCTGCTGCCGACTTTGAGCAAAACATAATTGACACAATTGTAGTTACTCATAGTAAGGAAAAGCACACCCTACAAACGAGAGATTTTGAAGTTAAATTATTGGATATCACTAGTGTTGCTCAATCTCCATCGAATGAATGGATTGCTATCCAAGTAGAAAAAAGTGCCGGCAGCAACCTCATTCTCGTGAACCTTACAACAGGAAAGTACACGATTTTAAATGAACGTCTTGAAAAAGCAGGTAAACGTATAGAAACAATAGCCTCATATAATTGGTCACCAAAAGAAGATAACATTGCATTTTCTTACGGAAATACGGAGAAAAGCACTTTGGCAATATACGATACTAAGAAAGATAGTTTTGTTTATCCCCCTCGGGCAACCAACTACATTAGCACAGGTCTAATATTATGGCATAAGAACGGAAAAAGTATTGATTACATTAGTGAGTATCCTTCAGATCAATGGATTCTTTTCAGATACGATACAGAAAGCAAAAAAGTTAAGCCTATACAAAAAATCACACAAAAAGAATTTCAGCAGTGGTTTACATTAGACAAATATCCTACGAAATAATGAAAAGAGTTGATTGAACGAATAAAATACGCTTCTTTAGTTCAACTTATATAGCAAAAAGGCGAGTCTCCATTAATCGGGGGACTCGCCTTTTTGGCTTTATTATAAATATTTAAGAAGTGCCTTTTTGCTTACTCGCCTGCATCTGTTGGGCGAATCGCATCATCTCTTCGAACTCTTCCTCGGATACGGTGTCTCCATCGGTGCTTATGTCTTGTACAATCGGAATTTCGGGCTTGGCTTTGGTTCCTTTGCCGTATGTACGGGTACGGGTTCCAGCTGCACCAGCAGCCTGTTTGCCTTTGACCTTGGCCTGGTCGCGAATATATTGGACAGCTTTCTCGTAGGAGTTCACCTGTTTGAGCAACATGTTGGAGGCGATCGCCTCAACGAAGTTACGGTTAATCCGCTGCTCTCCGCCGGATACAAGCAATGCCATCAAATAATGAATCAATACATTGATGACTTCACCAGGCAACTTGTAACTCAGATCAATTTTCTCAAATATATCGATCAGATTGTCCGGTACTGCACCTGGGAAGAACGTCTGCAGCAGACGCGTATATGGCTCATTACGGAGCATCATGTTGTATTGATGAATATCACACTTGGTCATAAATTGCGGAGGTACTTCGACGTAGTATTCCATCTGTACCCCATGCTCAACAGGTGGTTCACCAGAATCCTCTTTTCGCTCAGGCTCCTCCATATGCTGTCTCAATGCCACGACCTTGGCTGCCTGTACAGTCTGTTGCTCATGACGCTTCTTCGTCTGCCTGAACTGCATGCTCGCCTTATGCTGGAGATCATCCAGAATCAGCTGGCCCTGCGGACTGAAGATATCATCTTCGTCCAACAGACGGCATACATCCTGCACACTGAGGTTAAACTTGTTCACTACATAATTTACAATGCCCAGTTGTTCGTGATCGAACCGCAGCTGCTCTACATGACGGCGATTAACCGACTCCCGCGGAAAACGCAAAATAATGTCGGCATAGTTCAAACTGTTTTCTTCCGCTGCATCATTCGTGCCTGTCCGCTGGGCCGTAGTCGATACTTCCGACAATGCTTGCTCCAATTCGTAATCAATCACATGGGTATTCAATTCAAATATATCGTAAAAGGGTACGGAAATATTCTCTTTATTGGCTGCCGGATAAGGCGCGTCCCCATTTTCCACTGCGGAGAAACCCGAACGCAGGGAAAGGACGGCGAATTTGCCTATTTTGTCACGAAGCAGCAGTGTCAAATGCTGTGTCCGGAAAAATTCTGCCGGAGAGAGCGGCGGTTGCAGCTCATACTCGTAGATATAATCATCATTTTCCGGAATATATAACCGTGAAGTCTGAAGCAGCCCCACCGCTTCAAGCTTGGAAGCTTGCTCCACCAGATATTTACGCCCTTTCTCACTTGGCTCCAAGCCAAGTGTCATGAACAGCCTCCGTTGCTGTTCAAGCGGCGAATAACCGACCTGTTCACCGGGAAGATGCTGAAACAACAGCCGATACAAGCCAACCGCAAAAGCACCTACCATGGGCTGATATGCTCCTGTAAGCATACGGTCATCCAGGGCGCTAAGTCCAAACTCCCTGTATACGCAGTAGCGATGATGTTCAGTATAATGGTGCAGATTCTTCATGCGCATAGCCTGATCTCCTTCTCCCCAAAAGTATGTTTATCTATTCTATCATAAATGTCTGATCCTCAAATGCTCAAAAACAGGTAAAAAGATGGCCTGTTCTCGCTCCGTTTCGTCCTAGGTCGACATCATTCACGTTTTCGCCGAATTGGGCAACTTTCGAAAAAAACATGTCGAGAGTCGCTAGAATACTATAAAAGCTCTGGCAGCAGAATACAAGTGAAGATCTGAAGAGAACGTTCTCCAGATATATATGAAGCACAACTGTACAATCATTCATCTTATATCAATGAACAGCAAAAAAGCCTTCCCTTTGTACTCGTAAGCGTTTACGACAAAGACAAGACTTTTACGCGATTACAGTCATGCACGTGTTACCTCTTTCCAGCAAACTAAAACATTCTGTACCCACCCAGACGCAACTTCTGGATCGTCCAGCCACTGATTACCGCGCCAGCCAGCCCGGCGATCCCCGTCATATAGTCTACAATCTGGAAAGAACCCAGATGTGACATCAGAGACGACGAATGATCCCATAGAGAGTAGACGACGATAGGCAAAATTACAATGATGAACAGATAGGAAGGAAACCAGGTTGTCTTCATCAACATGTTCAGAATGAAACCGATACCAAACATCATAACGAAAAATAATACCATTAATACCAACACAGGTATAAATTGCATCGGGCGACGTTCACCTCTTCTTTCACACATTCGGGTTTCACTTCTGGATAGTAGTTAGTGTACCGCAAAAAATGTGGCGAAGCAACGAACTTTCTGGACAAATTTCCCTATATTCATGCTCTGTTCATTTGCCCTTCTGCTTCATGTTGGGATACAATGTATACGATAAAGCACTCACCCGTCCCTTATAGTGCGTGTTCAAAAAGACTGGTTTTCAGTACCGAGAAGATGGAATGAAGTTAGAAATGGAGTAGCGGAGCGTAGATAGAGCTACGTGAGCAGCGGACATTTCGGCTGAATTCCATATTCGATGCTGATGATGTCACCAGGCATGATTCGTAATCAAAAGCAGACTTTTTGAACAACCTCTTATAGGGATTTGGAAATATACCTTGCAGGAGGAACATAACCAATGAACGAAGCCGCATCAACACTGGAGGGCTGGTACGCCCTGCATGATTTTCGCTCGATTAACTGGGCCGCCTGGAAAGCAGCAGATGATGAAGAACGTGCTGTAGCACTGGACGAGCTTCAGGAATTCTGGAAAGAATGGAAAGAAGTCGAGGATTCTTCCAAAGGAAGTACAGTCGTGTATACGGTTGTAGGTCAAAAGGCAGACCTCGTCATGATGCACCTGCGTGAAACGCTGGAAGATCTGAAGGCTGTTGAGAACGCGTTTAACAAAACGATGTTTGCTCAATACACAACCAAATCGTATTCCTACGTCAGCGTAGTTGAACTGAGCAACTACCTTGGCAAAGAAGGCGAAGACCCGATGCAGAATCCGGATATTATCGCCCGTCTGAAACCTGTTCTGCCTCAACGACAATACATCTGCTTCTATCCGATGAACAAAAAGCGTGAGCTGAATGACAACTGGTACATGCTGTCCATGGACGAGCGTCGCACCATGATGCGCAGTCACGGCATGATTGGCCGCAGCTATGCGGGTAAAGTGAAACAGATCATTACCGGCTCTGTCGGTTTCGACGACTGGGAATGGGGCGTTACACTGTTTGCGGATGATGCACTTCAGTTCAAGAAACTCGTCTATGAGATGCGTTTCGATGAAGTTAGCGCCCGTTATGGCGAATTCGGTTCGTTCTATGTGGGAAGTCTGTTGAACGAAGGAACACTGGAAGACATGCTTAAGCTGTAAAAATAATGCAAAGCACAATAAAGCACCGCGACATCTCCTCTAGAGGATATTGTCAGCGGTGCTTTATTATCTATCAATATTCTACTACCTCAAGCTTGATTTAGATCTATATTGTTTGAACTATTTATTTACACAAAAACGGAAAGGACAGAAAAAACCTGAAAAAGCGAAGCGTTCGCCTTTATCACCGGATTTTCCCTTTAAAAAAGGGAATCAAAAAAATCTGGGGATAACAGCGATTGGAAGGTTATTCTGTCATTGAAGTGTATGTGTAAACATCTTTAGTTCAACTTATATCGTCTCTAATCTTGCTCCTCATCTACCGCTTTCAGCGATTCCAGAAACTCTGCTGTGGCCCGGTCACGGTCACGACCCTTCTCTTTAAGTCGCTCAATCGCCGGCAAAATGAGAATATCCACTTCTTTCTGCACGATATAGGCCAGATCATACTGATCCTGTTCCTCCAGATAACCACCGACCTGCATCAGGGCGTTGTATCGATCCAGTTCTTCACGCGTTAATAGTCCCCGGACCTGAACACTGCAATGTCTCATCCAAAAAACCGCCCTTTCTTCAGGACTAACGGAATACCACCAATGATGAACAAATAACGCAGATCAACCAGCTTCTTCAACTGAGCCGCTTTCCAGCCCTTGTATTTCTTGCCGCCTACAACAGCAATGGCTTCACCTTTACCCAATGAAGCAACCGTACCCTTGCTCGTAAATACAAAAGGTTGTGGCTGTTTCTTGCGAATGGATGCCACGACGTTCTTGGCACAGTTCACGCCCTGCTGCATCGCAATCTGCGCTGTTGGCGGATATGGACGCCCTTCCTGGTTGAAGACCAGTGAATTGTCACCGATGACATAGACATGCTCATGTCCAGGAGCACGGAGATACTCATCTACCTTCACACGTCCCCGCATTACTTCAAGGCCTGCCTGTTCAAGCAGTGAGTTACCGCGAATACCGCCGGTCCATACGACTGTAGCAGCATCAAGTTTTTCACCCTCACCTACAATAACCCCGTCCGGGAGACATTGCTTGATTGGAACACCAATTTTGAAAGTAACGCCCTTCTTCTTCAGCACGTTCATCGCATGCTCTACCAGTTCCGGATCAAATCCAGGCAAAGCTGAAGGCGCTGCCTCTACATTGTAGATGTGCACATGTTTCGGATTCACGTCGAACTCCTTGCACAGCTGTGGAATGCGGTCTGCAAGCTCAGCTACGAATTCAACACCACTAAAACCAGCTCCACCGACGACAAACCGAATACGATTTCGTTTGTTGTCGTTTTTGTACATCGCAAATTGATATTCAATGTGTTCCCGAATCAGTCTGACCGAGTTAATGCTGCGGATTGTCATGGCGTGGTCGAGCATACCCGGAATACCGAAAGTCTCGGGTTCCCCGCCTAGTCCAATAATCAGATAATCATACGATAACGTGCCGTCCTCCAGAATAATCTTCCGATCCTGCAGACGAATCTCCTTCACGGAAGATTTAACCAGATCAATCTTGAACTCATCAATCAGCTTGGAAATGGGGACTCTTGCATGCTCAATGGTATCCGTGCCAGCTGCCGGCATATGTAGATGTGTAGTAATATAATGATAATCATGCCGGTTCACCAATGTGACGTCGGCTTCGTTATAGTTCAATTCCTTCTGCAGCCGCTGGGCTGTCAGAATCCCGCCATAGCCCGCGCCGAGGATGACGATTTTGGGAATACTGCTCATGTCTATACCCCTTCCGGTTTCACTTGCATCATCCCGATCTTGGGTGAGATGCAAAATGCACATACTTACAAATATTGATGAGGTCTTGCCCATTATGACGACAAATGTTAACTTCGCGAATTTATTTAAACGTTTGCATCAAAATTGATTCGTTTGCACGCAAGTTATCGTTTCAAGTTGTGAAATTAACCACAAGTTTTCACAAAACACGGGAGTTGTCTTCACATTACATATTGACTCTAAATTAGACAAAAAAACACATAGTACAGGTCAAGGATATCTGTATTTCTGGTAAAGATCAAGGTTTTTTTTGTTATTTTTCATAACCTTTCATTTCCAATTTCATCCTATTCTCATCTGATCTTCATCAATTATTCTCTGATTCGTGATGCAGCTAACTTTGCAACCCTGAGTACACCGTTTATAATAGGAAAGACAGTTCAGCACCAATGCCGGTTACGATACGTGCCTGCACATTCTTTCTGTTAACTACCTATTAAAATATGAAAGGTGTTGTTGATTCTTGACTGCACAAAATTCCAGTCATGATATGACTGATTTACTTATTATCGGTGGAGGCCCTGCGGGTCTGTTCGCCGCGTTTTACGGTGGGATGCGTCAGGCATCCGTTACACTTGTTGAAAGTATGCCACAGCTTGGCGGACAGCTTGCCGCGCTGTATCCGGAGAAATACATCTATGATGTAGCTGGATTCCCGAAAGTAACGGCTCAGGAACTGGTGAACAACCTGGTTGAGCAAATGAGTCATTTTAACCCGAACATCCGCCTTGAAGAAAAGGTTGTATCGGTGGAGAAAAAGGATGAACAACATTTCATCGTGAAGACGGATGAGAATGAATATCATGCCAAAGCTGTTATTATTACAGCTGGTGTAGGTGCATTTGAACCACGTCGCCTGGAGCTTGAAGGTGCTGCCAAGTTCGAGAAGAGCAACCTGCACTACTTCATCAGTGATCTGAATGCCTTTGCTGGCAAAAAGGTACTGATCAGTGGCGGTGGTGATTCCGCTGTAGACTGGGCACTCATGCTGGAGCCAATCGCTGAGCAAGTAACGCTGATCCATCGCCGGGACAAGTTCCGTGCACATGAGCATAGTGTCGAAAACCTGATGAATTCCAAGGTTAATGTCGTTACACCGACAGAAATCACGGAACTTCACGGAGATGACACGATTACCAAAGTAACCCTCTCCCATGTGAAAACCAAAGAAACACAGGAAATCGAAGTGGATGACGTGATTGTTAACTTTGGATTTGTCTCTTCTCTCGGACCTATTGCCGAATGGGGAATCGAAATTGACAGCAACTCCATCGTCGTTGATTCCCGCATGGAAACGTCTATTCCAGGAATATTCGCTGCCGGAGATATCACAACATACCCAGGTAAACTGAAGCTAATCGCTGTCGGATTCGGTGAAGCTCCAACAGCAGTCAACAATGCGAAAGTATACTTCGATCCGGATGCCAAGTTGTCCCCAGGACATAGCAGCAACATGAAACGCTAGTAGTTTCAATGAAATAACATATATTGATACAAAAAAGGGTATCTTACTCCTGAGTGAATCCATATCAGGAGGGATACCCTTGTCTTATATATGCCCGCTGTGTAACGGTCTGGTTGTACCGGAGCAGGCTTGCCCCCACTGCCTTCAGGGACTGTTAGAATGCGGCAAATTGGATGATTACACCGGACCATACAGCCCCTACGCACTCCAAACTTCCTCTGACACGGCAGACGAAGCCGAAAACGTTTGCAATCATGTGATGTACTGTCACCATTGTCAGAAGAGCACGCTATGGCCTGTCTCACTATGGGACTTGTCCGGAAACCTGTAACATTGCCTGCAATGAGGATCTCTAGTGAAGAATGGCAGATACGTCGGTACCCAGTTTGCGCTTATGGATTTCTGCCAAGAGCAGTGCGATGAAATCTCGTTCGAGATTCAACTCAATCGCTTTATGGTAGGAATCCAACAACATCTCATCGGATAACATAGCCATTTCCCGCCACAACCTTTCCTTTTTTTTCCTCAAAACTATCATATCAGAGATTCATATAGAGAACAAGCGTTCTTGTTATCCACAACGATGTGTGGAAATCCTGTGCATAGTTTGTTGATAATTGGTAAAAATGTTGAGTAATCAACGTGTATAGTGTGGACAATATTTATGCACAGGGGAGATGTACTACCATCAGAACGTTTATGAGCGTATTTTTTTTGGAATAAATTCATAGTTTCAAGACTTGTTGCGAGTAAATTACCCCGTAATGTAAAATTTCAAACGTTTTTCAAACTGTTTTCTTCTATATATTATCGGTTTTCCTTGAATTTTCTTGAGGTTTTCCATCGATTTTCTATTGAGGTCTGGTATTCACTTCCAGAATCCAGTTCTTGCCTGAATAATCCAGTCCATAATCAAATCCAAGCTGTCCTACACCCGGGAACTGGCTCTCCATAATGTATGTGCATGTCAGTGTAAGGGAGCGCATCTCCCGGCGTTTGTGCCGACCGGATATATGCGGCAGGGACAAACCAAGTGCTCTCCTTCCCGATAGCATGGTGCCACCCTTGCTCAGATTCGTCACACAAAGTCCTGGGCGAGCGAGTCGTCCTACCAAGGAACGGAATACCCAGCCTCTTTCGGTCTTGACGACTTTGACTCTGTAATCGACAGGTCTTCCTTGAATCGTTGCCAAATGAATGCCTTGCTGGATCAAGTACCTGCGTCTTGCCTTCACACGTACCAGAGAGCGGTACATCTGGCTGAAACTTGCGAAAGAACGGGTCGTTTTCATATGCGTGTATCGATAAGCCCCTCCGCTCGCCGATACCCTTATGACACCGTAACCTCCGCCACCTACAATCGGTTTGATATACACCATTCCATAACGACTAAGCATGTGCAGCAGATTCCCCGAGTTGAATGCCTTGGTCTGTGGAATATGGACAGCAGCTACCGGGTATTTCATCAGTGCAGCTGTCTTCCGCCATTTGCTTGCAAGCTGTCTCGACATGGGTTGATCTCCTTCCTTGAAACAATAGTCCTTCCTTATACATACTCAACAGAAGCCTTGCTTTCTTGGATGTCTGTCCACGGCAGGGGCCCCTTTTCCATGAAACTTGTCCCATGATCATGGCGGAAACGGGAACAAGCGCCCGGTTTGCTTTTCAAACCAATCAATCTGTCGTATGCTACTAAGGAATGGCTTGGAAGGGCTTAAATATGAGGATCTAAGGAGCGTTTAGAAGAAATGGAAGCATTTTTTAAATCACTGTATGGCGTAGCCTATTTTGCAATGTCGATCGTTCTGGTAGCCGTCACGGTACTTCTCTTTGTTACAGGTATCCGACTGTTTATTCAAAAGCGCAATCGCGGCTTTGCCGTGAGTTGTCTTATATTTGCCTGTTTCATCGTCTTTATCATCGTTGTTATGCTCACTACGCCCTTCTCTGCAACACCGCCGGGTTCACCGGAAGCCATGGCTGCCCTGCTTCACTTCGGGTAGTTGAACCTCTGTAGAAGGAGATGCTTATGACACATAATGAAACTTTAGGGATTATTGATATCGGTTCGAACTCCATTCGCCTAGTTATATATGAACTGGATCAGGATGAAGCCTATCGCATTATTCATGAAGACAAATTCGCCGCTCGTCTGAGCAGCGTTGTTGAGCCGAATGGAACCATTCTGCGCCATTCTCTGGATAAAGCCATCACCATCTTGCGTCAATTCAAAGCGACCTGTGAAGCGTATCAGACCAAATTGATCCGTGCAGCAGCTACGGCAGCTATTCGCAATGCAAGCAATGTCCTGCAGATTATCGAATGGCTGGAGACAGAGACAGGGCTTACCATTGAATGTGTATCTGGAGATCGTGAGGCCTACTATGGTTTCCTCGGAGTTACTCAATCCATTGATCTGGCCGACGGTTACGTCGTGGATATTGGAGGCGGTAGCACGGAGATTACGGTCTTTCGGGATCGGAAAAGGTTACATAGTATATCCCTCCCTATTGGTGCAGTGAATTCACATGCCCGTTATGGAGGCGAAGATCAGTGGACCGAGGAGAATGCGAATGCACTGTGTAACGAAGTCATTCAAGCTCTCCGTGGACAGGATTGGATTCGTGAGCATCCTGGCCTGCCACTCATTGGACTTGGCGGTACGATGCGTACACTCGCCAAAGTGGAGCAGAAGCGAATCCAATATTCTCTGCCTGTCACCCATCATTATGAGATTGGTGAAGAAGCGATGGAGAACATCGCTCGGTCATTGCCACATCTTACCTCCGCACAGCGCAAAAAGGTGCCTGGGCTCGCCAAAGATCGCGCAGATATCATTGTGCCCGGCGTATTGATCCTCCGAACAGTCTTCCGGTTAATACAGGGAGATCGTTATGTGGTTAGTGGTGCGGGTTTACGAGACGGGTTGTTGCGAGATTACATGGCTGGAGGTCAGCCGGTCGTTCCGGACGCGCTGAAGGACAGTATCCGCAACTTTATCCATTTTGGTCCGCCTATTCCAGAGAAACGTCTGCAACGGATTCATCAGGATGCGACTACCCTGTATACGGCACTACAAGGATCTGCTCCTGATCAAGCAGATGCCCGAATCCTGTATGCGTCCTCCATGCTGCATATGGCTGGTAAGCAGATTAACTATTTCCGTTATGCGCAACACTCGGCCTACTGGATCATGAATGCCAGCATCTATGGGCTCTCTCACCGGGAGACCATTCTCAGTGCCAGTGCAGCCGATTATCATCCCAAAAAAAGAACGCTCCAGCTGCTGAATAAGCACCGGGACATTCTGAAAAACTCGGATGAGCGGCATGCTCATCGTATAGGCTCTCTGCTGCGCGTAGCCGAAGCCATCAATCGATCCGAGAGCATCGCTTCAATCGAAGCAAAAAAAGAAAACGACTCGCTGCAGGTGCAATTCACCTGTACAACTGAGCCGTTACTGGAACTTGAAGGCCTGGAAGAGGCCATCAAGGATTTACAGGAAGCCTGGGGAGTTAAGTTAACGCACTCCATTCAGCAGGCTTCCAAGGGATAATACCCATCGCCTCCGTCTGACTTCTCAGCGGGGGCTTTTCATTTTCTACAAATACATAATTGCCACCAGGCATAAGTTCTCTGGCTTTGACATTATCCATAAGGGACAGATTAAGAATATCCACCAGCATCTTTTTCAACTCTGGATCGAATACGGGACACATCAGTTCAATTCTTCGATTCAGGTTACGTGTCATCCAGTCTGCACTGGAGATGAATACATCAGGGTTGCCGCTATTTTCAAAATAAAACAACCGCGAATGCTCCAGGAAGCGATCCACAATGCTAATGACCCGAATATTCTCACTGAGTCCCTCCACCCCAGGACGCAGACAGCATACGCCGCGCACGATCAGATCGATCTGCACTCCAGCCTGAGAAGCCTCGTACAATTCATCAATTATATCCTGATGGGATAAGGAATTAATCTTGGCAATGATTCTGGAAGGTTTGCCTTTCAGCGCATGCTCTGTCTCACGACGGATCAGTGCGAACAGCTCATCCTTCATACCATCCGGAGCTACGTGGAACGCCTGCAATGCCTTCGGACCGGAATATCCGGTAATCTCATTGAATAATTCGGATGCATCTTCTCCAATAATCGGATTGGAGGTGAACAGTCCCACGTCCGTATACACTTTGGCTGTACTCTCATTATAATTACCTGTTCCTACATGAACATAACGTCTCAATCCCTGCTGTTCCCTGCGGACGACAAGAATGATTTTGGCATGGGTCTTCAGTCCAACCAGTCCATATACCACGTGACAACCGGCCTTCTCCAATTTCCGGGCCCACGCAATATTGCGCTCTTCATCGAATCGGGCTTTTAGTTCCACCACAACCGTGACCTGCTTACCACTTTCAGCAGCAAGTGCAAGTGCCGGAATAAGGCGTGAATCGCCGTTGACGCGATATAATGTCATCTTGATGGCCAGCACTCTTGGATCTTCCGAAGCCTCCAATATGAAATCGGTGACCGGTTCAAACGATTCATACGGGTGATGCACCAATACATCCCGTCTGCGCAGCAGCTCGAAATGACTTTCTCTGGGCAGGAACTCCAATGGATAGACGGGTTTCACCGGACTGTATTTCAGATGTGAGAAGCCCTCCAGACTATCTACGAATCCAGCCAGAAAACTCAGATCAAGTGGTCCATCGATCTCGTACACCGGGTCTTGAATATCGAATTCATCCTGCAATTCGAGCAAGGCATCCGGACGAAAGTCCTTGCAGACTTCTAGTCGTACAGGAGCCCCACGGCGTCTGCGTCGCAATTCTTTCTCAATC
Organism: Paenibacillus sp. USHLN196; assembly: GCF_037144955.1. NCBI lineage: Bacteria > Bacillati > Bacillota > Bacilli > Caryophanales > Paenibacillaceae > Paenibacillus > Paenibacillus sp. USHLN196. The sequence continues at coordinate 102,854 of NZ_JBBCYH010000011.1, read as the reverse complement.
GCTTCAAGCAGATCTTCCGCTTCTTCTTCATTAATGAACAGATCCGCATTGCGGGTCACCCGGAATTCCTGTGCAGCAAGCGAGATATATCCGCTGAAGAGCGTGTGAATATGATGTTTGATCAGGTCTTCAATCAGTATGAACGTTTTCTTTTTGCTATTCGCCCGAATGGGAGCCTGAACCACACGCGGCAGATTGGAAGGTACCTGAACAATAGCCATAAACGGATCGCCCTCTTGCTCTCCTTCCTTCTGCAGCATCACGGACAAATAGACGGACTTGTTGTGTACCAGTGGGAACGGACGACTCTGGTCTATCGCCATCGGTGTGAGTACCGGGAAAATAATCTCATGGAAGTACTGATCCATTGCGCGCTGCTGCGTCACGTTAAGATCGGTATATTCCTGAATGTTTATGCCTTTCTTGGCGAGTAGACGAATAAGTTCACGATACGTTTTATACTGTTCGGCGACCATGGTCCCGGTTCGTTTGATCAATCTGCGGTATAATCCCGAAGGCGTATACCCTGTAAAATCCTTTTGTGTAAATCCGGCCTTGATCTTCTCTTTGGTCTCCGCCACTCTTACACTGACGAACTCGTCCAGATTACTGGCGACAATACCGAGAAATCTCATGCGTTCCAGCAGGGGCGTCGTTGGATCCTGGGCCTCTTGAAGTACGCGCCGATTAAATTCAACCCAACTCAAATCGCGATTAACGTAGTTACCTGTTTTGACGTCTCTATGCATGTATGGCCTCCGAATGTGTTGCATATCTATTCTTGGTTAGAAGTTCTCATATAATTGTACTATTCGTAATCAACATCAAGCGTCAGCGCAGTGTAAACGCTACGTAAAATTTATGTAAATGATACCTTATGGGCGCAACTTTTTCCATCCCTTTACAAAGAGCAATAGACAGAGTAAAGTGATGTACAGTGTGAATTGATCCGGTTGCTTGTTATCATTTCCAAATATCAGTGTCTAAAGGAGTATATAATGAAATCGAACAAACCTAGAACATTACAAAAAAATATAGAGTTTTTCACGGCTGCACTCTCTCAATGTATCGTAAGCGCATGGCAGGAAGACCCGGCTGGCGTCTACTGTGAAGTAGGTAGCGGCATTGTCGAACGGATCAGTGAAGACAGCGTACGCATTCGAAACAATAACGGAACGAAGAGTCACTATGCACGAGATATAACGATGTTCCAGACCGAAAAATAATTTTGCGTAAATACGTAAAAAAGACTAGCTTTCTGAAACCAGGTGTTGTATACTCTTGCCACAAGGAAAGGAGGTGCGTCAACATTTCTAATCACATGTTGAACGTGTCCCTTACCCGATCCACTAGCTCAAAATAAAATGAGTCTGGTGGAGGCGCGGGATACGGATCAATGTTTTAAAAAGCGCCACGGGTAGAAAAGCCGTCTTCGGACGGCTTTTTGTTTTGTCTTTTTTTTGTAGAGAGGTTGAGAAAACACCCAAAATATTGGAAATAGACCCTTTAGCTGAGTAAACCAGGATGGCTATAATTAGGATGCAACTCAACCTAAATCCGAGGAGGCATCTTGTAATGTTCAAAAATGTAAGGGGTTTCAAGACATCCATCATGTTGGCTTTTGTTTTGTTATTCACCTCCATCATGCTGCCCGCAGGTCAGCATGCCAGCGCAGCACCGAGTTTCGCCAAAGGAGCCGACATCAGCTGGGTTCCCGGAATGGAAGCCCAAGGCTACAAATGGAAAGATAAAAACGGGGTACAGCGTGATATCATTGATATTTTGAAAAAGGACTATCAAATTAACTCCGTTCGCATTCGGGTCTTTGTTAATCCTTCGAATGATTATGGGAACGGTTACATGAACAAGGATCGTGCAGCTGCACTCGCACAACGTGCCAAGAATGCCGGTATGAGCGTAATGCTCACCCTGCACTACAGCGACTCCTGGGCAGACCCTGGTCAACAGACCAAACCAGCTGCCTGGAAAAACTACACCTTCCAACAGCTCATGGATGCGGTATGGAATCACACACGTGATGTCATGACTGCGATGCAAAGCAAAGGCGTTACCCCTGACTGGGTTCAGATCGGTAATGAAACAAGCAACGGCATGTTATGGGAAGATGGCAAAGCATCCACCAACATGAAAAACTATGCGTGGCTGGTGAACACAGGCCATAATGCAGTGAAATCCCTGAGCAGCGGCACCAAAACCATTGTGCATCTGGCAGGTGGGGATGATAACGCCCTCTATGTATGGAATATTGGAGGCCTGATCAATAACGGAGCTAACTTTGACATGATTGCCATGTCCCTCTACCCTTCGGCTTCCGGCTGGAACACAGCTGTGACGAATACAGTAAACAACGCCAAGGATATGATCAACCGTTATGGCAAGGAGATCATCATTTCCGAAATCGGCATGGACAATAACCAGGCTGCGGCTGGTAAAAGTTTTGTGGCGGCGATGAAAAACCAAATCCGCAATCTGCCGAATGGCAAAGGCAAAGGCGTATTCTACTGGGAGCCTCAGGCTACCCCAGGTTATAACGGTGGATATGGTAAAGGCGCTTGGCAGTCAAATATGATGCCAACGGTGGTCATGGAAGGATTTATTGACTAGGTACGGTGGGTAGAAGTGTATTGGTGGGCAGCGTGGTGGGCGTTCCGGGGGCGGATCGTTCTTATGATCGCTGTTATCCCCAGATTTTATGAATTCCCCTGTTAAGGGGAAAATCCGGGGATAAAGGCGACCGCTCCGCTTCTTCAGAATCGATTCCGCCCCCTCCACTACGTTGCTGCTCAATGAGAAACTTCTAAAACCGTGTGTAGGCAAGTTATTAGGGTAATAAAGGGCATAAGGCGCTATTCCTGATGGGAGTAGCGCCTTTTGTGTGTTTGCGGGCAGCATGGTGGGCGTTCCGGGGGCGGATCGTTCTTATGATCGCTGTTATCCCCAGATTTTATGAATTCCCCTGATAAGGGGAAAATCCGGGGATAAAGGCGACCGCTTCGCTTCTTCAGAATCGATTCCGCCCCCTCCACTATGTTGCTGCTCTATGAGGCACTTCTAAAACCGTGGGAAGGCAAGTTATTAGGGTAACGAAAGGCGGAAGGCGCTGTTCCCGGTGGGAGCAGCGCCTTTTTTACGTTGGAGCGAGTTGTAACAGTTGAGGGTGCCATTTGGGTAGCGTGGGGCGCTGCGATTGGCTGATCCGAGGCGTTCGTACTCATGAGCTAGGCTGAATGCAGAATGGTTTTTTTGCTTACATATGAATATAATAAAATAAATCATACAGAACATCGGTTAGCTTATTTCAAGAGCGGGGGAAAATGGATGAGTTTTTTAAAAGGGATGGGTCAATTGGCTGGAGAAGTTACCGGGAAAGTACTAGGCGGCAGTGTGAGGGTTATCGGTGAGATTGCGGGAAGTCCCTTTATCAAAGAAATCGGGAACGGCGTAGAAAAGGCTACGATTAATACAGGTAAAACCGTTGGACAACTGGCTAGCGGGACATATGATCTGGCAAGTGGTGCGATCCGTAAGGACGATACCGCCATAGACGCGGGGCTTGCCGATATTGGAGGTGCCGTGACTAATACTGCAAAAGGTGTAGCGATATCAGCCAAGTATGTGTATAACAGCGGAAAAGACGTTGTCACAGGTATGAAAGAAGATGATATGGAGCGAGCCAAGCTTGGCGCCAAACACCTTCTGGCTGCTGCTGCTGTAACAACACTCGCTGTCGGTGTGGTTGATGCAGTTGATGGGGTTGAAGGTGTAGAAACGGCAGAATCTGATTAGATTATCAATAACACGATAACTGAAGAAAAACAGCTTATTAGGGCAACAAAAATATGGAGACAACTATATGAAATTTTTTCAAGTAGAATCCGTTGTTTCTTCTGAATAAAGCACGAGTAGATGAACACCGTCACCACGATGGGCAGATATAAATGGAGATCCGGACCATCAGTGCTCGGTAATCGTTCATTAATATATCCACCTACCGTCTCGTTGACCATCATAAATCCATATATAATACCGATTATCGCTGAAACTGCAAACTGAAATAGTATCTGAACTACATCATTCTTTACAAAGAATGGATCACGTTTACGGTAACGGTTACTAACCATCATGTATCTGTCGCCTCCTCATTTTTTGATTACTACATTTGATTACTACTCCTGTATTTTACCACTCCATTGATCTTATGCCTTCTTCATTTTGCTGGGTTATCTTATCTTTTCTTCATAAACGTAAAAATGGCCCTGTCCACCTCATCGGCGGGCAGGGCATTTATAACGATACCAGATCCCTCTGTTCAGCTTGTTTTAGCCAGTCGCGTGGCACGCATCGATGCGGTCGCGTATACGATAAGCGCTGTCCAGATCAGCGCGAAACCAACGAGCAGAACTGGCGAGACTGTTTCCTTGAACACGAACACGCTCAGGATCAGCATGATCGTCGGCCCAATGTATTGCACGAAGCCAAGTGTGGACAACGACATCCGGGCAGCCGCCCGTGCAAAGAAAAGCAGTGGCAGTGCAGTCACCACGCCAGATAGAAGCAATTCGAAGAACATCGACGCAGGCAGCGTCCATGCTGTTGCTTTTCCCACGATGGCCAAGTAGATCCAGTAGCCGAGTGCGATGGGCAGAACTACAGCTGTCTCCGAAAACAAGCCCACAGAAGCGTCTTGCTTAATTTTCTTCTTCGCCAGACCGTACAAGCCAAATGACACGGCTAGCGAGATCGCAACCCATGGGAAACGTCCGTAGTCGATAGCGATGATGAGCACTGCTACACCAGCAATGGCAATCGCGAGCCATTGGCCACGGTTTGGCTTTTCATGAAGGAAGACAACTGCCAGTAGCACGTTCAGCAACGGGTTCAAATAATAACCAAGGCTTGTCTCAACGACATGACCATTGTTAACTGCCCAGATGAAGATCAGCCAATTAATAGCAATTAGCAGTCCGCTAGCTGTGAGCGATAATATGAGCGAACGGTCAGCCACAATCCGTTTCATGTCACCCCAACGGTGCTGGACGGCAACGAGAATACCCATGAAGACGAACGACCAGACAACCCGATGGGACAGAATCTCGCCTGCTGGTACATTTTCAAACAACTTCCAATACAGCGGGAGAACCCCCCACATGATATACGCAATGATCGCGTTGATTAATCCACTATTCATAACTGTATCCCCTCTTATTGCTCTGATATCTCAACGGATTATACGCCTCGATCCTCGTTTAAGTAAAGGGGGTAATAGGTCATACAGGAATCCAAGCTCTTGTGCAACCGACTTTGTCTCTAAGCAGAATTTTCCCGTTAGCGTATCGAGATTACACTTTGCCCTTTTTCTTTCTTAGTATCATGATCATGATGAAGACAAAAATCGCCAAAATTATAAATATGATTGCACCTACGATATACAAATCAATATCTTGCTCAAACATAAACCACATCTTGTGTTCTAAATTCACTTGTTGTTTTGGTGCAAATCCTTCTCCGAATAGTTCAGTTGCTTGATTAAGATTATTCATTTCGATGGTCACACTGCACGGACTACTGCTTAACTCGCCATTCGCTTCACTAAAGTATATTAAGTATTTGTTGCCTTCCTTGAAATCAAACCCCCAAGTATAGTTAGTTGCGACAAGGATTTGAGAGTCAACTTCAGTATTCCAACTCCTCTCAACTTCCACTAAAATATATCTGAATTTCTCTTTTGTGCCCGTAAACCCCTCTTGCTTTAAGTCGACCTTTATTTGCATTACTACACCATAAACAGCTCCAGTATTTCTTTCTAACTCTTCTTGGGGACTTCCCGATTCAGCACATGACAGAGCTTTAACATCTTGTACATTTGAGATAAAGAACACGGTAGAGAATAATAATATTAACGTGAGTATACGAAGTTTCAATTTTCCCACCTTCTTCTCATGACCTTATTTTCGTACATCTTTATTGACCTTTTCAACAGATAAAATGTTGCACTATCTGTCCTTTAGATGAATAAAGAAGCAACCGATCGGACACGGTTGCTTACTCCCTTTACATTTATTCAGTTATTAATTCGAAACAATCAATAATTTAAAATAAATAAAACTAAGATATTTTTCTTACAGCAAACCATAGCTCGACAAAATTCAATTCATCTTTACCTCCAGTAATTTCGAACTCCATTCCGTCTACCTGTTCATATCCAGTAGTAGGAAGCCATTCAGAAAAGAAGCGTCTATATAAGGTTTCAATGGTTTCATCGAATTTATCCCATGTAAAGGGATCAGATGAAAAGATCGCCCACGTGTGTGCTGGTATCGTTATACTTGTGTAACCATCGGCTTTACTTCTTTCACCTTTAAATGTACACAACATGTATGGGAAAGTATCCTCTCCAGTTTTTTTGTAGCTGCACACAGCATGTACTTTATGATAATTCGGATTCAACGAGTCTGGTAAATCACCAGCATTTGTAGCAAGTCTTTCAACTTCCCCGTTTTCGTGGCTTTGCTTCCATAGCTCTGCCGGAGTCTCTGTTCCGTTTAATTGAAACACTTTCTCGATTCCAAATATTTCGAAGCTTTCTTTTGTTTCGATTCGATAGTTCATAGGCTCTTCTCCTTTTATCGAAATAAGGAAGGAAATCCGAGGATAGGCTTTGAGGGAAGTCCCTTCTTCACGAGCCATCGCTGGATTAACACCATGCAACGATTGAAAAGCTCTTGCGAATGAAACCGGTGATTCATACCCATACTTTATAGCAATATCAACAACTCTCCTATCACTATTCTGCAATTCAATTGCAGCGAGAGTAAGCCGTCTTCTTCGTATATATTCCGCAAGTGAAACATTGGTAATGAACGAGAACATTCTCTGAAACTGATGCGAAGAACAATAAGCACATTGAGCAATTTCCTTCAATTCGATCTCGCCAACTAGATTCATCTCAATGTAATCCAATGCCCGATTCATTCTCATAAGCCAATCCATCTGATCCCTCCTCTTAACAAAAGTATAGTTTCGTTAGGTTTTCGTATCGCAACTATTTGTGCGCAATTAAGTTTCGTAACCGTCGAAAAGTTTATGTCGTAACTCCCCAGTCCGTTGGCTTATCCTTTTTAAGTACCGTATTTCTTTTTCCATTTTTGAAAAATCAGTCTGTTACTTATTCTTTTTTACATATTAAGCTTTCCCAAAGATGGTTTGTTACTGAATAGCTATATAATGGGATTATCAGTTGCGTCCTCTGAACCTTATATATTTTCCTTTATCCAAGAACGCAACTTATCAGCATACAAAGAGCGTTCATCTGGATCGGACGGAAAACCCTTGGACAGATAAAGTTGATCATTCACATATCTAGGGTAAACATGAAGATGATAATGCCACACGTCTTGATTGCCAGCAGGCTCATTGTGTTGCCGCGTAGAAATCCCGTCACATCCATATATACCTTTCATCGCAAATGCTGTAAGCTGAGCCGCGCGGTGAATTTCAACAGCGTAATCCGCTGGGAGTTCAAAGATATTCTCGAAATGCTGATTAGGAACAACCAGAACATGTCCTTTATTATTTGGCCACCATTTGCCCGCTATAAATGCCGTTACCTTTTCATTCTGATAGATGATATCTCTTTGTTTTGTTCCCTGATCAGGTCGCTCGATCCCCCAAATACAACAAAATGGACATTCATATCCTTCGGGCTTATGTGAAAATGATGCTGACATTTTTCTCATTCAACTCCTTATTGTAAGATTTCATATTACTTTTTAGTTCCCAATTGGATATCTTCAAATGGTACGTATTTATTTAGTTCAACTTCTTTATATACGCGTACATAATTGACATCAAAGGTTGGAAAAGGAGCCAATTTCTTCATTGTTAAGAGCTTCATTTCTTCAATCTCAGTCTCGTTCATACCCCAATAGGTTTGCCCCAAGGTTAAATGAGGATGATACTTATCCATTTCAAAGTAACGGTCTAAAAGTTCTTGTGATGGAGAAATCGCTTTTACCAACTTTCGATGTAACTCGATGACATTGCTCGTTTCAACATTAAGAAATGTAACAGCACTTCCAAACGATCCCGGTTCTGATAATGATAATTGAAAACTTGGCATTAAAGAGCATGTCTGTCTTACACTTTCTAACCAATGAAGATCAACGGTAAGACCACCCTGCGCTTTTACAGTGATATGAGGCTCGACTACATCATTAAGACGATTACTTGACCAACGATCACGAAATGCCACAATCATTTCTTTATAATCATCTGGAGGAGTAATTCCAATGAAGTAATTCATATTACCGTCACATCCTTTAGCAAACTAAATGAATCTTAAAATCAAAAAGCAGCCGATCCTTTTGATCAACTGCCGATTGGTTACTCTCACTTTCCTCCAACACGAAACACACCAATTACGGTTTCACCATCCTTGTCATACAGTGGGATATCACGACCATCTGGTGATCTGCTGTTCTGTATCGCAATAGCTTCTTCAGGTGTTTTTGGTTGCTCGCCATCCATGTCTTTTTTCAGCAGATATCCGTCTGTACCATCCACACCAGTAGCCAAGATTAAATCAGGTTCCGTTTCTGGAGAAGTCGCATATGCGGCAGAACCATATGTCTGTCCATTCTTATTTTTCGGATAAAGAGAAGTGATGTGAAATTGATTCATCGTATTTTTAATGTTTGTATATTGGGATAACCCTGAACCACTCGATACACTAATCATTAAAACCACAAAGATCAATAATATAACTCCTTTAGAATACATCTTCAGAACTGTTCACTCCCTTATACTTTTGAAATCGCAGAAAATACCAATGAAGAGAAGATGGTTTTCATCTAATCACATTTCCTTCCCATCTTTAGAATAATATAACATAGATTCAAAGGAGTAGTTGGAAGTTGAACAATAATCATCTGACCTGTCTAACGTTATTGCAGAACATCCCTCTTTGATAACCTAAAATAAACGGACGCCGATCTGTTGAGATCAGCGTCCGTTTGTTATGTTCTATACTATGATAAGAAAGTATTACTTCACTTCGCCAACAACGGTAAAGCGCTCGTTTTTGTGTTGTGGATTTTCGATCTCATCAACCAAAGCAATGGCATAGTCAGCATAACTGATGTAGCTGTTACCTTCACTGTTGACCAGGAGAACATCATTGCCTGCTTGATATTTACCTGTGCGTACGCCTTCCGGATTGAAGAATCCAGCTGGGCTCAGGAATGTCCATTGAATACCAGAGGATGCTTGCAGATCCTGCAAGTTTTGGCCTTGGTTCGTTGCTGTCGCTTTGTAAGCATCAGGGAATCCTGGGGTTTCAAAGACACGTAATGTCTTGGACTCGTCCGTAAACAGGCTTCCTGCTCCACCCACAACGATCAGACGAGTGTTTGGTGTATCCTTCAGGATGTTGATCAACGCTTGTCCTACTTCCACATGCAGGTTTTCTTTACCCGCTGGAGCACCAAATGCATTTACAACCACATCGAATGCTTTAAGATCTTCAGCTGTAAGATCGAATACATCTTTCTCCAGCGTATTCAGACTTTTATCTTCCAATTTGGATGCATTACGAACGATTGCCGTTACTTTATGCCCTCTGTCTGCCGCTTCTTTCAAAATTACACTTCCTGCTTTGCCTGTTGCACCAATGATTGCAATGTTCATCATGATCTCTCCTCTGATGTGTTTTGTAGTAAAAACTCATATTGTAACTTTAGTAGTTACAACTTGTTTTGTCAACTATTCCTCTCTGCAAAATTATAGAATTCCCCTTAGTACAACAAAAAAAAGACCCTGATAGATCATCTATTACAGACAAATCCCATCACTTCGGGTCTAAATTATGGGTTTACCACACAACTTATTGTTCGTAACGTGTTTCATGTTCCTCCACTTTCCTGAGTATCACCCTGCCTTTTTTCTGAATCGACTCATATGCTGCCAGAGCGACTGCTGTGGCCTGTAAACCATCTTCCCCGGAGACTAAAACACTTCTTCCAGCCAGGAGTGAGTCCACGAAATCTTGCAGCATATAATAATTCATACGTTCACCCCAATAGCTCCACCTTGCTCTTTCCTCGAGATCGCTGTATACCTCATTTGTCTGTGCGAAAGCATCCATATGTATGACGCCTTCCGTACCGATGATATCTAACTTTACGTCTCCCCAGAAGGGATATGTCCGATTTCTCGACCAGCTTGTATCAATGAACGCAATCACTCCCTGATCCAATTCAATATGCACCATGCCCGAATCTTCCACCGCCAGATCATGAAACAAATGTCCTTGCTCTGCATATACAGCGGTCGGATCAAGGTTAAACAACCATCGAAGCAGATCAGCTACATGGACTGTATGATCCAGAATCGCTCCTCCCCCGGATTGGGAAGGATCCAGAAACCAGCCCTCTGGTGCTGTACCACGATTGTACCCTTTAACCGCAACCACTTGACCAATGTCTCCTCGCTCAAGCGCCCTTTTCGTCTCCAATACAGCAGGCAAATATCGGCAGGGAAATGCGGTCATCAATTGTACCCTGTATTTGGAGCAGATTTCGATCATGATTTTCATTTCATCCATGCTAATTCCAAGCGGTTTTTCACATAAAATATGCTTACCCGCACGGGCACTTTCCATCACCATGCTCGCATGCTTCACATTCTCTGAACATATAATTACGGCATCAATCTCAGGAAGCTGCAGCATGATGCGGTAATCTTCGTAATACGAGATATGGCCTTGATCAAGAAGAGTCATAACCCGCTCCATGTTATCATCGGCGATGGCGACTACCTCTACATTCTTTATCGCGGCGAGCTCCCGAAAATAACTGAACGCATGGGGATGAGCGAAGCTGATCATGCCAATACGCAATCGTTTCATCTGAATGCTCCCTCCTTCTCCTCAAAACCTTTCATATTGACCGAGTCTCCGCTGTAGGCAGAATGGAGTGCAGCACGGGCAATTCGAGACGCATTACAGGCATCCTGAAACGTGATCTTAGGCTGATCCCCGAATTGGATACATTGAATGAAATGAGACAGTTCACGTTCATAGGCCGTTTCAAACTCAGGACTTTTCCTTAAAACGATAGGTGTGTGTGTCCTGTCGTCCGTTCCCGTCCTTGACATACGGCCTACTCCTCCATCCTGACGGATAACCACTGATTTGGCCTTCTCGGAATTTGCATGCAGGATTCCCCGATCTCCCGCGAATTCCATCGCTGTCTGGAACAGCCCCGGGTATCCCCACATCCCTTCCAGATTGGCGATAGTTCCTTGTTCGAATCTCAAGGTTACCCAAGCATAGTCCAAATGAGGAAGGGTTCGTCGCTGGGCATACACGGAACGTACCTCTCCAAGCACACTGCGCATATAATCGATGTCATGGATCATCAGATCCATAATGACACCACCGCTATGCCTCTCATCGTTGTACCAGTTCTTCATCAGCCCCGGATGGGGTCCGATACGACTGGCATGGGCAACCCCAGGCTTACCTATAACTCCGGCAGCGATCTGACGGGCGACATCGATATAGGCAGGGAAGAAGCGACCCACATGTGCAATAAACAAATGAACCTTGTTCGAACGACAGACGACATCCATCATTTCGGCTTCTTTGGCCGTCGAACTGACCGGTTTCTCACAGATTACATGCACGCCCGCTTCAGCGGCCATAACTGTATACGTGCAGTGCAAAGATGTAGGGAGGCAGATGCTCACCACATCCGGGCGCCCCCCGCTCAACAAATCCTCAAAACGGCTGTACGCTGTCGTTCCGTAACCATCAGCCAGCCTGTCAGCCTCATCCTTCTCCACATCACAAACCCCAACCAGTTCAACATTTTTCAACTTGGCATAACTTTTGGCATGTACGGCTCCCATCGTTCCGCATCCGAGTACAGCAGCTCTCACAGCTTATCCCTCCTTCATCAAGCCTTTGTTCCAGTCATCAATTCATATCGCTATTCTGTCTTATACCTGTCATAGGCTGCCTGATATACCTTCATATACTCGTCCAGCCCCATTTTATTCAGAGTGTTCACATACGTTTCCCACTGATCAAAACCTGCACTGCCATTCACAAACTTTGCTTCCATCTCGGTCACGTAATCCTGAATGTCTTTTCCAACTGAGGACATAAATTCGGATTCTTCCTGCGTGAAGTTAAAGTTGTACCAGATGTCCTCTACGGCTTGGTTCTTCGCTTTGTCGGCTGCCTGAAGGGAGCTTGGGAGTGTCTCTGAGCCTTTGAAATAATCTTCCTTCACTAAGCCCGGATAACTTCCACCGAGCCAGGTGAAATATTTCGCCAATGCCTGGTCTTGGGTGAGACCATCCTGATTCGCTGTAATCTCCTGCGTGTACTGCAGATTTCCGTCTGCATCCTTTTCATAGGTCTCCCCTTCTTTCCCCATAAAGTAGAGCAGGGCTCCTTCATCACTATAGAAATGATCCATCCAGCGGATCGTTGCTTCAGGGTTCTCATTCTTGTCCGTAATCGCGAACGCTCCTACATGGACCATTGGTACCTTTACATGAGAATACAGCTGTTCCCCATCAGGACCTTTCAGGGCACCAAGACCGATGAAATTTTTCTGTCCCATGACCGTTTCCGGATTGGGCACCGTTGTCGCACCAAGCGTTCCCGCCTGACCTTTCGCATTCAGTGCTCCGCCATCCAGTGTAAATATTTCGGGGTCCAGCAATCCTTCCTGATGTAGCTTGTTCACATACTGGAGCACTTCCTTGTACTGAGGCAATGTTTTGGTGAAGCGAAGCTCATCTGTGCCGGGGTCCACATCAACCAACTTGTGTCCGAGTCCACGGTTACCAAGCCCCCATGCCCCTTTTACATGATCAATAATGCCCGTAATGCCTGTAGCGCTAAAAGGAATTTCATCGTTTTTGCCGTTGCCGTTAAGATCTGTCGTTTTGACAGCTTTCAGATATTCATAGAAGCTCTCGGTTGAATCCGGTTCTTCCATGTTCAACTGTTTCAACCAATCTTCATTAATCCACAGCGGTGCACCAATCAACATGGATAACAGAGCGGGATCATAGAAGGACGGCATCGAATAGATGTTGCCATCCGGCATCGTCAACCCTTTACGAATATCCGGGTACTGCTCCATCAATCTTTTAAAATTTGGGGCATAGTCATCAATCAGATCATTGAGCGGAAGAAACACACCCTGGGCACCATAACGTGTCAATTCATCCGAAGTCACACGAGCAGAGTAAAACACATCCGGGTAGTCACCGCCTGCCAGAGCCAGGTTCCGCTTCTCGGTCAATGTCTCAAAAGGAACGAGATTGAAGTTCACCTTCACGTTCGACATCTCACTGTACGCTTTCCAGATTAGTGTTTCTTCGAATTTACTCCCGTTGGTGGTAGACTTCCCTGTGAAAAAATCCAGTTCAATCGGTTCCTTCACTACTGGCATGCCTGTAGCATTCAGATTAGATTGACTATCCTGACTCTGCCCTGCAGGCGCCTCCCCTGAACTGCATCCAGCCATTAAACCCGCTGTAATCACGATGGATAAGGTCAAGTTGCCCCACTTTTTAAACAACATCTCCATGCACTCCCTTATAATCAAATGGATTATGGTTTACCCTTTTACTGCGCCAATCATGACGCCTTTAATGAAGTATTTCTGCAAAAACGGATACAGGATCAACATAGGAAGGTTAGTAATAATTACAGCAGCATATTTGATGGCTTCAGCATCCATCATGCTTCGACCCAGGGAATCGTCACTGATATCGACCATTTCCTGCATCTGACCCTGAACTAATATTTCGCGTAAAAACAATTGCAGCGGATACTTGTCCCGGTCTGACAAATAGATTAGGGCGTTAAAATAACTGTTCCAGTGCCCCACTGCGTAAAATAGAACCATGACGGCCAATACCGGCCCGGAAAGAGGCAGAACAATCCGCATCAGTACCTTTATGTTTGAACAACCATCCATAAAAGCCGCTTCCTGAATTTCCTTCGGTATGGAGTTCTGAAAAAACGTCTTCATGATCAGCATATTCCATACGGATAACGCCGACGGAATAATCATGACCCAAAAGGTGTCCAGCATACCCAGGTCCTTGATGAGCAAGTAGGTCGGAATCATGCCTCCACCGAAAAACATGGTGAATACAATCAAAACCGTAAAAACAGTTCTTCCGCTAAAATCGGCTCTGGATAACGGATATGCTGCCGCAATGGTCATCACCAGGTTGAGCAATGTGCCGGCCACCGTGTATAACAAGGTGTTCCCATATCCTTTCATCAGCTCGCTATTCGCAAACAGACGTTCATAACCAACCAGCGAGAGTTCCTGGGGCCACAGCCAGACCTCACCGCGCATGACGTTTTCGGGATTACTAATCGATGCAATACCCACAAAGAATACGGGATACAACACCACTAGAGAGACTACCGCAAGAGCTGCATAGATTATCCATTCGACTGCCTGGTCACCACGACTTTGTGCCATCTCCTCACCTTCCTTACCATAAACTGCTGGAGCTGACTTTGCGGGCGAGCCGGTTGACGGTCAGCAGTAATATAAAATTGATAACCGAGTTGAACAGGCCGACAGCTGCGGAATAGCTGTACTGTGCCCCAAGAATTCCGCTACGATATACATTGGTTGCGATCACATCCGATGCTTCCATGTTCAACGCGTTTTGCATGAGGAATACTTTCTCAAATCCCACGCCCATAATGGACCCCACATTAAGAATTAAAAGCACAACCATGGTCGGGGCAATCCCCGGGATGTTCACATGCCAGATTCGTTGAAGTCTGGTCGCACCATCCACCTTGGCTGCATCATGTAGCTGTGGATCGACTCCGGCAAGAGCCGCCAAATAGATGATCGAGCTCCAGCCCATTGTCTGCCAGACACCTGACCATACAAAGATACTCTTGAACCAACTCGGTTCTGTCATGAACGAGATGGCTTCTCCACCCAAAGCCGTAATTGCCAAATTAATCAATCCACTGACAGAAGACAAAAACATCATGATCATACCCACCATAACGACGGTAGATAAAAAATGAGGCATGTAGGTCACCGTCTGCACAAATCTTCTGAATTTCCCAGACCTGACTTCGTGGATCATCAATGCCAGAAGAATAGGAATAGGGAAACCCACCATTAATTCATACAAACCAATACCCATCGTGTTTTTAATAACTCTCCAAAAGTAAAAGCTGTCAAAAAACCGTTCAAAATGCTTAAATCCCACCCACGGGCTTCCGGTTATGCCTTTATTGGCAATAAAGTCCTTGAAGGCAATCTGCATGCCATACATGGGTACATAATGAAACACAATGAAGTAGATGAGGACAGGCGAAAATAACAGATACAGATCCCAATTTCTACGAAATGAGCGTAATCGGGATTTCTTCGCTCTGCTTCCATTCCCCCGAATTCCGTATGCCTGCTCCTTGACGGATGTCATCTGTTCCAAAATCAGCAATTCCCCCTTCTGCCTGCCTATTTGCAATTGGCTCAGCTGCAAGTTGAATGTTACAGCTTACTACCTGCAATGGGTATACACCGTTTTTGAGATCTTGTCCGATCCTTATGAAATTTACATCATTCGTGATCTTTCCTGAAAAAACAGCCATTTTCGCAAAAAAGGTATAGCCCGTTTTTACACCACGTTCATACTCTGCTTTCTGCGGCTTAATAGTTCACGCGTAGAATGGGCCAAATAACTTGTTCTCTGTAGAAGAATAAAATGAGGGGTTGGCCTATGAATTGGATGTTGAACAAAAAACGAACCCTGTTTTTTAAATTATTTGTCAGCTTTTTGGCGATCATTTCATTGTTCTGCCTATTCTATATTCTGATTTATTATGTATTCAAAACGAGTCTGCAGGAGGAAATTGTCCAAAACAGTCACAATGAAACGAAGAATACGGCGGAACGATTCTCCAATCATATGGAACAAATTCAGATCATGCTGTTCCAAATGTATAACAATCAGAATCTGGTCGCATTCAACCGGCAATTGCAAAGAGTGGGATTGGAACAGGCAGACTATCTGAAGGCCAAAAATGTGATGATGGACATTCGGGGATATGTGTACAATTCTTTGTTTTTGCTGGAAGATGTGATCGTGCATTTTCCAAAAGAGCACTTTGCGTTTGGCAAATCAGGCAGCGGCAGTTCGGATTACATGTTCAACACATCGTATCAAAGCGATACCTATCCATTGGTACATTGGGAGACACTCGCGGATCAGCCTCACACTTTCCTGATCTCGCCTTCAACCTCCTTTCATATGAACGCAGGGTCTCCCGAGAGCAGGCGGCTTCTGCCATACACGTTCAAGAAACCTGGAACGGCTTACCAGATCATTGCAATGGTGGATATCGAGAAAGCAGTGGAGTCCTTTTTCGGCACCACAGCTGGACATACCTTGACTATTACGGATGATCATAGCAATATCCTTTACCACTCGGGCTCAACAGCAGAGGAAGAAGCAACACCTGTTTTTCAGAATGGAGCAACTGCACTCAAAGAGAATGGAAGATATTATTTCAAGACAGAGGCTGCGGATGGGCTCACCTATATTACCTCTTTGGCAGATACTCGCATTGCAGATCAATTACAGCGATTGACCGGTTATATGGTTCTTATCTTTGTATTCTCACTTCTGGCAGCAACGCTGGTATCCCTTTATTTAAGCCGCCGCCTGCATACACCGGTCAAGCATATGTTATCCTCCCTGCTGGACCGTACATCACGTTATGAAGCCGGTGATGTCAGAGCAAGAGATAGTCGTATCTGGGAATATGATCTGATTCAGAGCAGGATCGAGGATTTGAAGCAAGAAAAGGATACGATTGTGGACAAGCTTAACCGTCAGAACGCAATTCTAACCAATTACTCCTATATGAATCAACTGAAGAATATTAATACAGACCTGAGTGAGTGGAATGATTTCCTGGCGGATGGAGGAAGTTATCAGATTGTGTATTACGACATCCGTTTTCGGATATCGGAAGTTGGAAGTATGCCCCTTGACCGGGAGCGGGCAGTACGTCACTTGCTGGATTATATTCATTTGCAAACCAAAGAGATGTTTCATGCCAATCATACATTCCAAATGGAGAAAAACGAGATCGTCTCCATATTAAAAGGAGCTTCGACCGTCCAGCTTCAAGCTCTGCTGGAGCAACTTAAAGCAAGTCTGGATGAAGAAAGCCACTATTACGTCGTGACCATCTGTACCCTTCCGGCAATGAATCAACCGACCAAATTCAGTGAAACCTACCAGCAATTACGAGGTCTTGCCTCCGAAGCCCGCCTGCTAGAGGAAACGCAGTTGATCAGTGAGGTCCGTCCCCTGCCCGATCTGGATCAACCTCTGTTAAAACGGGGGCGTGAGTTCGATCAGGCACTCCATTCGCTGGAAGAAGACACCTGCATGGAATGGATACGTCTGGCGTTCGCCCAATTCGTCAAAAAAGAGGCAAGTGTGCTTCAGTTTAGGCAATTGGCTCTCGCCATAACCAATCATATCATTGAAGTTATGGATCAGCATTTGTCATACAAAAGAACGGATACATCTCTGCACGAATGGAAAAGTATGCTTCTGGACTGCCATTCGCAGGAAGACTATGAGATTGTTTTTAAGCATATCATTAACTCATCCATTGCCATCATGCAGGATAGCGGACACCCAGTAGTGGAAGAACCCACCATCGCCGTGTTCTACGAGATTATCAACTCTCATTACATGGAGGATATCTCACTCGAGTATCTGTCCGAGAAACTGAATCTGTCGACGACATATCTCTCCGTGTATATCAAAGATAAAACCGGCATCAATTTTAGCGAGCATCTGCAAAAAATCCGCATGCGCAAAGCATGTGAACTGCTGGCTACGACGAACTGGACGATTAACGAAATTAGTGTACGCGTGGGATACCAGAACATTACTTCCTTCAATCGAATATTCAAGAAGACAACCGGCATCTCGCCTGGAACTTTTCGAAAACAACATCTTATGGACATTCACCACCAACAGAAACATGTGGACTGAAATGATAACGCCAAGTAACAGAAATTAGTAACACCTTGAATGTCCGAGACCATCTGACTTTGAAGCACATAAAAAGCGCAGCTTCAACGGTTTTACCCGCCGAAACTGCGCCTTATTTACTTATTTCTATAATCTTAACAATCTTTATCCGGAACGCCCGCTTCTTCCTTCGTACGGAAGGATGATCCGCAACCGCAGGTCGCTACCGCGTTCGGGTTATGAATCGTGAACCCACCCGTCATGCCGGACTCTTCAAAATCAATTTCAAGACCATTCAGATATTTCAGGTTTTCTTTTTCGACTACAACCTTCATGTTCTGAATATCCATATACAGGTCCTCATCGGACTCTTTATCGTCAAAGCCCATGGCGTACGAAAATCCGGTACAACCGCCCGGTGCTACGCCAAGACGCAGGAACATACCAGGTGTCTCTTGCTGTGCAAGCATCTCTTTCAATCTGTCAGCAGCCGTTTCGCTGATGTTAATCATGCCAGGTCACTCTCCTTTTCATTAACTCTTCTTTAAATTATACTCCACCCCGTCAAGGGTCTCAAGTCATGTTTGCCTCTTTCCGCGTTCCCCCTCGACTCCTTTTTCTTCCCAGTGTATTGAACCCCCGGGATACGAGGTTTATAATGAATAGGTGGTCGCACTGAAATGTCGGTATTTTGTCATGACTTATTCAGACGATGGTCATAATTGGAGTTGTAATTTTTTTCACATTTCGAGACTGCAACGCAGTCCCCAATGCATATATGAGTCAATCGGCTCCATTTTTTGAAAAAATTTAGCTTTCATATGCAGCACACGCTGCACCGGGTAAATAAGAGTTAGTCCTTATAAGAAAGCGGCAGATGACCGCATCTTTGCTATGTAGTTCTGTATGCAGATCCTACATACAACTCCAATCCGGTTAAGAACAGGAGGAAACAATATGTCTACATTGGTAACACCGTTCACAGACAAAAGAATGGCTGAAATCGTTGAGAAAGTACAGAACGGCGTAAGGCTGAGTGTAGAAGACGGCGTATATCTGTATGAAACAGATGATCTGCTGACTTTGGGCCAGCTGGCCAATGAGGCCAACCTGCGGAAGAATGGAAAGAAAGTATATTTCATCGAGAACATGAGTCTTTATTTTACAAACGTATGTGAAGCTCACTGCGCTTTTTGTAATTTCCGCAAAGACCAGGGGGAAGATGGCTCTTACACGTTATCCGGTCAGGAGATGATCGATTATGTGGAACAGCATATTCATCCAGGTGTACGTGAGTTCCATATCGTAGGCGGACATAACAACCATGTTCCTTTTCAGTATTATGTCGATTCCCTGCGTGCTTTAAACGAGAAATATCCGAATGTTACGCTGAAAGCCTACACGGCAGCCGAGATTGACTTCTTTACTCGCATCAGTGGACTCAGTATTAAGGAAGTACTGCAGGAGCTGCAAAAAGCAGGTCTGCAATCCCTGACTGGCGGCGGTGCTGAGATTCTGTCGGATGAATATCGCAAAAAAATGCGTGTAGACAAAGCGAACGTGGATCGTTATCTTGAGGTGCACCGTACAGCTCATAACCTGGGCATGCGCACTCATACAACGATGCTGTATGGATCGATCGAATCCTATGAGGACCGCGTTAACCATATGGCGCAGATTCGTGAATTGCAAGATGAGACGAATGGATTCATGGTCTTCATCCCGCTTTCCATGCAGCCAAAAAGTAAAAACGCGAGCATTATGCGTCGTAACTCGGCGTATGAGGATCTCAAAACAATTGCAATCAGCCGTTTGATGCTGGATAACATTGATCATATCAAAGCCTACTTCATCAACATCGGTCCACAGCTGACTCAAGTTGCGCTTGGATTTGGTGCTTCGGATGCACACGGCACGATTGTTCGCGAACGGATTAGTCATGCAGCAGGTGCATTAACACCTGAAGGACTCACCCGCAAAGAGCTCATATGGCTCATTAAAGGTGCAGGACGCATTCCGGTAGAACGTGATACGTTCTACAATGAAATTCAAGTGTACGAATAGTATATAAACGACATCTAAAACCAATATTGCACTCGCATCACTCCAGAACGCTACTTTCATGATAGGGAGACGTTTGAATCCGAGTGGTGCAAACTGCTGAATGATATCTCCAATTTTCAATGTTTACTTTTCAATTATTCAAATCCCAACAAAAGGAGCAGCTATGTCATTGCATAGCTGCTCCACAGGTTACAGCCCCATTTCAGTGGGACTGATGCAGAAAGGAAGCCGAGTCATGAAAAATTTCGTCATTCTTGGAGGCGGCTATGGCGGCCTCACCATCATCAAGGAACTTCTGGAAGGTAAAATCCCAGCCGATACACAGATTGTGTTGGTGGACCGCAGCCCCTTTCAGGGATTAAAGACAGAATATTACGCACTCGCAGCAGGAACCGTATCCGATTATGACCTGCGTATCCAATTTCCCGTGAGCGATAAAGTTACTTACCGTTATGGAGAAGTTACTTCGATTGACCTGGAACAGCGTCAGATTGAATTTGAAGGCCAAGACCCGCTCGTTTACGATAAGCTTGTCATTGGACTTGGTTGTACGGACCGTTTCCACAACACCCCAGGTGCCGAAGATTATAGCTGTACCATTCAGAGCTTCAGTAAAACACGCGAGACCTACCTTCGTCTTAATGAGATCAAAGCCTATGGCAATGTGCACATCGTTGGCGGCGGATTAAGTGGTGTAGAGATGGCAGCCGAACTTCGTGAGAGCAGACCGGATCTGAACATTAGCATCCTGGATCGTGGTGAACGTGTATTATCCGCCTTTCCACAACGTCTGTCCGTGTATGTGCATGAATGGTTCAACGAACATCAGGTAGAGACACGCGGGCATATCGCCATTTCACGCGTTGAACCGAACGCCATCTATAACCGGGATGAAGAGATCCTAACCGATGCTGTCGTGTGGACTGCAGGCATTCAGCCCGTAAAAGTGGTACAGGATCTGGACGTAACCAAAGACCCTCAAGGTCGTGTCGTCCTGAATGAATACTACCAAATTCCGGAATATACCGATGTATATGTTGTTGGTGACTGTGCGAGTGTCCCTTATGCACCTAGCGGTCAAGCTGCGGAAGTGCAGGGTGAGCAGATCGCCCATATTCAGCATGCCCTCTGGAAAGGCGAAAAGCCCAATCCACATCCACTCAAGCTTCGTGGCACACTCGGTGCACTTGGCAAGAAGTCTGGGTTTGGGCTGATGGGTAAAACGTCTATGATGGGACGTGTACCTCGTATTTTGAAAAGTGGTGTGCTCTGGATGTCCAAGCGCCATCTCGGTTAGTCGAGATCGAGCTCGTCCCAGGCATCGGCTTCGGCAATTTTGGCCAAAATGGCGTTATATAGATCTTCCACTTTGTCTGTGATGACAACTTCGCCATTCACCAGTGCAAATGGAGTCATAGAACATTGGCCGCAGTTGGTGAGGCAGCCGTATTCAATCACGTCATAGTCTGGATTTTCTTCCAGTTGATCCATGACTTCATCTGTGCCAAAATGCATATTATTGGCACAAAATTCAATAATCGGTCTCATATAGGTTCACCTGCTTTGTTTGACCATTTTAATTTATGGCCATTTGTAATATAATATAGTAAGGAAAGGAGTTGAAAAAAATGAGCGAAAACGCACAAAGCACCATGTACGATGAGGTATCTGATGTGCTTGACAAACTTCGTCCGTTCCTGCAACGCGATGGCGGTGACGTGGAACTGGTCGACGTGGAGGACGGCATCATTAAGCTGAAACTGGTCGGTGCCTGCGGCAGTTGCCCAAGCTCCACTATTACCTTAAAAGCCGGGATTGAACGCGCCCTTCTCGAAGAAGTTGAGGGTGTACAAGAAGTCGTACAAGTATTCTAATCAATCCTTCACGAAATAAACCTCAAGAGCCTTTCGCTTCGCATGAAGCGGAGGGCTCTTTTTTGTGTACATATGCCTAGAGAGTTCATTTTACTGTCACCTTGACCAGTTTCGATGTACATTCTTCCTACTCACCTTAAGCATCCTCGCGCTGTATGGTCGGACGAATCGGATCAAGTCCTCCAGATACATCCATAATGTTGCCTGTTATAAAATCAGAATGATCCAGACACAGATACGTAATGACTCGTGCAATATCTTCACCACTGCCAGGACGCCCTCTTGGCGTCTCTACGTCGGTTATGCCTGCCATCTCATCAATCGTTTTCTCTTTGTTCGCCCCACGAATGTCACCTGGACATACCATGTTAACCGTAATTCCATACGGGGCTTCTTCAACCGCAAGTGTCTTCGTAAAAGATACCAGACCTACCTTGGCAGCCGCATAGACTGCACGATGAGGCCAGGATCTCGCTTCTCCAGCATGACTGAAGCCAAAATGGATGATGCGTCCCCACTGCTTGCGTCTCATCTCCGGCAACACACGTTGATCCAGTAACATGGGTCCCAACAGGTTACCCTGTACAAGCATCTGAACCTCATCTTCCGAATAGTCTGCAAATAATCGACGTTCACGAACAAATGGACCCGCGTTATTCACCAGAATATCAATGGTGCCCAGATTGCCTTCCACTTGTTCCACCAATGAAGCAATATCTTCCACCTTGGATATATCCGCCTGGATGGCAATGCACCGCACACCCTTGGCTGTAATCTGAGCCTTTAAAGCCTCAGCTTCTGTTCTGCTGTGTACATAGTTAAGGGCAATATGACACCCCTGATCTGCCAGACTGAGGGCCGTCATTTTACCAAGACCTTTGGCACTTCCCGTTATGAGGGCAATCTTACCCTTCACGTTCATCCCCCTCTTCAAAGAGCAGTCACTTATCCAGTATAAAAGATTTATCCTCCCCCTACAACTCGCATCTCCCTTAGGAAGTATCCACCTGAAATGACAAATATATCTTGATCGAAATCAAACACCTATGGTACTGTCGATGATATAACTTGAAAGGATCTCTACATGAACATGAAAAACAGAAGATCGATATTATTTCTCACACTAGTCGTGGTCATTTTATTAGCATTCTCTAATGCCTTACAGGTTTCCGCGGAAAGTGAGACTGACCAAGCGCCTGATGAGTATGATTGGATTACTGGACCAGCATCCGTCTCTCTGGACGGTAAGGCCACCCTGGAAGTCCCTGATAGCCATTCCTATCTGGATAAGGCCAATACCCAACGCTCGATACTTAACAGTGATGGAAAGCCTAATGGGAATGAGATTGGAAGCCTAACCAGCAATAGCGAATTCGGCTCGTGGTATGTTGTGTTCGAATACGTGAAGACAGGTCATATTCATGATGACGATCAAAATCTGAGTGCTGAAGAACTGTTAAGCAGTTATATCCGTGGCACAGAAGAAGACAACAGAGAGCTCGAACCTGAATATAGAACGTACATAACGGGGTGGGAAATCGAACCGGCATACGACAAGACCAAGCATCAGTTGGTCTACTCCCTTGGTTTTAAAAATGCTAATCAGCAAGCCATGGTCAATTACAATGTAAAACTCCTGACACGTGAAGGGTACATCACAGCCATTCTGGTTACAGATACGGCCAACTTTCAACAGAGCCGTCAGGCATTCGAGGAAACGGTCCTTAATCAACTTAGCATCAATGCCGGATATACGTACGAGGAGTACAATGCTTCGACTGACAAAACATCCACCATAGGGCTTAACAGCCTTCTGATGGGCGGGATTGGGTACACGGCTTCCCAAAAATTCAGTGCTCTTCTTTTGCTCCAAAAAGGGTGGGCCTTGATCCTCGTTGTCGTTCTTGGTCTGATTGGGTGGATCAGATACAAAATCAAAAGCTCAAATGGAGATGAAGAAAAACTCTCTCCCACCGAGAGGAGGTACCTGCAAGAAGCGGATGAACAGCAATATGCTGATCAAAATGAATTATCCTACTACCGCCAATCTGCACATCCACCTAATGTTGATAAATTTGATAAACGATAACTCTGTTGATTTCCACGTCAGCACAGACCAGGAAATACAAAAAAGCCGTATGTCTCTTCTAGAGAGACATACGGCTTTTGCTCACAAGCTTCATATCATTTCATACATTCCGTAATATTATTCAGTTGCAGGTTCAACTGCACCTTTGTAACGTTCTTTGATAAATGTTTTAACTTCTTCGGAGTGCAGTGCAGCAGCCAGTTTCTTAATTGCATCTGCATCTTTATTATCCTCACGGGAAACGAGGATGTTAGCATATGGGTTACCTTGCAGATCTTCAATCAGCAAAGCATCTTTTTCAGGGTTAAGATTGGCTTCCAATGCATAGTTTGCGTTGATGAAAACCAGATCCGCTTCATCCAATTGACGAGGCATCATGGCTGCATCCAGCTCGATGATATCCAAGTTTTTTGGATTTGCTGTGATATCCTGAATCGTCGATGTAATATTTGTGTTGTCTTTCAGGGTAATAACGCCTTCCTTCGCAAGCAACAACAGTGCACGTCCACCATTGGATGGGTCATTCGGAATTGCTACTTTTGCGCCATCTGCCAATTCATCCAAAGACTTAATCTTTTTGGAGTATCCACCAAAAGGTTCAACATGAACAGGAGTTACAGCAACGAGGTTGAAACCACGTTCTTTATTCTCTGTGTCCAGGTAAGGTTGGTGCTGGAAGAAGTTTGCATCCAATTTTTCGTCAGCCAATTGCTGGTTGGGTTGTACATAGTCATTGAATGTAACGACTTGCAAACGAATACCTTGTGCTTCCAGTTCAGGCTTGATGCTTTCCAAAATCTCTGCGTGCGGTGTAGGTGAAGCTCCCACTTTCAATTCTACTGTACGCGGAGCTCCTCCTTCATTGTCTGCGCCGCTGTCGGCGTCCTTGTTGTTTCCGCACGCGGCAAGAACCGCAATCAGCATAAGACTAAGTAGAGCAAAAGACCATTTTTTCATGTGTAAAACCCCTTCTCTAATCATTTTTTTCATGTGGCATCCGCAAAAATGCATATCCATCATGTTATCTATGTGTTATTTCCTGGTGAAAAATGTAACCAAGCGATCTCCAGCCATCTGAAGAATCTGAACTAAGATGACCATAAATACAACGGAAATGATCATAATTTCATTTTGATAACGGAAGTAACCATAGTTGATTGCCAGCGTTCCCAGACCTCCACCGCCAACCATACCCGCCATCGCCGTATACGATACAAGCGTAACGATAGTGATGGTTATCCCAGCAAGAAGACCAGGTAGTGCCTCAGGCAATAGCACCCGTCTTACAATCTGTCCGGTCGATGCACCCATCGCCTGTGCTGCTTCAATGACACCACGATCTACTTCACGCAGTGTTGTTTCCACCAAGCGGGCGAAATAAGGAGCGGCTGCAATGACAAGTGGCGGTATAACGCCGAGAACTCCTGTGGCTGTACCAACCAGCGAACGAGTGAATGGAATAAGAGCGACAATCAGTATGATAAACGGAACTGATCGCAAAATGTTCACAATCAACGACAGAATAGAATAGACCACGCGTGATTGTGTTGATGCGGATCTTGCTGTCATGAATAGCAATACCCCGAGTGGCAAACCAATAATTATAGTGAATAAGCCTGATGCACCCAGAATTTGCAGTGTCTCTATGGAAGCTTTACCGATCTCTTCCCAACGTACTGTTGAAAAATCCATGTTAACGTAGCACCTCCACATCAAGTCCCTCTGCGGATAATTCTGATATTGTCCGGTCAATCGCATTGGTATCGCCTTCGAACCGAACGGTCAGCTGCCCATAAGGAACCTGTTTGATCGTAGAGATCGTACCTTGCAGGATGGCAAAATCCACACCGGTTTTACGTACCGTTCTGGATAAAATCGCTTCATACGTTTTGTTACCCAGAAAGGATATCTTCACAAGTTTGGAAGCAGCACCTGCCTGTAATTCCAAGCCTGCATTCGCCAAAGCAGTCTCTTCAAGGGCAAGTCCAACTTCATGATCACGCATCATAAAGTCCCGTGTAATGGCATGCTGCGGCTTCAGGAATACTTCGGTTACAGGTCCCTGTTCCACTATGCCACCTTGATGAATGACAGCTACCTTGTCACAAATATTCTGAATGACGTGCATCTCATGTGTAATCAGCACAATCGTGAGATTGTACTTTTCGTTAATGTCGAGCAATAACTTCAGAATCGAATTCGTCGTCTGCGGATCAAGCGCCGAGGTGGCCTCATCACATAGGAGTACATTCGGATCACTGGCGAGTGCTCTTGCAATCCCTACACGCTGTTTCTGTCCACCCGATAATTGAGCCGGATATTTGCTGCTATGGTGCTCCAGACCAACCAGGGCGAGCATTTCCTTCACTTTGCGATCAATGGCTTCCTTGGGTGTATTCACAAGCTTTAACGGAAAAGCTACATTGTCATACACCGTTGCCGAGGATAACAGATTAAAGTGTTGAAAAATCATACCGATCTTGCGTCTCTGTTGCTGCAATTCGGTTTTGTTCAGTTCAGTCAGGTTAATCCCGTCTACCCATACTTCACCCTCCGTAGGGCGCTCCAACAAATTAATGCAACGGATCAGTGTACTTTTACCCGCTCCAGAATGGCCGATCACTCCGTAGATTTCACCCTTTTGGATGCTCAAATTCAGCTCGGATAGTGCCGTTGTAGATTTTGCCCCTTTGCCGTACGTTTTCGTTAAACCTTTTAATTCAATCAATCGCACTTGCCCCTTTCCAACCACCTACATGTATCTTTACCCGATCTAAAGGAAAACTCCCCTATACATACAAAAAAAGAGCCCTTTGCAGATACAAAGAGGGCTCTTTACGTGAAAGAATATACCTTCTCATCTGCCAAAATCGTGTCTTGCACCATTTTGTAGGAATTAGCACCTAACATCTATAACGAATGACACATGTCGTTACAAATCGGTTGCCGGGCTTCATCGGGCCTGTCCCTCCGCCGCTCTCGATAAGAAATATGTTGTTGTAGGATTCTATAAGTTCATGTAGTTTATGCTTATAATGTGAACGTAACTTTTGAAATATCAGTATCTTTGTCACTGTAACATTCTAATTGAAACTCAGTATATTCCAAGTATTCCGATTTGTCAAAGGGAATTATTTCTTTGCCATATTTTATTGATATAACTATAAGAAGCTGTTAACGTTTCACAGACCATATCCACGCCCTGACGCATTTCCTGCACATGCTGATTCAGATCCTCCAATTTCACTTTACCTTGCAGGGTCTGATGTAACTGCCACAGGTCATCATGCATTTCGGAGTTCATGTAGTGAATCTCCATATTACGTCGTTTGCGCAGCTTGCTCATCGGTTCACGATAAGAGTCCTTGATCTGTATTAATTGCAACGCAAGATCATGATGCTCCCTCGCATAGTCGAACTGCCTTAACACGGTAAAATAAGAAAAATGCGCTTTTGTATTTGAGGTATTCAGCTGGAATATCTCATTCAATACGGTGCCGACTTTATCCAGAATGGCAAAGCAGCGAATGAAGCCATCTTTGTAGAAATACACATACCGAGCATACTCGGCTTTTTCAGTCGGTGTCATATCATCCGTAGAACCTGCAACGACCTTTTGCCGAAAATGAGCAGCGGCGAAGCAGCTTTGCTCCAGTTCATCCAGGGAAGAGATAAGTCCCTGTGTCCACACATACAGTTTACGATAGTCGTGAGTAGGATCATGATCCACGTGCATCTGTCGCTGAAATAGCTCAAGCGTATGCGCCATTGAGTCCATCGCTTCCTTCAATTTGCCTTCATTTATACGCGGCTTTTCTCCGAGCAACGTTCGCAGCATATATAACCTCCTCTTCCACTCTGCTGATCCATAAAGATTCATCACTTTAATACATAATGCTAATTCATTCCGGAGTAAACGTATAAACGCTGCTTGCCATAGGTTGCCCTGATCCCCCTGACATCAAACAAAGTCCACCTGTCCAATGATGTACATCACTGGAAGGTGGACTTTCAATATTGAGCCCAAAGACCAAGAAATGGATCTAGAAACGATTAACCGGGCGGTGCAGCTTGTACACCAGGAAACTCATATACGTTAAGATCCCGAACAGTATGGCGATATCCAGCATATGTGCAAGAGCTACGAACATGTATACTTCCGGACGGCTCATCGTCACCATCATGAAAATACCGATGACCACTTGCATCAAAATCAGAAAAACAGATACAACGCCAAGGGTACGCATTTCCTTGTTATCCGGATGATTACGATACGCGAAGTGACCCAGAATTGCGATTACAATTACAAGAGACGCAGCTGCCGCACGGTGAGCAAAAGCAACGGCTACCCCGCCTGAAAGCTCAGGAATAATCTGCCCGTTACAGAGCGGGAATCCGGAACAACCACCAGCAGAATCCGTGTGACTCACAAATGCGCCTGTGTATACCACGAGATACGTGTAGATCGTCGAGAACCAGACCAGATTTCTGAATTTTTTACTGACCCGAGGGTATTTATTCAGACGCTCCAATCCACCATCTTTTGCCTCCTGCCTTATGCCCAATGCCATCATTAGCGAACTGGCAAAGGCAATCAGCGCAAAGCCGAAATGAAGTGCCATAACTGCTGAAGATTGGGAGAAAACGACGGCAAAAGCCCCCATGATTCCCTGGACTATAACAAATACCAGGGTTAAGAAAGAAAACAATTGCAGGTCACGGCGTGACTTGCCGAACTGCAGAAAAGCAACAAACGAGGCAATGGACAACAATCCAGCCAGTGCGCTTACAGCGCGGTGGGAATATTCAATAAGTGAAGCCACAGTATGTGCGGGAACGAGTTTTCCGTTACATAAAGGCCATTCCGTTCCGCAGCCAAGGCCCGATTCCGTTTTGGTTACGATGCCTCCACCAAAAGTGGCCAGAAACATGACAAGACAGGTTAATACGGTTAACCATTTAAACAAAGTTAAGTGCTTCAATTTTTTCTCACCTGCTGTTGGTTTAAGATGGCGAAGATATTCTCCGCTTGTTTCGGTACTTTGACACTTATTTCACAACTAAATTCATTATACCGGATAAAATGTTCATTGACGTCGTGCTTTGTGACAAAATGTTAACGTCTGGTGAAATAATGACCCGTAGGTCATCGAAAGATATATACAGAAACGTTTCATATGTAGAACGTGTCGAACACACAAACGCCATTTCCCTATTTCAAGAGAAATGGCGTTCTTTTTAGTCTACCCTTTTACAACATGAACCTGTCATACTTTTATAATCATTTGTGGATCGTGTTGTACACCTCAACTGCGCGATCCAGGAACTGCTCAATCTCTTCTCTCGACTTGCGCAGCTTGTTCACGTACCGAACCAGTTCCCGGCCATCCGTGTACGCCACAAAGCTCGGAATGCCAAGAATATTCTGCTCTTCACTAACGGTTCCAACCTGATCCACGTCGACCTCAACCAAAGTCAGTTCACGTGCATATTTCTCTTCAACTTCAGGCATAAACGGATCGATGTATTTGCAGTCACCACACCAGTCTGCCTTGAATACGGCAATCGTCAAACGTGGGGATTGGATGGCTACATCAAAAGCCGGTTTGGAAGTAATCTGTTCCATTCGGTTCATCTCCCTTTCTGTACCTTGTCTTACCCTAAGTGAAGCAAATTGGCGAGTGGAAGTCAAATAATCAGCACATACTTAGAATAAACCACATGGTCTGTGAAAATAAACTCAGAACATCATGAAAGGATGTCACATCATGACTTCCACCAGAACCGATTCTACCAGCGAACAGCATCACGGGTCCCTCCTGCAGATTGTTCGTTCCATTCCGGGTGCTGCCCTGGAAATCTGGCGTGGCAAACAGGCGGCATGGCAAGCTTCAGCACAGCTTCGTCACCCATTGCGTGAGATCGAGTGGGATACAGATACCGCAGCCGCCTTACAGTCTGAGGTGGAGCGTTTGTTACCTGCCAGCGGCAAGTCTTTTGCACGCACTGATCAGGTCCAAAGTGCACTCGTATGCGAAGAAGATTGCATCATTCTGGAAGAGATTAAGACACTGACCCAAGAGCATAATCGGAGTAACATCACGCGCACGGCTGCCTATCTGGAATGTTATGAGCAATGTCCCGAATTGCATTGGGCTCTATTAGCTCATATGGTCTCCCGCAACGGCGGATATCACATGACCGATCTACAGAGTGACTTGATGTATAATCTACAGGATCCAAACGATCGTGAGCATATGTATCGACTGTTAGAACGGTGCAATGCACTCATTTTCCAGGATGCATATCCCCAGCTTCTGCTGTATATGAACAGTCGCCGGATCGGACGAAGCTGTTTCCATCTGTTATCTCACTTTCACGTATCGGCTTTCATGACGCCGTTTTGGGAACGCTTTTGGCTGGAACGGTGCAGTTCACTGCTAAGTGTGGCATTAATTATTAATGAGCAAAACTATATCGAGAGCCGGGTGGTGCAGCATCCTTATTTTCAAAAAGAAGTACTTTCCAAACCCGCATTCCATCTGCATAATCTGGCCGGTCTGAACCATATCGTCTTCCCTCTCGGACGGGAAGCAGGGCTCGCAGGGCGAGTCATTGAACATTTTGGCAAGCTGGATGAGCGAATTATGTTTGGCAAAGGCCTATATGCCCTGTTGTTTGGCGTGGAGCAAGTCCACACACAAGTGTTGGAATTCGCTCGTGCAGTTCCCCATCATGGCTCGCGAGCCGAGTATTGGCCCGGTCTGTTTACCCATCACGAAAACAAGGCGGGTGATCGTACATTTTACGCACAGGCGCTACTGGATGAAGAATGGCTTCCAGAAGGGCAACGATTGTATAGTCCGGAACTGCTCTCTGTATGGGGGGACACGCCTTATGAACCAATAACCCGACAGGACTGGCTTCAGACTCGGGATTGTCTCGGTTATCTGACGATACCGCGCCGTCCATGGCTATTTGAGATGAGTCACGAACATCGGTATGGCATGCTGAAAACAGCACTGGCTCATGATGCCAAAGCGGCCATTCACTAATGCTGGCGACCGTTAAATATACAAAAAGCCCTGTCCGCTTCAACAGCAGACAGAGCTTGTATCGTATCTAACCGAATGATGCGGCCAGATGTTTCGTGCAGGATTATCCTCTTTGCACGCCTCCACGTTGGAGACGCATGAGTGGACGGAGAATTTTTTGCAGGATACGGGGGTAACCGCCCAGCTCGTCCTTGCGCAATACACGGAGCACGACCATGAGAACCAGATACACCACCACAACAAGCACACCGACCACAAGGCAGGTAAGTAAGAAGGATACGCGTGCTGGCAGGAAGAGCCCAAAGATCATATTGCCAATCCAGTTCGCTGCAAATCCTACACCTGCTGCAAGCACCACTGTAATGATAAACCCTCTCCAGCGGTCTCCCATAATGGAGAAATCAACGATTTTGCGAAGGACCCGCAGATTCAGGTATGTGATAACCAGGAAACAAAGGGCCGTTGCAATAATGATGCCGTAAATGCCAAAGAACGGCGCCAGAATCAGACTTGCGATCAATTTGATCACAACACCTGCTGCGACACTGATCATCGTAATCCGCGGTTTCCCTACCCCGAGTAAAATGGAGTTGGTGGTCATCATTGTAATCTGGAAAATGGTGCCGAATGTCAGTAAGGCAATGATTGGCGTTCCATCCAGATTGGTAAACAGCAATCCATTAACCGAATACGCTGCCGCACAAAGTGCAATAACAATCGGCATACCTGTCAGAATCGAAATGCGCAATGCAAGTGTAACCTGATTCTTCAGATGGGCTTCATCCTTGCGGGCAAATGCTGCCGAAATGACAGGCACCAACGATTGACTCAAAGCGATAGCCAGAATTGGCGGAATACCCGCAATACTTTGGGCTTTGGCACCGAGGATCGCAAGAACGCCTGTCGCCTCTTCAAGTCCGATCTGGCCACTAAGCAGTGGAACCACAAGGGATGAATCGATAAAGTTAATGGCTGGAACTGCAAGCGAGGACAGCACAATTGGAATAGACAATTTGAAGATATCACTGTAAATGCCTCGCATCGGCAGTTGCACTGCACGCTCGTAATTCAATTGCGCAGCACGGTCGCTACGACGCAGCTTCAAGGTAAAGTACAGCATGACACCGAAGGCACCAACACTTCCCAATACTCCACCAAATGAGGCACCTGCGGCAATTGTCTGATCATCATAATTCCATTGCAGCATGACATATGCCACGATAATGGCTGTACCTACACGGGCGAACTGTTCCACAATCTGTGAAATACCGCCTGCTGTCATGTTGCCGCGTCCCTGGAAATATCCACGCATCATTGCAATGGCTGGGAAGAGCAGCAAGGCTGGGGCCAAGGCACGAATGGCGCTGACCGATTCCGGTACTTTGGAGACATACGTAGCATAATAAGGCGCCGCGAACCACAATAAAGCAGACATGACTACCCCGGCGACAGCCGCAAAGATCAGGGCTGCACGGTAGATCTGTTGAGCTTCGCCCGCGCGTCCGAGTGCGTAGCGTTCCGACACCATTTTGCTAAGTGTGCTCGGTATGCCTGCCGTTGCTACAGTTAACAGCATTAAATATACCGTATTGGAGATGGTAAACGATGCGTTACCGATATCCCCGAGGATATGCTCCAGCGGCACCCGTTGAACCAATCCGAGAACCCTCGCGATCAGTGCAGCTGCCGCCAGAATGAGCGTACCCTTAATGAATGTTTCTTTCTTAGACAAACCAATTCCCCTTCTTTCCTCCACACCGGACGTGCATCCCGTTGAAACTAATCCCTCATGTTTACGCGAATCTTACCACCCAGATAATAAAGAGAACTATCATGACGATCTGCAAAATAATTTTCATTACGGTGCTCGTAAACAGCCCCACCACAGAACCAAACCCAACTTTGGATGCTTTGGAAGGTGAAGACCCTCCGATCAGTTCCCCGATAAAAGCACCGATAAATGGTCCCAGCACCAGTCCGAATGCCGGAATGACAAATGGGCCAATGATAACACCAATAGTACTGAGCGTGGTCGAAAGTTTGGAGCCACCGAACTTCTTCACACCCCATGCACTGACAACATAATCAGCCACGAACAGCACAACAACAATCAGAATCTGGATGATCCAGAACCACACACCGAACGGATCAAAGCTGAAGAACCAGCCGTAGATCAGAAACGCGAAGAAAATCGCTACAGCACCAGGCAGTATGGGATATACCGTTCCAGCCATCCCCACTGCAAACAGCAGTACAATTAAAATCCAGGCAATGGTTGCGAGCAAAAGTTACTCCCCCTTCAAAATATGTTCACGGATCACTTCGACGATGCCGTCTTCATTATTACTCGCTACGATCAGATCAGCCGCTTCCTTCACCTGCTCTTGCGCATTGCCCATCGCTACACCCAGACCTACGGCTTCAATGACAGCCAGATCATTCAGACTGTCTCCGACAGCAACGACTTCGGACATCTCGATACCCAGCAGTTTGCAAACCTCAGCTACACCACTGGCTTTGGATATTCCAGCAGGGTTGATCTCGATATTAACAGGTGAAGAATTCGTCATCTGCAGACCACCCATTTGTTGCAGTTCCATCATAATCTGGTGACGAGCTTCGTCCACTTCGGTATTGAAACCGAATTTTAGCCATTCCAGACCTTCAATATTGTCCGTCCAGCGATCACGGTTGAACAGCTCTTCCACCGAGTATGCCCAGTACCAGCTGTTATATTTCTCACCAATTTCCTGCATTTTGCGAATTAATGCCGGGTCCATCAGATGACGCATATGCAGATCATGCGGAGCTTTCCAGACCTCACTCCCGTTAACGGTAACCATTGGTGTCTCCAGTCCAAGTTGAACCGCATAAGGCATCGCGTGGAATACGGCTCTTCCCGTGGAAAGGCACACATGTACACCCCGACGAATGGCAATTTGAATCCACTTGGCGGTCTCCTGTGTAATTTCATGATTATCGTTAAGTAATGTTCCATCCATATCCAATGCTAGCAATTTGTATTTCAATTCACTCATACAGTAGTTCCTCCTAGGTTGTCTCTCTCCAAATTGAACTCATGGATATCCATTCAGGTACTAAGCGGACCCTCTCCGTTCCACAATGGTTCTCCAGTTCAACTCAAAGGTTCTCTTTATCTAATTTTAAACATTCTCTCATGACAAGGTCGCCCGGCATCCGCAAAACGGACGCTCCGGACGTCACAGCTAACGACATTTTACCACAGATCGTCGACCTGCAACAAAATAACCCGCTCAGGATTAAACTTCGAAGTTGTTACATTTTATGTAATGTATAATTTCCTAAATAAAAAACGATCCACCTCCTACAGGATGAACCGCTTTTAGCTTAACCTTTGTCACTCTGCCTGTTTTCCCAGCCTAACCCGAAGTCAAGATTAAATCCAATTATCCCCTGTCCGCTCCTCTGTTTGGCTAGGATACTGCAAACAAGGATTGGGACATCAAATTCATGGTTTGTTTGTATACGATATGGGTTGCCTTTACATCACCAAGGAACCCGCCCATATGCAGGTGAATTACACCGTGCAGCGATGCCCATATAGTGCTGACAAGAGTCCAGGTCTCTTCCTGGTCCGAAATCTGCCTTGCTTCTGGGCAGTGCTATAACCATTTGCAGAAAAGTTACAAAGAAGCCATTATGATAAAAAAAGAATTTGACACAACCGTTTCATTTTGGTTACTATGATTCTTACAGGAAACAGTGTTACCAAAATGGTCTTATGCTCATTTTTTTTAAAATTTGTATTATTTTTTTTTGGAGTTTTAGGTAACATTGTTTCTTAAATAAAACAACGTATCATTAATTGATGCCCTTTGAGTGGAAGAATCGTAACCGTGGCGTGCAATTTCTCTTTCTGTGCCAGGCTCGACGGAGATGGGTTTCTCAACGTGAATGGTACAGGGGAGGATGCTCTGTCGGCGCGAAGGACACGCCGGAACGTGAAGTGGCAGTTATAAAAGGGCAACAGAAACACTATTAGGAGGATTTAATATGTCAACAGAACAAAAACAACGCAAACGATCCACTGGTCAACAAATTCGTAGATGGAGCCTGACCCTGCTAGGGGTAATTGTGCTGGGAATCGTTGTATTCCTGCTGATGCCCGCCCCGGTAGAACCCGCTGTTTGGTCTGCACCTGCTGCTCCTTCTTTTGAGAAGGAAGGTCCTTGGAAAGAGAACAACAAACTTAGCTCCGCTGAATTGGTTACAGACCGCGCGGAGTTCCCGGAATTTATCACTTTTGATAAAGAAGGGCGACTGTATGCGGGTGACTCCGATGGCAAAATCTACAGAGTGACCTTTGACGCCGAGGACAAGGCACAGCCAGCAGAGGTATTCGCCGATACCCACGGAACACCTAACGGCCTGAAATTTGATGCTGCCGAAAATTTGATTGTGGCGGATATTCAGAAAGGGCTCCTGTCCATTGACCCGAACGGAAACATCGAAGTACTAACCACTGAAGTAGATGGGGGGCCGATCTACCTGGCGAACGAACTGGACATCGCGCAAGACGGATCGATTTATTTCTCCGATACCTCTAACTATGGCAAAGTCATGTTCAAAGAAATTGCCGAGAATAAACCGCATGGACGTTTGTTGAAATATGATCCACTGACCAAGCAGACGACCGTTCTGCTTGAGGATTTATATTTTGCCAATGGGGTCGTACTGTCTGCCGAAGAAGACTTCGTGCTTGTCGCAGAATCGTATCATTATCAGTTGACCCGGTACTGGTTGAAGGGCCCCAAACAAGGCACCTCTGATATTTTTGCGGAAAATCTGGCTGGGTTTCCGGACAATATCACCCGTGACGCGCAGGGACACTTCTGGGTAGGGGTATTCACAACCCGTCTGTCTTTTGCCGATTACATGCATAGTCACCCTTGGTTAGCAGCGACGATGTCCAAAGTTCCACAGTCCTTGTTAAATGGAGCCAGTGCCCCGGTGAAACACGGACTTGTTGCAGAATATGGACCAGAAGGAGAGCTTATTAATAGTTGGCATGATCCGGAAGGAACATTGTATGGCATCACCACGGCCGTAAGCCAAGGGAAATATTTGTATCTCGGAACCGCACCGGGAGGAAGCCAAGGGGTTCATCGGGTGCTTTTGAAACCGTAAAGATTGTTATATTCATCTACCTCATTGCCACCTTTAGGCATCCTAATAGCAGCTCACTCTGACAGGAGGAGCTGCTATTAGCATTGGGGAATCCAATCTGGATACATACATAGGGACAGTAGAACGTCCAGAACGGAATTTTTTTATAGATACATTAGTTAACCTTTATATGAGTATCAGTCTGTGCACCAAAAGCTCGTTTATTTACAGGTTTAATAGCTGTTTCTTAGTTCACAGTCCAATCAAAAAAACCGCCTGCTAAGCAGGCGGCTAACAATCTCTATGAATTAACGTGCCGCAAATTTGCGACGAGCATAACGAAATACAATGCCATGTTTCGGGGACAGCAGCAGTGCGAGAACAAACAAAATTCCAGCAACAGCCACCATGCAGCCCGCGATGGAAGCATCCAGGGCGTAAGCCATGATGTAACCTCCAACCGAGGAAGCTGCTCCGATCAGGACAGCATACAGAATCATTTTTCCGAGACGATCTGTAAGCAGGTAAGCCGTCGCCGCAGGTACAATTAGCATACCCACAACGAGGATCGACCCAACACTTTCAAATGAAGCTACGGACGTCATGGAAACGAGCC
Source organism: Paenibacillus sp. USHLN196 (assembly GCF_037144955.1). NCBI lineage: Bacteria > Bacillati > Bacillota > Bacilli > Caryophanales > Paenibacillaceae > Paenibacillus > Paenibacillus sp. USHLN196. The sequence continues at coordinate 65,921 of NZ_JBBCYH010000011.1, read as the reverse complement.
CCATGAGCAAATAGTGGAACAGCACTACTGGAATGCCGCAAGCTGCAGCTAGCGCCGGATCGAAGGCACACAGCTTGAACTGTTTGTAGAACAGTCCAATGACAACGAGGATGACCAGCAAAGTGATGCCTAGCATCCAGACCGCCCTCGGCCCGACATCCGTTCCCCCAAGGGTTAGCGTATCCCACTGCACATAAGCGATCTCACCGAACAAGACACAGTCTAGATCCAGGTCAATATGCTGGGCGTTTAGACTAATGAGAATGACACCTACTGCAAAGAGTGCTGTGAACACAATTCCGATGGAAGCATCAGACGATAGACCACCCGCCTGCAAACTCTGTATGAAGAATACCGTCAGTAGACCAAACACGGTGGCACCGAGCAGCATCCATAACGAATCTCTGGAACCGCTCCACAGGAAAGCAATCGCAATACCAGGGAGAACCGCATGGCTGATCGCATCACCGACCAGAGCCATTCGCCGCAGGATCAGAAAACAGCCGAGGATGGCACAGGCAGAAGAAACCAGTACGGCCGTCAAGATAATCCAAAACGTTGCCATTACATCTCCCCCCGTTCCTGCTGATTTCGCTGTGCAGCGAGAGTCTGAAGTGTAGCTCGCTCTTCACGCATATATGCGGACTTCGCCTGAATACTGCGCAACCGTCGAGCTAACAGTCCACGACGTGGAGCCAGCAATGCTGATCCGGCAAACAATACCGTGGCCGCAAGAACCGTTACAGGTCCTGTCGGCAGATTAGGTACGAGTGTGCTGAAGATGGTTCCTGTGGCTCCGCTCAATGCACCAAATATACCTGCGAGCAACACCATGAGTGCGAGTGAGTCGGTCCAGCAACGTGCCGCTGCTGCCGGAGTTACCAGCAAGGCCGCAACAAGCACGACACCAACGGCCTGAATCCCGGCAACCACAGCGATCACCGTCAAGAGCAAAATGAGCTGCTCCAACATGGCAACTGGCAGTCCCATTCCTCTTGCAAAGCCCGGGTCAAAACTCACCAGTTTGAATTCCTTGAACCAGGCAAGACAGGCAATCAGTAATACGAGACATACGCCACCCATGACATACACATCCGTCATGACCATGGAGGCCGCCTGCCCAAACAAATATTTATCAAGTCCGCTTTGGCTTCCGCTCGCCCCATGCTGGATGCGCGTCAGCATCACTACGCCAACCCCGAAAAATACGGTTAACACGATTCCCATTGCCGCATCCTGCTTGATCCGTGAGTAGCGTGTAATCCACGAGATTCCGAAGGTTGCGACAATACCAGCCACCAGAGCACCGAACAGGAATAAGCCTACGGACTTCGTTTCCGTCAACATAAATGCAATACAGATCCCGGGCAGAGCAGCATGAGCGAGGGTGTCCCCCATCAGGCTCTGCTTGCGAAGAAAGGTGAAGGAGCCAATAATTCCGCTACTGAATCCCAGCAACAGACAGCCAAGCAATATCCAACGTGTATTGGGGTCGGACAAGATGGCAATGATCCAGTTCCACATGCACTACACCTGGCCTTTCTCCGTCCGGCTTCCGATCATCGCAATCCGGCCTCCGTACGTCTCTTGCAGTGTATCCGGTACAAATACTTCGCTTGTCGGTCCGCCAGCCACCAGTCGTCCATTGAGCAGCAGCACATGGTCGAAGTATTCCTCGACTGTCGCCAGATCATGGTGAACGACCAGTACCGTCTTGCCTTGTTTCTTCAACTGTTCCAAAAGCGATATGATCGCTTTCTCCGTGGTGGCATCCACACCTGCAAACGGCTCATCCATGAAATACAGATCCGCGTCTTGCACAAGTGCCCGCGCCAGAAAGACACGCTGCTGTTGTCCACCGGACAGCTGACTGATCTGGCGGTACATATAATCGCCCATGCCGACTTGCTCCAGGCAGTGTGCAGCCAGGTCCCGCTCCTTTTTCCCCGGACGACGGAACCAACCCAGATGACCATACCGTCCCATCATAACCACATCGAGTGCATGCGTTGGAAAATCCCAGTCGACCGATTCCCGTTGTGGTACATATCCGATACGACGACGTTGTTCCCGGTACGATTGTCCGAATATCCGAACCTCGCCATGCATCTTCGGTACCAGTCCCAGAACGGCTTTGATCAGGGTGGATTTCCCTGCGCCATTAGGTCCGAGAATTCCGATGAGTTGTCCTTCCGGAATATCGAAGGATACGCTGCTTAGCACTGGTTTTTTATGATACGCAACAGCCAGATCCCTCACACTAAGAGGAGCCGATGTTGGCTTCGTTGCCTGCAAGTGACTGTTGTTCAGTCTCGTAGGAGTTTGTTCCAATAAAGTTGTATCTTCCATAATCCTGTAACTCCTCTCTTCATGTGATTCATTATTTCAGGGCTTCTACAATCGTCTCAACATTGTGGCGAATCATACCGATGTATGTGCCTTCTTCCGTTCCTTCAGCCCCCATGGCATCCGAGAACAGTTCTCCACCAATGCTGACCGTATGTCCTTTTTGAGCTGCTCCGGCAATGATGGCTTCCATCGCTTTTGCAGGCACACTCGATTCAACAAATACTGCTTTGATATGGTTATCCACGAGATAATCCCGCAGTTCGCTAACATCTTTTGCACCATATTCAGCTGCTGTACTAATGCCCTGAAGCCCCATGACTTTCATGCCATAGGCTTGACCGAAATATCCAAACGCATCATGTGCTGTAACCAATACCCGGCTTGCTTCCGGAATCTCCAGAATCTTCTCACGTACCTCGGCATCCAAAGCATCGAGTTTCGCTAAATACGTCTCCGCCTGAGCCTTGTATTCTTCAGCATGGTCCGGGTCTGCCTCCACCAGTGTATCGCGTACAGATTCTGCCGCATGCATCCAGTGACTTACGTTAAACCAGACGTGTGGGTCATATTCCGTTCCGCCTGTGTCTTTGCCTGAGTGTAGTTCCTCGACTGGAATAGTCTCTGTAACGGCTGTAACCAGCTTGTTTGAGGACATTTTCTCCAAAATGTCTGTCATTTTACCTTCGAGATGCAGTCCATTATAGAAAATGACTTCCGCTTGCTCCAGCTTGCGAATATCACCTTGGGATGCCTTGTAAAGGTGAGGGTCAACGCCTGGGCCCATCAGACCGGTAACATCAACATATGCCCCGCCTACCTCACGTGCTACATCCGCAATCATACCCGTTGTTGCTGTTACCTGTACTTTTCCTCCACTGCCTGTCTCTGCATTGCTTGAACACGCTGTAAGCACCACAACCAGCACCAGAGCCGCTAGCGTAATGAACCCCCTCTGAATACTCCTCATCTTCACCATTAACAATTCAATCGTCCCCTTTCCCTCTCCTAAAATAATTGTCCACATCTAATTTTGTTGTACAAGGTATTAAGTTTTAATCAAGACTAATAATGTTTCCCTTGTGCAAATTTTATCCGAAGCCAAAAAAAAAGGCAAGGGATAATTCCCCTGCCTGTCCAGATTCATATGTTGTTCACTTCATTAACCTGTTAGATATGATGTTAAAAGAGCTACATCTGCCGCCTTTCTTTTACATTACTCTTTGTCTTTTCCTTCGTCTTTCTTCCCTTTTGGCGTTCCATCTAGACCATACACTTCATCGTATGCATCGAAGATTTTCCGTGCAATCGGCGAGGCACTGACTGACCCGAACCCACCTTCCGGTACAACAACAGCTACAGCAAGCTTCGGATTATCTCGTGGTGCAAAGGCTATAAATACACCATTCTCTTTTTTGTTCGGTCCGGTGCCCTGCTCTGATGTTCCTGTTTTCCGTGCATAATCGTATGGGAAACCGTCAAATGAACTTACTTTGGTAACCATTCCTTTGTGCACTTCATTCCAGTGCGCCTCGGCAAAATCAACTTCATTAAGCACCTTAGGTTTGATCTCTTTCACCACATTGCCGTCCGCGTCACGGATTTCCTTCACCAGATGTGGTTCCATCCGTTTGCCCTTATTGGCAAGCATGGTCGTGTATTGGGCGAGTTGCATGGTGGTGTACTTGGCTTGTTGTCCAAACGAGGCAAATGCCAAACGTGTTAGAGCTGATTCGTCTTTATTATTATATTCTAGCCTACCCAGAAATTCATTAGGCAGATCTACACCAGTGGACACACCCAAGCCAAATTCCTGCATGTGTTTGTGCCAGACATCGATACCTTTCTCTGAGCCATAATTACGTAACAAACGTTTACCCACCATATCAATCATGAAGGCATTGGAGGATTTCTCAATCGCTCTTCTCGCCGTAATAGAACCATTATAAGCAGAATGCGAGTTCTTCACTTGTCGTCCGTCTTTCCCCAAAACCGCATATCCCTGATCATGATAGGTCTCTCCTGCTGTAAATAATCCCTCTTTTAATCCAATAAGCACACTTAACGGTTTAATGACCGATCCAAGAAGTACAACGGATTCCGCCCGACTAGGCTTGGCATCATTCGGTGGGAACGACTCGGTGGTTCCGTTCCGGAACACATATTTGATTTTGTCATAATCCCAATCGTTCGGATCATAATCTGGCATACTTGCCATAGCCACCACATTTCCTGTATCCACTTCCATGGCTACTGCGTATCCGGTAATTGCCTTAGGGAGTCTTCGCAATTCGTCCGTTATTGCTTCTTGTGCGGCCATCTGAATTTCCTTGTTAATGGTGGAAACCAGGCTGTAGCCTTTCTCAGGTGGTGTTTGTAACATCGTCCCATCTGGCAGATTACGTGCATCAATATCAATGGACTGGTATCCGCTTCGTCCGCGGAGTTCTTCCTGGTATTGAAGCTCCAGCCCATCGAAGCCAACCTTCTCTTCTTCATGGTACACAAGACCAGGATCACGCTGGGTACTTGCCCCCTCGCGGATGGCCTTATATTTGGTAATGGAATCTGGTGCCCGTTTGAACTCTCTTGTGTAACCCACAACCTGAACCGCTACGCCATCCGGGTCATATTTTCTTATGTTTTCTTCCAGCACCATAACGCCTGGATATTCTGCTTTTTTCTCCATGAAAAAGGCAATCTCTTTGGTCGATAGATCCGACTTCACAAGCCTCGGCACATACCCGAACGTTTTCTGGTAATCCAGATCCAGTCGTTTGATGATCTCTTCCGCATCCGGCTGCTCTTTGTCCCCTGGATTAAACTGCTTAAACACAGCCGCCAGATCATGAGCCAGTTCCTCTGCTTCCTGTCTACGTTCATCATTCCGATAATCCTCATACAACAACACATAGAGGGACTGTACAGGTTCGGAATAAGCGAGCGCGATTTCCCCTGTCGCATCATAGATGGGACCACGAACAGGTGCGAGTGGAATGTCTTTGGTATTACGACTCGTTTCCATATACGTCAGTTCAGGGCCCTCCACAAATTGCACAAAGGCCAACCTGAAAATGAGAATACTGAATATGACAAATGCCGCGAAAAAAAACAGATTCAGCCTTGCGGTGGAAGGCTTGTTGACGGGTGTATCTTCCTCAGTCATGGGTTTCTTTTTCAATCGGTTAAACATATTTTTAAGCCTCTCCCGTTCCTCTATAAAAATAATGTACTATCTGTATTGTGCACCTGTTCAATCCGATATTTAATCCTTTCTCATACAAGTCTACCAAAGGTTAGCTGTCACGTCTTTCAAATTTTGGTTACATTTTCGTAAACAGAACCGTTACATTAACCAATCTACCGATTTCAATGTAAACACTGACATATCAACGTTATCCAGTCCTCCGGAAAGCGTTTACCCTTCCCTTATATAAACGGGATATAGCTCATTTGGTTACACATTAATGCAATTAATCAGTCCATCCCCACGATCCATTCTCCGCGTGAAAAAAAAAGGACCCACGAAGGGTCCCCTCTGTAACCAATGCCTCACATCACTGTGTGCCTGATTCCGATTCTGAATCTTTATTCTTGTCTTTTTTCGGTACACCGTCGAGACCGAATTCCTCGTCATAGGCATCGAAGATCGCACGTGCAACCGGAGCCGCACTGCTCGATCCAAAGCCCCCTTCGGGGATAACCACAGCGACAGCAAGCTTAGGATTATTACGTGGTGCATAGGCGATAAACACCCCGTTATCCACCAGTTTACCACCTACTACCTGTGTCGATGTTCCTGTTTTTCTGGCAAAGTCGTAAGGGAATCCGCTAAATGCGGATACCTCAGTTGCCATGCCTCGTTGTACTTCATTCCAATATGCATCGTTAAACTCCACCGTGCTGAGTACCTTCGGTTTTACTTTCTCGACCACGTTGCCTTCCGAATCCCGGAACTCCTTGACCAATTGCGGCTCCATGCGTTTACCTTTGTTCGCCAGCATCGTTGTATACTGGGCAAGCTGCATGGTTGTATATTTTCCCTGCTGTCCAAAGGAGGCATATACCAGCTTGGTCAAGGAACTCTCGACGCTTTCCTCACCATATTCTTTGCGCCCAAGCCATTCATTAGGCAGGTCAACACCTGTTGAGATACCTAACCCAAATTTCTCCATGTATTCGTCCCACACGTCGACACCCTTTGCACCATACTTTGAGTACAGCTTCTTCCCGATCTCGTCAATCATGAACACGTTCGAGGAATGACGAATCGCATCACGAGGATACATTGCACCATACACATGCCCTGATGAGTTCTGCACTCTGCGATTGTCTCCACCAAAGGTCGTTGAACCTCTATCTGAATATACGGTATTTGTAGTGAAGAAACCTTCTTTCAAACCGATTAATACACTAAGTGGTTTGATCGTTGAACCGAGCAACACAACAGATTCCGCCCGTTTACCAGTATCATCTGGCGGGAATCCACGGATCGTACCATTTTGATAGATATATTTTATTTTATCGTAATCTTCATTGCTTATACCGCCGGTTCTCCATACGTTAGTATCATAGTCCGGCATACTGGCAGCAGATACGATTTTCCCGGTATCCACTTCCATCGCAACCGCAAACCCGGTCTTGGCATTCGGATGCAATCGACCGGAAACCGGGTTCCGGTGTAGCCAGCTCAACTGGTCCAGGATGGCCTGTTCCGTTTTCATCTGAACGTTCTTGTTAATGCTGGAAATCAGGTCATACCCTTTCTCCGGCGGGGTAGAACCTGCTACGCCTTCAGGTAAATTACGCAAATCAACATCAACGGATGTATATCCGCTTTTGCCGCGGAGAGCATCCTGATATTGCAGTTCCAGTCCATCAAAGCCTACAAATTCATTTTCCGTATACACAAGGCCCGGATCCGTTTGCGTTTTATTGGCCTCGTCCACCTCTTTGTATTTGTTCAAGGACTTCGAACTTCTGAACTTCTTCAGATAACCGATTGTCTGAACCGCTACCGTATCCGGATCATAGAATCGTACACTCTCCTCGACGATCTGAATACCTTTGAACTCGTCCTTGTGCTGCAGGAAATAAGCGACTTCTTCCTCGGACAGATCACTCTTGATCAGTCGTGGCATAAAACCGTTCGCTTTGCGGGAGTTCAAGTCCATCTCTTCAATAATTTTCTCCACCGTAAGTGACTCTGAATCCTTCAGCTTGTACTGTTCAAACACATCATGCAACCGGGTTGCAATATCCTGTACTTCCCCTATGTTAGGACTCGGTTTCCCATCAACATCCCCATAGTTTTTATAAAGTGTCAGGTAGAGAGACTGAATGGGCTTGGAGTAAGCCAACTTCACCTCACCTGTGGAATCATAGATCGTGCCTCTCACAGGAGGCAGCGGCACATCCTTGGTAATGTTGCTGGCCTCTTCCTGACTGAGCTCCGGCCCTTCAACGAATTGCAAAAACGCCAAACGTACAATAATAACGCTAAAAATAACAAAGGAAGCGAAGAAAAATACGTTCATTCGGTAGCTAAATCGCCGTTTGTCTGTAAGTTCATCCTTCTCATTGGAATGCTTTTTCATCCATCCTACCTCTTTCATGACTTGATGCATACCGCTCAAACTGGTTTTTCGCGGCATGATAACCTGGCAACGTCGTCATATTCCGGACCCATGTCCGTTGTAATGTTAAGCTGACTGATCCTTTAGATGGGTATCGGCAAAATTCGGAGGATTAAACCAATCTCCACTGATTGCCCACGTCGGATCAAGCGGAACCCAGCTCTCGGAATCACTCAAATACACTTCATTCCACGCATGCGGACCGTACCCTCCCTGGCCGTTATACCCAAGTCCTGTAACGACTTTGACTTCAAGTCCTTGTGAACGGGCCATCACGGCATAGAGACGGGCATAATCAATACATACGCCTTTGCGTGTATCAAATGTATTCTGCGGAGTCTGTTCATGCCATATGCCCTTTTGCTCATAGTCATCCACTTTACCATAGTCATACTGAATACGTGAACCTACCCAGTCATATAGCGCTCTTGCTTTGGCTTCATCTGTCGATTCGCCTTTAACAACCTCACGCGCTGCAGATTCAATGTCTGTCGGAATATTATGGTCAATGACTTCATATTTGCGTTGCAGGATACCGCCAAGTTCCTTCTGCACAGCCTGCGTAAATACGGGAAGCTTGTCCTTGATGAACGTACCAGACAACGGTTCGATCACCGATTTGGCCCCTTGCATATAGATGGGAGATGCCTCCACATATCGGCTGAACATGCTCCCAGGGTAGAGACTGACAATCATGAACAGCACCGCAATGACAATCATTCCGCGGACAGAGCCTATAATCGTGCCTATCAATGCACCTGTCAATCTGCTAAACATACCTTTAGGCGCACTTTCCTCGCCTAGCCCCTGCCTGCTGCTAAACATAATTGAAGACAGCAATCCAAGAACCAATCGGATGAGTCCGTAGCTAAGTACAAATAATACAGCGAACCGCATTAGCGGAAAATCTGCAATCGCCGTAACCAACGTATAATACATCTGTTCCCACCGGTTCAACTCACGGTTAGGCATGGCTGAAGCATACGCAGACAGCCACTGCTGTACATATGGCGCAAGCCACAACGTTAAACCGATCGACAACAGAATACCAATGACCGCCATAATGCCATCCATCAGGAACCCAAAGAGTCTGCCTGCTGAACGCGAAGCCCCTCTGGACCAACCCTGCAATAATGAAGCAGCCACAATCAGCAACAGCATAATCGTGATGCCATTCAATTCCTTCAGGCTGTCCAGCCAATTCTGCAGCACGTACCGATTCCCCCTTTACTACGATGCTGGTGCTGTTTTGTTCTCCTGTGCCTGTTCGACAAACGTACGTATCGTTTCATTGTCGAGTTTCCATTCGCCAAGTGAAATTCCGCGGAAGGTCACATCGACTTTATCCGATTGAGTTCTGCCTTTAATCTCCACATTGGGACTTGTGATGGTGAACGCCCCATCCTGTCCTTTGACGTATTTCGCTTTGGAAGCCTCCTTCAGCATCATGCTGGTTGCTTCCTTCTTCAATGTATCCATCGTGCTGGATTGTACGTCTGTTACTGTCTGTTTGATCTGATCAATGGAGATGCCGCTGTATATCAGTAGAGCCGCAATAATGATGATGGCAATCGCCCATTTCAATACGGTTTTGACCACATTCAGAACAAAGAACAATATGATCAATGCAACCACGATCACCAGCCAGTTCTGCATCACAAACTCTTTGATTACTTCTATGTTCATGACTACACCTTCCGTATTAGAATTCATTCGTTACACTTCCCGAATATTATACATGATTTCCGAAGCTGCTGTCAGCTAAGCCCTCCCTTGTAAAAATAAACGGTCTAAGTTCGTCCCGTCAGGCGTACAAGTAGTACCATGAGGTTCTGCTAGCGAACGGGGAACACGTTCAAGACTTGTAATTGGAACATGCATCGCTTAACAAGGAGGGGCTTATGTGAAAACAGCCATCTGGCTATACCTGTTTTTGTTCCTTGCCGTATTTGATTTGCACGCTCAGTATCCCATTTTGACCCCTTTTGCCATCTCGCTTGGAGCTGCCCCTACCTTCATCGGCTGGATGATGGGCATCTATTCCTTGACGCATCTTCCTGGCAATCTGATTGCTGGAACACAAATTGATAAACATGGTAGTCGCCGCTACATTGTGTTCAGTCTGCTTGGGGCAGGATTCATCCTGCTCTTGCAAGCCCATGTCCATACCCCATGGCAACTGCTGGCGCTGCGTTCCATCAGCGGTTTTGTGCTGGCCTTCCTGTCTCCGGCATGTCTCGCCCTGCTTGCACAGCTATCCAGCGATCCAGTGAAACAAGGAAAGTATATGTCAGGTCACGGGGTAGTTCATACGCTCGCCTCGGTTGTATCGCCAGCAGCTGGGGCAATCATTGTAGGTTCTATGGGATTTTCCGCTACATTCTCAGGATTAGGTTATCTGCTTATACTCACAGGTGTCATTGCATTCATGACCATGCCCCGTGGTATCGTTAAACAGCATGAGAAAGTAACGGAACCTGCTAAACCTGACGTTGCACCCGCAGATGCCACTAGTGTATTCCTGCCGGTATCCTGGCGCTACTTTGCCCTGCCTCTGGTTATTGCCTGTGCGCAGGGAATCCTCTTCTTCGAATTACCTCTTCGGGGAGGAGGGCATTCATCCATGATGTCTACCGGCCTTTTGTTCTCCATAATCAGTATTGGGGCCCTCTTCACACTCAGCATGTTATTTCTCAATCGGTATTCCCCCAAACTGCGTCTGGTTGCGGGCGTGCTACTGATGTCTTTATGTTTTTTTGTAATGGCAGCTATTCCGCAAATTCCATTGTCTACCGTATTGTTTGTACTTGGGATGTCCAAAGGTATTATCTTTCCAGCTATGGCCACTCTATTTATCCGTCTGAGCGGAGGAAGCAAGTTGGGACGAATCTTCTCGCTGCAATCCATCGCCACTTCCATTGGTTCTTTCATCGGCCCCATCACAGCCGGGCAACTTCGTGTCGGGTTATCACCCTATTTCATCGCCTTTGTTTTATTAATGATTGGTATGCTGCTGCTTCCATACTATACATCCAGACGCGAAGCTTCCCTATCCGATCCGAAAAGTATATTGAATTAGGCCAGTATTTTCATTAGCTTTGCATCATTCCCCCATTTACAGCTAAACTATATAAAATGGACTGACGTTTTACATGTTAATAAAGCTAACTGGGAAATCTATCTTTCACAATTACCGAAGGTTTTATCTTATTGGAGGTCAATATTAAGGTTGAACGATTAGCAAAAGTAGTGGAGGGGACGGAATCGATTTGAAGAAGCGATAGCGTTCGCCTTTGTCTCCATATTTCAACCTATAAAAAATCAATCAGGAAATTTGGAGACAACAGCGATCGGAAGAACGATCCGTAACCGGAACGGCCACTGCTAGCTAATACTTACCTAATGATGAACATGAATAGGATTTAGATACTTTCGAATAATGTGACTTGATGGGGTTGTTCTATCCTTTTAGCATCGTGTAAAGAAAAGCAGTCCATTTTATATAATCAGTCGATTTTCGCGGCAACATTTCCCGGGGAATGTCGACATAAGCTCTCGAACAAGAGGTGAATATGATGCCTATTCATGTCATTGTGGAAGGTAAGAATGACCGAAGCAAACTAAAACGTCTGGTTGGACCCGAAATCAACATTCTATGTACGTTTGGAACACTTAATTCACTCAAGCTGGAGACCTTGCGCAAACAGGTCGGATATGATGAAGTCTTTTTATTTATGGATAATGACAGTTCCGGTAAAAAAATTAGAGGTGTGCTTCGGGATGCTTTCCCGGATGCAGTACAGATGTATACGCGACGAGGATATGCGGGTGTAGAAGGAACGCCTGATGAGTATATCATTGCCCAGCTGGAGAAGGCCGGGTTAGAGACATACATCCAATACCCTGAACATCCTTCCTATTAAAATGAAATACCAAAAGGCTGCCTTTGGGTTGAGATCCAACCTAAAGGCAGCCTTTATAGTACAATGATCAGATCATTATTCGTTGATCAGATTGCGAATATCCTCGGCAATTACAGCTGGCACAACGTCCTCTGTATTAAATGCGTTATATACCTTGCGCAGCTGGTTATTCTCATCCACCAGACCAATCATGTTCATATGGGCAAAATCGTCCTTATTCTCCCCTTCAATCAGGATCTGGAATGAATCCCTGGCAAACTGTTTTGTTTTGTCCATATCCCCTCGCAAGAAGTACCATCCCGCATAATCCGCATGGAAGCGGTCCGCGAAAGTCTTAATCTTCTCTCTTGTATCGACTTTGGGGTCGAATGAAATGGATACAAACGAGACATCTTTACCGAAAGTGTCGTCCTCTTTCAACAGATCCTGCACCTGGGATAACGTAAACGTCGTAATCGGGCAGACATCTGGACAACTGGTGAAATAAAAGTAGAACAATCGGACTTTCCCTTGAGTATCCTCCAGGGATACCGTACTCCCATCTACATTTTCCATCGAAAAGGATTGGATTTCACGAATCTCGGGTAATTTTTCCTTACTGGCAAATACAGTGCCCCACATCAGATACACAGCCATAATCAGTGCGAGCCCCAGCAACATCCAGGTCCATTTGTACTTTTTCAGCATCTTCCTCGTCCCTTCTATATCTTCTCTAATGAATACGCATACATATGTGAATCAAAAAAGTCCTCACATTCGCTACGCTTAATTCATGCATTGTGACATATGTATTCAAAGAAACCTACTTTTTATGAGATTCTATATTATTGTAACGGTTTGAAGGAACTATGCCCATACATTATTTCAACGTTGCACATCATTCGATTTGTATTGTGCATTCTCTGGCGTAATTTCTCTCTGTATCCGATATAAAGTTTATCATAGGAAATGTGGAAATAGTTTGACAAACCACGTACATTTATTGGTTATAATACATTTATTGTCATCAATTTGGAATTTGGGGTGTTTTGCATCCTGACAGGCGGATATTATACACTATATATGGGTATCACCTAGATAGAGAAGCAATATGCCTTAGAACGATACACCACACAAAGGAGACGTTTATGGATACCTCTACACATTTTGTCATGGGGATTGGTTTAGCCGGTCTGGCTTATATCGATCCTGTCGTCGCGTCCAATCCTATGCTTGCAGCTGCAGTAATGGTTGGCACGATTGCCGGTTCCCAGGCCCCTGACATCGATACTGCGTTACGTCTCAAAAGCAATTCGCTTTACATTCGGAATCATCGGGGCTTGTCACACTCACTGCCGTTTCTCCTGTTATGGGTTCTGCTCATCACTGGCGTCATTGCACTGATATTCCCTGGTGTCCCTATGGGTCACGTTGCCACTTGGACCGCTGTAGCCGTAGGCTTTCATGTATTCACTGATCTGTTCAATACCTATGGAACCCAAGCTGCCCGGCCTTTTACGGAACGCTGGATCGCTTGGAATATCATTCATATTTTTGATCCGTTTCTATTCACCACGCACGTCGTGGCTATTCTGTTATGGGCCTTTGATCTGTTCGCCCCTGCACCAATCTTCATTACGTTGTATAGCTTGACTGGTTTATATTATGTATGGCGGACGATTGCTCGTGCACAAGCGGTTAGAAAGGTTAGACGTCTTGATAACAGCCCAGAGCAAGCAAAATATATCGTCATTCCGACGATATCCTGGAATCGCTGGCATATCGTTAAAAAAGTTAAAGATGGCAGTTATGAGATTGGTAAAATGGATGGTTCTAATCTGGCATGGAGTCTGCACGCATCGTCTTCTACTCATGCGGCCGTTGCCGCTTCACGCAAATCACCGGAAGTCAGTGCCTTCCTCTATTTCACCTCCTATGCGGTGGCTGAGGTTGAAGAACTGCCTGCCGGTTACAAGGTCCGCTGGGCAGATGTACGTTATCGACACCGGAAACAATATCCATTTGTCGCTGTAATTGTGATGGATCGGAATTTTGAAACAATTGATACGTATGTAGGGTGGTTAAGCGATGAGAAAATGGATAAAAAACTTTTATCTGCACGCCCTTGACGAAGCGAGCATGGCAAGGCACAATCAGACATAGGAACTGATACGCGAGAAAGCCCGGAGCGTTTCCGCCCCGGGCTTTCTGTTTATCCTGTTTTGTTGCTGTTTGGTTAAGATGAATTATTTGCCAGACCCAGCCAGAGACTGCTCAGCGATTTGTACCAGACGTTTGGTGATATATCCACCCAGAGATCCTGTTTCACGGGAAGTGTAGTTACCATAGTAACCGTCTTGTGGGATAGTTACACCCAGTTCCTGTGCAGCCTCCATTTTCAATTGTTGCAGTGCTGCAGTCGCTTGAGGTACCACCAAGTTGTTTGAAGAACGAGATCCTTGAGCCATAATTTATAATCTCCTTTCAATCTGTGTCTGTAATGTATTGCAAGCTTGCAAGATTATTATGGCTCGTACGCTTCAGGTTATACGGAATTTTACTAAATTTGTAGATGGAGGTTTTTCCCAATGAGCAAAGGCTTATCCCTATGGTTCGCATTCTCTTCGATCATCTTGTTAGCGGTTACAGCAATTACAATCTCCTACTCTGGTTGGTTAGCCGCACTACTGTTTGTGCTGTCCATTGCCAACATTGGTTGGGGATTTGTGATTCGCGCCAAAAAAGAACGTCAGGAAGTTCGCTCGACCGCTTCAGAGCCTACTTCTTGAACAGGTCATTTTATAATTCAATAATAAACGTACAAATAAAGAGGAGTCCTTCATTAGGGCTCCTCTTTATTCATGTTAACTATTCATTGCGTGAAATATGATAATCTTGTACAGCACTACAGTTTACGTTTAGGAACAAACCCCATACGTTCTTTCACTGCATCCAACGTTTGAGCAGCAACTTCTTCTGCACGGCGGGCTGACGTATCCAAGACTTCGGCCAATTCGCCAGACTCGCGAATCTCATTATACCGTTGTTGCAGCGGTTCAATCACAGATACAACCACTTCAGCCAGTTCCTTTTTGAACGGACCATACATCTTGCCTTCATAACGCTCCGCTACTTCCTTAAGCGTCATACCGGCACATTCCGCGTAGATACTCATCAGATTGCTAACTTCCGGTTTGTTCGCTGGATCGTATACCACTTCACGCCCGGAATCCGTTGTAGCACGGCTGATTTTTTTGCGAATAACATCTGGCGGATCAAGTAGAGCGATATAGCTGCCAGCGTTAGGGTTACTTTTGCTCATTTTTGAAGATGCATCATCAAGTGACATGACCCGAGCACCCACCTGCGGAATATACGGATCTGGAATGGTAAAGTACTCCCCATAACGGTGGTTAAAACGTCCTGCCAGATCACGTGTCAGCTCCAAATGCTGCTTCTGGTCCTCACCTACTGGCACAAGGTCAGCATTGTATAACAAGATATCAGCAGCCATTAATGATGGATAAACGAACAGTCCGGCACCAACGGAGTCTTTACCGGATGATTTATCCTTAAATTGAGTCATACGCTCAAGCTCACCCATGGAGGTCAGCGTAGTCATCAACCAGCCCAGTTCCGCGTGCTGCGGTACATGGGATTGCAGAAATACGTTGGATTTCGACGGATCAATGCCTGCTGCAATAAACAGCGCAGCTACAGCTTCTGACTGTTCACGTAATGCTGCCGGCTCTTGAGCCACGGTGATGGCATGAAGATCAACCACCATGAAATGACACTGATAGTCATGCTGAAGTTTCACAAAATTTTTGATTGCACCAATATAATTACCTAATGTGAGCTTGCCGCTCGGTTGAATACCTGAAAGTACTGTTTTCATTGCACATAACGCCTCCCTGATTGTTTATAAAAAGCTCCCGCCATTCTCTGCGAACGCAAAAAGGCCCCACATCCGCAAGGGACGTGAGACCGTGGTGCCACCCTTATTCGCTTTTCTTCCATTGCTCCTGACCCTGAATTCAAGTCAAGCTGAAGAAATGCCTTCATTGTTCCGTAACGTGGATTATACGGCAGACTCTAGTGGGGCAAGCCCGTCGCTGGCTGCGCCTGTTCAAATCCACACTCAAGGGTCCATTCGGTAAAAAGCTCACACCGGTTTGCATCAACCACCGGCTTTCTGAAGAGAGTTCTCTTGGCCTACTTATCCCTGTCATCGATTTCATGTCATTTAATTTTAACTAAATGCTTTCAGAGTTCCATCTTAATGCGCACAGGCGCGAATGTCAAAATGAGATGAACTTTTTTACCCCGCACATCAAAATCTGTTATGATGGAATTGCTTATCCTATTGTTTACTTTACTCAAAGTAGAACAGGAAATAGCTGGCATGTACACAATGACACGCCTGCAGCAGATTGTCATCACAACTGCTTGCAGACAGATTTCAAGTGGGAAAAGGAGCATCGATATGAAACAAGTGACCAAAGGCCAATGGAATGGTTACGACACGTATATCCTACATAGCCGTGAATTGGAAATCACCCTGCTGCCGCGTCTAGGAAATAATATTATTTCTATTCGCGATTTGGTGCAGGACAGAGATGTCGTCCGTCGTCCGGATGAAGACGATCTTGCCTTTTATCTGCAGAAGCCGTACCATTTTGGCGTTCCTCTTCTGATTCCACCAGGACGCATTCATCGGGGACAATTCGAATATGAAGGTGTTCGTTACCAGTTTGATCAGAACACGGCGAATGACAACCATATACACGGTCTCCATCGTACCCAATCCTGGTGTGTCAGTGACATTGAGGAAGATGAAGACGGCTGTGCAATTACGACCGAATTACTGACTGAAAATGAAGATCACTGGATGGCTCAATTCCCGATTCCCCTGAAGCTTGAGATGACATTCAGTTTGCAAAACGCTGTATTTAGCCAGCGTCTGCGAGTCACCAATCTGAGCTCAACACCTGCTCCATTCGGGATGGGATATCATACATGGTTTTTGCTAGATGGCAAACCTGCTGACTGGACATTGCAAGTGCCTGTTTCCGGACTATACGGACAGAATGAAGAACAACTCCCTACAGGTGAAATAGAATCTCTAGGTGAATGGTCTGCTCTGAACGAAGGCATCAACTTGCAGGGACGTAACTGGGATACTTTGTTGAAAGCTACCGAAGGTGAACCAGCCACGGCTTACTTACGCAGACAAGATGGTTATACATTGAAATATTCAGCAGATGAAGCATTTTTCAAACACTGGGTTCTCTTTACCAAAGGTGAATCCGATCAATTCTTGTGCATTGAACCGTATACTTTGCTCCCGGATGCACCCAATCTGGCTTTGTCGGATGATCAGACAGGGTTAATTCGTCTGGAACCGGAACAGCCTGTTGAGCTATTTACACGTATTGAGGTTATACCTCCTACAGACTAAGCGAGCTTATCATCCTCTATGTTGCTTTTGCGCATATGACCCTATATTTTGATATCCTTACACAACTTGTCGACCCGCATTGGGTCGGCTTTTTTATATGACATATCTACCATTAAACATCCATATTTTCCCTTACGCCATATCATGTATATTTCCGTTTTCTCTAACCATACTAACATCACCAACCCATAAGGAGGTGACACATATGTACGGAAGTCAAAACCAAGGTAGCGGTAGCCGCTCCAACAACCTGGTCGTTCCCCAAGCAAATGCTGCATTGCAACAATTGAAAATGGAAGCTGCACAAGAGCTGGGTGTAACGATTCCACAAGATGGTTACTACGGTAACTATACTTCCCGTGAGACAGGTTCTCTGGGTGGATACATCACTAAACGTCTGGTGCAAATCGCTGAGCAGCAATTATCGGGTCGTTCGTAAGCTCGTAATTTTTGCTTAAGTAGCGTTAAAAAACAAAAGCGGCCTTCTTCGGAAGTGCCGCTTTCTCTTGTGCAATGAATTATGAGGTCGACTCCATACCTGAATCCTTGTTGTATGTATTGGTTCTAGGGTAACGAATCATAAGGCTGGCCATATTGTAATTGGATTCCATCGTTGCATCTACCAAAATCATACCTTGTCTTACTGTGAAGTCATACGCTATTTCTCCATGTGTCCAATTACGCTTGAATTTCAACGTTTCCAGAGCCATCGCTCGGAAAGAAGTTCTTTGGGTATCGTTTAATCCTCCATCCTCGATTTCCATCTGTCCATCGCGTCCGGCTATCGGATTATGTCGAATTCCAAATTTCCCAATTACGTTGTTTCGTATTTGCACAAAAACTACCCCTGAATCTAAACCTGATAATTCATGATCAAGCTCTTTGAATACCAAATCTAACTGTCGTGCTAATGAAAGTTGTTCAATTTTCATAATAACACTCCTCCTATAAGCTTATAGTCCTACATAATAAGGACTTACGACTCATTATATGACATCATATGTGCTCATTCAACAAAGAATGATAAATTTGGGTAATTATGACTATAATTTGCACAATTAATTGCCATTCCACTTCCTTAAACCGAGTTTTTTCACTTATTTGCGACAAAATATTCGAGAACTGAAAATCGGGGATCTCAAACAAAAAAAGCTGCAATCCCGTGTCTGTTAACACGGGATTGCAGCCATTTCATATATCTTCAACCTATTTTTCGGTTGCTGTCATCTGCAGAAACTGCTCAATATCGGCAATAACCAAGTCCGCAGCATTTTGCCAGAAATCCGGTTGCGTCAGATCGGTACCCAAATGTTTCTGAGCGAGTTCTTCAACCGTCATACGCCCTGTATCACGTAATAAATCATCATATTTATCTGCAAATGCTGTACCTTCCTGCTGCGCTCTTGCATAGATTCCCGCACTGAACATATAACCGAACGTGTATGGGAAGTTATAGAATGGCACACCTGTCAGATAGAAATGAAGTTTGGATGCCCAGAAATGAGGATGATCGGATGCAAGCGCGCCACAGAACGCTTCCTGCTGTGCCTCCACCATTAATTTGGATAACTCATCCGCGTTGACCAGGCCTTTTTTGCGTTGTTCATAGAAACGATTCTCAAACAGGAACCGTGCATGGATATTCATAAAGAACGCCACACTGCGCTGTATTTTGTCTTCCAGCAACGCCAGCTTCTCTTGCTCATCTGTTGCCGCCTGTACCAGCGCATCTGCCACAATCAGTTCGGCAAATGTGGACGCCGTCTCTGCCACATTCATCGCATAGCGCTGATTCAATGCAGGCAACTCTTCCATAATGTGTTGATGATATCCGTGACCAAGTTCATGCGCAAGAGTCGACACATTGGATGGCGTCCCGGAGAAGGTCATGAAAATTCGGGTTGCTTTGCTAAGTGGCAGAGACGTACAGAATCCTCCTGGTCGCTTGCCAGGACGGTCTTCTGCTTCGATCCAGCGTTTCTCGAAAGCCATCTCTGCAAAAGAAGAAAGTTTAGGACTGAACTTAGCAAACTGTTCAACAATATTGATCGCTGCCTCATCGTAAGTGATTTTGCCACTCGATTGGCCTACAGGTGCGTCTACATCGCTCCAGCTGAGCTTGTCTACACCTAACAGTTCCGCCTTGCGCTCCAGATACTGAACAAGGGAAGGTTTAGCACCGTTAATCACATCCCACATCGTATCCAGTGTCTGACGTGACATCCGGTTGATGGCCAGAGGTTCTTTGAGGATATCATCCCAGCCACGTTTCTCATATAACTTCAGACGGAATCCTGCGAGGTGGTTCAGTGTATCTGCACAGAAATCTTCGACATCGGTCCAAGCCTGCTCCCAGTTGGCGAATACCGTCTCGCGTACGTTCCGATCACTATCGCTCAGCTTGTTGGCAGCCTGTCCTGCGGACAGCATCACCGTTTCCCCATCTTGCTCAAATGGAATGTTTACCTTGCTGACAATCGTGTTATAGAATTTGCCCCAACCATGGTAACCATCCACACCCAGATCCAGAGCAAGACCTTCCAGTTCTGGCGACAGCTTCTCACGAGCCAACGTGCGACTCTCGTTCAATGCAAATGCCAGTGGCTGGATATCTTCCCGAGCAATCCACACATCCCACACCGAATCCGATGTCTGACTAAGTGTATTATCGAACTTCGACTTACTGCCGTTCAACATCGCACCAAGGGAACTGATTGCCCCCTGAAGCTGCGTTGCCTTCTTGTCCTTCTGGTTTTGTGATGAGAGGCAAGATACAAACGCAGAACCTTCCGATATGCGGACATAGCAGCTTTGCAGCAGTTCCAAAATGGGATCAAATGCAGCCGTCTCTTCTAAGGAAGTCGGTGCAGGTGTTTCGTTCAACAGATGTTGCAGTTTACATACATCCTCTTCCAGTTCAATCAGATATGCAGCGAATGATTCGGAGGAAGAACCTCCACTAAAAATGGACTCCAGATCCCATACGGGGTGTAATGGCGTTTTCATTTAATCAGGCACCTCTCTCTATAAATTGGATCGTTAGGATTGAATTAAAAACTGGTTTTCTGTGTGCTGTATCTCTATACTAGAGAAATAGCTACAGAGGTTGTTCAAAAAGTCCACTTTTGATTACGAATCATGCCTAACGGCATCATCAGCATCGAATATGAAATTCAGCCGAAATAAGCGGATGCTTACGAAGGTTGTTTCCTTTGGAAACAATGTAGTTGCTCACGTAGTTTGCCTACGCTCCGCTACTCCATTTCTATCTTCATTCCATCTTCTCGGAACTGAAAACCAGACTTTTTGAACATGTATTCATAGCAACTTTCAGGAGGTAAACGTATGAAACCTTTACAAGTATCGGCTGATACAGCCGTCAAATTAGCAGAATCCTTGGGCGTACCTTTGGAGCACCTGATGCACATGCCCCAACATATCCTGATGCAGAAGATTGCGGAACTCGCCAAACAGGAAGCCTCCAAACCTGCCGCAACAGAAGGCGAACAGGAATGATTCCGTTTGAAAACAGCTGGCCTTACGATATTGTCATGGGAGATATCTATGTACAGCAATGCCCTTACTGTCATGCAAGCAATGTGCTGCTCCCCCTTAAACCGAAAGAGCTTGTGCTCATTCGCGAAGGAAAAAAGAAATTACTGGTCTTCCCCTGCTGTAATACCAGCATGACCGTGATCGACAACGACAGTGACTATTTGTTATCCAGCCGTCCAGTCCGTAACTAATCAAGATTTAACTTAAAGGGGGCTACGTTTCGTAGCCTCTTTCTCTGCTTCCAGCATCTCTTCTGGGAGTTCCAGCTTGCCTGAAATCATCTGTTCGCGCAGCACGGCCCACTGTTCTCTTGAAGCACGAATCATAGCCGCATCTGTGATCCGCTTGTCATGAATGACCTTGCCGAACCATTGTACCGCTTCATTGAACCGGCCTACCCTGCGGTTCAATTCCCCGAGCAAATACAACAGTTTGGCTTCATTGCCACCCGTTCCTTCACGTTCGAACACTTTGACATAAGCCTCAAGGCTAAATTCAAGAAAACGATGTTCCTGTGCATGATCCTCCATATAACGATACAGCCAGGCAATATGATGCAGCAGGCCAGCGACGACACGGTCTTTCTCCTGGATAACCTGTGCGCACAGCAAGGCAAGCTTGTACGTAGCCAGGGCCTGGTCCAATGTCCGTGCTCCACTATAATCACGTTTCACCCAGCGATTACCGATCTGTTCCTTAAAAGCCTTGCGCTGAGCATCATTCAAATGCTCCGTTGCGTTCTCCGTGGAGGCAAACCCGCACTGCGGACAGATGCGAACCACATAAAAATCCGGATTCTCCAGCTTGTAGTAAGCACAAAAATCGGAATCCGTTCGGTAGGGTCTTTTCAAGCTCGGTCTTACCCGTGAGGTGTCATACTCGGTTTCGCAATAATGACACGTCACTTTCACCTTATACAGCGGCTCTAATTCCACTCGCTCCCATCCCTCTCCCGTACGCTTATAATCCTAATCGGAACTATGGTGTATTCACAAAATGATGTGCAGGCCCGGATAAACGCTGCAGGATAAACGAATGCAAGGGCTCCTCCACACCGATCTGTGTTAATGCCTGATTCATACATGCAAGCCAAGCCTCAGCACGTTCAACCGTCACTTCAAAGTGCATATGACGGGCACGCATCATTGGATGTCCAAATGCTTCGGAAAACAGCCCTGGCCCTCCAAAAAACTGAGACAAAAACATATACTGCTTCTCGATGACCGGCTGAATATCTTCCGGGAAAAGTGGCGCCAGTTGCTCATTCTGCTGAACGATCGGATAGAAAGCCTCGACCAGTGCGCGAACACCTTTCTCGCCGCCAAGATTGTCATAAATACTCAAACTGGGATTCATTCGTCTGATTCCCCTTTCTGATGTCGAATTTTGCCATATATTACACGTTCCGTGAACATTGTGAAAACAGTAACAATATCCAGGCTACACAAGCCTTTATCTCCATTCTATCAAAAAAAACCAAAAAGTCCTATATAACATGAAGATGCATGACCGGCTATCTGTGTATAGGACCTTCTTCAGCACATTACACAAAAAAAGCGCCAACCGCATGGGTTGGCGCACTAGATATTTCATTAATAACTCCGCCAATCCTCTTCCTCAGAGCGTACCAGCGAGGCACGTATCACATATACAAAAGCACAGACCAGGATCCCGGTGACAAGACTCATGATCATCACTCCATCCGAATTGAATTCCACCTTGGAGACAATTAGGTGACGTTCAGGCGTTTTTCCCATTTTAGCACACATCACTCAAAAACACAGCCACTTTTGCAAGCGCTTTCTATATATAATTTTGTACTGTTTGTCCGCTTTTTTTCATATATTGATGGCAAAAGCGCCACTGACTGCTGCACACCGACCATTCCAAAAATAAAGGAGAAGAATTCATGGCTGCTCCACAACGACTCACCCATGTCCTGATCACACTCGCTCTCCTGATCCTTTGTGTGTTAATGGTCTCGTTCCCAGCGGAAACCTGGCATGCAGGTGTACGCGGACTGTCCATCTGGTGGGACGTATTGTTTCCCTCCCTTTTTCCTTTTTTAGTGCTGTCCGAGCTGCTGCTCGGATTCGGGATTGTTCATTTTCTCGGTACGTTGCTGAACCCACTAATGCGTCCATTGTTCCGTGTTCCCGGAAGCGGTGGTTTTGTATTTGCCGTAAGTTGTGCATCCGGTTATCCTACAGGGGCTAAACTGACCGCCCAGTTATGGGAACAAAAATTGGTTACTCGGGAAGAAGGAGAACGGCTCGTTGCCTTCACCACATCATCCGATCCGATCTTCATGATAGGAGCTGTATCGGTTGGGTTCTTTCACAATGTTGCCATTGCTCCAGTATTGGTTGCAAGCCATTATGCTGCTGCTTTTCTGGTGGGTGTGCTCATGCGTTTCCACGGGGGTACAGCGAAAGGCTCACACCCAGACATCTCTTCTAAAGCTCCATCAGAGGAGAAGCATCAAAACAGACTCATCCGCGCCATCTATGCCATGCATGAAGCAAGAAAGGCTGACGGACGGGCATTTGGTGAACTGTTGCGCCAGGCAGTCTCCTCATCCCTTCGCCTTATTATTATCGTAGGAGGGCTGGTTGTATTCTTCTCGGTCATGATGGAGTTACTTGTGCAGACCGGTTGGCTTGGCGGATTGTACAGGATTACCGAGCAATTGCTACAGTATACCGGATTGCCTCCATCCTTATCTCCTAGCTTGGTCGGGGGTTTATTTGAAGTAACACTGGGGGCCAAGGAAGCTGGAGGTGTTAGTACCTCTATTCCACTCGTATATAAAGTAGCGGCAGCTGCCTTTGTACTCTCCTGGGGCGGACTATCCGTCCATGCGCAGATTATGAGTGTCCTTAGTAACACACCAATGAGATACGGCCCCTTTCTATTTGCCAGAGCCATACATGCGCTAATCGCACCTGTGCTCGTCCTGCTGTTATGGACACCCATGATGGGGCGTTCTTCTTCCCCTGTTCTCATGGAGCCCGGTTTCATCCCATCATTATCGACGTATACACCGGACTGGGGACTGATCTTTTTGTCCGGAATGATTGTTTTTGTAAGCCTCATCGTGTTGTTGCTATTGTTGGCGGTATTAAGTTCCATTCTCAAACCTAGTCGACAAGCCAAAAAATAAGCCTACCATTCATCTATATTTAACTGAATATGCATCCAAACGTTGTGTTCTTCCGCGGAATTGATTATCATCGGTAGTATAATGACCACAAAGGAGCTTTCATCTTGAGATACTATGTTCAAGACCGCGGAGACCAGTTATCGATTGATCTCAGTCAGCAGTTTCATGCGCTGGCGAAGGAAGAAGGGTTCAAGCTGGATGCAGAATCGCCGGAGATCGTCATCTCCATCGGGGGCGATGGTACGATGCTGCAGGCATTTCACAATTTCATCGACCGCATTCCGGATATTGCTTTTGTTGGGGTTCATACAGGCCATCTCGGCTTTTATGCCGATTGGAAGAAGGAAGAATTACGTGAATTAGTTAGACTGATGAGTGGCAAAGGAGATCCGGAGCGGCTCAAACCACGTATTGTACAATATCCACTCCTGGAGCTTGAGATTCGTAAAAAGTCGGGGAATTCCTCTTACATCGCACTTAATGAATTTACGTTAAAAGGTGTGGACGGTACCGTCGTGGCCCAGGTCGATATTAACGATGTGACTTTTGAAATGTTCCGTGGGGATGGAATCTGTGTATCCACGCCATCAGGCAGTACAGCATACAACAAAGCCCTTGGCGGTGCCATGGTGCATCCAACCATTGAGGCCATTCAGATTGCGGAGATTGCTTCGATCAATAACCGAGTCTATCGGACACTCGGTTCACCGGTTATTTTGCCCAAGCATCATCATTGTGATATTTTCTCCCGTAAGGATCAGCGGTTATTAATGACGATTGATCATGTGAACGTAATGGTGGAGGATCTCATATCTGTGCGTTGTCAGGTATCCAATCACAAGGTTAGTTTTGCGCGTTTCCGTCCTTATCCATTCTGGAATCGGGTCCGCACGGCATTTCTGGACTAACATACACACCAAAAAAGCGGTCCTTCTCAGGAACCGCTTTTTGCTTTGGCTTGAGGTTGATCTTTACTCTTCTGAAGCACAAAGTACGCACAGCCAAAGTTACAATATTCATTGATATAATCCACCATACTGGCGATCATGGAATCCTTCGTAGCTTTGGGATGGTTATCACGGTAAAAACCTTTTAACCTCAACTGGCTATAACCCCAGTCCCCGATAATATAATCGTAACGCTCCAGCACTTCACTGTAACGATCACGGAAGACTTCTGGGTTCCAGCCCTCTTTGTGGTTCTGGACGATCTCATAATTTTTGCCGCCGACCTGTACAATGACCGGTTCTTTGGGCTTTTCTTCAACCAATTCAACACCTGACTCCTGAACCGGCTCCTGGATCTGTTCCTGAAGTTGTTCCTGAATCTGTTCTGTGATTTTTTCTTCTTCCAATCCGGTATCCTCCATCACGCGTGTGTTGCCGCCTGTTCAGCATGTTTGGTAGCCGATTTCACCTGTTCATGCGCATGGTAGGAGCTGCGAACCATCGGGCCGGATTCGACATGGCTGAATCCACGTTTCAATCCTTCCTGTTTCAATGCAGCAAACTCCTCTGGCGGATAATACTTTTCAACATACAGATGTTTCTCCGATGGTTGCAAATATTGACCAATCGTCATTATATCGCAGTTCACCGCACGAAGATCATCCATCGTTGATAAAATTTCATTATATTCCTCACCTACACCAAGCATAATGCTTGATTTCGTTGGGATGTTAGGTTGCATTTCTTTGGCACGAGCAAGCAATTCCAGTGAACGTCTATACTTGGCCTTGGCACGCACTTTGTCTGACAACCGCTCAACTGTCTCAATATTGTGATTCAGAATATCTGGTTTGGCATCCATTACAATCTGCAAAGATTCCCGATCGCCCAGAAAGTCTGGAATGAGTACTTCAACGCTGCACAATGGCAAGCGCCGCCGCACGGCCTTTACCGTCTCTGCAAAAATCGTAGCTCCCCCGTCCTTCAAATCATCACGGGCTACACTTGTAATTACGCAGTGTTGCAGATTCATCTGTTCTGCTGCTTCCGCCACACGTTCTGGTTCCTGCAAATCAAGCTCCGTTGGCAAGCCTGTATTCACCGCGCAAAAACGGCATGCCCTTGTGCAAATGTCGCCCAAAATCATAAAAGTGGCCGTTCGATTGGCCCAGCATTCATAAATATTCGGACACCGTGCTTCCTCACATACCGTATGCAGCGTTTTGGAACGCATCATCGTTTTCATTTCCTGATAGTTATCGCCGGTTGTCAATTTGATCCGAATCCAATCCGGTTTCGGTTCTTTAACACGTTTAGCCAATGCATAAACCTTCTTTCTACTGAAGTTAGGCTGTTGCTCGGAACATATTATACCATGAAAGCGCTGGAAAAACCCCCATTTGTCACATCTTGTGCATTCAACCCTGATCTGGACAATTTGTTTCATTCGATTCATAACGACAGCTCACATGGATAAAATGAGAACTTTTGAAGAACGCTAACCTTTAGCTTGGTTCATCGGGTACCTTGTATCATTCTAATGGAAAGGGGCTGCTTCCCAGTGCAACAACGCTTGACCTTCAGGCACACGTATTGCTTTTGGATCAAAACATTACTTGCAGGTACTCTGCTTCTCCCATTCTTGCCTGTTGACGTTTACAGTGAACCCGCCGGAGCCGCTCCCAAACCACAGGCAGCTGAGCTAAAGCCCGCAGAAATTTTCGCTGCACGTCGCCATTTATACGAGAGCATCGGTCAGATGACTCAGATTCCCTGGTACAGGCTGGCCGCAATTGATCAGTATGAACGAACGATTACCCGTGCACACCCGAAGGATCGCAAGCATCCTGAGCGACTTACAGGTATTTTCATGACCTCTCCGGCATGGAGAGGATGGCTAAATCCTGATGAGACGGATCAACGCCCGAACTCCATTCTCTTTTTCAACGGATATGGACGTGACGGTTCTGGGGATGGCCTGGCAGATGCTAACAATGATCAGGATGTGCTGTACAGCATAGCTTCTGTTATTCAGGGTTACGGACACAAGCAAGAGGACTTCAACATTGCCCTGTGGGAATATTATCACAACTCCCGTGCTGTACAACGGATACAACAATTCGCGAAGTTATATGAGCATTTTGACAACTTGGATCTATTTGGACATGCCTTTCCCGTGCCGCTCGGAAGCAACTACTCCTACCGCAGCACCTGGGGTACGAAACGAAGCTGGGGCGGCTATCGCATTCATGAGGGAACCGACATCTTCGCTCCGCATGGACTACCTGTGCGCAGCACCTGTTACGGGATCGTGGAAATCAAAGGCTGGAACCCGTTTGGCGGCTGGCGCATCGGGATTCGCGATTTGAACAACCATTATCATTACTACGCCCACCTCTCAGGTTTTGACAAGAGCGCACGCATCGGTGAAGTGGTTATCCCCGGCCAGGTCGTGGGATGGGTTGGCAGTTCGGGTTATGGCAAACCTGGGACACAGGGTAAATTCCCTCCTCATCTGCACTATGGGATCTACCGGGACAGCGGACTGCACGAATGGTCGTTCGATCCTTACCCACAGCTGAAACATTGGGAACAGGAAGAACGCAAACAGAAGAATAAGAAAAACAAGTGAGACGAGGATATGCTCCGTACGTGGAAGCAATTTGGAGTACACCTCATGTCTTGACTAAACCTGTAAATTGGCGGGATTAAGTCGATTCTCTTCGGCTCAGCGTACGATAAGCATTCGAAAAAGGGACCTCTTTAATAGAGGCCCCTTTTTTGTTTTGCAATTCAAATTTGTGTGTATCATGGCTGCGTATCCTTATTAGGTTGCAATCCCCCATTGATATCCGGCAGATCCGGCTCAAATTCAAGCTCGTTCCCATGTACATTGTCTGTTGGCACCTGTTGCTGGTTCTGGCTAGGGGGATTCGTAATGATTTCACTACCGCTTGATACCCCCGTATGCCCTGATGGCAGTGCAATAGCTGGGGCTTGACTACCGTTACTGCCCACTGGCTTGCCCTGATTATCGTAATAATACATTGGCACATCGCCGACAACCAGAAGATAAGAGATCGGAATTTCCGTATCGACCGTTTCGGGCTCCATATCGAAGGGCACCACGACCGCGACCTCAGCAATGATATGAATGTACACTTCCACCAAGATCATGTTAATACCTGCATTCTGCTGACGGGTGTTCAGGTCCACTTTGACAGCGCCCTGAGGCTCGATACGAACCGGTATACTCGGACCAAATGAGGCCAACACCGGACTGCCCAGCGCCTGCCCCAGCGGTATCTTTTCTTTTAACATGTGTACATTCTGAAGCGTGGATTGCACGATATTCATCGTACTTGCGGTGATTCGCATATGCTCATTGTAGTTCAGCATGAAACCGGACACTTTCCCGGCGGTATCCGTCTTCCAGTCAATTAACCCTTCATTGGTTTTACCATCTGCCACCTGTGCTGTAATCGCCTTGTTGATCGCTTCGGTTGCAATCTGCTTCACTCTGATCTTGGCCAAATGCATGATCGGGGGCTTCATTTTCTTATCCACATAGGCAAAACCCTGCATCAAACAAAACGCTGTCACCAATAAAATGATTAACCACATTTTACGTTTACCGCTTGGCGGTTTACGACGTCTCCGGCTTCGCCATCTTCTTCTCATCATCGAAGTGTCCCTCCCCTGCGGGATGAGCTATAGGCTATATGTTAACCTTATGCACTGTTGTCCCGAAAAAGAAGGACAGTAGTGGACACTGGACAGAAAGTAATAACAATATTAAAGAGACAAGCAGTCACCACTGACTAATTGGAGCAAACGAAAACAAATAAAAAACCTTCCGCTTGCAGATTACTCCACAATGCGAAAGGCTTTATGTTCAGACACCCCAAGAATCGGGCATGGTCTACCACTTTATTTCGGAACAGATTCCCAGTCTTTCAGGAAACGTTCAATCCCGCTGTCCGTCAGTGGGTGTTTCCAAAGTGTTGGCAGAAGCGAACCTGGAATGGTGGCAATATGCGCACCGGAAAGGGCTGCATCTTCGACATGTTTGATATTGCGAATGCTTGCTGCGATAATCTCGGAAGGCAGATCATACATGTCCAGAATCAGACGCAGATCACGAATCAATTTCATACCATCCACCGCAATATCATCCAAGCGACCAACGAATGGACTGATGTACGTTGCACCGGCTTTCGCCGCCATCAAGCCCTGTGCTGCGGAGAAGATCAGCGTTACATTGGTTTTGATCCCTTTTTGCGACAATTCATGACAAGCATACAGCCCATCTTCGGTCATCGGCAATTTAATGACTACATTCGGTGCCCATTCAGCAATTTCATAAGCTTCCTTCAACATATCCTCGGCTTTGAGACCGATGACTTCAGCACTGACCGGGCCTTTAACGATGCCACAGATCTCCTGAATGACTTCTTTAAATACGCGACCTTCTTTGGCAATCAAAGACGGGTTAGTCGTGACTCCATCCACCAGACCCAGACGTTCGATCCGTTTGATTTCTTCCACATTCCCTGTATCCAAGAAAAATTTCATGATATGTTCCCTCCACTTGATGAATTCGTAAACACGATATAAGTCATTACCCGATGTTCATCATATGTTAACAGTTATATATAAAATTAATTTTTCTCTACAGCGTGACCGCCAAATTCGTTACGCAGTGCTGCTACCACTTTACCTGTGAATGTATCTGTCTCCAGGGAACGGTAACGCATCAGCAAGGACAAAGCGATAACTGGTGTAGCCGTTTGAAGGTCAAATGCCGTTTCTACCGTCCAACGTCCTTCGCCAGAAGAGTGCATTACGCCTTTAATCTCATCAAGGTTTGCATCTTTGGAGAAGGCACGTTCTGTCAGCTCCATCAACCAAGAGCGGATAACGGAACCGTTGTTCCATACGCGGGCCACTTGTTCGAAGTCAAAATCAAATCCACTTTTCTCCAATACGTCAAAACCTTCACCGATGGATGCCATCATACCGTACTCGATACCATTGTGAACCATTTTGAGGAAGTGACCGCTGCCCGCTTTACCAGCATACAGGTAGCCGTTCTCTACAGAAGTATCTTTGAATGCAGGTTCAACGATTGCCCAAGCTTCCGGGTCTCCACCGATCATATAACATGCTCCATTACGTGCGCCTTCCATACCGCCAGATGTACCTGCATCCATGTAATGAATGCCTTTAGGTTTCATCTCTTCGTAACGACGGATGGATTCTTTGTAGTGGGAGTTACCCGCTTCAATAATGATGTCGCCTTTGGACAGCAATGGGCTCACTTCAGCCAGTACTGCGTCTACCACGTTGTGAGGAACCATGATCCACAATACACGTGGGGATTCGAGCGAAGCGACCATCTCTGCGTAAGAAGATACGCCTTCAGCGCCGTATTCTTTCATTTCATTAACCGCTTCAGCGTTCAGGTCAAAAGCAACCACTTCGTGTTTGTGATCAATCAGGTTTCTACCGAGGTTTAATCCCATTTTTCCTAATCCAATAAGTCCAAGTTTCATTTCAAAATCCTCCTGTTATGAACAATGTTTAAATTTCATGTGCGCTCAAAATTAAAAATAAATGCTTAACGTTTGGCGAAGTAACCGTTCCGGTCACGAATCGTTCTTTTGATCGCTGTTATCCCCAGATTTTTTGAATCTCCTATATAGGAGAAAATCCGGGGATAAAGGCGAACGCTTTGCTTCTACAGAATCGATTTCGTCCCCTACACTACATTCTCAGCGTTCAAGCCAACCCATTTTCAAAAATTGAACCGCTATCTATATTCAAAAATTTTCACGGCCTTCCGGCCACATAACCGGAAGGGCTTATGCAAAATTGGAACGGTATAATTCATAATTAATACTGTTTTTTATATCAGCAATTGCATCATTCGATCCAACTCGCTCTCGAGTAACAGGCTCTAGATGAATAGGAGCATTTCGTTTTCTATATCCCGCTGAGCCGAAGGTGGTCTTTGGATTTATGCAAAATGTTCATTGGTGAGCACAATGGAATGTACTGTTGTTTTTTACTATTGTGTCCTATTATGCTCACTCTTTCGTTTCACTTACCACCAACGATAACCGTCTTCGGCTGTCAGACGATCTGCTGACTCAGGTCCATGTGAACCTGCGCTGTACGTATCCAATGGTACGCCGCCCGCTTCGAACGCTTCCTGAATCGGTTGTACCCACTGCCATGCCAGCTCCACTTCATTCCAGTGAGCGAAGAAGGTAGAATCGCCACGCATTGCGTCAAAGATCAGATTCTCATACGCTTCAGGGATGTTACGTTTACCTGAGTTGAAGGTCATATGCATCGGCTCCACTTCACCATGGTTCAATGGATTCTTCGCATTTAATTGAAGCGAGATGCTTTCTCCCGGACCAATTTCAATCGTAAGCAGGTTCGGTTCCGTTGTATTTTCGGATTCATGCCCCGTCTTCAGTGGTGCCTTGAATTCAACAACGATTCGGGTGGATTTCTCAGCCAGTCGTTTACCTGTACGGATATAAAATGGAACCTCGCTCCAGAACGGATCATCGATCCACAGTCTCGCGGCAACATACGTCTCATTCTGAGATCCGGCTGGGATGCCAGGCTCGTCCAGATATCCAACAACCGAAGCACCTTGCAGCTCGCCTGCTGCATATTGCGCACGAACAACTTCAGAGGCGATATTTTCTTTCGTCAAAGGGCGAAGTGCTTCAGCAATTTTTTGCTTTTTGAATTGAATTTCTTCCGGTGTACAACGTTTAGGGAGATGCAAACCGATCATCATCAGCAACTGAAGCATATGGTTCTGGAACATGTCACGAAGGGCTCCGCTTTGGTCGTAATACGCGGCACGTTCTTCAACCCCCACTGTTTCGCTTGCCGTAATCTGTACGTTGGCGATATACCGGTTAGACCACAACGCTTGAATCACCGGATTCGCGTAAGTGAGTGTCTCAATATTTTGAACCATCGGTTTACCGAGGAAATGGTCAATGCGATAGATTTCTTCTTCCGCAAAGGTATTGCTCAGTTTTTCGTTCAAATCACGAGCCGATTGCAGGTCGTGTCCGAATGGTTTTTCGATAATCAGTTTCTTCCAGCCTTTGGTGTTACCCAGGCCACTTTCTTGAATGTTCAATGCAATCGGCTCAAAGAATTCCGGTGCCACCGACATGTAGAACATGCGATTTTCGGGAATGTTAAGCTCTTGTTCACGCTGCTGAACCAGTTCCAACAGTTTGGTGTAGTCTTCAAGTTTCGTGTTATTTAAAGAACAATAACGGAAAGCTCCAATGAAATCACGAACCTGAGATGCTTCTTCTGGCGTTTGACGTGAAAATTCATTCAGTGACTTTTCTACATTTGCCTGGAAATCCGCATCCGACAATTCACGTCGTCCCAAACCGATAACGGAGAAAGATTTCGGCATTTTCTGATCCATGTACAAGTTATATAATGCAGGGTAAATCTTGCGTTTGGCTAAATCGCCAGTTGCCCCGAACAGGACAAATGTCATTGCATCCATTGGATTGCCTCCTGTGATCTGTGCAGTATAGTATATGATGTTGCAAAATGTTCAAATCCAAGCATGACAAAAGACGGAATAAGTGGGTGTGTTACCCGCCTTGCCTCCGTTTATATAACGCACCTGAATTCAACCATGGAACATTCCTTCTCTCCACAACCTGTGTTTAGGTTATAAATTGTAACCATTTGAATTAACGTTACCCATATTACACCTGTCGTCACAATTCGTCAATAATCATGTCGAACCTGTGAACTCCAGTGTTTATAGGGTTTTTATTTGATGATAACGCTTTATGTGGTAAGATTAAGAACAATTGGTATGTGACATTTTACACATATGGCCTGTGGACAAGTAGGTTACAATAAGTATACTAATGATATTACAAGCAACACTAAATCAAAGGAGTACAATCATGAGCGATGATGAGAATGCCAAGCAAATATGCACAAAAGTGGAACAATCTTATCAGATCATTGGCCGAAAATGGGTAGCCCTCATTATCCATGCATTGATGGAGGAGCCCAAACGCTTCAGTGAGATTCACGCTTATATCCCTGACTTGAGCAAACGTGTGTTAAATGAGCGAATGAAGGAATTGGAGGAAGAAGGACTTGTGGTTCGCCATGTGGTCACGGAACGTCCAGTTCGGACTGAATATATGTTGTCACGAAAAGGCACGGAACTGGGGAGAGCGCTAAGCGCCGTGGAACGTTGGGCTGATAAGTGGCTGTAGCATCCCTTAATTTAAAGGCGAAATAGGGATTACCAACGGGAAATGCAAAACACACGTATAAACGTCATATTATTCATGTCTTTAATATTGTCTCTAATAGATGATTAACTCACTCCGAAATAGAATATTTTGGGATGGAGTGTTATTCTTAATCATTTAAAAGTAAAAGATGCCAAAATCACTAGACGTGAGTTGGCATCTTTTTCTGCGATTTTTATTCGAATATCACGAATCCAACTTGCTACCCAGCGTAATACTCGAATCCTCGAAGTTCTCCACCGTCGTCTTCTTTTCATAAAAGTGTACGGCGTGTTGCATAATTCCTTCCCTTGTGTAAAACGCGTCTTCCGCCCCTAGTGGAAAAACAACCTTTTCTCCCGTACTTGCCGACTTATAGATACCCACAATCAGTTCAAGCGTATTCCGACCACTTTGGCCATCCACCAGAAGGGGAGAGCCTGTTTCAATAGCATTTAACACATTCTCAACTTGCCCAGCGTGACCGACATGAATAACATCGGGTAATTCGTCAGCGAGCTTCTGAATCTGTTGTTCCAACTCCCGATTGGATTCCGGAAACCCGTTACTCCGTGCTGTAGAAGCAACCACTTTCCAAGGTGCAGATACCCGAGCCTTTTTGCCCTGAAAAATTAACTGCTGCTCCTCTCCGTGATGAACGACGGAACTAGTAATCATGCCAAGCGCCCCTTCCTGGAAGCGAAGCATCGCCATGGATATATCCTCGACTTCGGCATTATCATGTGCCGTATTTGCCATCATGGCCTGTAATTCTACAGGAGGTCCCATCATCCAAAGCATGGCATCAATATGATGCACTGCATGATTAAGGGTGCAGCCTCCGCCTTCTTTTTCCCATGTCCCGCGCCACCACAGATCATAATAATTGTGCCCCCGCCACCAGAACGAATCAACCTGCACATGTACGATAGGGCCCATCTGTTTACTGTCCAGCACACCTTTCAGCTTCATCATCGGAGTCGTAAACCGATTTTGAGCCACAACCGATAACAGCTTGCCACTTTCTTGCGCTGCACTCAGCATCTGATCCGCTTCCTCCAGGGAAGAGGCCATCGGTTTTTCGACTAACACATGCGCACCTGCATGCATGAAATCACATGTAATTGGGGCATGGGTATACGGCGGTGTACAGACTGAAACCAGATCAATATGCTCGCTTAATAAATCGTTATAGTCGGCAACGGCTACCGCTCCCTCCAGTCCGTATTCATTAATTCGTTTCTGTGCTTTATCCACGTACATATCGACTACAGCAACAATCTGACATCGCTCAGGGAATGCCAAATATGCTGAGATATGCGCTCCACTAATTGCACCTGCTCCGATAATCGCCACTTTTAACATCATTGCATACCTCCCTTAGTCCCTTCACAATACACAATAATAAAGCGCTTTTATGCGTTCATCTTGTGCTAAAATAAAACTATCTTGCGCATGTTGAGGGAGGAGTTCATGATGTCTTTCATTCCCGAAAAATATTTTAATTTGGCATGTTGTCGCACTTCCAACACATCGTTTCGCGAGGTGTTCCATGCTCATTCACAGATGGAGATTACATACATACATAAGGGATACGGACAGTTGATAACAGAAGGTCAGGTTTTCTCCCTTGAACCCGGTATGCTCATGATTTTTCGACCTTTTCAATTGCACCACGTCCAGATTCAAGTATCCCGACAGCAACCTTTCATTCGAAATGTACTCATGGTTGAACTTGATCTGTTGAAGGCACACTGGTCGCATTTTATCGCGACTCACCGTTTCATACAGGATCTGTTGAGAGAGCAATCTCCCATTCAGCCCATCCGACTTGCCGCCACTTCCCCACTCATTCAACGAATGGAACAATTCGATAAGACTTATCCAGACCTGCTACCTCATGAAGCTGAGGAGGATACCCGTCTCTTTGTGCTCGATTCATTTACGCAACTTCGCTACTTATGGAAAGATGTTGCAACTCGTCCTTCACATGCGGACGCAGCATTCCATTCAGGTATTCTTCATCCTCATGCCGAAGCTGCCATACAGTGGATCGAACAGCATTATTCACAGCCTTTCCGTTTGGAGCATATCGCAGATACACTTCACCTATCTCCCTATCATCTGTCTCATTTGTTCAAAAAAGCGACCGGCACCACGATTGTCGCTTATGCTCAAGCTACCCGCATTCGTCATGCCTGTGTGTTGCTCACCCGTTCCTCTCTTTCGGTTCCAGAAATCGGTCACCGCGTCGGTATGACGAGTCCCTCCTACTTTTGTAAAGTATTCCGTACTGCCACAGGTACAACACCGCATCAGTATCGACTGAATGTTCAGGGGAGGAAGTAACCGGTCAATAACATAAAAAAGAAGCGAAAGAATTCAATTTCCGCTTCTTCTCGTACAATCCGTTTTCACTTACCTCACCGTACATCAAGCCCCAACTTCTCCAAATACGGAATAAGACGATCTCTTAATTGCCTCAAATCATCCTTCTGTTCCGCGGACAAACGTTCCTCATGAATGCTTCCATCCTTGTCCACCACTATTGCTTCGTACTTCTTCATTTGTTCATACACGGACTTGAACTCCGTAAACTCCCCTTTGGAGAACATCTCCTCCGCCTGAGCCAATTGTTCCGTCCAGAATTGCTGCTCATTCATAGGCTCCTTTTGGGAGGCTGTGGTCACAGCTTCCATCTTTTCGAAGAATGGTTCCAATTCAGCTATAAGAAGGTTATATCGTTCCTGCTCCACTGTACTCCACTGCTCTGGATATATATTCCCCTGAGAATCCGCATACTTCAAAGCCATTTGCCCCATTTGCTTCAACAAGTCCATGTATTGAACAAATTCTTCTTCGCTGAAATGGGCCTTGGCCGTCTGCAGCTTCGCTTCCAACCTCATATAATCCTCAGCTGTTCCCCCCATAGCTGTGATATTTTCCTGTGAACCATATATTCCATCTGCAAGATAGCTGTACCCTGCATAGGCCCCGGTGGGAATGATAAGAACAGCAACCAATAGCGCAGTGACCAGCCATTTTTTTCGACTCTTTCTTCGGTATGAATCACTTCGAATACCATCCATAATTTTATATTTTGTTCTCGCAGAAATCGACCAGTCTTGTGTCTCTTCCTGATAAGCTTTTCGCAACTGTTCATCGAGTTTCATGCAGATCCTCCACCTTTCCCCGCAACCTTGGATTCATCTTTTCTTTCTGTCTCAACTTCGCCAGCGCCGCATGTATGCGCGATTTTACGGTTCCAAGCGGAATCTCCAATATGCCAGCAATCTCCTCTTGCGTGTATTCATTCAAATAATGAAGTGTGACCACCTGCTGCAGCTTGTACGGTAAACGGCGCACCTGTTCCAGCAGAGGACGATTGGCCAGTTTGTTGATCAGATCAGTGGAAAAATCATATTCCATACCAACGTCAGATTTCTCGATCCGCTTGCTAAACCGAAACTGCATCAACCTTTTGCGTCGATAACTCTGAACCTGTCGCATCGTCACACCCATTAACCAGGGACGAAAAGCACGCTCCCCATCATATCGCTCCAATGATCGATACGCCTGAATGTAAATATCCTGTACCACATCCTCCGCGTCAGACTCGTCCTTGATGAGAAAGCGCACAGTTCGATATATTCCCGTCACTGTTTTCTCATATAATTCTCCATATGCTTCTTCACGCCCAGCACGTATTAACGTTACAAGTTCTATGTACTCATCCTGCTCACTCATTAGCCATCCCCTTCCTCCTTACACTATATATTGGCACGCCAGCATCATATCGTTCGATTTATTTATTGAATGAGTAGGTATAGCTGAATCTTTTGGTTATCATATCGGCTTACTTCTTTTTCTTTCGAAAGCGGATGTAAGGGAGTAACTTAGCAGGGGTGGTTACTACGGTGATGAAGCTTTTCTCCAAATTGTACTCAGAGTATTTACTGATTCCAAGAGCTCTACGTTTGCTGTTCTTGTGGGGATGGATTGTTTTGTTTTTTGTTGCTGGTGCCAAATTCAGATGGTTCTACTTCCTACAATAAACTGATTTCAAAAAAGTATGTTCTCATGGGACCAAAAGAAGAGCTGAGTCGTCATTATGACGTCTCGGCTCTTCTTTTATGCGATCTGTACCATATAGACCAAGGTACTGGTAATTAAGGAATTTATCATCAAACTATGCTCCTAGATCACCGCTCCTGAATATATCCACCTTATCAAGTCTTGCCAGTAAGTAGGCAAGGCTTTTTTCTCTTGAATGTAGTTGTTTGGCTTTGCTTATGTATTCTTTAGATATTCTTCAGAATTATGCTCATTAATTCCTTAGTTTTTTTCATTAAGATGGCTATATCGACAAGAGAGGAGGCAAAACAATGATCAGTAATACGATCTTAGAGCTACTTCATCAGTACGGATATCTGATTTTTTATTTTGCCTTCTCGTTAGGGCCTTTCGGCGTTCCAATTCCTAATGAGATCACCATTATCAGCGGTGCCATTCTGAGCCACTCAGGAGTTATCAATTCATGGATCACATACTTCTGTATTTTATCAGGACTATTAACGGCCATTACCTTTGCTTATTTTGCAGGGAAGTTTTTTGGACCCAAGATAAAACACAGATTTCAACATCAAAAGCATTTCATCAAGGCCGAACTGATCCTGAATAAGTATGGCAATCGGGCAATATGCATTGGTTTGTTCATTCCAATCGTGCGATATGTCCTTCCTATGGTCATTGGGCTGAGCGGCGTGCAGTATCGTAAATTTGCTCTCATCTCATATTCCGGCGCTGTACTCTGGACCATTACGTATTTTACAGCAGGAATTTACTTCGGCGGCCCCATTCTATCGACGTTTCAATTATTACATTTCTAACTGGTTTGGTAACATACCATCACATGGAGGAACTCCTATGAATTCCAATGAACCTGTTTTATTTTTGAAAACCTTTTTGCAAAGCCCTAAACATGTTGGCAGTATCATACCCAGTTCCCGGTTTCTCGCCATCAAAATGGTGAATCAAGCCTCTTGGCTGGAAGTAAAAGCCGTCGCCGAACTCGGATCGGGTACTGGAGCCATCACTCGATATATTCATCAACAAGTACAAGATTCTACCAACGTGTTATTGTTTGAGATGAACGAAACGATGAGAAATAATCTTCAGACTGCTTACCCGGGTTTCGCCTGTTATCCAGATGCCGCTCGATTGGTAGAATCCATGAATCAAGAGGGCGTTCAGCAACTGGACTACATTTTTAGCGGGTTACCGTTCTTCAACTTTGAGCCTGAATTAAGAAATACGTTGGTTGATCAGATCCACAAAGCACTCAAACCTGGAGGGTTATTCATCGCCTTTCAATATTCACTTCAAATGAAAAAAACTTTATCCGAATACTTTATCATCGAAAAAGTAGAATTCGTTCCTTTGAATGTCCCTCCTGCGTTCGTTTATGTCTGTCGCAAAAAGGAAACAATTTAAACATCCTGGGCTATCGTTTACACTGAAGTTATCCTAATTTGTAAGGAGTGTTGAATCATGAATACCGTTCTCGTTGTTGATGATGAACCCGATATCCGGGATGTCATTCATGTCTATTTACGTAACGAAGGATATCAGGTCATTGAAGCAGCCAATGGGGAAGAAGCGCTACATATTATCAAAACAACTTCGGTCCAGCTCGTCATTCTGGATGTTATGATGCCCGTTATAGACGGAATCAAAGCCTGCTTCAAAATAAGAGAATTATCAACTACCCCTATCATTATGCTATCCGCTAAGGAAGAGGACATTGATAAAATTACAGGCCTGACTACCGGAGCTGACGATTACATGGTTAAACCATTTAATCCGTTAGAACTACTGGCTCGCGTTAAGGCTCAGCTGAGACGCCAAACACTGATTGGCAAAGCAGAATTCAATTCACTTATTCTGATCAAGGACCTCGTCATTGATACAAGTAAACATTCCGTGAAGCTCAAAGAGAATGACATTTCGCTTACGCCTCTGGAGTTTTCTATTCTGGTGTTGCTTGCCAGCCATCCTGGACAAGTATTTAGCTCCGAGAAGATATACGAAACTGTATGGAAAGAACCTTTCGGGTATTCCGATAATACCGTGATGGTTCATATTCGTAACCTGCGTGAGAAATTGGAAATGAACCCACGGGAACCTCAGTATATTAAAACGGTATGGGGAGTGGGCTATAAAATTGATTAAACGATTACCACATTTTAAAAAAAAGATACAGATTAACATCCTATATCAAATGTTGATCAGTTTATTGATTTCGTTTGTTGGCTCTGTGGGTGTAAATAATATGTTGATCATAGCTGCCGCAAAAATTAGTGAAAGATTTAATTGGCCTTCGCTTCTCTACATCTTTCCTTATGTTCTAACACCAATCTTCATCGTAATTTTCACGTTAATTTTTTTGTTTTCCACACGAAAAATTGTGAGAGATCTCGTTACATTAGAACAAGGACTTCAACTCATATCGGAGGGCAATCTGGATTACCGTGTACCCGTCAATCGACAAGATGAACTTGGACGCGTCGCTTCAAACATCAATCACATGACTGAGCAGTTGCAGCTACAGATGATCAAGGAGCGCGAGTTGGAAAAATCCAAGATGGACATGATTACGGGCATCTCACATGACCTGCGCACACCGCTTACCAGCATGATCGGGTATATCGAGCTTCTTAGAACAGAATCTTTTCAAGACAAAGCAGAGTATGACCGCTTCATACAGAACACCTATAACAAAGCAACGCACTTAAAGAAGCTGCTCGATGATTTATTTGAATACACACGCTTAACCTCAGTAGATACCCAACTGGATATGAAAAAGGTTGACCTACATCAACTCTTGGATCAGTTACTGTTTGAATTTGAACCATTGGCTCAGGAAAATAGTATTCATATTGTAAAAGAGATCGGCGATGCTCCAATCATGGCCATCGTAGATAGTGATAAGATTGCTCGCGCCATCGATAATCTTCTCATGAATGCCCTAAAGTATTCCTTCAAACCGGGTACGATCCACATTCGAATGAGTATGCGTCATGAACACATTACCATTGAAGTCGAAAATATAGGTATGCCTCTCACAATAGAGCAAAAAGATAAACTGTTTGATCGTTTTTATAAGGTGGATTATTCAAGAAGCAGTGAAGGCATTCAAACGGGGTCTGGTCTGGGTCTTTCGATTGCAAGAAACATTGCAGAGTTACATCAGGGTACCTTGACACTTCAGCATAGGCATAACATATTTACGTTCCAGATAAGCCTGCCTTCCAACAACATCCAGTAAACCATCAGCGAATTCAGTCATGGAGGGTACAGCAATGAAAACAAATGAACCACTTCTTTTTCTGCAAGGATTTCTGAAGAACCCCAAACGAGTAGGCAGTCTCCTGCCCAGTTCCAAATTTCTGGCCCATAAAATCGTCCAGTCTGTACGATGGGATGAAATTCGAACCATTGCTGAGCTAGGGCCTGGAACAGGTGCCATCACACGTCTTATGAGAGCTGAATTACCCCAATCTGCTACCGTTTTTTTATTTGTTATACCAGTACTCCCTTCATATGAAGAAACGATTAGCTGAACTATTCGAGATTGAGAAAATTCAATTTGTGCCCCTCAGCTTCCCTCCTGTTTTTGTGTATATTTGTCGTAAAAGGGACGATGAAGGACACAATGATACGAGAGGATGGGGAGAAACCTGATTTTAGTATCGCTAACGAACTCAATTGATTTATGCATAACATGTTTTTACCTTCTCATTTTACGGTTGCCAGCCAATGAAATGCCTCATCAATGTCATGGAATTCTTGAGATGGATTGGATATGTCCATTCCTGAGAGCATTCGGTTTGCACTCGATTTAGCTATCGCTTTATGAGGAACAAGCAGTGCTGAATACTTAAGTCCTGCTTCGAGTGATCTCGGATACCACTCTTGTGCAACCCATTCTTGGTCATCTGGCGAAATAACGGCCAAGTGACGGCTATCGTATAACGCCTTATTCGAGCGTTTTTGCACCGCTAACTCCAACAATTTATTTAGTGGTGTACGATATTGTTCACCTTGCGCAAAGCTCTTCCATTGCAAAATAACTACCTTATTTTCCTCATTCGATGTAACGGTTGCTTGAGGGGAATCATAAAAAATCATTTCGACCAGCTCCTTTTTTAATGTTTAATGCCCTGTCTTGTCCTGTGAGGATCTAATTATGCGAGTCATCATCTTACGCGGTAACAAGCGCGGCATAAATGCAATGAAGCGGTTACGAGCCCCTGGCATAATTAATGTCTTGCCACGCAAGAAGCCTTGATATCCTTCTTCCGCTACCTGTCCCGCTTCCATGATCGGGCCTTGCAGCATCTTCGAGACACCCATACCCGAACGATCCACAAATCCGGTAGATGTCAGACCTGGACACAGTGCTGTCACCGTAACACCAGTACCGTTTATTTCATTCTCCAAAGCTTCAGTGAACGATAGCACATACGCTTTCGTCGCATAATATACCGACATCATCGGTCCAGGGAAAAAGCCTACCAACGAAGCCACATTCATCACTCCGCCGTGCCCACGTTGGATCATATCCGGTAAGAACAGCTTGGTCATGACCGTTAAAGCCTTAATATTCACGTCAATCATATTAATTTCTTGTTCCATATCCGTCTCCATAAATGTCCCGAACAGGCCGAAACCCGCATTGTTGACAAGATAGTCAACAACAATGCCCTTTTCCTTCAGCTCATGATAAATCTCCTGTGGTACCCCAGGTGCCGCTACATCTTTGGCAATAACCGTCGCCTGAATGCCATACTTTTTCCGATACTCCTGAGCTAGATCCTGTATTTTACCCTCACTTCGTGCTACCAGCACAATATGATGTCCACCTTTGGCAAACCGATCTGCTAACTCTTTACCGATCCCACCCGATACCCCTGTGATTAGAACTGTCTTTCTCATGTTGTTGCCTGCCTCTCTTTTCTATAAAATATGTTTCATCTGGAACATCAATATTTGAACGAACGTTCTATAATAGTAAAAAAAATAGACTACCTCCGTATGAGATCCATGGATAACATCGCCATACGAAGAAGTTTTTCTTTGGTCATCGAAGTTTTGGCCATCACCCTTAACCCAACGCCTACATTATGCAGATATTCCGCCAATACTTCGGCGTTGTACTCGGTTGTGAATTCACCTTCCTGCTGTCCCCACACAATAATGTCCTTGATTAGTTTCTCCGTATTGGCAAACATCTCTATCGATCGGTTGTTCATGTCGTCATCACGTGCCGCCAATTCAACCGTTGAATTAACAATGAAGCAGCCTGATGCTGGATGCTCCTCACTATGAATCAAAGAAGAAAATATAAACTGAAGTGCTTCCGTTGCCGTTTGAGAATGCTCTACGCCTGTTGCAAGGGCGGAGCTCATTTGGTGATCATACAGATCTACTGACTTCAGAAACAAGGTATGTTTATCGCCAAATGTGTCATACAAGCTTTTACGATGAATTCCCATATGATTGACCAGATCTGTCATAGACGTCTTCTCATAGCCTTGTTCCCAAAAAAGTCTCATCGCTTTATCCAGTACAACAGACTCTTCGAACTCTTTGCTTCTCGCCATTGGCTTCCCTCCTGTTCAGAAAACGAACATTGAATAGCATGAGCATGATCTTAACGAGCCTTTAAAAGGTAACAATGACTTTGCCCTGAGAGTGACCCGTTGATACTTTGATCAATGCCTTTTCAATGTCATCAAACGTATACGTAGAATCGATCGAAGGCTTAATGTCTTCTTTTTCCACAAGAGCTGTAATCTCTTGCAATTGAACTCCACTGGAGTGCACGAATAAAAAACGATATTCAGTTTGAGTCTTACGTGCCATGGAATCCAAGCGTGCACCTACGAGACCAAACAGTGCTCTTTTCCACAACGGGAAATGACTGTCCACTGCAAAGCGATAATTGGGTCCAGCCTTCAAAGAAACTAATTTGCCCTGTGGTTTCAAAATGCTCAGTTCAGCTTTGATCTCATCCGCGCCCAAAGTGTCAATTACATAATCGATATCGGACAGAATGTCAGCATACTGCTCGGTCTTATAATCAATGAATTGATCTGCTCCAATGGATAGAGTACGTGCTCTGCCCCTCTCACTGCCACTTGTGATAACCGTTAATCCCATGGACTTGGCAATCGGGATGGCCATTGCACCGAATCCCCCGGTTCCACCAGGAATAAACAGCTTTTTATTCGGCTTAGCTTGGAGTACATCATGCAATGCTTGATACGCGGTCAGGGCAGTAAGAGGTACTGCAGCAGCTTCGATAAACGACAGATTTTCAGGCAGTATGGATAAAGCATCCTCATGCACAGCGGCGTATTCAGCAAAAGCACCAATTTTATTCAGAGGTAACCTTGTATAAACCGAATCCCCCACTTTAAAATTCAAAACATCATCTCCAACGGCTTCAATGACACCCGATAATTCATTCCCTAAAGTTAAAGGTAACGTATAGTCGGCAATCATCCGAACACTGCCATTCATATTCAAGATATCCAGCGGATTTACACCCGCAGCTTTCACTTTGACAAGGACCTCACGGCTATGAATCTGAGGTATCTCAATATTATTGATTTCTACTTGGATTTTTTTGGAGTATTTCTGTATTTGAGCTGCTCTCATCATTTTTCCTCTTCCTTTACTTATAGACTATATAAGTTGAACTAAAGATTATTCACACTAACACTACGATGA
This sequence comes from Paenibacillus sp. USHLN196, assembly GCF_037144955.1. Classification (NCBI taxonomy): domain Bacteria; kingdom Bacillati; phylum Bacillota; class Bacilli; order Caryophanales; family Paenibacillaceae; genus Paenibacillus; species Paenibacillus sp. USHLN196. Next base: position 21,799 of record NZ_JBBCYH010000011.1, on the reverse strand, counting down.
CAGAACAACCTTCCAATCGTTGTTATCCCCAGATTTTTTTGATCCCCTTTCTAAAGGGAAAATCCGGTGATAAAGGCGAATGCTTCGCTTTTTCAGATTCTTTCTGTCCTCTCCGTTAATGTGTAAATGATTAGTTCAATTTATGTGAGAACATGGCGCACAATGTTCATTTGTACGCCACGTTACAGCTTGTGCTAGTGTTGCCCCTCTTGCGACTTTAATTCTTCCAACGTAGGATAATCCGTGTAGCCCTTACTTCCCAATCCAAAGAATGTTGTCGGATCTGCTTCATTCAGTGGCGCACCTTGTTGAAGTCGTTCCACCAAATCCGGATTAGCTAAGGACCATACACCTACAGGTACCACATCAGCGAGACCACGATCTAAATCGACACTGAGATCTTCCAAAGTTCTTCCGGCCCGGTTAACCAACAGTGGATTTTGCCAGATCGAACGAATGTCTTGCAGCAGGTTATCATCTCCGAGATGCATAATATGAAGGTACACCAGATCCAATTGAGCTAATTCTTTTACAAGGTAGCGATACAGATCAGGACCTTCATTCATTCATAATTTTACAGATGTATTAATGCAATTCTGAAATGACCGGATAGATTGCGCCTCTCAGTTGGAAATCATAGTTCTGATCTACAATCCCTACGACTACGTCGTTATGATCATAGAGTTCTACCATAAAGCCAGCCATTTCTTTGGCCGTGTGGTACTTAGGCATATTTGCTTTGTAATCAAATCCTTCAGCATCTATTGATTTTTGTACAAATTCTGTTTCCGTGATCGCTGGTGCCAAGACCTTCGCTTTCAGTTTTGCACCTTTCAGTTCCAGTTCTTTGGCAAGGCCCTCTGTGAAAGCACTAACGTAGTATTTCGATGCAGAATAAGCAACACTGCCTACAGCAATGGCATATCCGAGTGCGGAAGAGACATTAATCAACTGAGTGTCTTCAACATCAGCATAATCTCGCACATACAATGTAGAGAGAATGGTCAAAGATTCGATGTTAACACGCAGCATGGTCTCCACTTTATCCAAATTCTGTTCAGCAATGAACGAACCTTCTCCAAGCCCCGCATTATTGATCCAAGTCTCAATCTGATATTCTTTCAAATCGTTGTACAGTGCGTAAGCCTCTGCGGTAACAGACAGATCACTTGTGTGAACGATAACATTCACTTTAGGGTCAATACCGTGAATAGTGGATTTAAGCTCTTCCAGCTTATCCAATCTTCTGGCTACCAAAATCAAGTTTTTACCCCGTGCTGCAAATGCCAGTGCCGTTTCATATCCAATCCCTGAACTTGCTCCTGTAATTACGGTGTATTTCATCTTATTCTCTCCCTCATATTCTTTAAATTAGTGTAGTCTTTTTAGAACGATCATTCTTTAATTCATAAAAAAAAAGCAGTTAGATCTAACTTGCTGTTAGCATATCATTTCTAGAATGAACAGTAAAGAATTATTTTATATGTAGCAAATGCTTGGAACATACTCAAATGAGAATAAAATCACGCTATATAAACCATTTTTATATCATAAGTTAAGAATTCCTATATCGTTTCATAAGTTCTTTCATTAAGTAATCTAATGTCAGGCCGCTGGCTACAAGTATAACCGTCAGGGCAATCAGCATTAGGCGAACACGCCTTACCCCGGCCTCGTTTACGAAAGTGATGACTTCACATATTTTCCTTCCATCACTAAGCATCAACCTTTCCTAGCTACGCTAATCTGAATTCAACATCATCCATGCCAGAAATTCTCCAAACGAATCGGATACCTTTTCAACCTCTTCAAATTCAGGCTCACATCCACGGACAATAGCCCCATTGTCGGCTGTTAAGTCAATGGCATAGAAGGAATATCCATCTTCCACAGACATTACGATCGGCAAGTGATGATCCCACCAAGCCGTTATCTCTGACTGCCAAATAGAATCACCCTCTGCTGCCTCTAAACTAAGCATTTCAAATTCATTCCATTGAAATGCGGTCTCCGTGCTATTGTTGAACTCAGCCTCACAAATAAACCAGGTTTGCTCATCCGGTGCAACGCATTTTTCAACTACATTTAGAAATTCTAAATATTCATCTGGAAGTCCTTTATATCTTGAAGTAATGCTGCTGTTTAAATGTGACTGCGAACCGGATTTACTCATTATGTCCCAGCCCTTTTCCCCGGCCCAAGCCATAAATTCCCTAAGGTGAGTTTTTCCTTTTCCATTATTCATTTCCAATTTATACACCTGCCCATCAGCTTAAGAAATAGAAACTATATCACTAATATACCATTTTCGCAGGTCACTTTTCTTCATTCACCTCTATCCAAAAGGAACAGGAATCTATCGACAAGGAAATCGCCGCCATTGATGCTCAGTGCAAGAAATACTTCTTCATGCTTGGTCTTGTTACCTTAAAGTCTTCACAAGTGCTGCAACTTCCTCGTTTCCAGTTCTGGGATAAAGATTCCTGTCCCAAAAAGGCTGAACCCCCACCCTGAAAACTGGAATAAAACTGGTCCAATTGTGCACGAAAACGTCTAATGATTTGTGTCCCTGAAGGGGTAGAGAAGTGCCTGAGAAAAGCAAGGATCGCCATTTAAAACGCCTGGGTAAGAGCCTGGGAAATGCCTGAGTAAAACCCCACCACCTATCCAAAATCCTTTATTAGTCTGGGCTTCTGCTTGATTACCTATTCGGGATTTGAATGGAAAATCCCTGCTGTGAGCTTTAAGAGGAGAGAAAAAGACTGGAAAAATGGTTGGAAAAAGTGGCAACCAGGTTCCAGCCTTTGGTGGTTTGGGGAAAGTTAATTTTAGTTAGGGACAGTTAATTTGAAATTGGACAGGAATTATTAGTTAGTTAAACATCCGCTGTCTCATCGCCTCAAACAGCAAAATCGTTGCCGCCATTGCAGCGTTAAGCGACTCTGCCTGTCCCTGCATCGGAATCGTAATCGCATCATCCACCAAACGTGCCGTGGAATCCGAGATGCCCTTACCTTCGTTGCCAATCACGAGCCATACCGATTGCGTAAAATCATAACTATAGCATGAATGCTCTGCCTGCAAAGAAGTACTTACCAGCTTCACGCCTGCAGCCTTCGCTTCGGGAAGCAAGGATTCCAACTGACCCTCCACAATGGGCAGATGGAATAGTGACCCCATCGTCGAGCGAATCGTCTTCGGGTTATACACATCAGCACAACCAGCGCCGAGTACGACACCCGCTGCTCCAGCTGCATCCGCACTCCGAATAATCGTTCCCACATTCCCTGGGTCTTGCACTCCGTCCAGCACCACGACAAGCCCACGCGCTCCGGCGATCAGGCTTTCCAGTGGCTCCCTGCCTTTACGTACAATTGCAAATACAGGCTGTGGAGTCATCGTATCGGTACATTTGCCGATAACCGCAGGTGATACACTGACCCACTCCACACGCTGAAGCGGATTCTCAAGCCCTGCAAGTTCAGTCGGTACGCCTTGCTCCCCGTCGTACACGATGCACTCCAGATCTGCTCCGGCGCGCAATGCCTCCTGTACAAGATGAATACCTTCAATAATATATTTATGTTGACGGGTACGATGCTTTTTCTCCAGCAGCTGTGCCCATTCTTTTACACGGGTATTTTGCGGTGATACAATATCCATTCTTCCATCCTTCCCATCTGCATCCATCACTTCGGATATGCAAGCTCCATTTTCGTCAAGTGATCCTTGTGACCCACAATGATCAGCACATCTCCAGCTTCGATCCGGTCCTCCGCATATGGCGAGATGTTCATCGAATTCCCACTGCGGATCGCCATCACGTTACAACCGAAACGTGCCCGGATGTCTAATTCCATCAGGTTTTTACCGATCATTTGCTCGGAAGCTCTCATCTCCAGAATGCTGTAATCCTCAGACAACTCGATGTAATCCAGTATATTAGGCGAGGTCAGATGATGGGCTACACGTAGTCCCATATCCCGCTCAGGATAGATCACCTTGTCTGCTCCAATCTTCTGCAGCACCTTACCATGAAGCTCATTTTGAGCTTTTACGATCAGAACGGGTATACCCATATCTTTCAATATCAGGGTTGTCAGAATACTCGCCTGAATATCTTCACCAATCGCCACAACGACAACGTCGAAATTCCGTATGCCCAGCGCACGTAGCGCTTCTTCATCTGTTGAATCTGCCGACACTGCATGGGTCACCACATTGGACATTTCCTGAGTCCGCTGCTCATCCGCATCGATTGCCAGCACATCAAATCCCATGCCACTCAGTGCATTGGCAACACTTGATCCGAACCGTCCCATGCCAATTACGGCATACTGTTTCTTGGCCATTAGGTCTTTAACCTCCCGCTGCACTTCAGCATGACGCATCATTACGGATACCCATGCTAACGTAAATAATCCTTCGTAGTATACCACAAAGCCTGATAAACTTGAATGCGCTCACGCTTCCCTGGGAACAGTATTAGAGCAGCCGAATATACGAGGAGGGAATTGCGATGCCCATTACATTAAGCCTGCGTGAAGCGATTGTTCATAAAGTTCATGACAAGAGTGATGATCAGCTCCGGGAGATGATTGAAGGTTCAGTAGATGGACCGGAAGCTGCATTACCTGGACTTGGCGCCATTTTCGAGATGATCTGGAAGAACACAGAACCTGCCAAGCAGGAAGAGCTCATTCAAATCGCACAGGAGCATCTGCACACCATTCCCGTCCAACCGCTTCGCTAATTGGAGTATGGAGGGGTAAGGTAACCATCATAACGTTTGTTCTGTCTGCAAAAGAAAGCTTTCCCTTATTCGGCTGGATCATACCTGCCTTTAAGTAAGGTGTATAGCAATAGATCCCCCCGCCAATCGGCGGAGGGATCTTATTTTTTAACAAGCTCTATCTCATCGCATCAGCTTGTCATGTTCGACTAACCCTTTTGATGATTACTACGGAATACTTATGCCTTCACTTAAGGCGCAGTCTCAAGGAATTGAGCTGTAGGATTTTTATCCATAGCCGTTCTCATTGCGTACTCATTTTCGAAGAGCACTACATAATTCCCTTTTTTATCTTTTACAAGCGCAGAGTTAATCCGGAATTTGCTTGCGTCCAGATTCTCGTCCACGATCCAGCGAGCGAACTGATACGGCATACGCTGCAATTGCACGTCTACCCCATACTCGCCTTTCATCCGGTATTCAAATACCTCGAACTGAAGTTGACCAATTACGCCGAGAATCGTCTCGTCGAAACTTGCCGTCTGGAACACCTGAATGGTTCCTTCCTCCGTCAACTGGTCAATTCCTTTTTGGTACTGTTTATGTTTCAATGCATTCTTAACGGTAACTTTAGCGAAAATCTCTGGCGAGAACGTTGGCAATTCTTCAAAAATAACTTCGCTGCCTTGGCTCAATGAATCACCAATCCGGAAGATACCCGGATCGAACAGACCGATAATATCGCCGGCATACGCCTCTTCTACAATATCCCGGTCTTGTGCCAGGAACTGCTGTGGCTGTGACAGCTTAATCTCTTTGCCCACACGAGTATGCTTCACACTCATTCCACGTTGGAACTTGCCTGACACAATACGCAGGAATGCAATACGATCCCGGTGCGCAGGGTTCATGTTCGCCTGAATTTTAAATACATAGCCGCTGAATTTCTCATTCGTTGGCTGAATCTCTCCTGCCGTACTGCGACGTGGCTCAGGTTTCGGTGCCAGTTCCAGGAAATTCTCCAGAAAAGTCTGTACGCCGAAATTGTTAATCGCACTACCGAAGAAAATAGGGGTCAGTTCACCGCGTTGAACTTTCTCCATGTCGAACGGGTCGCCCGCGATATCCAACAACTCCAGATCCTGACACAATTGATCATGCAGATATTCTCCAGCCATCTCACGAATAATTGGATCTTTATAACCATCTACCTTTTGTACTTTAATCGTCGAGTGATCGTCCCCTTGGAACAATTCCACCTGATTTTTCATCCGATCGTACACACCGCACAGCTCGCGACCTGTACCAATTGGCCAGTTCATCGGAACCGAACGAATTCCCAGTACATTTTCAAGCTCTTCCATCAGGTCAAATGGACTTTTACCCTCACGGTCGAGTTTGTTGATGAACGTAAAGATTGGAATGCCACGCTTCGCACACACCTGGAACAGCTTGATCGTTTGTGCCTCGACACCTTTTGCCACGTCAATCAACATTACTGCGCTATCGGCAGCCGTCAGTGTACGATACGTATCTTCACTGAAATCCTGGTGACCCGGAGTATCCAGAATGTTGACGCGATGATCCAGATAATCAAATTGCATTACGGAAGAGGTAACCGAGATCCCCCGTTGTTTCTCAATTTCCATCCAGTCACTTGTGGCGTGTTTGCTAGCTTTTCGAGCTTTTACCGTTCCCGCAAGGCGAATCGCGCCCCCGAACAGCAACAGTTTCTCGGTTAATGTGGTTTTACCCGCATCCGGGTGAGAGATAATGGCAAACGTCCGACGTTTGTCCACTTCCTGTTGAAGAATATCATTTGCAGCTTTGCTCATAGGTTTAATCCCTTTCGTCCGTTCATTCACGTTAATCCGGCATGGCCGGTCCATCATTCAATCTTTATGCAATCCGGCGAGGCCGGTTGATTGTACACTGGTCATTTTGCATACGAGGTATTTACTCACTAGATTAATTTTACACATTTACAATGGAGTTCATCCTCCTCAAATCTGTGCTTTCATCCATACCGTGAACTGCTTCTTAACCCAACTCTCCTATTGTACCATAATCTGTACCGAAAATAACCGATTACTACAGAAGATTCTTCTCTTTTCCCTTGCAAAAAAAAGCACCCTTCAGCCATGATCATGGCATTCAGGTACTCCTCATTCATTTCTCGTTATCGAGTTTAGAAAATCAATGCATCCAGCGCGTATTGTCCGCCACCCGTCAGAGCCAGCGCTACACCAACGACCAGGATCGCGAGATTATATTCGAATCCGTTCTGTGTGGACCAGTAACCGTTCGCACCATGGACTTTCACAATCGCAATAACCATCGTCAATGCAATCAGAATGCCGCCTACCGGTGTGAGCAGACCCAGAGCCAGCAACAGTCCACCACCGAACTCAGCGAGTCCAGCCAGTAACGCTACCAATGCACCTGGTTTCATCCCCATCGATTCAAACCAGCCGCCTGTACCCTTGATCCCGTAACCTCCGAACCATCCAAACAGCTTTTGTGCCCCGTGCGCCATGAACGACAATCCAATCACCAAACGAATCAACAACAATCCTAAGTCCAACATCATTTACTTTTCCTCCATTCAATATATACAAAATAGTATTCTTAGATTAAAGATATTATGCTAAATTTTTTTCTTCATGATGTGGTGTCAAACCCCTTCAAATGGTTCACATTTCATCTCATGAATGGTGCACTTATCCGAGAAATTCATCGGGTTAAGTTTGTCATTTGCGTAACTCTTTATCTCTTGTGTTGAGTATAAGTTATATACTTACTTTTTGTCAACAACTTAATTTAAATATATTTATCCAGTCGCATTCCCTCCATCTTCTCGCAGCAAAAAGAAGCCCGGAAAGTTCGCTTCATCCGCGCTCTTTCCAAGCCCCTTAATCATTTCATCTTATGAACGAATAGCTTTAATTGTTGACTTGCCAGATCACACGATCCTCATCCTGACCATTCACCGGCCACCAATGGAATCCATCCTGCTCCAGCAACTTATCGGTCGCCTCTGGCCCCCATGTTCCAGCCGGGTACGTGTGTAACTCTCCCTGATTCTGGCCCCAGGCTGCAGCGATCCGATCTACGAAAGACCAGGCCGTTGCCACTTCGTCCCAACGGGTGAAATACGTAGAATCCCCTTCTGCTGCATCGTGCAGCAGACGTTCATACGCTTCAGGCGAGTTGATTCCGATCATGCAGCTCTGACAGAAATCCATCGCGAGTGGCTGAATCTCGGAATCCGAGCCCGGTTTCTTGGCATTGATTTTGATATATATGCCTTCCATCGGATTCACCCGAATGACCAGGAGATTCGGTTCCAATTTATATTTTTCCCCAAGGTACACGTTGTTTGGCATCGACTTGAACTCGACTACGATCTCTGTTGTTTTCACTGGTAGACGTTTGCCTGTCCGAATGTAGAATGGCACACCTGCCCAGCGGAAATTATCAACAAATACACGCGCGGCAAAATACGTCTCCGTATTCGACTGTGGGTCAACCTTGTCCTCCTGGCGGTAACCGGGAAGCTGCTTGCCACGGTACTCCCCTTCGGCATACTGCCCCCGCACAACGTTGTTGCTCACTTCCTCATCCGAGGTGAACGCCCGTAGAGAGCGTAATACCTTCACCTTTTCATCCCGAATATCCTCCGGGAACAGGCGACTTGGCGGTTCCATCGCAATCATCGTCAGCATCTGAAGCATATGATTCTGCCCCATATCACGCAGCGCTCCGGAGTGATCATAATAACCGCCACGTTCTTCCACGCCTACCGTCTCACCCAGCGTTATCTGCACGTTGGCAATATGTTTATTGTTCCAGAGTGGTTCGAAAAAAGCATTCCCGAAGCGGATCACTTCGATATTTTGCACCATTTCCTTGCCCAGATAATGGTCAATTCGATAGATTTCCTCTTCACGGAAAACCTCACGAATCTGCTCATTCAGATGTTCGGCGGATTGCAGATCATAACCAAATGGTTTTTCGATCACCAATCGGTTCCAACCCTGACTTTCCAGCATACCACCGTCCCGCAAACTGTACGAGACACTACCAAACAGCTCAGGTGCCAGTGCCAGATAGAACAGCCGATTACCCGGCGTGTTAAATTTCGCTTCCAGATGCTCCGTCTGCTCACGCAACTCTTTGAATCCTTCCACATTATTGATATCCAGTGCTTTGTATTCAAAATGCTCGACAAAAGCGTTCCACTCATCAGGTTCCCCCGCTGGATAACGGCAGAATTCCTTAATGGATTCATAGATGTCTTCCCGGAATTCTTCTGGGGACCTCGGACGACGTGCTACGCCAATTACCGCAAAATCTTCAGCAAGCTTGCCTTCGCGGTAAAGACTGTAGATGGCCGGAAACAGCTTCCGGCGGGCCAAATCACCCGTTGCTCCAAAAATGAAAAATACTGCGCCTGGTGTCTGTACTTCATCTTGCGATTGTTTTTCGACCATGGGCTCCTCTTTCTTCCGGGAAGATGACCTTACGCTCTCCCCGAGCTATGTAATGGTGTTATATATGCACGACATACAACCGTCAATTACCAGCAAGTTCCTTCTTGGATGTGATGCCATTTTAGCATATCAACTGAACGGATGCACTATTTCACACTCATTTTTCTGATAAAGATGCTCAATATTGGGTCCGAATTCATGTATAATTCATCCCTTAATATTCAATCGTAATCACCGGAAACCCCACCGTAATTCGATTGTCGATCTCGTCACCAACCTGATGAACTGCGAGTTGCATATTCAACATATGCGTGCCACTCTTGATCGACAAGGGCAGCTTAACCGCCTCATAAGAGACACTTGCGCTGGCTACATCCGTATAACGTTCAACGGAGGTGATATCCACCTTTTTGGACAGCTGTTCTTCGATCAATTCCAGCTGCTGACTCGCATCATGTTCAACAGCCGTGGATGCCGTCCCCTGCACTGACACATTCCAGCTTGCCTTCATCCCCGAGTCGTCAAACAGTTGATCCACCTGCTCATGTGACGTTACTAATCTTTTCCGATCCGTGTGTGTATCACCTGATAACTGCACGATGGCATAGTATCCGTTGTCTCCTGTATCGACGACATTGACCAACATGCCTACGCCCCCAGTAGATACACCTACAACCAGCTCACTACGGTACACATCGTGGCCCGTCTGACGTACCTGCATCGGTGGTTCAAGCCCTAAGTGACTAGCCAGTAATACGGCCTGCGCTTGTGCATCTCCCTTACCTTCTCCTTGCCATTTAATCACCAGACGATCGACATTATCAATTACACTGTCAGCAGTATAGATTAACTGTTCCAGTTGGGCTGCTTTGGGTTCGTTCTTCTCTGCGTATACCTGTGTCACACCAATAAGAATAATAATTGCTATTGCCAATATACCTGCTGTCATCCAACGATTTAACATTCGAATCCCCCGCTTCTTTCTTGCATTCTATGAATCTATCAACAGCATGCCCCTTTCCCGCATTAGCTATACTTCTTCAGAACACAGCAAAAAGCCCCACCCGCCACATGCATGGCAGATCGGAGCTTTCCATTCATCCTTTTCTAGATAAATTGAACTAATCAATATCTACACTCGCACTCCGCTGACAGAACAACCTTCCGATCGCTGTTATCCCCAGATTTTTTTAATTCCCTTTTTCAAGGTGAAAATCTGGGGATAAAGGCGAGCGCTTCGCTTCTTCAGGTTCTTTCTGTCCTCTCCGTTTTGTGTAAATCTTTAGTTCAATTCATATAATCATCTCTTATCTATAATTTCCGCACATTAAAAGTACGGTTCTTTGGCTTGATTATGTTATTGCATATAGTTCTTGTTATTACTCTGCAAGTCCATTCTTATAAGCATAGATCGCGGCCTGTGTGCGGTCGTCTACGCCCAATTTTGCCAGTAAATTCGTGACATGGAATTTGACTGTCTTGATACCGATGATCAGGTCATCAGCGATGTCCTGATTCGATTTGCCTTTGGCGAGCAATCGCAGCACATCCATTTCTCGATCCGTCAATTCATCATGCAAAGGAGCTGCTGCCTGTGGCTGCCGGAATCGATTCATCATTTTCGAAGCGACCTGTGACTCCAGAACGGATTGCCCGCGAGCGGCTGCGCGAATCGCATCTGCCACTTCATTGGCTCTTGATGTTTTTAGCAGATAACTGAATGCGCCTGCTTCAATGACAGGATACATTTTTTCATCATCCAGGTAACTGGTTAATACGATGACTTTGCACTCCGGGTACATTTTGAGCACCTGACGGGTAGCCTCAATACCGTCCATTCCTTCCATAACCAGGTCCATCAGAACAACATCAGGCTTATATTCCTGCGCAAGCCGAATGCCTTCCTCTCCACTACCTGCTTCACCAACTACTTCAATTCCATCTTCGGTATCCAGTACCGCAGCTAGACCAATACGTACCATCTCATGATCATCCACGAGCAATACTTTGATCGACGTTTCCGTCTCCGTTTCGACTTCCGGTTCCATTGACATGTTCTTCCTCGCTTTCATCGCTCATCAAAGGTATCGTAATCTCAATCCGCGTTCCCTTACCAGGCGCTGTTACAAAATGTATGGCTCCGCCAATCTCCGTAACACGTTCACGCATGTTAGCCAGACCGTAGGAAGCCTGTTTATTCTCATCCAGATCGAAGCCTTGCCCATCATCACGAATCAATACCCGGATCGCATCAGTACGGCGCTGGATCCGTATCTCCATTTTTTCCGCTTTTGCATGCCGTAATGTATTGGACATAGCCTCCTGAACGATTCGAAACAGATGATTCTCGATGCCTTTGATCAGATCAATGTCTTCGTCCATTTCGAGCACAATGTCCATGGGTATTTTTGTTTTCAGTTCCATCACCAGATCACGCAGACCTTGTTCGAGATGTTTACCCTCCAGATAAACTGGCCGCAGATGTAACAGTAACGCACGCATCTCGGACTGAGCTACCGAAGCCATCTCCTCAATCAGAGCCACCTGCCGCTGAGCACGTTCAAAATCCTTCTCCATCTTCCGTCCAACGGCCGTTGCTGTCATGGATATCGCGAACAATTGCTGCGACACCGCATCATGCAGTTCCCGTGCCAAACGCTGCCGCTCTTCCACAATAGCCGTAATTCTGGCTTGTTCAGCAAGCTGTGCATTATGAGTAGACAATCGCTGGAGCGAAGATACCTGATCTTCCCACTTTTTGCCGATTCGTCCGAGTTGGTCACTTAGACGACCCACATCATCATCGCCCAGATCAGGTACAGTGCGTGATAGAGAGCCCTTCTCCCACAGTAGAAGTGTTTCCCGCAGCAGTTCAAGCCGGCGTTTAACCCGGTAACTCTGATAGAACCCAAAGACCGCACCGATTCCAATCAGAAGCAGCAATAAGGCCAGACCCGATTGAATCAGATGACGCCAACCTGTAAACGGAGCAAGATAACCATATGTATACAATACATACAAAATAACAGCGAGCACAATGAAAACCAGGAGGATCCCTTCACCCATACTTCGGGTTACCATGTCGGTATGTCGTTTTGTCTTCATCGGGGTCTCCTCCTTCTCTTCATCTATATTACTACGGATTACTGATGCTTAGGTCGCCAACTATATAAGAAATGACAAATTTTGCTTTATGTTCACTGGATTCATATCCAGGCGTTCTCCATACTAATTTGTTCATCATGCCGCTATCTTGTTCTCCAAGAAGATTAATCCGGCCGAAAAGAACCGATGCTTCAATCTCTACACCATAATCTTCTGGTAGCGTAAGGCGAACATTACCCATAACTCCTTGCAGCAGCACAATTGTTTGTTTCTCCTCCGGAATCGAAAGAGATAGATCGGCGTTAACCTCACCTATGGCATGCCACAGACTCATACTACGTAACGTCCAGGATGATTGATCCCAGTAGTACCGAGCCATGAAATTCTGTTTCTTCATAACGCCTTCGTCCAGATGAATCTTTTTGTTTTTGGAATAAAAGTAAGCTAACGAAGCAAGTACAATCAAAAATACAATCATTAAATTATCCAGCAATAACAGTGCCGCACCAATGCCAAGATACCGATGACCTTTGCGGGTATCCCCATTGCGGACTTGAAGCATTCCAACCGTTAACAGAATCAGTGCGGCAGCGGTCAGGAAGTTAATATTGTCATTCAATAACATCATTGTGCCAATAATCATAATGACAACTGCAAGCCATTTACTCTTTTGATTCATCCCCACCGCACCTCCTCTGTAAGTTAATCTCTCTTTATTCAACGGAAAAGCCATACCAGGCAATGAAGTCCTGTATGGCTTAACTTTTTTTCTACCAACCGTACATTATACACGATTTATAGAATATCATATTGTCCACTAAGCGAACAGTTATTCTTTTGAAGTTCCGTTCGCTTCATTCTTGGAACCATTGCCCATTTTGTTCTTGAGGGCTTGTAATTGCTGATCCACTTTGAACTGTTTTTCCACATCTACAGGATTTGTGTACGTGGATGATGTGTTGCGATAAGGTGCACGAGCTACGTCAGCTTCAGCTTCCAGCTGCATGATTTTCTCTTCCATGCGGTGGAATCCAAGTGATGCGCCGCCACTTTCGATCGAATGCAAGCTGTTGATGGAAGACATTTGTTTTTTGGCTTTTGCCATTTGTGCACGGGATACAAGTTCATTACGTTTGTTGCGCATTTTGTAGAACTCATCTTTCATATCATGCAACTGTTGCAACAGATCTTTTGCTTGTGCTTCGGACTGTGCATGCAGTTCGCTGTACTCCGTAATTTTTTGATCAAAGTAGATTTTCTCTTCCAACAACTTGCGTGCCACTTCTTCCTGACCGTTAGACAGAGCAGCTTCTGCTTGGGACTCACGTTGTACCGAAGTACGCTCCGCTTCATCCAAACGTTGTTTCATGCGACGCTCATTTGCCATTTGTTTGGCAACAGTTACCTCTGCCTCATGAATCTCAGCCTCCATATCACGCAAGTACTGGTTCAACATTACAATCGGGTCCTCTACTTTATCCAACATATCATTTACCGATGCTTTCGTCATATCCTTAATCCGTTTAAATACTCCCATTTTACTTTTCTCCCTTCTCGTAACGAGATAATTTTTGGCGAAGCTCTTCAACTTCTTTTTTCAGTGCTTTTTTCTCGATATCTTTCATCATGGAATCAAGTTCACTTTCTTGCGGTGCTCCTGCTCCGTAGGCGTTGTTATCATAAGAGCGCGGACCAGATTGGGGTCTGCTGTTGTATCCTGGGCCAGGACCGAAGTTGCCAGGACCTTGTTGGTTTTGGTTATTTTGAAAAGGACCTCTTGGTGCCTGATGATCATAGTTGTTGTATCCTCTGCCAGGACCAGGGCCTGGGCCCTGACCGTAACCATATGGATCATAAGGCGGATACGGTTCTTTTGGTACTACCAGTGCTGCAATAAAGTATATTAACAACGACGTGCCGCCAGTTACGAAGATACTGATAACAAAGATGATCCGCAGTAGGGTGGAATCCATCCCGATGGTTTCGGAAATTCCGCCGCACAAGCCGGTTAACATCCGGTCACGCGTTGAGCGGTATAATTTGCTCATGTGCTTTCTCCTTTCGTTTACTTATATCCTCTTGCGTTGGGACCATAAGCATATGGATCAACGTGATTGGATTCCTTGGGTACGACCAATGCAGCGATGAAGTAGATCAACAATGATGTACCCCCCGTAGCGAAAATACTGATGAAGAAGATGATACGTAGCAGCGTGGTACTCAATCCGAGATTTTCAGAAATGCCGCCGATCAAACCGGTTAGCCTTCGATTACGCGCCGAGCGGTATAATTTACTCATGTGACTACTCCTTTCTGTCATTGTTCAATTTCTGTTTTAAACGCTCCAGTTCCTTATCCAGCGCAGAGGATGACATACTGCCAGTCACTCCTGAACCGTCTTGGCTCATCCGCCGGATATCCCGGAGACTTTGTGCTTCATATTCGAGATCGGAGACTTGGTCATCCAATCGGTTAAACATACGAGGTACATTCTGACCGTTGTGATTGCCTCTCTGATTCATACGTTGCTGTAACTGAATCGTCTGCATACGAGCGTAGTAATATTGGCGTTTGCTGTACACATTCTGATATTCAACCTTCAGCTGGTCGATCTGTTCATCCAGCTCCTGTAATGCCGCATAGCTTTGTGCATACAATTCATTGTATTGTTCCATTTTTTCCTCATGGAGGATTTTCTCCTGCAAGGCCAGCTTAGCGAGATGTTCTTCCCCTGCTTTCAGAGCCATGGAAGCCTGCTCTTCCCGTTTGTTCACCATACCTGCTGCCTGATCGGCTTGTTGTTTCATTTGTCTGGTATGGCTTGCATATTGATGACGAAGTTTCTCGGCTTCACCGATGTCTTGGCGGGTCGAGACCAGGAACTGATCAATCAGTTTGACTGGATCTTGACTTTGCTCCAAATGTTCGTTCAGATTGGCTACGGTAATATCCCGCATTCGACGAAATACACTCATTATGTTCTGTCCCTCCTTTTCATAATCCTGAAAGCTTAGTAACGACCACGACGACTACGGTTATTGCTTAGCATTGAGATACCAAAGATGATTAACCCGATCGCGATGATCGGTCCGATCAGCCATGCCAGCTTGCCCATCAGTGAGATGATACCGATGATGAGAACAATCCAGCCAAGCATCACATTCCCTCGTTTAACTCCGTAATATCCCAGTGCAATCATCAGGACCGGAATCAGATAACCCATTAAGTGTCCAAGAAGAGGAGTTAACTTTCCGAAGAGGAGTAGTGCACCCAGTGCAATCAATACAATCGCCCAGCCATTTCCCTTATTCAATCTCATAATTGTTGTTCACCGCCCTTTCCGTTCGTTCATTTTAATTGGTTAAGTCATTTGTTCGTTTGTTTCTTGTTTTTTGTTTCCGTGTTTCTTGTTTAACCTTATGTCCTTATTCTAGGTGATTCTGAGACTTTTCAAAACAGACCGTGGACGGTTTTTCATCCTAGACTCAGGTCG
This sequence comes from Paenibacillus sp. USHLN196, assembly GCF_037144955.1. NCBI lineage: Bacteria > Bacillati > Bacillota > Bacilli > Caryophanales > Paenibacillaceae > Paenibacillus > Paenibacillus sp. USHLN196. The sequence goes on along the minus strand of NZ_JBBCYH010000011.1, from coordinate 5,976 downwards.
GGGATCTAGTTGGACCTTTGACTGTCCCGGTATAAGACCATCGTTCCACCTAAGCTGAATAGCACTCCAGATCCCTTCTATTACCCGTATCCAGGCTCTACTTCACCCGATATCGTCCGGTAGTAACAATGATGTCCTTGTTCTCTATTTACGTTTACCCTTCACTTTCGTTTCCCCTTATTCCGTATTCGGCAATCCATCGAAGTTGTACCCCAGGTTTTCATTACAAAAGGAGTACATATCAATAATCCAGTGCCAATGTCTTTTGCCCCAAAATAAAATTACTTATTTATCCAAATAAACAAAATTTAGATTGTTCTATATGTAAGCGTTTACTAAAATAGAAAGTGTTACTATTTCTAATGTCAGGGGTGGAACTTAAACTGTGCGACCAATCAGCTATCTCCATAAAATGATCATCTTCGGAATCCTGCTAAGCACCCTGCCCATTTTGTTAACGGGGATTGCCGCGTTTATCTATTCATCAAACCAAACTGAACTGCATCGTACACAAGCTAACAGGCAGTTGCTGGAACAAATGCAATCCAACGTAGAACACAAACTCGCTACAGTCAGTTATATGCTTGATCAGGCCGTTCGATCTCCAGTAACCCTTCGTTCCCTGTCTGCTTCTTCTTCACTTCAAGGGAAAGGACCTCTACTTGCCGATAAGCTGCAGAGTGAGTTTCAGAATATGAGGTCGTGGGAACCTTTGCTGGATATCACATTGGTGAATCAATCCCAGAATTGGCTTATTGACCATGCCGGATTATATCGTAATACCGATTTCCCACTGGCACTTCCCATGAAGGATTTGATCTCGGATACGTTAACCTCCGGATGGCAGCTCTCCCCTTCATCGGTGTTCAGTAATGATGAGCGGTCGCCCGGTACAGGCTGTATCTACCATATTGCTCTTGCGAGATCTATTCCGAATTTGAATGCGTCTTCCGATGTAGCCTTAATTGCCGGAATTCCTGCATGCTCTTTGCAAAACACGCTAGGTGAAGCCTCCTTAGGCAATGCTGCCTCAGGACTGATCATTTTAAATCGGGAACACCGTATCATGGTGCATCCCGATCCCGTATATATTGGACAACCGTTGTCTGCAGTTGGATTACAAGATCGTGATACGGAAGCCAGCATAATCAGACTATCACCCATCACATTTTCAACAGGCTTTGAAGAACGAGAAGTCAAGATCGCCGATACACACTATTCCCTGACGTATAGCCCTTCTACCTTAAAAGGATGGACTTATGTTCTAATCTCACCCACCAACATTCTGACACAGGAATATATCGATATCGGATTACACACCTTGTATATCAGTATCTTCCTGCTTTTGCTTTCATTATTGCTCGCATGGCTCGGCTCCAAACGAATGCATATTCCAATTCGTAAACTTCTAACCCAACTTGGTGACAACCGCCTGTCCAAAGAAGGAAGTACTTTGACTCAGCAATCACCAGAGTTGTTTGATGAGTTCGAACAGATTAGAGCAGGTGTCTCACAATTATCGGCATCTCGCTCCCAACTGGAGAACACACTAAATATGCATCTATTACAGATTCGCACTCATTTTATGATGAATCTCTTCCAGGGTAAAAGCCCTGTTCACACTCTACATGACACCTTGAATGAATATGGCTACACCCATCAGGTTCGAGAATGGCAACAAATTGCTGTTATTGCACTACAAGCCGATCTTGTTAATCACAGAAAATACAGTGCCAATGATCGTGACCTCCTGTTATTCGCTGTTCAAAATATATTGGAGGAAACGGTTGTACATAACCAACAACTGCTTCCTATCGTGTTGGAACATACGGTTGTCACGGTGATTGGCACCGTTGAGCAGGATCAATTTGTTTTTTCACATCAACTATATGTATTAACAGACCAATTACAACAACAGATTGATGAGATTCTGGCTCTTCAGGTCAGTATTGGCTTCAGTCAGCCGCATAGCTCCCTATACCACATCCCTCAGGCTTACACAGAAGCCATGGAAGCTTTGAAGCATCGAATGAAGCTGGGGACAGGTATTATCTTTCAATATGAGAACATAGATCATTATGTTCCAGCTTGGTCCATGACCTATCCGGAATCATTGGAATACTCGTTGATCCAAGCTATTCAAAGTGCGGACGAAGTCCAGGCCTCTGCTCTTCTGCATCAGGTCCTGGAAGTAATCTTTGGTATGGAGTGTACGCCAGAGGAATATCAGGTGGCCTTTACGAGGCTGCTGACGCATATTTTGCAAATGACCCAGGAATCCGGTATAAGACTCGGACAGATATCACAAGGCAATGGATCGATGTTTCATGAGCTTCATGGTTTGCAGTACGGTGCTGAAGTTGAGGAGTGGTTTAACCATCAAGTCATCTTGCCCATCATTCAGGTTTTTAAAGGGAGACAGTACGCCCAGTACCAACATATATCAGAGAAGATGATTGCCATGATTCATCAAGATTACGATAAGGATCTGACGCTTGAGGAATGTGCTGTTAAGCTTCACTATAATGCCAACTACTTAAGTAGCGTTTTTCGCAAAGAGACCGGCTGTGCATTTAGTGAATACCTGACCAAGTACCGATTTAATATCGCAAAAAAATGGCTGGACGAAAGTGATCTGACGGTTAAAGATATCGCAGCACGACTTCGTTACAACAATCCGCAGAACTTTATCCGATCATTTCGTAAATGGGAAGGAATCACTCCCGGTCAGTACCGGGAGCGCAAGCAGAAAGCAGAAGTGTCGAACAGAAATTAGAATAAGAGCACGATTTCAAATCGTGCTCCTTCGGTCAGCCCGAACACCTCTCCATATGGCTCCCCGAACAGGGCTCGGACCTGTGGCAACTCGATTAACAGTCGAGTGCTCTACCAACTGAGCTATCAGGGAATATGCTTCAGAGATCATTCTCTGAAAACTAGATATGTGCTTTGTTTTTTCGTTGTCTCGAACATCTCCAAATAAACGGGGGTCTGGTTCAAAGCGGTTGATTAGTTATTGGCTTCAAAAAAAGAGGGAGCACATATCCTGCTCCCTTCACTTACAATTTCACTTCTATAAACTTAACTTCATATGTTTCAAACGTTCATCTTTTTGCGCAGCGATGTGATGCTTCCCAGCGTCATCTTAGACGTTAAACTACGTTGTCCGTCTCGATTCCTGATCCTCAGACACGTACCCAGCTTATACGATTTAACGTTTATCCTTGGAACGGATTGTTTTCATATTAGGTTGTTCAAGTTGGATCAGAATTTTACCAAACCTTGCTCCACGTGAGAAGGTCACCTTACTATCCTTATATGTATCCCGGATATACTTCTCAGCCAGTCTGAGGGAATCCTTATCTGTTGGTAACTCATACGTATTAAGCCATTCTGGCAGCTTCTCAATAATCTCTTCCACCGGCACTTCAAATGAATTAACTTCTCTTGTAATGATCATCGTGTATGAATAACCCTTCAAATACAGTAACTGTTGGATATATCCCATATCACCAGCCTTGTATGAAGAACTGATCCCAAGTACATCCTTAATTTCATCCATTAGTGTGTGTTCCTTCTGTCCAGCTATAGTACTTATATACACATACTTACGAGCACAGTTGATCGCCATCTCAATTGTTTCCCAATCCGACATGGCTGGACACATGGAAGCAAATGCAAAATCATATTTCTTCTCCCAACCCTTATCCTGAATGGAGATTTCCTCAAAACGCTCTTTTACTATTTCAATATTAGATTCCAGGGCTGAAGGTATCGTTTCATTCATGAGTGAGACAAGCAGTTCAGAAGGCTCAACAGCGGTTACCCTTGCTCCCTTTTCAGCAAAAGGAATGGTAAATATGCCTGAGGCCGCTCCAATGTCCAAAATGGACAAGCCCGCGAACTCTACTCCCTGGTTTTCAATCCAGCCCATAATGCGCTCAGACCGCTGTTTCCCTTCTTCAGTAAACGATTGTACATGATAATCTCTGGCCCACCGCTCAAATGCTTCTTCTGTATTAAATGGTGCACTTTTCTTCTTATACTTTGAACTTCTCGGACGATTCTTCCATGCTTCTTCCCATACAGTGAGATTGAATAACAGGTCTGTATCCAGTATATTTTTTTCAGTAATCACTTTGCTTCACTCCTTTATATTAAAGACTTCACTTATCTACAATATACTGAATAAAAACATACGTCAATCTTTATTAACGTCCCACTTTCCTTACTATGCAAAAATTATCTCTTATAAAATAAAAATAGCCCTACAAATTGCTTATGCAATCTGTAGGGCTATTCAATATACCGGCGAGAGGACTCGAACCTCCACGGTTTCCCACTCGATTTTGAGTCGAGCGCGTCTGCCATTCCGCCACGCCGGCATATACTGGAGGCGCCACCCAGATTCGAACTGGGGATAAAGCTTTTGCAGAGCTGTGCCTTACCACTTGGCTATGGCGCCATATTTTGGAGCGGACGACGGGAATCGAACCCGCGACCCTCGCCTTGGCAAGGCGATGCTCTACCGCTGAGCCACGTCCGCATAATGGCTGGGGATATAGGATTTGAACCTATGCATGACGGAGTCAAAGTCCGTTGCCTTACCGCTTGGCTAATCCCCAATAAAAAATGAAAAAACAAAGGGGCGATCGAGGGGAATTGAACCCCCGAATGCCGGATCCACAAACCGGTGCGTTAACCACTTCGCCACGATCGCCACAAAAAGTTAGGTTTCTAAAAAGTTAATTGGCAGGGGCAGCAGGAATTGAACCCACACCAACGGTTTTGGAGACCGTTGTTCTACCTTTAAACTATGCCCCTAAAACTGGTGGAGGATGATGGATTCGAACCACCGAACCCGTACGGGAGCAGATTTACAGTCTGATGCGTTTGGCCACTTCGCTAATCCTCCAGGATTACATGGTGCCGGCGAGAGGACTTGAACCCCCAACCTACTGATTACAAGTCAGTTGCTCTACCAGTTGAGCTACACCGGCATATTAAATTGTTTTAAAAATGGTGGCTCGGGACGGAATCGAACCGCCGACACGAGGATTTTCAGTCCTCTGCTCTACCGACTGAGCTACCGAGCCATAATAAAGTCTAATCTTATTTCCTTACACTTTATATAGGGCATCAGTGCCATACAGCAGATGTAGTGAACAGTTTGCCTCATGTAAAGATTAAATGGCGGAACCGACGGGATTCGAACCCGCGATCTCCTGCGTGACAGGCAGGCATGTTAGGCCAACTACACCACGGTTCCAGATCACTTTCTCAAGGAAAGTATAATTGCGGGGGCAGGATTTGAACCTGCGGCCTTCGGGTTATGAGCCCGACGAGCTACCGGGCTGCTCCACCCCGCGTCGTTATAAAAGTTATATGGTGGAGGCTGAGGGGATCGAACCCCCGACCCTCTGCTTGTAAGGCAGATGCTCTCCCAGCTGAGCTAAGCCTCCGAACAACACATTTATGATCTTACCATAATCTTATTGTAAAAATCAACTTCTTTTTTTGAAGTTAATATGACCCGTAGGGGATTCGAACCCCTGTTACCTCCGTGAAAGGGAGGTGTCTTAACCCCTTGACCAACGGGCCTTGATATTATGGCGGAGAGAGAGGGATTCGAACCCTCGAGACGCTTGTGACGCCTACACGATTTCCAATCGTGCTCCTTCGGCCAGCTCGGACACCTCTCCATATGGCTCCCCGAACAGGGCTCGAACCTGTGACAACTCGATTAACAGTCGAGTGCTCTACCAACTGAGCTATCAGGGAATAATATGCATTTGCGGTGCAAATGCAATTCATCGTACAACGTCCACATGCAAAGCCTGTTTTCTATGTATGATGAAAGAGTTCGCTTGGCGGCGTCCTACTCTCCCAGGACCCTGCGGTCCAAGTACCATCGGCGCTAGAGGGCTTAACGGTCGTGTTCGGGATGGGTACGTGTGGAACCCCTCCGCCATCGCC
>NZ_JBBCYH010000010.1:0-261431 GCF_037144955.1 Paenibacillus sp. USHLN196 | reverse complement strand
CTCGGCCACTCACTGGATCTGATTAACCACAGACCCCGAAAATGCTTGGGCTGGAGAACCGCTCACGAATCTTTCACAGAGGAACTGTCGCACTTGGTTTGACAATCTGTCTTTGTTTCTGTAATTGTATAAGTGTACGTTTTAATTGTCAGACACTAGGATTGGAGCTTAACCAAGCTGTAGTTCTTTTTACCTTTACGGATAATGATGAATTTACCGCCAATGGCATGCTCTGCAGAGACCGTGAATTCAAGCTCCGTGATTTTCTCACCGTTCATGGAGATTGCACCTTTAGTGACATCCTCACGTGCCTGGCGTTTGGATGGCTCCAGCCCCAGATCTACGAGCCAGTCCACGATATTTTTGGCTTCGCCGTCTGTTTCAAACGTTGGCATTTCCTTGAAGCCCTGCTCGATTTCATCGGCTGTCAGAGAGCGGATATCTCCACTAAACAGTGCTGCTGTAATACGTTTAGCCTGTTCGAGCATTTCTTCGCCGTGAACGAATTTTGTCATTTCTTCCGCGAGTGCTTTCTGTGCTTCACGTCTGTGCGGCTCCGTCTCTACCTTTTCAGCCAAAGCTTCGATTTCTTCTTTGCTGAGGAAAGTAAAGTATTTCAAGTATTTAATGACATCACGGTCATCTGTATTCGCCCAGAATTGGTAGAACTCAAATGGTGTTGTTTTGTTCGGGTCAAGCCAGATTGCGCCGCCAGCTGTTTTACCGAATTTGGTTCCGTCAGATTTGAGCATGAGCGGAATGGTGAGACCGTACGCCTTCGCTTCAGATCCTTCTTTTTTACGAATCAGATCGAGACCACTCGTGATATTCCCCCATTGATCCGAACCACCGATTTGAAGCTGAACATCTTCGTTCTGGAATAGGTGCAGGTAGTCGAGGGATTGAAGAATCTGGTAGGAAAACTCGGTAAACGAGATTCCGCCTTCCAGTCTGCTCGCAACTACATCCTTAGCCAGCATCGTGTTGAGGTTGAAGTTTTTGCCGTAGTCACGCAAGAATTCAATCACATTGATTTTGTGTGTCCAATCGTAGTTGTTCACCATACGAACCTGATTATCACCGTCTGTTACGAACAACTTTTTCATCTGCGCTGTCAGTGCATCCACATTCTCCTGCACCTGTTCCATCGTTTGCAAAGAACGCTCTGCCTGACGACCACTTGGATCACCAATCGTACCTGTAGCTCCACCAATCAAAATAACCGGACGGTGTCCTGCAAGTTGAAAACGTTTCAGCATCATGAATGGAATGAGATGTCCGATATGCATACTATCCCCCGTAGGGTCAACTCCACAGTACAATGAGACTGATTTGGTTTCAGTCAGTTCACGCAGTCCCTCTGCATCGGTCTGCTGGTTGATGGCGTCGCGCCACTGTAGTTCATCAATAATATTCATTCGTAAAAACCCCTTTTCTATCCTCAAGATTCAGTCATGATCTACGTTAAATTACGAAATAACACGCTGGAACGGGTTTTTTGGACACAAAAAAATCGCCTCCTTGTCTTCATTAGACACAGGGACGATTATCATAACCGTGGTACCACCCAAATTGCATGGACAACACTTGCCTTAACACGCTATCCATACCACTTTCGGCAATATATCGTTTGCCCACCCGCTTGGCATTACCCAAGTACTCCAGAGTGTAATTCGCAGCCCTTGTATGTATCAGGTTCCATCAACCCCTGACTTTCTGTAACAGGGACAAAGCCGCTACTGCGCTCCATCAACGTGATTCATGTATTTAATTTATAGCAAGTATAGCCGAACGTTTGAGTCATTGCAAGGCCAAGTATGCAAACTTTAAATATATCAATGGCCAAGCACATAAACTCAACTTATAAGGTCATGATGTTCAACTTTCCGTGGTAATAATGATGGGCCTTCTCTGCAATCTGATCCTCATTGTTCCAAAATTGCTGATCCAGTATATCTAATTGCTGCTCCTGCTCCATGGTTAGAAACTTAGGAATATCCCACAGTTCAGTAAGCCTTTCATCCTCTTCCAAGTGCTGGATGCACCCATATGCTGACGTTAGAATGCCGATCACTTGAGTCGCACCAATGGTCTGTAGTGCTCGTAACGCGTAACGGTACGCCTCTTCCCCCCAGTTACAGAAAAACTGTATAAAGCCACCATTAAAGACATCCACCTCTAACAGCCATAGAGCAGCAATCTCCTGTTCATTTGAAGTTAAGGTTGCCCATCCTTGTTCAGATTCATTCTTTTTTCCGACGAAGGATAACGCATATTCATACCATACGTCATTGATGTCTTTGATGTCATTGTTATCTTGTTCACTCATCACAATCACCTCTCTTTAGTAGACTGAATCTGCTCAAGCTCCTGTCGTTTACTCGTCATATGCCAGTATAGATAAGGATCACCGATCTTTTGGAAGGCTTCCTGAACGCCCCTGTTCAGATCCTTCATCACTTCATTTGAATCGTTTAAATGAGTCTGTTTATTATCCACGCCATGTCTTTCCATCAATTCTACATGCGTCGCGGTGAAAATAATATCCTCCAGTAACCAGTAGATAACTTCATCTGACTGTTTTATCCGTTTCTCCAACGAGACGAGACCACGTTCGTATATGCGAACGATATATGTATCTTTTCCAGTCTCTACATAGGGGACACCATCCGATTTAAAGGGCTCAAATAAGCGGTTAACATAGTTCTCCATCTGTTCCCTATGGAAAGCTGTTCGCTCTAACAACTCAAAAAGGATTTCTGCCATTTGTTGTTTGTTTAGCATGTTGGACATGAATGCACCTGCCTATAAAAAGTAATCACTTCTTCTCTAATTATTGCATGACATTCTCCTAATTCAATGCGAACGAGGATTTTATCGTCGATGACATAAAGAAAAAGCTGCCCAAGGCAGCCTTTTCTTCTTCATATTGTTCAATCAAGTCCCACAAAAAGTCTGATACGAAGTATTGCACTGTGCAGGCAGTTCAGCATATTCAGCCTGTTCAGGTGAGTGGGCAAACGGATCGGAAAGAACAGCCAGAAGCTTCTCCATCACGCTAAGGTCTCCGTAATTCTCCGCTCGATCAAGTGCTTCTTCGACTCGATGATTGCGAGGAATCACTGCTGGATTACTCGTTCTCATCAATTGCCGAGAGACTTCCTTCTCCCCATGCTGTCTGTCCAATCTTGCTTGCCACCGCTCATTCCATTCAGCAAATTCTGTCGTGCCAAACAAAGTTGTCCCTTCCGAATGATCAAAGGTCAATGCCAAGAATGTATTCGTGTAATCTGCACTATGCTTCTCTATGAGTTCAAGAAGGTCCTTGATCAGGGCTTCATCTTCAGTCTCTTCATTCAACAAGCCTAGTTTGGCCCGCATTCCCTTAAGCCAATGATGATGGTACAATTCCGAAAATTGTGCGATGGTGTCCTGAGCGAGTTGCACGGCCTGTTCTTCATCTTCGTGCAATAGCGGCAGAAGTGTCTCGGCAAAACGAGCCAAATTCCATCCTGCAATATATGGCTGATTACCATAAGCATACCGACCTTGCGTGTCAATGGAACTAAATACCGTTGAAGGATCGTAAGCATCCATAAAGGCGCATGGGCCATAATCAATGGTCTCACCACTGATCGCCATGTTATCCGTGTTCATCACGCCATGAATGAAACCAACTCGCTGCCACTGGGCAACGAGCGCTGCCTGCCGCTTAATCACTTCCTGTAGGAGCAAAAGATAGCGATTCTCAGCTTGAGCGACATCAGGAAAATGTCGATGCAGCGTATAATCAGCCAACGCCCGAAGATCGTCGATAGACCCCCATCTGGCTGCATACTGGAAGGTTGCTACTCGGATATGACTGGAAGCCACTCGGGTCAATATGGCCCCAGGCCGTTCTGTTTCGCGGATAATGTTTTCTCCGGTAGATACCACTGCTAGACTTCGGGTTGTTGGAATACCCAGTGCATACATCGCTTCACTAATAATATATTCTCGCAACATGGGCCCAACAGCAGCACGTCCATCTCCTCCACGAGAGTAGGGTGTTCTTCCTGAACCTTTCAGCTGGATATCCACTCGCTCACCACGTGGCGTAATCTGTTCTCCCAGCAGCAAAGCCCGTCCATCACCAAGCATGTTAAAATTGCCGAATTGATGTCCTGCATAGGCCTGAGCTAAAGGCTCGGCTCCTTCCGGAATCAGGTTACCTGCAAAAATCTGCGCTCCTTCATCACTGTCAAGAGATTCCACATTCAGACCCAGGCTGGATGCAAGCAATCGATTGAAGATCATCAGCTTCGGTGATTCAACAGGTACTGCGCTCTGGCTTGTAAAAAAAGGTTGCGGTAACTGCGCATAACTATTGTCCAGATTCCATCCTTTGTTTAACGTCTCTTGTTGCACGGTGATCACAACTCCTTTTCTGTACCCAGGGATATCCCTTGGTTATATTGTAGCCTTGTGAACCAATGCTCATTTATGTAGTCGCATGGAAATTCAATGTAATGTCAGGAACATATAAAATGTTCTTGATGAAACTTTAGCATATTTGCATGCCTTTTGCATTTCTCATGAATAGTAAGCACAAAAAGTCCAAGAGGTTTCTTTGCCAAGTGGAGTCATTGCCTTTCATTCCACTTCCCAGAAAACCGTCTTGGATCTGTTTCGTTTACACGATGACATGTCTGTTATTCCAAGAATTATGTGTGTACTTCCTGTGCCTGTGCAGGCTGTACTGGCAAACTCTTATTTTTGAAACCGAGGTTAAAGAAAACATTGAGCAGGATCGCTGACAGGCTTCCCGTGATAATACCATCGCTAACAATGATGCGAATACTTTGAGGAAGCTGGGCAAATAGATCGGGTACAGCGGTAACACCAAGTCCAAGTGAAACGGAGCAAGCCACGATCAACAGATTGGATTGTTTGCCGAAGTCGACGTTTTGCAGCATTTTGATCCCGGATGAGACGACCATTCCGAACAGTACGACAGTCGCTCCGCCTAATACAGCACTCGGAATAATGGTTGCAAAAGCTGCTACTTTGGGAATAAGTCCGAGAAAGATGAGGATACCTCCAGCCGCAACAACCACATTGGTCGTTTTCACCTTGGAGAGCTGAACCAAACCGACATTCTGAGCGAATGTATTGTATGGAAAAGCATTGAATATGCCGCCAAGGACAAACGCAAGACCTTCTGCACGATATCCCCGTGCCAGATCTTTTTCGTTGATCGGTTGATCACAGATTTTGCTCAAAGCCATGAACACACCTGTTGATTCAATAATAACCACCGTACCTACAATGATCATTGTAATAATGGGGCCGATTTCGAAGGTTGGCCATCCAAAGTAGAAGGGTTGAGGCAAATGGAACCAGGAGGCTTCCTGTACAGCGGCAAAATTCACTTTTCCCATGAAGGCTGCGATGAGGGTCCCCACGATAATACCAAGGAGAACAGCCAGGGATTTTACAAAACCGCGAGCATAACGATTCAGGATCAGAATGAAAAGTAATACGCCAAAGGAAAGCGCCAAATTGTCCAAACTTCCAAAATTCTCGCTGTTTGCTCCACCCGCCATGTTTTTAATACCTGTTGGGATTAGTGCAAGACCGATGATAGTCACCACTGTACCTATAACGACTGGTGGAAACAATTTGACGATTTTGCTGAAAAATACGGCAAAGATGACGATAAATATTCCCGCTGCTATGATGGAGCCATAAATGGCTGGAATCCCGTATTGTGACCCAATTGCAATCATGGGTGTGACCGCTACAAAAGAGCTTCCAAGCACCGCCGGCAAACCTATACCCAAGTACTTCCCTTTCCGAGCCTGAAGCCATGTTGCAATCCCGCACGTTAACAGGTCAATGGATACCAGATACGCCAACTGCTCTGCAGTCAAATTTAGTGCTCTGCCCACAAGCAAAGGTACCAGAATTGCTCCCGCATACATCGCCAATACGTGCTGAATCCCCAGTGAAAAAATTCTCATCTTTTTGGTTTCTTTCATCTCACGTTGCCCCCCTGAAATTAGAATCAACCGAACCGCTGCAAAATCATGTTATGTTGATTCACATTATATAAACTATTCAGGGAAGTTCCATGATTCATAACATAGAATTGTTATAGGAGATAAAGAGTTCAACTTAAATTGGGCGTGTTGTACAAAAAGGAATCTCAAACTGTTTATGTCGCGTTATATTAATTGACACAAGCATTCTCGACAATTCATCTTTAATCTCCAATAGATCCACTTAGCTAGCACAACCCCAGGTGGAATCAGCAAGCGAAATATTATTTCCCAAAACATATCCTTAACCCTAGTTTGGAGGGCAGTACCCTGCGCACAAGTTGTTGGGAAAAAAAACTGCTCCCCCTGAGACTTAGGTCTCAAGATGAACAGTTTTATTTTTAGAGGGCGTCCCTTCCAACTGAACTCCTGTACCTACCATTAAAGAAAACTTCAAGAAGTTTTTTATAAAACAATGAAAAAGGTACCTGATTCTCTTTTTTTATAAATTCCCCGTTTTTGGGTCCTCTATATAAATCATCACTTCGTTGTTACTGTCTTCCTTCAAACGCTCAGGGTACCGGGCTTTACCGTGGACATGAAAATTCGTCACATCTGTTACATCTAAGATGACTCTGTTAGTAGTATCCATTAATTGTTCAAAGGTATACTTAATGTTCTGACCATTTATTGTCACGTAAACGTCCACGACTTCATCGGATTCAATTCTAATAGCCACCTTCGTTAGGAATTCCCCAGGGTTTGGAGAGAACTCAGGAGATTTACTCAGAATAATCGTTTCTTCAGGCTCAATATAGAATATGTTTGTCCCAAATCCGGTAGACACACCTGGAAAGAGGTAAGCGCCGGATAATGGCTCCTCAACCTTCTGGTATGCGTAATCCTCACCAGCAGCTGCCAACATTCGGTTGAGAATGGTAACTGTCTCTGCTCGCGTGACCGATCTGTCAGGGTAGAATAAACCATTGGTGTCCGGTGTAATGATTCCCAGTTTCATAAAACGGTATAAGGCCCGGGCCTTCACGTACTCTAACTCACTCGCCCAATCAAGTTTAGTTCCCTCCCGAATCAAGGCCAACTTTGCTGTCATCAAGGACTCAGGATGCCCGTTCTTCTCGAATTCCATGTAGGATGCAAACTGGGGCTTCGGAACATCTTTTACTTTGGCTAGTTGCTTCACTGAATCCGACGTAGTTAAATCATTAATTCTCGGCCAATTCATATCATTAAACAATGCATCTAATGTCATCAGCACGTCCCAACGAGACATCTCTTTCTCCGGTTTATAACTGTAACTATCATCAGCATAATTTTGTACATCCGCAGCAAAGATAGGTGGGATTGTACTGTACAACTCAGCGAATTCTTTGCTAGCCCAATGGCTTTCAGGTACCCCCGAGATCGTAGCAGATTCCAAATTGCGGAGCATAGGGAACAAACGGTAAACCATAACCGTAAACTCAGCTTTAGTTACGGACTGCTCTGGGCGAAATGAACCATCCGGATATCCAGTTAGAATCCCGCGACTATTCATTTCGTCTATGGACAATCTGGCCCAATCATATTTACGATTATTTTCTACATCACTAAATCCAGCAAAGACGGGTGAAACACATGCAACTGACACAATAATTAACGCCATGCACGTCAAAAGATATTTTTTCAAAGATGACACGCTCCTTTTTTGGGGATAAAATAGAATTGAAATAACAAAGGTTGCATATACCACTATGTTAACTTGATATGCTCACCGTTTTAACTATCACTTGATATAGATCAGAGATTGCTTAGACTCCTCACTTACGCCTCAGTTGCCATAGGTTATTCAATATCGCTACGCTTTATCGTAATGCCATCATCAAAAATAATTTGATCCATCTCGAATTCAACTGTGATTTTTTCTAGTGGAGTATCCCTAAATTCAATATCATCTTTTATAAATTGATTTACTTCAAAACTACCATCATATGTAGTAGATGTTCCAGATGTAATGGCTTCATCGTATTTTACATTAAGTGATTTGATATCATTATCAAACATATCCTTAAAAGTGATGAGACCTTGGAACCCTTTCACCTTTTTGTCAGATGTATTTTCAATGTCAAGCGTCATGTTAATGACGTCTTTAAAAATCCACTTATCGGTATCTTTGAAAATCACACTCTTTTTGAGTAAGCCTACTCTTAATGAATCATTCAAAACTTTTAATTGGGTTTGTTTTTCTTTTTCTGCTTCTTCCTGTTTTCGTTTAATTTCTTCTTGCCTCTTTTTTTTCTCTTCTTCAATCTTCCGCTGTCTATCTTTTTCATCGTTTATAATTTGGATCACTGTTTGTGACGAGAGGTCTGTATTTTCGCTGCTGGCAAACTCAATTGCCATGCTATAGAAATCTTTATCTTCTTGTGTAAGTTCAGTCGTAGTCTTCACATCCTGAGAGACAGTCTCTGAATACAGTTCTTCTGTTATCGGCTTTCCACACGCAGATAACACAATAGTCACTAGTCCAATGAATAAAATTAATGCTAAACTCTTTGTCTTCGATTTCCCCTTCAACACTGCACATCCTTTAAAATTTTATTTTCATGCACAACATAATACCCTTCCCACTAGACCTCCTTCAGGAAATTTATACCTCATGAATTATAGCATCAACAGGAAATTTGGACTAGATGTAACAGTGTCTTAAGTCACGATTCCGATGCACATATATGATTCAATCTTGAATTACTCCTCTTGATGTCTCGTCTTTATGGTAAGTCCCCCTTCCCTTTCACTATTTTGCTTTAATCGCAGCTTTAGATCAGGTAATCAACCACAATAACATCTTCCACCCAACCATTTAGCGAAGCTACAAAAGCCTGATGCGCTGGATGTGGACCATAAGCGCGCAATGCCTCCTGATCTTCAAAAGTCACTCGCAAGCCAATCGTGTAACCTTGGATACGATCCGTTTCTTCCGTAGTATTGATTCCCGCGGTCAGCGAGACAATTCCCGGAATCTGTTCCTGTAACGCGAGCAACTGCGCCACCAGTTCCTGTTGCTTGGCTAATGTGATTTTATCGTTAAATTTAAAAACAACTAAATGTTCAAACATCTTGTTATTCCCCCTATTGTGCATTCCGAATCAAATTCGTTAACTGAAGTCAATTCAATAATTCCAATCCGCCCATCATATAAGGCACCACTCTCTTGGCTAAATCAGCCGGGGATTCCTGTCTTCCTTCGATATTCCAGCGATACGTTATTCCATAGATCGACCAGCTTAACATGGTCGCAGTAGCTTTCAGCGTTTTAAGGTCTACTTCTCTCGCTCCTTGCAGCATGAATTGAAGAAGAAACTGCTCCAGCTGCGTTTTGATATTCTCTTCAATAATTGGTGCAACTGTATCATATTTTTTAATACACTCATTGCTTGATACGTGGTAATCACATAACGAATATATAAGTTGCTGCATGGTCTCGGCTGACAATCGAGCTTCCGAATCCACTCTTTTCGTTACATATTCCATAAAAGCATCCGATAACAAAGCTTCGAGCAGCGCATATTTATCCTGAAAATGGGCGTAGAATGTAGCTCTGTTGATTGTGGCTTGCTCTGTAATATTCTGAATGGTAATACTATTGAAGTTTTTAAGATTCAACTGGTTTAAAAACGCATCAAGAATTAATTGGCGCGTGCGAATTACACGCGGATCATTCGAGTTTGGAGACAATACACCGGACATGTCCCTATCCTCCTTCGTACACAAAAAATTTGGCTAGACTCCTTCATTATAGATAAGTGCTATTTGTTCAACAAGTAAAAGCACGTGTACAGACACAATACAATAATCCGAGTCTTTCGCTTAAGCAACAAAATGCTCCGATTGTTGGTTGAGCATGCCAATAGACCTTGTTAAGATTGCACTCGTACCCGCTTGAAGGTGCAAAATAATGGAGGTGCTTAGTTTGAGTAATCAACAACATAAGGTAATTTCTACGGAGCTTCTGTTTCAACCATACACCGTTCAAAAATTAAACCTGTCCTCACGAATTGTCATGTCCCCCATGGCCCGCGCTTTTTCCCCGGATGGTATCCCGGGAGCCGATGTAGCAGCATATTATCGTCGACGCGCGGAGCAAGGTGTTGGCTTAATTATTACAGAAGGTGCAACCATTGAACATCCATCTGCATCAAGTGAGCCTAGAATCCCTCATATGTATGGAGAAGCAGCTCTTCAAGGCTGGGCTGAAGCGGTGCGACAAGTCCATGCCGCCGGCGGCAAGATTTTCCCTCAGATTTTACATATGGGAATCGTTCGTCCTTCAGGATCTCAACCACACCCGGAAGCTGCATCTCTAAGTCCATCGGGAGTTGATATAGAAGGTAATCAGGTAAGTGAGCCTATGACGGAAGAAGAGATTATAACTGTAATTAAAGCTTATGCAGATGCAGCTGTTAATGCACAACGCATTGGTTTTGACGGAATTGAGCTCCATGGTGCTCATGGTTTTCTGATCGATCAGTTTTTCTGGAAAACAACGAATAGAAGAACGGACCGCTACGGTGGCGACCTTCAGAAACGTACTCAATTCGCAGTTGAACTTGTTAAGGCAGTTCGGGCTGCGGTAGGTCCTGATTTTCCTATTGCGATGCGGATCTCCCAATGGAAGATGAATGATTATCAAGCCAGATTGTTCGACACACCCCAACAACTGGGACAATTCCTCAGCTTGTTGGTTGATGCAGGTGTAGATATCTTCCACTGCTCGACACGACGCTTCTGGGAGCCCGAGTTCGAAGGATCTGATCTAGGATTTGCAGGTTGGGTGCGGAAGCTAAGTGGTCAAACCACCATTACAGTCGGTTCTGTGGGTATGCCAGACGAGCCTGAAGCTGGAGCCGATGAAGCAAAGCATCCAGGTATGAGCGAACTTATGAAGAGATTCGATCATCAGGAATTTGATCTGGTAGCTGTAGGACGTGCACTCCTTGGTGACCCGGCATGGGCTGCAAAAATACGCGAAGGCCGCGTATCCGAGATTCAGCCTTTTACACCTGAAGCACTAGCTACACTACATTAAAAAATAAGTACGTATTGTTCCAGGAACATTTAGTCTCATAATATATAGGTTTGAACTCGTGAATCAACTATACTAAGCAAAGGGCTCGCTTTCCCCCGTGGATTGCGGGTATTTTGTTTTTGGAGATATCTGTCCGATCAAACACTTGAAGCAATAGCAATATCGTTCAAGAAAATCCCTTCTTTACATCCTATAATGACGTTAACATACAAGAAAGAAGGTGCATCATGACTCGGGAAGTTCGAACTGTTGTATTTGATACTGATCTACAGCTGGAAGCTTATCAATTTGAAGGCATTATGCAGAAGTTCCCCAATCATTTTCATGACTATTATGTCATTGGATTTATTGAGCAAGGTAAGCGACACCTCGTCTGCAACAACGAAGAATACATTCTGAATAGTGGTGACATGATTGTCTTTAATCCACATGATCCACATGCCTGCGAACAGGTCGATGGAAGAACCCTCGATTATCGCTGTATCAACGTCCAGCCTGAAGTTATGCGAGAGTATGTGAGAGAGATTACTGGACAAGCTTACTTGCCACGGTTTACATCCCCCGTTCTCTACCAAAGTGAACTTGTGGGTTCCCTACACGAGCTGCATCAGATGATTCTAGAGGAGCAATCCGATTTTTGCAAAGAAGAATTGTTACTCTTTCTGCTGGATCAATTGCTAAGAGATTATTCGGATGCTGAACCACCCGTTGCAACACAGGATGTTACTACTGAGATCAGACGCATATGTGATTACATAGAATCTCATTACATGGAGAGCATCTCGTTGAACGAGCTAGCCGACTTGACGGAGATGAGTAAGTACCACCTGCTGCGTTTATTCACTCGCCAGAAAGGGATATCACCCTACCGCTACTTGGAGACAATTCGTATTAATCAAGCCAAACGGCTGTTGGAACAAGGCCAGCTTCCGATTGAAGTGGCCGCGCAGACGGGATTCAGTGACCAAAGCCACTTTACGAATTTTTTCAAAAAACTGATTGGTCTGACGCCCAAGCAATACAGACGTATCTTCAATCATGACACAGAACCGAAACGCACCACCGATAACATCGTATGATAAGCCATCTTAGCCATCAAAACACGAAAGCCTCTACCGGACATTTACTCGCTTTGTTTACTATACTGATCTGGGGCACTACGTTTGTCTCGACCAAGGTTCTGTTGATTGAAATTACTCCAGTGGAAATTCTATTTTTCCGCTTTCTGATCGGGTATTTGGTATTGTTACTAATCTATCCACGTTCACTGCGGATCGCATCATTCAGAGAAGAATGGTTATTTATCGGAGCAGGCATATGCGGAGTGACGTTATATTTTCTCATCGAAAATGTGGCACTGGTGTACACAACGGCTTCCAATGTGGGTGTAATTGTCTCCATTGCCCCATTCTTCACCGCTGTGCTCGCACATTTTTTCTTGGATGGAGAAAAGTTAACTCACCGCTTTATCATCGGATTCGGGATTGCCCTGAGCGGCATCATACTCATCGCATTGAACGGCAGTTTCATTCTGCAACTCAATCCGCTAGGTGATCTGCTTGCTTTCATAGCACCTGCGGTATGGGCAATTTATTCTGTGTTGATGCGTAAAATTGGCGAGCTTCGTTATCACACCATTGGGGCGACTCGCAAAGTGTTCTTCTATGGCCTGATCTTCATGTTACCAGCTCTGTTCCTATTTGAATTCAATTGGGATCTCGGACGCTTCACGAATCTGGCCAATCTATCCAATATTCTCTACCTCGGCCTGGGTGCCTCCGCATTGTGTTTCGTGACTTGGAACCGAGCCGTTAATCTTCTTGGCGCTATCAAAACGAGTGTCTACATCTATCTGGTGCCTGTCATTACTGTCGTGTCATCTGCACTAATTCTTCAGGAAAGGATAACCTGGGTGATCATACTCGGGGCGTTCTTAACCTTACTCGGATCTTACATTTCAGAGCGAAAAAGGTAACCCATTCAACAACAAAGACACTAATCCACGTAGGGGTTAGTGTCTGATTCTTTTTTTATTGTTATAAACGTTCATTGTGACTGAACACCGTTGCGTTGACATGCAGCAGAACTCATTTTATCTCATTTAATTGAGACAGCAGAATCTCCAGTTCTTCTTGCTCCAGATGACGCCACTGTCCCCGCTCCAGTTGATCCAGCGTAATATTCATAATTCGGACGCGCTCCAGCTTCAACACGCGATACCCCAAAGCTTTGCACATTCTGCGGATCTGCAGGTTGAGACCCTGTGTCAAAATAATACGAAATACATCCTCACTTTGCCTATACACTTCGCACGGCTTGGTCACCACGTCCAAAATCTCAACTCCTTCGGACATGGACTGTACAAATTCATCTGTTATGGGTTTGTCTACAGTCACTACATATTCTTTATCATGATTATGCTCCGAACGCATCATCTTGTTCACAATGCCTCCGTCATTCGTTAGCAAAATCAACCCTTCAGATGCCTTATCCAGCCTGCCTATGGCAAATATGCGAGAAGGATAATTCATAAATTTGATGATATTCCCCTCTACGTGTTCTGCTGCGGTGCAGACAATACCGATGGGTTTATTTAGAGCAATATAGACAGGTTCGCTCTCATTACGAGGAATTTCCTTGCCATCAATGAGTACCACATCGTGTGGTTCAACATCTGCCCCTTTTTCACATACTCTGCCATTGATCGTTATGCGTCCAGCTGCAATTAATCGGTTCGTTTCCCGACGGGAGCAGAATCCCGTTTCACTTATGTATTTGTTAATTAACATGTTTCACCGCTTCTCATCTATAGTATTGCCACTGGTTCTTTAAGTGCTGGTACGTTCATTCGCTTCGTGCAACGAGTTAGTACCTTGTACTGATTTTCATTCCACATCATCTCACTTATAATGTAACGAAGCAATGGATTGTTAACCGAAAGTACATAAAAAAGCAAAAAGATAATGAACTCACTCAAAAAATACGTTTTGTACTTTATTGGTACTATGACACGGAGCACGACATTACGAGAAAAGAAGGAGTTTTCCATGTACAACGTGACTCAAATTACAGTTGATCCTGATGATCCGAACCAGAATTCTGGTATGTGGATTGGTGGAGAACAGGCATACATTCAGGATTGGCCGCTCAATCCGGAGGGCCAGCCTCTGATGCATCTGTTCTCCATCGATTGCAAAAAACTATTGCAGCATGTTCCTATCCCGTCTCTGCCAGCAGACATGTATATCTCGGTCTTCTCTACGTATTCGGCTTCTGATTATTTTCTGGATCAGGTGACATATACGGGAGATGAACTGGAATGGAACGAAAATATCCTGGCTGGTTACACGTACGTATCTATAACCTCACAGCAGCACACTTCTGTTGGCCCTGTAGAGTGCATCCCTTTAAGTGGAGTGAATCTCTCAGAAACGTCATTAGCCGAGCAGGATTTCCCTGCCTTTTCGTTCTTTTCTTCAACTTTATCCAACGGAGTCAATGGGATTGAACATTTATTAGCTCATTATCAACTGGTATGCCAGATTTATTCCGCAGATTTCCCCGAGTCCTATCAGGACATATTGGGACTTTCCGATGCCAATGGTTATTTGTTTTTGCGAAAAGGTCCCGCCTCTGCTGAAGCGCCATTGGATGGACTATTTTTCGTACAGACTGCTTAGTGTCTATACCTTAGGTTAAGTTGAATATCCAGTTGCTACAGAGCTCGGTTCATGCCCATCTGATTTTTTCTAGGCAGGGGTTCGCTCTCAGCCCTTCCGTGCTTAGCCGTGGGATTGAAAAATAAACAGCCCAAACGGCCTCAATTCGTTAGAATTGGAGCTGTTTGGGCTTTGCTTGCTGCAATGTTTACACAAGAATGCATCCTTCTAATCTGCCTATACTGAAATATCCAGACTGCCACCCAGATTAGGGTGAGGAGCAGGTACTGACTTTAACATTTCCGCCATCTGCTGGCCTTGCTGCTGCGCCATGTCTTTTGTAATTGACATCACTTGCAAACTGGCCGATTGCACTACTGAAGCTTGGCTCATCGCCATTGATAAAGCTGCAATATCCATGTTCTGCACTCCTTTCACTTTCTGATCACATAGGTGTACTTATTATATATCGGACAGAGAGGAGCAAATTTGAAGAATTTACACAACTCTGCTAATTTGTACGCAAACTTCATGGAGTCTACTCGTTTACTTACCCCTCAATCAAACCATACTTCACAAAACTATGATACAAGCCATCTTCCTCAACTGATCCAGTAATGTCATCCGCAATGGCTTTCAGTCCAGGCTTCGCGTTGCCCATGGCAATTCCGACGTTACAAAATTCCAGCATCTCCGCATCATTCATGCCATCGCCGATGGCGAATGTATCTTCCTGGGACATGTCTAGATGCTCCAACAGATCTGCAATCGCAACGGCTTTGTGAATACCAGGGATCATCAGTTCACCGCTTCCTTCACCAAAGATCGGCACGGTGCATTGAATAACTTCGAACTTACCTGCAAACTCCTGCTTAATTCGGTCGAACGGGATAACTGAGTTCTCCAGGAAACATACTTTGTTCACGTCATTCTTGTACAGATCGGCCTCTCCATATGTCAATCCGGCAATAAACGGGTGCGGCTTCAGTTCCTTCTTCTCTCTGGCTACAGGATCATTCTCCACATCACCGTAGATGCGGCGTTCCAAATGAGACTGCAGATTGTTACTCGCATACAATGCCGAATTGGATTCAAGGTAGAAGTCAATACCGTGTTCATTGAAGAAATCGACCATATGGCGAACATCTTCCGCTGTTACCCTTTTGTGATAAAGCACGTCCTTGCCAAACTCCACATAGCCTCCGCCTGCACCAATCAGACCGTCAAATCCGACATCCCAGATGGAATCATAGATCTCTGCCTTGGAGCGACCTGTACACAAATAGAGCAGATGTCCGTTCTCCCTTGCCTGTTTGCAAGCCTTCTGTGCTGACAACGGAATGTTTCCGTCATCGTCAACCAATGTGCCATCAATATCAATGAAAACAATTTTCCGGTTCGTTTCTTGCATCTCTTTATGCCCCCATCATGTATCTCATATATGTCATGTCTCTGTTTTTAATACCAATTTACCGATTCCGAGGTGTTCGCTGATCGATCAACATCTCCAAAAATCCGGTAAAAGAATCCGCGTACACTTCAGGTTCTCCATTAAAGTAATCCAAACGCATCACTTTGTACTCCCCAAGGTGATCAGCCGTCCGCGTATCAAAATAGTAATATTCATCCTCGTCCGGTACAAACAGCTGAAGCTTCCGTTCCTTCTTCGCGTCTTCATCGGTAAGTCGGTATCTATACAAAATGTCAGCGTCCGTATACTCTCGGTGTTCTGGAGATGTAATGGTCAGAATTTCTGTCCCGTTTAACATCGCTTCACCATAATTCAGAAGCCACCAGCGATAGGACGGAGGTAACGGAAATCAGTCACTTACGTGCCAACTTCTCCATATGTACCGTCTGCCAGTCATCATCCTGCTCGTTAATAATCGTGTAGCCCTGACGTTTCCAGAAATCCACGGCCCCTGGCAAGAAGCGATGTGTATGCAAATACAACGTCGAATAATGCATATCCTTCACCACGTTCTCCAGTTCGTTCACCAGCATCGAACCAATACCGAATCTACGATACGCGGGATCTACATAACATTTTACTATTTCGGCAGCCGATTGAGCTGCATATCGACCTTGCACGGCTTCAATACGTCCATCATATGGCAAAATCCCAATAGAGCCGACGATGTTCACATCACCCAGCATTGCAACGAGAAAGATCGCATCGTCGGAGCCCAGATAGTGTTCTCTGAACTGCTCAAAGTCCACAGGTAATCTCGTATGATCCATCATGGGAAACACTTCTCTGCGTACACGCATGGCAAAATTAATCGCATCATGAATCTGATGTGCCTGAACAGGTACTACTGTCGGTATCTGAAGTTGTGTCAAAAAATCCACGTTCCTTATCCTGTGTATTGAAAGCTGCCTTCCGGCCTTTCCTGATCTTGTTTCACGCCAGATCCGCTCTCTTCATTTCATCTTACCGAAATTACCTCGCCCAATCAATCTATCTACACTACTATCCAAATTGAAAGAGTGCCCGCGCAGTCTGATAGAGTTGGCATACGATAAGGCGTGTCTTAATCTCTATTGGAGGGGGAAACGCTCATGTGGTTATGGTTAGGTATTTTTGCTACCATCTTGCTTGCAATCGGGTACGTGTATCGTTATCTGGACCATCAGGCAGAGAGTCAGTTTCATCCTCACGCGCCAAACCAGCTCCTAATCAAATTCAAGGAAAATACAACCGAGGATGAGATGCACTCTTTGCACAAAAAAGGGAGATGTAAGGTCGCTGAGACCTATGAAGATTTAGGCTGGTACCGCATGGAATCCCGCAAAAAAATGCACCGGATGCTGAAACATTACAAAGGTCATGAGCTTATTGAACATGCAGAGCCGAATTACCTCGTTGAGGCATCCTTCACTCCTAATGATCCATTCTTTCCTTATCAGTATAATCTGCCAAAAATTAATGCACCCGCTGCATGGGACATTACGCAAAGCAACAGCTCTGTCAAAATCGCCATTATCGACACAGGTATACAGCTGAATCATCCGGAATTAGCCTCCAAGCTCCTCCCGGGTTACGATTATGTTGATTATGATAACATTCCCGAGGACGGAAACGGCCACGGCACCCATGTAGCTGGGATCGCTGCTTCCGTCACCAACAATGGTGTGGGTATCGCAGGCGTTGCACCGCTCGCATCCATCGTTCCGCTCCGTGTACTGGATAACAACGGTCAAGGAACGGTAGGCAATGTCGGTAACGGGCTTGTCTTCGCTGCCAATAATGGTGTTCAGGTTGTTAACCTGAGCTTAGGTGGCCCGATGGGAGATGCTTTCCTTCAAGCTGCCGTACAATATGCATGGGATCGTGGAGCCGTGATTATTGCTGCGGCCGGTAATGACAACACTTCTTTCCCCATCGTACCCGCATCTTATCCCAACGTAATTGCCGTCGCTTCAACCAATTCTTCCGATCTCAAATCCAATTTCTCCAACTATGGCCCTTGGGTGGACATGGCTGCACCAGGTGATACCATTCTATCCACATACCTGGGTGGCTCCTATGCCTATCTTAGCGGAACATCAATGGCTGCACCCCATGTGGCTGGAGTGGCTGCACTTCTCGCTGCACAAGGGAAAACCAATGCTCAGATTCGGGATGCGTTGTGCTTCGCTTCTGATCCGGTATCAGGCTCCGGAATCTATTGGACGTATGGACGACTCAATGCCTGTCAGAGCTTGCAGGTACCATAATGCACCTACTTTTTACTCATGATTTCATAGAGCGAGCATACCCTTCTATTTTCCAAAAAATAAAAAAACCAAGGAACATCTATACGTTAGATGTCCTTGGTTTGGATGAAATGTATTCGATGTTAAACTTGTGCTGCCCAAAGCTCTATCTCAATTTTTATCTCTGGCAGACCCAACTCCGTAATATATCCAATTGTCATTGCAGGATAATCATTACCGAATAACTGTCCCCACTCGGCATAAAAGAAATCCCAATCAATTTTCTCGGTAGCCCATACGTTCACTTTGATAATATGTTCAGCATCTAAACGCTCAGATTCGAGCACTGTTTTAATATTATTGAATGTATTAGTGACTTGCTCATTCAGACTGTCAGGAAAGCGTCCGCTAGGATCTGCTCCAATCTGACCCGAAGTTACAAATAGCTCTGCGTTCCTTGGGATTTTTGTAATATGCGTGTACTGTCCTACTGGAGCTGGCATATTGGATGGATTTGTTCTAGTAATTTTGTCGTTTTTCATTATGATTACCTCGTCATTCCTAAGATTTTTCTGCGTTATTTCATAGTTTTCTTCCGATTTTGGGCAGACCTCATCCTTGGAAAAAATTCTACAAAAAGACAGCAGTGGAGTATCCATATCCCGAAGATATAAACGCAAGCGATTTTTTCTTCATAATTGGATGCTCCCCCTTCTTAAGTGACAAGATTCTCTTGATTTATTTATTATATCTAATAGCTACGTCATGGGTCAAATTCATTCCCTCATAAACAAAGAGCAATCCCGTAATAACGAGACTGCTCTTTGTCTTTTACATAACGTCGAACACCTTCTATCAGAAATATTGTGCGCCATTACTCGCAATGACATCTTTGTACCAGTGAAAACTCTTCTTTTTCACTCTGCGAAGTGTGCCCGTACCATCATTGTTTTTGTCTACATAGATGTAGCCATAACGTTTCTTCATCTCTCCAGTACCCGCACTGACCAGATCGATCGGCCCCCAACTTGTGTAACCCAAGAGCTCTACCCCGTCTTGAATCGCTTCAGCCATCTCGGCAAAATGACGATTTAAATATTCGATGCGGTAGTCATCCTCAACGGAGTCATTGTCCAGCAATACATCTGTAGCGCCAAGTCCATTTTCTACGATGAACAAAGGTTTGCCATAGCGGTCATGAAGCTGATTACATGTAATACGGAGTCCTTTGGGATCAATGGTCCATCCCCACTCGGATGCTTGCAGATAAGGGTTCTTCACCGAACCAAATACATTGCCTTCTGTCGAATCTTTCAAAATCTCAGGGTCTGTACTGGTGCACCGGCTTGCGTAATAGCTAAAACCGATATAATCGACCGTGTTCTGCATCAAGATATCTGCATCTTCCGGTTGCATGTCAATCCGAATGTCATTTTCTCTGAAAAATCTTTTCGTATAACCCGGATATGCTCCCTTCGACTGCACGTCGATGAAGAAGAACGATTCACGATCTTTCTCCATGGCCTTCCACACGTCGTCCGGGTTAGAGCTGTATGGATAGACCATTCCAGCTGCTAACATACAACCAATCTGTGCACCAGGAATGATCTCATGACAAGCCTTAACAGCAAGTGCACTCGCTACCAATTCATGATGTGCTGCCTGATACAGAACCTGTTCTTTGTTTTCACCATCCTGAAGAACAATACCCGCTCCGATATACGGAAGATGCAGCAACATATTGATTTCGTTAAATGTCATCCAATACTTTACTTTATCCTTGTATCGATTGAATAACGTTGTCGCATATTTCTCAAAGAAACTGATCATTTTGCGATTTTTCCAACCGCCATACGTTTCCACCAGATGTACAGGTACATCGAAATGGCAGATCGTCACAACAGGTTCAATATTGTATTTTAATAATTCATCGAAGACATCATCATAAAATTGCAATCCTGCTTCGTTCGGCTCCGCTTCATCGCCATTAGGGAAAATCCGTGCCCAGGCAATGGAAAGCCTGAGGCACTTGAATTCCATTTCTGCAAATAACGCAATATCTTCCTTATATCGATGATAGAAGTCAATGGCTTCATGTGAAGGATAGAATTCCCCTGTTTTTGGTTCATACGAATCCAGGTTACCCAAAGCAATATTCCATCGATTGGCACCAATCGGAATCAAATCTACGGTTGTTAACCCTTTGCCACCTTCCAGATAAGCACCTTCCAGTTGATTCGCTGCCGTTGCTCCTCCCCAGAGAAAATTCTCCGGGAAGGCTGTCCACTTTTCATTCATTGAGCAGTTCCTCCTAACCATCTTTAATTTCAATTAGCTTAATACGGTAATCAATTTATCTTTCTCATGAACGGATGCATCTTTGGTTCCTACAATGTCCAGATATTTCGAAGTATTAGTGACAATGATCGGTGTAACCGTCTCATACCCTGCATCCTTAATGGCTTGCAGATCAAACTCAACAATCAGGTCACCGGCATTAACGCGGTCTCCATCGTTCACATGGGTTGTAAAATGTTCACCTTTCAGCTTTACCGTATCCTGTCCAATATGGATCAGCATCTCTACACCATCATCGCTTACCAGACCAATGGCGTGTTTGGTACGATATACGGTTTGTACAATACCTGTAATTGGAGATACCACTCTACCACTGGTTGGACGAATTGCAATCCCTTTGCCCATATGCTCACCTGCAAACGTTACATCATTAATTTCGTTCAGTGCAACGACTTCACCAGCCATTGGGCTTACAATTTCGTATCTGCTGTTCGGATTTGGATCAAGCACAGGTGTTGGAGCTGGAGTAGCTTCCACTTTGTCTTTGAATCCAACCACGTACGTCAGAATGAAACCAAGGATGAACGCGATACCACATGCAACCAGAGCCATATAGAAACCAGAATCAACACCTGTTGCTTTATTAATGAAACTTGGGAATCCGAACACTCCTAGTCCACCAAAGATGTATAATTTCGAACCGGCCAATCCCAAGATACCGCCACCGATACCACCTGCAATACAGCTCATGATAAACGGTTTTTTCAGTGGAAGTGTCAGACCGTAGATGGCTGGCTCAGTCACACCGAAGATACCCGAGATGAATGCAGGAATACCTAATGATTTCAATTTCGTGTTTTTGGTTTTCAACATTACGGCAAGTACAGCACCTGTTTGAGCAAAGGAAGCGGCGAAAGACATCGCAACCACCGGGTCAGCTCCGGATGTGCTCAGGTTGAGAAGCATAACCGGCACGAGTCCCCAGTGAAGACCAAACAGTACAAACACTTGCCACAATCCACCAATAATCAAACCTGTAGCAACTGGACTTAAATCATAAATACCTGTTGCTCCTGCACCAATCAATTGGCCTGCCCAAGTGGATACTGGACCAATAAGAATGAATGTTGCCGGAACGATAACGAGCAAAGTAAAGAATGGAACAAGGAACGTGCTAACGACTTTAGGGATAATGTTTTTAAAGAATCTTTCAATTTTAACAGCGAAGAATGTAGCAATAATGATTGGAATAACCGATGTTGAATAGCTCATCAGAATAACCGGAATACCCAGGAACGTGATGTGAATCGGTGATTCAAACAATGTACCTGCAAACAGGGTGTATAGTGGATCTCCAGCAGTCAGACCGGACAGCGTAGGATAAACTAATGAAGCACCTATCGCCATACCCAGGAACGGTGAACCGCCAAATTTCTTGATTGCAGTATAACCCAGGAAGATCGGGAAGAAGTAGAACAGACAGTCACCTGTTGCATTCAACAATTGGTACGTTCCGGAGGTATCTGTAATCCATCCGAATGATAAAAACATGGCTGTGAAACCTTTGATCATACCCGTTGCAGCGAGCAAACCGAGTAGCGGAGTGAACACACCCGAGATCATGTCGATAAAGCGACTGAACAAGCCTACTTTTTTACCGGAGTTGTCCGCTTCCTCTTCAACTTGTCCTTCACTTGGGAAATTCCCCACTTTAACGACTGCTTTATATACATCCGGCACTTCATTGCCGATAACGACCTGATATTGTCCACCACTTTGCATGACGGTAATAACACCTGGCAGATTTTTAAGTTCTTCCGTTTTGGCTACGCTTTCATTTTTCAGTTTAAACCGCAGTCTTGTTACGCAATGGAATACACTGTTTACGTTCTCGCGACCACCTACACGTGACAGAATGTCCTTAGCCAATTGATCGTAGTTGCTCATTGTAATTCTCCCTCTCTAAGTAGACTCCCTATGACTTTTGAAACAAATAAAACCTGAACCACTGAACATACACAACATACCGGATCGTCCGGAAATCAGTCGTGTTATTCAGCAATTCAGGTTTTGCCCTTAACGGTTGCAACCCTGTAAGGCTGTACACATTGGTATTTAATTATTTGGATAACGAAGGTAAGTTGCATCCCATATCCTCAAAGCTGAGGAAGGTCGGAATTGCCTGATTGAACAGTTACAATCCGATTAATGTATGCGCTTACTTCTTGAACTCATCATAGTACATCTGAACTACATTTGCAACACTTATTTTTGAGATATTACAACATATATCGAAGCTACCGGAAATGAAAAAAAGGGACAACTTCGAATGAATCGAAATTGTCCCTGCACCTGAAACAGAATTAGCTAATAACGGTAACCAATTTATCCTTCTCTTGCACTTTACGCTCTGTCGTTGCGACCACGTCCAGATAATCAGCAGTATTCGTTACAATAATCGGAGTTACGGTCTCATATCCTGCCTCAATAATAGCCTGCAGATCAAAATCAACGATCAGGTCGCCAACATTCACGCGATCTCCATCTTTCACATGTGCAGTGAAATGCTGACCTTTAAGCTGTACCGTATCCTGACCGATATGGATCAGAATCTCTACACCTTGATCATCTACAAGTCCAATCGCATGTTTGGTACGGTATATCGTCTGCACAACACCATTAATTGGAGATACTACTCTTCCACTGGTAGGACGAATAGCGATCCCTTTACCCATATGCTCACCAGCGAATGTGGCATCATTAATTTCTTGCAGCGGAACCACATCACCCGTCATCGGGCTGGAAATTTCGTAGCGATTATTTGGATTAGGCTCAAGTGCAGCCTTCTCTTCTTTTACCGGCTCTGGAGTCTGTTTGGCAGCCTCTGGATTAGCAGGATCTTTGAACCCGAAAACATACACGAGAACAAAACCTAATACAAAAGCAATGATTGTCGCAATCATGGCCATCCAGAATTGATAGTTAATCCCTTCTGTCGGACTAATTAGCGCCGGAACACCGAAGATACCGGAAGCAAATACAAACATTTTGGAACCTGCGAATCCAATAATACCTCCAGCTGCTGCAGAAGCAATACAGCTCATAATGAACGGTTTCTTCAATGGCAATGTAATACCATAAATAGCTGGCTCAGTTACCCCAAAGATCCCGGACACGAAGGCAGGAACACCCAGTGATTTGAGTTTAGTGTTTTTTGTTTTAAGCATGACGCCAAGAACAGTACCAATCTGAGCAAAGGAAGCAGCAAACATCATTGCCAGAATCGGATCTGCTTTCAGCGTGGACAGATTGAGCAACATGATTGGTACGATTCCCCAGTGTAATCCGAAGATGACCAATACTTGCCACAATCCACCAACAACAATTCCGGTTACCAATGGACTCAAGTCATAGATGCCCGATACGCCGGCACCAATCAACTGACTTGCCCATGTCGCGATTGGACCAATCAATAGGAATGTTACTGGTACAACAATCAGAATCGTAAAGAATGGCGTGAGGAACGTTCTCACAACAGACGGAATGATCTTTTTGAAGAAAGCTTCTACTTTTGCTCCAAAATAAGCAGCAATAATAATCGGAATTACGGATGAGGAATAGCTCATCAAGATAACAGGAATACCCAGGAACGTGATATGAATCGGTGATTCAAACAACGTGCCTGCAAACAGCGTATACAATGGCTCTCCACCGCTAAGACCTGTTAAGGCCGGATATACCAGCGAAGCTCCGATGGCCATCCCCAGGAATGGAGATCCACCAAATTTTTTCATTGCGGTGTAACCCAAGAAGATTGGGAAGAAGTAGAACAAGCAGTCTCCTGCAGCATTCAACAATTGATATGTTCCTGAAGCCGGGTCCAACCATTCGAGAGAAGTAAACATGGACAGGAATCCTTTGATCATCCCTGTTGCAGCTAGCAAGCCGAGAATTGGTGTAAATACACCCGAGATCAAGTCGATAAACCGACCCAGAAGACTTTCTTTTTTACCGGAAGATTCAGACTCATCATCACTTGAGACCGGTTCATCAGCACTCATATTACCAACCTGTAGCAAGGCTTTATATACATCAGACACTTCGTTACCCACGACTACCTGGTACTGCCCACCGCTTTGCATTACTGTTATGACTCCAGGCAGATTTTTGAGTTCGTCTGTTTTGGCATTATTGTCATTTTTTAATTTGAAACGAAGTCTGGTCGCGCAGTGCACCACGCTGTTAATGTTCTGTTTACCACCAACGCCAGAAAAAATGTCTTTGGCTAATTGCTCGTGTTTCATGAAGTTATTTCTTCCTTTCTGAATCAACACGGATTCGAAGCATATTGGAGAGAATAAAAAAACCTGAACATCTGAATATACGGAACAGCCGGTTAACGGTCATGTTCTGTTATTCAATCGTTCAGGTTTTGCCCTAGTGGTTGCAACCCTGCAAGCTGATCTATGGGATTATTCAGAAGTTGCATTCACAACTCTCTCAATATGAATCGTTAAGTACATCATTTCTTCGTCAGTTAGTTGATACGTGTAGTTGCTTTCGATGAATTTCTTGATTTTCTCCGAGCACTTGTGCGCTGCTGGATACTTTTTCTGAATCATCAGGAACAGTTCATCGTCGTTGTTGCTCTTGTAATGTTTCCCCTTCACCAAACGTTGGGCGAAAAACTTCAAATGCGTCACAAAGCGATAAAATGTCAGTGAGTTCTCATCAAAATCAATCTTGAAATGATACTTGATGATCGTCAAGATTTCCTGCATGACCTGCGTCATGCTCTTGATGTTGGGCATTTCCTCGTTCAAAGCTGCATTTACAAAATGAAGTGCCATAAAACCGGCTTCGTCTTCGGGCAAGATCACACCAAACTGATCACAGATCATGTTGAGCGCTTCCATTCCGACTTCGTATTCCTCTTTGTATAACTGCTTTGTCTCCCAGATTAACCCGTTGCGTATGGGCAGATTCTTGCGATACCGCTCAATGGCAAAGTGAATATGATCTGTGAGATGCAAGTAGATGCTCTCATTCAGTTTCTTGCCAAGTTTTAATTTGGCGTAAGCGATGATTTCCTCAGATACTTTCATGTATTCCAGAGGGATGCTTGAGATTAATGCCTTGAAGTTTTCCTGAATATCTTCATTCTGTAAAGTAAATATCTTGTCGATATGCTGCTCGGAAACCATATCACCCGCCCGCTTCTGATAAGCAATCCCACGGCCAATGATAATAACTTCCTGCTCGTCATTCATTGCAACTACAGCATTATTGTTCAGCACCTTCTCGATTTTCACTTTATCACTCCAATATACAGAAAAAGACAAACCAATCCCTTTTCTCAAGGTATACGGCTTTGCCTGATTCAACAGTTACAACCCGATATGTTGTACGCGCTTTCCTCATAATATTACAAAATTCTACACAGTGCAACAAAAAGTTAATATCGAATTAGCATGACTCCCGATCTAGGTAAATATACTCACAGGAGTGAGCAAATCAAGAATTATTTTACAGGGATTTACGGTTTATTGTTTTTGCTGTCTTTCTCCAGTTCCGCTTCGATTCTTCGATTAATAATGTTCATTTCTTCTGAGCTCAATTGATCGACATCTTTAAATTGCTTATCCATCTCGTACTCTTTCGCCTCCCTTTGTTCATTAGCCCCAGATGATTCTTGATGTCTCGGATATCTTCACGCATATGCATCGTCTGACGGTAATGATCTATCACAAGTGCGAAAACAATACCCCCAGCCAAAATCGGACCGAATGGGATCAGATAACATAAAACAAGTCCTATGAGCAAAAATATACAAAGTACATAAATGTAATGCCCCTCTCATATAAAGTATCTACTTTGCTAAAATAGACGTTTCTCAGATTACAAATTAAATCGTTCCTGAATTAACTTTGCCACCTCATCTGGGCTCTTGTGTGTGTTCTCAATCCGTACGTAGTGTTCATGTGTGATTTCTCCAGGTTCCGAATTCAATCGATAATGCTTCATCGTATCAAGCAAATCTCGCTCAGACCACGCAATGTCACGCTTGGTTGGTTTATGTAACAGACGATGCGGACTTTTATTGCGCTCTAGTCTTTCTGATGCATCGGCCTCCAGTTCCACATAACAGACCTGACCCCCTTGAGATGTAAACAACTCACTGATCTTACGGATGTATTCACCATCTGACTCCGCGTCCAAAGCCCACACAAATGTAAAAATCAGACCCGGCAAATCACTCTTTGCCACTTCTTCAAAAATCTCCTGCCGGAACAGACTCACCAGTCTTTTGCCTTGTGGTGTGCCATAGCTGAAGAAAGGAGACACCAATTCAATGGTCATGTGGTTATGAAACAATTTTAGCTTTGTTATCTTCTCCAGTTCTTGCCCCACCGTCATCTTGCCCACAGCCTGCGGACCAAAAATAATCACTAATTTCATTTTCGATCACTCCTGACGAGGTAGTGTCATTCCATTAATTCAATTTTATGGACATTAAACTTTATGATACCTTCTTTAGCGCAAATAAAAAAGAGGTTTCAAGTGATTCCCTAAGGCGTGAGGGCTTGAAAACTCTTATCTTAATTTTGTATATGTTTAATTTAACTTAACGTCCAATCAGTACCCATCCCCACTTCATCCGGCGCAATCCCATCGCGCAGATCCATGAGATCAGGAGCGCCACAACATAAGATAGAATGATGCCTACGCTAAAGTGCCGAGCCAGTTCATCTGTGAATTCACGTCTCCAGAAGAGCAGTACAAGTGGATGCATTAAAAATACTCCGAACGCAACTGTACCCAAGGAGTCCAGAATACGCGTAGCTTTTCGAACCTCGGTATGTTTTCCTGTGCCGATTCGTTCACTAAAGATCAGCAGGAGCAGGCAGGCTGACAAGGTAAACAAATTTCGGAACAGGAACAGCACGGTATAGATAATAACCGGGTATGCAGCAAAAGCGGTTTTGATATAAGCATTACCATATATAAAAATGGTACCCCCACATAATAACGCAGCTATGAGCACATAACGGTGAGTATACAGTTTGTTCAATGCCCACTCAAAGTTCAACCCAACCCATGCGCCAAATCCAATCACGATCAGATAACTGGGTAATAAACTGCCTGTCCGTTCGAAGTGAAACTGCAAATGTAGTGCATAGAAGATCGCTTGGCCCGCAATAAAAAATAATGGCAAGTACCGATTAAACAAACGATGGCGTGTAAGGGACAGAAGCCATGGAAAAACGATATAGAATTGAAGAATAATCAGAAAAAAGTACAAGTGCGTATGAGCGGTTCCCATCACTAATTGTTGGGCAAACTGAACACCATGTGTCAGAGGTTCTTTACCCGCAAGCAGCTGTTTGATGGCAAAATAGATAAGAGACCAT
Source organism: Paenibacillus sp. USHLN196 (assembly GCF_037144955.1). Classification (NCBI taxonomy): domain Bacteria; kingdom Bacillati; phylum Bacillota; class Bacilli; order Caryophanales; family Paenibacillaceae; genus Paenibacillus; species Paenibacillus sp. USHLN196. Next base: position 233,257 of record NZ_JBBCYH010000010.1, on the reverse strand, counting down.
ACGACATAGGGTACAAATACATAGAATAATCGATTCTTATAAAATGCTTGCATCCAGCCCTTCTCATACTTCTTGGAACTGTAATTGTAGAACAAGACCAGAGAGGACAGGAACAGAAACGCTGGAACAGCAAATTGCAGAAACGTGTTCCAGAAGTAATACACATCATGATCTAACGTGTGCTTGGGGTAATGCGCGACTGCTGTTGAAGTTGCATGAATAGCTACCACTGCCATGATGGCAAAAGCACGATAGAGATCCAGATACTCAATTCGCCGGGGCCGATTAACCGGTTGATTCATAAAGATAACCTCACTTGTGCCTGATATGGGATGATAGTTTCCGGCCGCAATCCAGATTCTATGCTTCATTTTAATCAGCACACGAGGGTAATACAATCATAATCCATATTATTTTCGTTATATTACATCATTATTCGACATTTTCTATCCAGAATCGTTCAACAACGTTGCCATTGGACTCCACATAGTCTTCATCCCGAATGCCACCATTTCGAAGGATAACCCTTCTAGAAGGCTCATTAACCGCATCGCATACGACCAATACTTTGGTGATTCCAAGCTCTCTCGTTTTTTCCAAAGAAAGCCTGAGAATTTCGGAACCATAGCCATTGTGCCGCTCCCCCGGACGAATGCCATACCCAATATGTCCTCCACTGTTGAACAATTTATCGTTAAGCTCATGCCTTATATTCACAGCACCCACGATTTGTTGACTCTCAGTGACCAGCCAATATGTACTATCTTTGACCCAGCCTTCCGGGATGTCGATCCCTTGTTCATTGCGCTGCAAAAACGCCAACATCTCCTCGTACGCGTAAGGATCTTTGGAAATGACCCAAGGTACCATCAATTCTCCACTTTTGACCCAGTCTTCATAAAATGCCAAATAGGCTTCCTTATACGACAGTGATGGTTTAATTAATCTAACGTGTTCTTTGCCCATGGTCCGTATTCCCTCCCAACAGATATTGATATTGCCACGTTCTCTCCTCCAGGATACGCTGTTTTTGCTCTTCCATCGGACAGTCATAAAAGTTAGCTTTCACTGCGTACGTTGCAGCATGTACCGCATGTCCCTTCACATGAGCAGTTGCAGCTGCATGCCCCGCCGCACGAGATGATGCAGAGGCAGCGACATTATCGGCTTCCCGTGCAGCAGCATGAGCTGCAAAAGCCGCCTTTCGAGCATCAACCATGGTAATCTCACCACGGATCCAACCGCGTCCTGCGGCAATGGCATTACGGGCTCGGCGATCCTCGGGCTGCTGCGCCTCAAATATATGCAAGACACGTTCAGCACACTCCGCAGCCCAACAGGCCAGTGTATGGTGATCCTTTTGCTTAGCCAGATCCTCAATTTCACGACGTAAAGGTGCATCTTTGAATGCAGGTTTTGCCATGGTTATGCTCCTTTCGTTGTTCACCTTGAAGGAAAGTTCGAAAAAGGATCTGCGTGTGAGCAGACCCTCTTCAAATGTACATCTTTCTGCTTATTCTATTTATTATACAGACTCTGTCAATCTGGCTTCTTGCGCATCCTCTTCCTTCCCCGCATTAAAGTATTTGTAAGTGAATTGGTAACTTCCAGATCCCAGTGTGACTTCGGTATCGTCTCCAATACTTCGAATATCCTGAACTTCACTCACTTGTTCCAAAGGTTTCCCTTGCTCCAGAATCAATTGACCACCAGCTCCAGGCAAACGAACCGTGCCTCTCGTATTAACGGGAATATGCACCCGTATCTCCATTTCGTTATCCGCCAGTCGGTGCCAACTGGATGCGACCTGACCATACATCGTCTCAAGACTCGCTTCCACCCAATCCAGTCCCGGTCCGGGTTGCGGCTCGATATGCACTATTCGGAACCCTGGCTGATGCTCATCGGACCGGATTCCCGCAACATAACGATACAACCATTCCCCAATCGCACCATACGCATAGTGATTGAATGAGTTCATGTCAGCACTCCAGAGACGGCCATCCTCTTTGATCCCATCCCAATGTTCCCAGACAGTCGTTGCACCTTGAGTCACCTGATACAGCCAGGACGGATAATCCTCTTGAAAAAGTAATGTATATGCCAAGTCGTGAAGACCTGAATCACTCAGTACCGGATTCAGATAAGGTGTACCCACGAATCCTGTAGTAAGATGATTGCCCGCCTCTTTCACGAGTTTTGCCAATTGTTCAACAGTACGAGTACGAGCAGTGGCGTCCAATAGGTCAAATTGAAGCGCAAGAACATGCGCTGTTTGCGTCGGAACAGCAATTTTGCCAGCTGGAGTCACGAATTCATTTCGAAACGCATGAACAATGTTCGTATGCAATTGCTTGTAATATTCAGCATCGTCTGTCTTTCCAAGGACCTCAGCTGCTTTTTGAGTTAATGAAACCGAATAGGCATAGAATGCAGTTGCTACATAGTCCGTGTCCGTTGCGCCCACATAACTATCGGGCTTGGAGTCCAGTCCCAGCCAATCGCCAAAGTGGAATCCCGTGTTCCACAGATATGGATTGTCACCCTGTACGTGAATGTATTCAATCCAGCGCTTCATACTCTCATATTGTTCGGCCAGTAACCTGGCATCCCCGTACATCTCATAGATTGTCCATGGACAGATGACTGCTGCATCACCCCAAGCGGCAGAAGAATGACTGGTGTCTCCCCATCCTTCTGACGTGGAACTTCTCAGGTCCGGAACAAAGAATGGAATACCGCCATCTTCTCCCTGGTCCGCTTCCAGATCCCGCAGCCATTTAGTGAAGAAGGGAGCCGTGTTCATAAGGTAAGACGACGTGCGGACAAACATCTGCGCATCGCCGGTCCATCCGAGCCGTTCATCCCTCTGTGGACAGTCTGTCGGCACATCAAGGAAATTCCCCTTTTGCCCCCACAATATATTGTGGTGCAGCTGGTTCACCAGTGGGCTGGAGCATGAAAACTGACCTGTTTGCTCCATATTCGAGTGCAGCACTATTCCGGTGAATTCATCCAGAGGAACGTGTTCCGGGAAGCCAACCAGCTTCACATATCGGAACCCTTGGAACGTAAAATGCGGTTCAAATGTTTCCACTCCATCCCCCTTGCAGGTGTAGCGAATACACTGCTTGGCAGCGCGAAGATTATCGGTGTAGAAGTTGCCTTCATGATCCAATATCTCTGCATGATGCAACTCAACCGTATGACACGCCTCACCTTGAAGGCTGAATCTCACCCATCCCACCATATTCTGCCCCATGTCTATTACACGATCTCCCTGTGGGGTTGTTAACAATGCGATTGGCTGTAGCTGTTCGACTTGGGTAACGGGTACGTTCTCCTGCGCAACGATGATATCTTTCGGATGTTCCAGTACGTTCACGGGTGACCAATTCGTCTGAGATGAATCCAACCAATCGGACTCCAGTCGCGCATCATACGTCTCTCCCATATAGATGTCCGACATGAGAATGGCACTTGGAGCAGACGTCCAATCCCCATTAGATAAAATCCATTCCTCCGAACCATCTGCATATTTCATATGCAATTCCAACAGCAATGCAGATGTCGAACCAAATATCTCCCGTTCTTTGTTCCAGCCAAGATATCCTAGGTACCAACCATCACCCAGATAAGCGCCCAATATGTTCTGCCCATCCTGAAGTAGGTGTGTTACATCATAGGTTTGATATTGTAATCGTTTACGATAAGAAGTCCAGCCTGGTGTAAAATAATCTTCTCCTACTCTTGTGTTGTTCATATGCAACTCGTATAATCCAAGTGCTGTCACATATATTCTGGCAGACGTAACTGGTTGTTTCACATTAAACTGCTTGCGCATTCGCGGGCATGACCGTTCCGCATCGTCCGCTGGTTGAGCTGTAATCCATTCCGCTTTCCATCGGTTGTTGCTATCTATCAGTCCCATCTCGAAATAAGCCGTTTCGGACCAACCAGATTCCTTTCCTTCATCATCCCAGGCCCGAATTCGGTAGTAATATCGCGTTCGCGGAGAAGGCTGAAAATAGTTTAATTCCACATGTATGGATTGATCCGTGTTTTGTTCTCCTGAATCCCATGTAATCACTTTAAAATCTTCTGTCAACGACAGCTGAATCTGGTAAGCCGATTGCATACAGTTCCGACGATCGGATTGCAGCTGCCAGCTTAAACGCGGTGATTTTACGTCGAGACCAATCGGATTAATTTTGTACTCGCAACGAAGGTGACTAACGTTGAACATCAGCATATCGTCCTTTCCATCTTGGCTTCCCATTCGGGGTTACGATATAATTATATCGATCCTGTTGTCGTAAATACCCGGTAATCAGGACTATTTCATCCGGTAGTTCAGCCATCTCTGCAAGGAGGTTACTTGTGAATTCATCTGTACAACTTATGAAAAGTGAGTACTTTCTGCATAACCATCTGCAGCTTTTCGTCAATCGTTGCTCTGAAGATTTTGTACTTCCATTTCACGCACATGATTTTATTGAATATAGCTATGTTGCGGAAGGAAAGGGCTTTCATCATATCGGTGAAGATATCATTCCGGTGACGAAAGGGATGCTATTTGTCATTCCTGTCGGTGTCCCTCATGTTTTCCGTCCTGTGAGCACCAACGTAACCGAGCATCCGTTAATTCTATATAATTGCCTATTTAATGCTGAATTGATCAACACCCTGACATCCGTCATTCAGGAAAAAGAAATCATTCACCATCTGATGGATCTGGCACAAAATCAGATTCCTTATATATCCGTTGTGGATCACAACGACCAGATTGAAGAACTAATGGTGAAGCTGTATCGAGAATCCTCCGTTCCGGGAATCGGTTCGTCTACCATGTTATACACCCTTGTAAGCCAGTTGGTATTGATGACCTACAGACAACTCAATCAAGAGGTTCATGATGAAGAAATCCATTCCACCGATTTTGAGTACATTCTTCATTATCTCAAACAACACGTAAGCAATCGTATTCGAATGTCAGATCTCGTACGTGTAACCGGCTGGAGCGAAAAGCAGATCGGACGAATGTTTCTACGGCATACCGGACAGACCTTTAGCAGCCACCTGCAACATCTTCGTATACAAAAAAGCTGCGAATTGCTTAAGAGTTCAGGGCACAAAGTCAGCCTGATTGCAGAGCTTGTGGGATATCGGGATATGGATTCATTCTACGCTGCATTCAAAAAAATAACAGGCGAAACGCCACTGGCTTATCGCAAAAAATCCAGAGCACTGCGCTCTGGACAATAAAATTAACGTTTCAGACACTGACAACCTGTAACACTTCATCTATGTAAGCCTTGGCCTCTTTCCAAGAAGACATCAACGGAAAGTTGTATCGCTCACGCTCCTGTATGTTCCATGGATGCGGGATACAAATGACCTTCTTGCCATCCTCATGCGCGGGAATCAGGTTATGTGCTCCATCATCAATGAGCAGATCGAAGCTGAGCAGGTTTTTTCTTTTGCATGTGATAAACTGTTCTGCGCTTATAAAAGGCATGTGCTGCTGAAGCCAGTTCCACTTCTCAACGACTGTTCTTGGTTCTGCTGCCGTCACAACAATAACATCATAAGCATCGTTCAGCTTTCGCATCTCATCTACTACATACTCATCGTATAATTCCAATTCCTCGAACAGACCCGGCCGACCATAGAATACATCATGCGTGCTCTCCGGATGACGCAAATGGGATGTATCCCAATGGATCATATCCTCGTAGCGCAACGGATGGGTCGGGAAGTTGAGGTTGTTGTGATATATAGCCCGCTTGACCAGATGACATATCGTGTCATCCATATCTACAGCAATAATAGGCTTCTTCATGGTTATCCCTCCCCCAATACGAACACAGTATACCATCCAGAATGTTATGTAGTCATCTTTTTTACCTTGAAATGCCAATAGCGTTGATGAGGATACTACACAATCATATAAAAAAGGCGCCCCGGCGCCATAATACCAGCGACGCCCGGGGTGCCTATATAGGTTGATCTATTCAAATTTCTGATCTATTCCAAGTTCTCGCCATTCGAGGCAATGACTTTTTGGTACCAGCCAAAGCTCTTTTTCTTATACCGATTCAATGTGCCTTGTCCGTTGTCATCCTGATCCACGTAGATTACGCCATAACGCTTGGACATTTCCGAAGTGGATGCACTGATGATATCAATCGCTCCCCAGTTGGTATATCCCATCAGGTCTACACCATCCATAACGGCTTCTTTCATTTGTGTAATATGTTTTCTCAGATAATCAATCCGGTAATCATCGTTGATGGAACCGTCTGCTTCAACCGTATCTTTCGCGCCAAGGCCATTCTCCACCACAAACAGTGGCAATTGATAACGATCATACAGCTCTTTCAATGCAACGCGCAGACCGATCGGATCAAGCTGCCAGCCCCATTCCGTACGCTCCAGGTTCGGGTTCTTGATCGTACTGTACAGGTTGCCTCCAGTTACTCCATATTCCTCTGGATTAACTGCGGATACCAGGGATGTATAATAACTGAACGAGATGAAATCAACCGTATGCTCACGCAAGATCTGCTCATCTCCCGGTTCCATGGCAATCGTAATCCCGTTCTCTGCCCAGTACCGAGCCATAAACGTTGGATAACTACCGCGAACTTGTACATCCGTATGCAGCAGGTTTAGCTGATTATCGATCTGAGCTTGCAGCACATCCTCTGGTTTCGACGTCGCCGGGTAATGAATCATGCGAGCAAGCATACATCCGATCTGGAAGTTCGGGTTAATCTGACGTGCTTTCTCTGTCACCAGGCTGCTGGCTACAAATTGATGATGAAGTGCCTGATAAGAAGCTTGCATCGTGTTCTCAACTCGATCTTCAATAATACCGCCACCTGTAAAAGGTTCAATAATGGTTGTGTTAATCTCATTGAACGTCAACCAATATTTTACTTTGTCCTTGTACCGGGTCATCACGGTTTCCGCATATCTCACAAAATGTCCAATCACTTCGCGACCAGCCCAGCCGTTATATTTCAGGACAAGTGCCATAGGCATCTCATAATGCGAGAGGGTTACAAGTGGTTCGATATCGTATTTCCGGAGTTCATCGAACACTTCGTCATAGAAGCGCAGTCCCTCTTCATTCGGCTCGGCATCATAACCATTCGGGAAAATACGCGGCCAGTTGATGGACAGACGGAATGTCTTGAAGCCCAGCTCTGCGAAGAGCGCAATATCCTCTTTGAAACGGTGGTAAAAATCAATCCCGTAACGCTTCGGATAACCTTCTGCACTGTGATGTGCCATTGCTTTCTCAACCGTTGCACTGGTAACATGCATCAGTTCTCTAAGATTGGTGTAGTCCTTTTTCTCAAAATAAGGAACCATGTCGGCTGTGGACCATCCTTTGCCGCCAGCGTCGAATCCACCTTCAGCCTGATTGGCGGCAATAGCGCCGCCCCATAGAAATCCTTCTGGAAACCCTTGTCGATTGATCATTCGTATCTCTCCTTCTTTTGTTGATATTGTCCTTAGTCCGAAGACACAGTTTAGATTTCAGCTTTCAAGACGTCTTCACCCATCGTGATTTCACCCAATTTTACAGGTAAAACCGCCTTGTAATCAGCCGTATTAGTAACAACCATGGCGGTTGTAATGTCGTATTCTTTTGCAATCTCGGCCAGTTCAAATGTGAGTAACTTGTCTCCGGCCTGTACACGTGCTCCTGTAGCAACATATGCATCGAAGTACTGTCCACGCAGCTTCACCGTGTTAATTCCAACATGAATCAGCAATTCCATTCCGTTATCACTGCGGACAACGATCGCATGTTTCGTTTTGAACACATTCATGATGGTACCTGTCACTGGAGAAACCAATTCACCCACCGTTGGAACAAATGCTACACCTTTACCCATCAATTCATCACCGAATGTTGGATCATTGACTTCTTTAAGCGGAATCGATGTACCTGTCATCGGTGCAACAGCTACTGCATCACTCGTTGGTGTTGGAGCGCCCATCTCGTCCACATTTACGGTTGCTGCATCGTTGGAAACTACTTTTGCTGGTGCTGTAGAAGCACCCGGTGAGAATTGAGCCAACGCCTCTGCGTCGCCTTCTTCTTCTTTGATCCCGAACACAGTAGACATAATTGCCCCAACTACAAAGGCAAGAATCATACCGCCTAAGGAATACCAGAAGGTTTGTCCGATCAGGGCTGGCAGACCTGGAAGACCCCCATTACCCGCAAGCACATACGCTTTGGCTCCAAAAGCAAGAGCGAATCCGCCACCTACTGCACTACCAATCATCGCAGCGGCAAACGGTTTTTTATATTTCATGTTTACACCGTACATTGCTGGCTCGGTTACACCCATCAGAGCTGTAAAGCTCGTGGACAATGCGACGGTTTTAAGCTTTTTGTCTTTTGCACGGAAGAATACGCCCAAAGTCGCTCCGGCCTGACCCATATTGGAGATATACGTCAATGGCAAGAATTTATCGAAGCCCAGTGTGGCAATATTACTCAGGATGATCGGCACAAGTGCATAGTGCATTCCTGTCATAATAATGAGCGCCATCGCACCGCCCAGAACAATACCTGCAATCAATCCGCCTTCATTCAACAGCCAGTTGATACCGCCAGACAATCCGGTACCTACAAATGTACCCAATGGACCGATTGCAATCAGCGTCACCGGAACCATAACAAGCAAGGTAATCAGTGGCACAAGCAATAGCTTGAGTGCAGCAGGGATCACGCGGTCAACCCATTTCTCAACATAGGACATCAACCATACAGCGAGTAAAATCGGAATAACCGATGAAGCATAACTTACAGCTGTAACCGGGATTCCCAAAAATCCAACCGATTCACCGCTAGATAGCAATGCTGTCATGTCTGGATACATCAGTGCAGTACCTAGTGCAATCGCAACAAACGGGTTACTGCCGAATTTACGAGCAGCGCTGACTGCAATCAGTAAAGGCAGGTAGTGGAATACGCCGTCACCGATGGCTGAAAGAATACGATACGTATCCGTTCCAGCAGACATCCAACCTACGGACACGAATAGCGCAAGTAATCCCTTGAGCATACCTGCCGCAGTAATCGCTGGAAGCATCGGGGCAAAGACACCTGCGATTGTTTCAAAAATTTTCAGCACGACATTTTGTTTTTTATCCGACTTTGGCTCTTTATTTTCTGTAGTTTGCTGGATTGCCGGATTTTCCTTCACCATGGCATCGAACACTTTTGCCACATCATTACCGATAATGACTTGGAATTGATCGCCGGAAATATTTGTTCCCATGACCTTATCCAATTTCTTGAGTGAGCCATTGTCGACTTTCTCATTGTCTTTTAGATCAAAGCGCAAACGTGTGACGCAGTGATACACCGAGTTAATATTGCTTGTTCCCCCAACGGCTTTAATGATTTCCTGTGCCGTTTCCTGATGTTTCATGATGTTTTCCTCCTCATTTTTCCAATAAAAAATACCCGAACGAATCTAGCGCATATGGATGGCGCCATCTCATTCGGGTATTGCCTGATTGAACAGTAACAAGCCCATAGGATATCAAATTGTGGTTTAATCTATCGCGTTAACACTACATGTCCCGCTTGGTTTTCATCAAACGTTCCAGATGGAGCGTTAGATATAACTGCTCAGAGTGGGTCATGTCATACTGATAGTTCTTATGGATAAAAGTCTCGATCTTGCCAATACATTTGAAAGTCTCCGGATAGTTTTTCCGAACTACCTCGTACAAATACTCCTCGGCATCATCATGTGAAGAATGGGTAATAACCCGCTGACAGAAATATTTCAAATGGGTGATGAAGCGGAAATAGTTGACGCTATCTTCGTCCAATTCGATGTTGAAGTGATATTTGATGATATTCATGATCTCCTGCAACAGCTGCATTAGATGGGTGACATCGTTCATGGAATCATTCACTTCCGCATTGATGAAATGCAATGCAATATTACAGATTTCATCTTTGGGAAACTCAATATCCAGTCTTTCTTTCAACAAGGTCAATGCTTCTCTGGCTACATCATACTCCGCCTTATAGAAATGCTGAACTTCCCAGGAAAGTGGATTGCGAGTGATCATTCCTTTTTCCAAGCGTTGAACAGCAAAGTGAATGTGATCAGACAGCGAGACATAGATCCCGTCACTGATGGTTTTGTTCAATTGCGTTCGTGCCAGTGTCACAATATCATCTGTTGCCTGCAGAATCTCAATCGGCACTTCAGCTACGATGGATTTGAATTTCTCATAGATCGATGCATCCTGAAGACGAAATACCTTCTCAATCCGCTCTTCATCAATCTCATCGCCTGCTTTGAACTTGAATCCGATACCCCGGCCGAGGATCAGCAGTTCCTGATTTTTGTCATCCACGGTACTGACAATATTGTTATTAAATATCTGTTTAATAATCATTATGGACCCACCTGGTTTTTTTTGAGGAATAAAAAAGGGCAAAACCAAAACAGAAATAATAAAATCATTTCCATCGTGGTTTTGCCCGCATTACCGGTAACAAGCCTCGGATATAATTTATCATAACCTGAAAACGGTGTCAACCCAAAAATACTACTGCTGCTATTCCACTTCATTCCCTTACATGAGTCATTTCCCTAAGCTTCCACGTTTAAGGGTACATATGTTTTAATATTCACATTTTGATGCAGATTCAAACGGCGTCACCCAAGAACTTATCACTTGCTTCGAACAAACTGAAGACCCTTCTCTCGAAGGGCCTTTCATCATTGCTTGAAGGTCACATTAATCTGTACAATCTCCGAACGGCTACTCGTACGAATTGGAGGTCCCCAGAAGCCAAATCCTGAGGTTACAATGGAGTGCATGGAACCCTTTTGCAGATAACCCCAATCATTCTCGTAGATAGCCTGTGTGATGAACTGAGCCGGTGCAATCTGCCCACGGTGGGTGTGACCTGATACGACCAGATCTACGTTGTTCTGCTCCGCAATATCCAGGTCATACGGCTGGTGATCCATCATAAGTACCGGTTGGCTCAAGTCCGTATCTTGCATTAATGCAGCTACTTCTGCCCGATCCTTCTCTGTACGGTCTTTCCGTCCAATCAGAGTGATCTTGTCATCCAAAACGATCTTGTCATCGTACAGAACTTGCATGTTGCTCTTCTCCAGCGCAGCAATCAGATCTTCAATCGGACCATCGAACTTGTCGTGATTCCCGAGCGAAGCATAGACACCGTACGGAGCCTGAATGTCACTGATAATGTCAGCAATTCCGCTATTCAGATACATATCCAGATTGTCATCAATAATATCTCCAGGATACAGCACCAGATCTGGCTTCAGTGCATGGATCTCCTCCACCATGCGTTTGGCATGTGAAGGGCCAGATAGAAGTCCGAAGTGCATATCAGCAGCCATGACAATGTTGAGCTTGTCTACACCTTCTACTTTTTTATCAATCTGGATATTATATGTTCTCACTACCGGGGTGTAGGCGTTGAAAATTCCATAACCTAATGTGGACACTAACAACACCAGCGTAACGACACCTGCCCACTTCTGTGTGTGATGTCTTGGAATACGGGTTAATCTCAGCAGCCACATCGTCAGGTGAATGACGGGCAGGATCAGCAATAATAACGAGAAGATTGCCAGCCAGTAGGACCCGATGATACCGAGAAACGAGATGCTTCCAAATACTCGTGCCAAAATGAAGGAAGTGGCAAGGAATACAAGCGCTATAATATACAACCACCGAAATCTGGCGGACACGACTGGTTTCATCCAACTCCAACCGCTCCAGCCTATGTAGAACACTAATAAACCGTATACTACCAAAAACAATATACCCGCTAATACAAACATGCCCGGTCTAACCTCCACGTCAATAAGTTGTATTCTGAATTTTCAGCACGGACACAGGTCCGTCTGAACAAGTATAACGTAGTTGAAGGGTCAGATCACCTGTTTGAAAAAGCCATTTAGGTACATTTTATTACAATTTAATGATATTCAAATTCGAATCATTAACGAGAAAAAGCATTCCTGCAGTCGCCCTGAATTGTTAAATTCAAGGACAACTGCAGGAATGCTATATTTTCGGAATGAAATTTACTCGTTAGTGTCCATCCACTGGAAGTGGAATGAACCTTCTTTGTCCACACGTTTGAATGTGTGAGCACCGAAGTAGTCACGTTGTGCTTGCAGCAAGTTTGCTGGCAGACGCTCTGTACGGTAGCTGTCGTAGTAAGACAATGCGCTGGAGAATCCAGGTACCGGAATACCTTGTTTTACAGCAGCCGCTATAACTTCACGCCATGCGCCTTGATAAGATTCAACGATGTTTTGGAAGTAAGGATCAAGCAGCAGGTTTTTGAGTTCTGCATCTTTGTCATATGCTTCTTTAATGTTTTGCAAGAACTGCGAACGGATGATGCAACCACCACGGAAGATCATGGCAATGTTGCCGTATTTCAGATCCCAGCCATACTCATCGGAAGCTGCACGCATTTGTGCAAATCCTTGTGCATAGGATACGATTTTACTTGCAAACAGCGCTTTACGCACGTCCTCGATGAATGCTTTTTTGTCGCCAGAGAACGCTTCAGTCGCTGGTCCATTCAGGATTTTGCTAGCTGCTACACGCTCGTCCTTCATTGCAGACAAGAAACGGGAGAATACGGATTCTGTAATCATGGACAATGGTACACCGAGGTCAAGTGCACTTTGGCTTGTCCATTTACCTGTTCCTTTTTGTCCAGCAGCGTCCAAAATCACGTCAACCATTGGTTTACCGGTTTCTGGATCGTATTTGGAGAAGATATCTGCTGTGATTTCGATCAGGTAACTGTCCAGCTCTCCTTGATTCCATTCTGTAAAGATCTCATGCAGCTCTTCTACAGAAACATTCAATACGGATTTGAGCAAGTGATAAGCTTCACCAATCAACTGCATGTCTCCGTACTCGATACCGTTATGCACCATTTTCACATAGTGTCCAGCACCGTCAGGTCCGATGTACGTGCTGCAAGCGTCATCGCCAACTTTAGCGGAGATCGCTGTGAGGATCGGTTCTACGAGTTGATATGCACTTTCCTGACCGCCTGGCATGATTGCCGGGCCTTTCAATGCGCCTTCTTCACCACCGGATACACCTGCGCCGATAAAGCGGAAACCTTTTTCTTCCAGCTCTTTACTGCGACGTTGTGTGTCAGGGAAGTAAGCATTACCTCCGTCGATAATAATGTCGCCTTGATCCAGATGAGGAAGCAGTTGCTCAATCGTTGCATCTGTCGCTTTACCTGCTTGAACCATGATCAGAATTTTGCGCGGGGACTCCAAGGACTCCACGAATTCTTCAATGGTGAATGCACCTGACAGGTTTTTACCTTCTGCTTCTTTCAGAAGATCGTTCGTTTTCTCCGGGGAACGGTTAAAAACCGCTACCGAGAAACCTTTGCTTTCAATATTCAAAGCCAGGTTTTTACCCATTACTGCCAATCCAATAACACCAATCTGTTGTTTACTCATTATGTCCTCCCAATACTCCATTATTTATATAGTAAGTTGAAACGAATGAATGGTTATAGATTATTGTACTGTTTTTTTCCAGTCCGCTGCAAATTTGTCCATACCTTGATCTGTCAGCGGGTGTTTGGAGATCTGTTCGATGACGGAGAATGGAACAGTAGCAATATGTGCTCCAGCCATCGCTACACGTGTAACGTGATCCGGATGTCTTACAGAAGCAGCAATAATCTGTGCATCCAGGTTATGTGTACGGAACAATTCAGCAACTTTGGCAACCAATTGTACGCCATCTTCGGAGATATCATCAAGACGTCCCAGGAATGGAGATACATATGTTGCACCAGCACGAGCAGCCAGAAGTGCCTGGTTCACAGTGAAGATCAACGTTACGTTGGTTTTCACGCCTTTTTTGGTCAAGTAACGGCAAGCTTCAAGTCCTGCTAGTGTCATCGGCAATTTGATCGTGATGTTTTTGTCGCTGTTGTTAATTTTGATCAATTCGTCTGCTTGCGCGATCATTTCTTCAGCAGTAAGGGCATCTGGTGTCACTTCCGCAGAAACGGACTCAACTTCAGGTACCAAACGCAAGATTTCTTCGATACGATCTTCGAATTTCACGCCTTCTTTAGCTACCAAAGATGGGTTAGTTGTTACACCAGACAATACGCCGATTTTGTATGCTTTTTGAATATCTTCCACGTTAGCTGTATCGATAAAAAATTTCATGATTGAATTACCTCCAGATATATTTTTTATTATGGTTTAAAGATTTGCATTAACTGCCAAGGGGATGTTATCTGTAACTACAGACTCCTGATCCGCCGGCTCATCAAACCACCAGTGGTGACCTTCTGCTTCAAGCATAGCATCCGATTCAGTCGGTCCATAGCTACCCGCAGGATACAAGTGTAGTGGCAACAGATTTTCCTGGAATGCATCCAGAATCGGTTGCACCCAAGCCCAGGACAATTCTACTTCATCCCAGTGGGCAAAGAATGTTGGATCCCCGAGCAAAGCATCACGAATCAGGTTCTCGTAAGCTTCTGCGAGATCGCCTTTATCCGGAGAAAGATCAATATGAACCGGTTTGAATTCACCTTTATTCTCAGGATCACTTGCATTAAGCTGCAATGTCATGCTCTGATCAGGACTCATCTCGATAACGAGCAGGTTCGGCTTGGAGCCCTTGTTTTTCAGCACATTTGTCTGTCCTGAAGGTTCTTTGAATTCAATCACGATACGTGTTGACTTCTCCTTCATTCTTTTACCCGTGCGAATGTAAAACGGAACACCGCGCCAGAAGAAATCATCGATTTGCAATTTGGCAGCAATGAACGTGTCATTCATCGTATTCTCGGCTACACCCGGTTCAGCAGCGTATGCATTTACCGGTTTGCCTTGAATGTTACCTTCAGCATACTGTCCGCGGATGATGCTTGCACCTACAGTTTGCTTCTGTAATGGCTGGATCGATTCCATGATGTGTTTTTTCTTCAATCCAACTTTTTCGGAAGTACTGTTGTATGGAAGCTGAATCGCCATCATCATGAGCAATTGCAACATATGATTCTGGAACATGTCTCGCACTGCGCCTACATGATCATAATAGGATGCACGTTCTTCAACACCCACAGTCTCATTAGCCGTAATTTGCACATTGGAGATGTAACGATTGTTCCATAGCGCCTTCATGATCGGGTTACTCTGATGCAACGTCTCCAGACGCTGTACCATCGGTTTGCCCAAGTAATGGTCAATCCGATAAATTTCTTCCTCGGTAAACGATTCGCTTAATTTGCGATTAAGGTCTCTGGCAGACTGCAGATCGTGACCAAATGGCTTCTCGATGACGAGACGTTTCCAGCCCTCCGTGGAACCCAGTCCGCTTTCTTGAATGTTTTCGGCAATGGGTTCGAAGAATTCCGGACCAACCGAGAGATAAAACAAGCGATTGGACGGAATGCCAAGTTCAGCTTCTCTTTGTTCAACTAATCCTAACAGCTTTATATAATCTTCCTTATGACTTATATTCAATACACTGTAGCGAAAAGCTTTCACGAATGACTTCACAACTTCAGGATCAGCTTGGCGTCTGGAAAATTCATTTAGTGATTTTTCCACTTGTGCCTGAAAGAATTCATCAGACCACTCTCTACGCCCCAGACCAATCAATGAGAAGGTTTCCGGAAGCTTCTGCTCAAGATATAAGTTATATAAGGCAGGATATATTTTTCTTTTGGCTAAATCGCCAGTAGCACCAAATAAAACAATGGTAGTTGGTTCCATCTCACCGTTCTCCTTCCAAGTAACTCTGGTTTCTTTGTTGTAGTTACACTATAATACGTTTTATAGCCATACAAGTAATTAATATATTTCACAGGAGCTATAGACCACATCTATGACAACAAATTACGAACTATATAAAGTCTTTTATTGGGCCGCCAAAACAGGCAGTTTGACACAAGCTGCCAAAGCACTGTATATCACTCAACCGAGCGTCAGTCATGCCATCAAGCAGTTGGAAGAGAGCTTCGGTCTCACGTTGTTTTATCGAAATTCCAAGGGTGTAGCGTTGACACAGGAAGGTGTCAGTCTGTACTCCTATATTGAACAGTCCCAGATTTTGATCTCGCTTGCGGAAGAAAAGATGGCCGCACTGAAGAACCTCGACAATGGTGAATTGAGGATCGGTGGCAGCGACTCCCTGTTCAAACATTACATGTTGGCGTACCTTGAGGAATTCCACACCTTGTACCCTAACATCAAGCTGCATTTGAGCCATGGAACGACGCCGGAAGTTATTACTTTTCTGAAGGAGGGCAAGATCGACCTTGGTGTTGTTCGGATGCCCATTGTTGATCCACAGCTCGAAGTCAGGGAGAGCATTCAGTTGAAAGACTGCTTTGTAGCCGGGGAACGTTATGCTCAGTTGAAGGGTAAAGTGATGACACTTGAGATGCTTCTTGAGCATCAACTGATCCTTTTCTCCCGGAACAGCCGGGTTCGCATGGCTATAACCGAGTTGTTTAACAGCTATAATTACACGTTGAAGCCTGAGATTGAAGTCGGTAGCGTTGATTTGCTCATTGAATTTGCCCGTCGGGGATTGGGTATTTCCTATGTCACACGAGAATTCATCTCCAAAGAGTTGGAGGAAGGTTCTCTCTTCGAAATTCAGCTTGATGTTCCGCTTCCCCCTTCCCATGTGGGAATTATGACTAAACGTAATATGCCGATTTCTCTGGCAGCGAACCGCTTCATGGATCTTATTTTCAAAACGTGAATCAGCATAATCAAAAAAGTACAACAAAGAGCCTCGCCATCCAGTTATGGATGACGAGGCTCTTCAGCCTGCATAATATCTATAGCTAACAACTAATGACTAACCAGATAGGAAGCGTCCAATATAAGTGCAACTCTTCCGCTGCCCAAGATCTTTGCACCAGACAGATGGTTCATCGCACCCAGATACGTACCAAGCGTCTTAATCACCACTTCCTGATTCCCAATGATCTCATCTACTGCGTATGCTGCAATTTTGTCGACGGAACGCACGATCACCAGTGGAATCCGGTTCATTCCTCTCGAACTGTGCCACTTCATTTTCTTACAGTGAGTTTGGTATAAATTCTATGGATTCACACGAATAGAATTACGTGCCGTACAACTGCCCCAGTTCGACTAACCGGTACTTAATTCGCTGCGGGATAATACCAAACAATTGGTCCCAAGTCATAAACATTTCCGGTTTCAACAGATATTCTTCGAACTCCATGGCAGGCACAAACGCCTGGGTTTGCAGATAACGCATTACCTGAGCATCGATCTGCTCGTTCGTTTCAAAATACCCTCGGAATAACTCATTCACAAGTAGCCCATCACACCCAGCCCTGGCACCTGCTGCACTGTATAAGTCCGGTAATAATTCGAATACAACCGGCAATGGTGAGAAAGCATGTTTGCCAGGTTGCGAGTATAAACATACATGACGTCCAACCACATTGACTCGATCCTTCAGCAAACCCCGCAGCACTTTGCCATGAAAGCTAGCTTCACAGTCCACAACTTCACCGTCATGGCCCACATATATCCACACATGCTCCATCTCATACAGATGCCCAATCTCATAATCCCACCAGATGGCATATTCAATTACATATTGGACTGCTTCAGCCGGAAATTGAATATCCCTCCTGAATGAAGGCGAAGGACCTGAACGATCCAGCACAGTAATGCCAACAAAATCCGGATAGAAGGGTTCGTTCCGGTCAAACATCAATACAGGTGCATAACTCATAGCCGTTTCAAGCATTTCGGTCTCTGACATTGTCATGGATGCTATCCCCCATTTTCATCGATGTTAGAACTATATTAACAGAGATTTGTATAGGTGTTAACGTATAGAATAAGCCCGCAACTGGATGAGTTCCAAGCTGCAGGCGTGAATGTTTCTATTTTATTAGAGAGGATTTGCTCCTAATCTCTGGATCCTTCAGTTGGTTGGGGTGCATTGGATGGTTGAGTAGACAGGTCAGAAACAGCGGTATCACACCCTATAGGCGGTCCCAAAATAGCATCGTTTTTAATAGACGCAACGGCTCTGGCATATGCCTCTTCATCCAGACAATAGGCACGATGTGCCACTTCCGGTGGCGTTGCGGCTAGAAAATCAGCTCCAAAAACAATATCAGGGGTCGGCTGATCAAAAATAGTTAATACGTGTACATCATCAGTTTCGGCCACAAACCAGTGAAACCAGCCTTTGGGGAACACCGAAACCTGCCCCGGTTTCAACCGATACGTCAATCGCTCACGCGTGAATGGATTAAACACGGATGTTGTAACCTCGCCACTGATGACGATGACCATTTCTGTAACATTCGTGTGCCAATGAGGCTGTACAATAATCCCTTTGCTAAGATATACATTAAAGAAACCATTTTCAATCGTTGGCAGTTGCGCTCCGAACAGCTGGGTCACATAATTGCGCGGGTCCCTCCGATAATTAACAACAGCATTAGAATCAGCCGCCAGCTGCACGTTCGGGGATTGCAGAATGGGATTAATCATACGATTATTTCTCCTCCTTGGGCATACATCTCATTGTTGTACTGTATGCCGAAGAATGGAAAGATAATACCGTTGACACATGTTATACACGCTTTTTGATCCGAAAATGCAGGTTTCTTGCATCGTATCTTAAGGAACTAGACTTGACCGGGGGATCTCCCACCGGCTGCAATACCTTGGGGTGATATGCGATCAATCTGGTTCATCTCATCATCCGTAAGCGAAACCTGTAGCGCTCCCAAGTTCTCGTGAACTCTTTCCAGGTTGCGAGTTCCCGGGATCGGAACGATATGTTCCCATTTTCCAAGCAACCAAGCCAGAGCAAGTTGAGAGACCGTACATTCTTTTTGCTTAGCCATTTCTTGAATCAGTCCGACAACCTCCAGATTTTTCTGAAAGTTCTCACCTTGAAAACGTGGATAGTGACGACGATAATCATCTTCCGGCAAATCGTCCATAGATCGGATCTGACCTGTCAGGAAGCCACGTCCCAATGGGCTGTATGGAACCAAGCCAATGTTCAATTCATGCAGGACAGGCATGATCTCATCCTCAATCTCACGACTCCACAATGAATATTCCGTCTGCAACGCTGTAATCGGGTGAACAGCATGTGCACGCCGAATGATCTCTACTGGTGCTTCGGACAAACCAATATATCGAATCTTCCCCTGTTGAACCAGATCGGCAAGTGTGCCTACTGTCTCTTCAATGGGTGTATTGGGATCAGGACGATGTTGATAATACAGATCGATATAATCCATCCCCAGGTTGTAAAGACTCGCATCTACTGACTTCTTGATGTAGGCCGGATCTCCCTTGGGGCCCTGCGTGTGTGTTACACCAAATTTGGTAGCAACGATAGCCTCGGATCTTCGACCTTGAAGCGCGCGTCCAAGCAGCTTCTCATTCCCTCCAAATCGCTGTTTTTCATACTCTCCGTACAGATCCGCCGTATCAAACATGGTAACTCCTGCATCCAATGCACCCTGAATGGTATGTACCGATTCGTCATTATCCGGCATCATCATCACACCCAGGCCGAGCCCGGATATTCGTAATTTATCATTTCCCAGTGTTCTTGTTTTGAGCATGTGGCTCCCTCTTTTCATTTGAAATAGCAACGTTATATAGAAACGTTTGAACTTGAGTTCATTCTATTTCACTCCCGAGATTCCAACCACACGCTGTTTATGCTAGTAAAGAAATTACTAGGGTGATCGACCTTTTATACGGCAACAGGAACGTAAATACAACAATGAATGCCTGACTGGCTGTTCAGATTATTCATGGAAAAGATATCGTACGCATGCACAAAACCATCTACCCGATCTGTCGTTTCAAGCAGGACTCGATTGACTTGTTTCATTTCGACTTGGTGCAGGTTCCAGATCGTTTGGAAATCTACACTTTCTTCACTCAACTGTCTCACTATCCTGGAAAATTCGGGGTCATTCGGATACTTGTCATAGTACGTACGGAAAACAGCTACCGAGTGCCGCGCGAATTCCTCCCAATTGTGCATACGCTCCCTAAGCGCTGTATCCAGAAATAAAATCCGCATCATTAGACGCTCATTCACCTTCATCGAGGAAAAGTTGAAGAGTTTCGTATCTGCTGCTTCATTCCAGGCAAGTACTTCAGAACGTTCATTCGTAATAAAGGAAGGATGAGTTAACTGTCCAATAATGCTCTGCCACCCTGACTCCAGTTGAGAATACGAAGCAAGGAATTCATGTTCCGTATTGGGGTCCCATAAGTCAAACAGATGGCTCTTCTCTTCCAGCGTTAACTGAAGCGCGTTCGCTATGCTCTCCATCACTTCCCGCGAAGCCGCCAAATCCCTACCCTGTTCGAGCCACGTGTAGTACGTTGCACTCACACCAGCCAATACGGCCACTTCTTCCCTTCTTAGACCCGGTGTTCTTCGCTGTCCATAAGATCCCGACAACCCGACTTGTTCCGGTTGAATGCGGCTTCTCCGAGATTTCAAAAACTCACCCAATTTTTTGTTGCGACTCATACCTGTGTCCATAGACATCGTTCCTTTTTATAAAATTGCTCAAGCAAGACAGACTCTATCGCCAAATGGAAGTCTCTGAATGGCTTTGATATAATTCATCTATTATTAGTTCTGCAGAATACTAGGTTTACAAGTAGCTTAGCATCGATTGGTACAGAACGAAAGGAGCATAACATGATCCCCAAGGTTGGAGATGTATACTGTGTGTACGCGGAAGAATTACAACAATATGTCGCCTGCCAGGTAACTGGACTGAAACAAACAGAAGGTAAAACTTCCGATACGCTTGCCTCAGTCCTTCAATTGGATTGGACTGGTGATCAACTGCCTAATGAAATACAGCTTCACCAGATGAAGCCACTGATCTGTAATTTCTATTTCTGGAATGATCGAGTTGCCCACAGTTTCGTACATGCTAATGTTCCTCCACAGTATGAGCTCGCAGGCAACATCCCTCCTCTCTACACCGAGGAAACAAATACGTATGGCGGAGGCTGGCCGATTGGAGAAAGCTCTATCGCCAGCGTGAATGGGAAGGTATCGATGCGATCCGAAGAGCACAGTTCAAACAAGCTGCGAATGATGACGAAGAAGTCATGGTTGGCAATCGTGTAATACGGCGCAGTACGAGTACACTCCGCGATTTCAGCCCTGCATCTGCGGAAGATGTAGCCGAACTCGCCAAGCACCTTGTTTGACACATATTGAAGTGGATGGATATACGGAACCGATCTTTTCATTTATAGAGGAGAATCCATTCATCAATGAACTTCATATCATAAATCATGGTCAAACGATGCTGGATATCAGCAAGAGCCACCTGACCAAACTTATTGTAGATGTCAGCGGGTTGAAGGAGTTAATTTTGAACACGAAGATGAAAAGTCTGAATTTCACAGGAGAGCTGTCTCCTGATCTGCGTTGGTTGCTGGCGATGATGCGATTGCTCTATGGAATGAATTATCTGAAAAAGATAAAGAAGCTGTCCGTGATTTTGCTGAAAAGGGTGTTCCTTCAGTTGAAAAATTTGTGCAAGCAGATCTCTCTCAATCTACTCTTCAAAAGAATATTTCCGTTCTTTCTGAAGACCAAAGACTGGCTGTACTGATAAATCTTATCCAAGTTGGCTATAACGAGACAACAAACACCCCTATTTCTACACTTGCAACGGGCTATTCGGCAACGAAAACTTATACAGCAACTAACGTTTTTGGCGGTACTCTATATACATTGACACATAAGATCGCTTGGAACTCAGATGGAAGCTGGGTTGTATCTCCTGCTCTTCGAGAACGATTACTCCCCACAAACACAATTGGTTGGTCATATGAAGGGGCTACAGCTGATGATCAACGTGGCGGCGTAGGATACAATTTTTATGAATCTAACGTGGTTGGAAATTTCAAACTGACTGTTGTGTATGATGTACAAAATATCTACCCAAGAATTTTCCTTAAAGGATGGGCTAACGGGACATTCGACCATTCAGTTAGTGGATAATTTACTAATTATTGTAACATTTTTTACCCCAATAAATATAAAACTGTAAGTGTACTGAAGTTTTGGGCGGAAGGAGGGGCGAAATGAATTTAATTGGTTTCTTATTGCTTGCTGCTGCGCTAGTTCTGTTTTTTTCAAGTAACAACAAGCTAAAACGTTATGTTGCTTATGGTCTTGCAAGCGTTGCAGTAGTGACACTCGTGACAACTGGTCTTTTGATGGAAACAGGATTGAAGTCTAAGGAAGTTCAAGGTTTCGGTGAGAAGGCTACAGTAGTTGAACAAGTCGATACTGGCGAACAACAAAAACTAGCCTAATAAATCAAAAGGCATCTACTTCAGGAAGAGCACTGAAAAAGTCTTGGTTTTGTTGCCTGAAGCAACAAAGCCAAGACTTTTTTGTCATCCATTGCTTGCAGAGAACGGGGCTACCCAACTATCGAGCCACTTTTGGATTTGCCAGCTTCACCATTCGCTTCGCATTTACAGCATGGCGGTCAGGACTGCTTGTATTCGCATGCCAAGAAGGCCTCGGCTATAACTGTGAAATCGCCAGACCGTGATGGTTCTTCTGCTCAATCTTGTACCGCATCCGGTACCGTAGCTTGAAGGATTCAGATTCATGGTACTCCACCGCCTTTTGTTTAAAATCGGGCACGATGGGAACCGAGTATGTCTTGGAATCCGATCCTGGTTTGTAACAGCCTTTTTGAAGCGGACATGCCTTGCATTTATCAACGTCAAAAAAGAATGTCAACCTCTGGCATTCATTCCCATTTTTACGTCCCATTTTCGCTTTGCGAATACTGTGATGCCCTCTCGGGCATTCGACCGACTGCTATCTTTGTGGTAAACAAACTTCTCACGTTGCTCGTCTTGATGCCCGTACAGCATCATTTCATTCAGCCGAATGGTAGGAATTATGTTTTCCTTCGCGAGAAGTTTGAGGTTTGTAAAACTACCATAGGCCTTATCCGCGATTACTTCATCTACTACGAGTCCGGTTTCGGCGGTTTGCTTGATCAGGTCAGGGAATGCTTTAGGATCACTCGCGTTGCCCGGCTCAACTTTCATAGCCGTAATAATGCCATCTTCGGTCATAGCAATGCTTTCTTTGTAGCCGAAAAATGAGGTCGTCGCGCTTGTCCAGCCAAACCGGGCATCAGGATCAATTGCCGACTGTACCCCTTTCCAAGCTAATAATCGTTCATCGCTTACAATCTTCTTCGTTTCTTCCAGACGTGACCTCAACGATCCTTCGGCATCGGGAAGCAGTTGTTCCACGGTATCGCCGAGATCAGCAAGATAAGCAAGTGCCTGTTTTTCCTTATCCCCGGTTTCCCCCTCGAATTCAGGCATTTTGGGCAACTGCTTTAGCAGTTTGCTATTATGCTTTTTGACCGCTCGCTGTAAACGATTGGCGGCATGTTTCAGGACTTGAAGCGGTTTAGAGACTTCATATTTAGAATAGCTATGGGTTGCATCCACGAGGATAGCCGACGATTTCACAAGCCTTTTTTCTACGCATTGTTTAACGACCTCAGTCAGCAGATTTTCAACCTCACCGGCCCCAATTTTGTGAACACGAAAGATAGAAAGCAGCGAAGAGTCGGGCAAAGGATCTTCCGGGTAGCCCAATGAACCATTTGTACGCCAAATTAACTTTGGTTTCTTCAATGACTCTCTCATCGGAGAGGTTGTACAACTTTTGAATGAAGATCAATCGAAACAACATCTCGGGATCTTTCGCACACCTGCCATAAAAGAGGTTATATTGCTCTTGAACAAATTCAAGAATAAATGAAAAGTCGATAAGTTGATGAATCCGAATGAGTAAATGATCTTGGGGAATGAAATTATATAGCTCGCTATGAAAGGAGAGCGTTTGTTGTTTGTTAAGTTCTAACATTATGGTCACCTCAATTAATTATATCATATTGCCGCGGTGAATTAATAAAGCAGGCGGCAAAAAAAGAGACTGATGATTCGCTCATCAGCCTCACTTACATATTCTGTAATCGTTTTTCAGTGCTCTCCCTTCAGGAGATGCCTTTTTTACTGCGCTTATCTTCAGATAATAATGAAATATATGTCATCCAACATGCATTCTCCCTACAAGCACCCATTCCAGAAAATAGAATCTTCTGTTTTAAAATATATAGAGTTTGTTTCTATTGTGCTGTGTCCGGCTCTAACCTCAAATATCTTACTAATGCCCTTGAGCATCTGATAAACCTGATCAATTCACCTAAGATTCGCCGATTCATTTTCTTCCAGCTCCCTGACTTTACGCCATAAATACTGATTAAAGAGCATCAGATCCGCGCAGTGGCTTTCTAGACCTTGTTTTTCCATAAAAGACCATTAGACTTCTATATCCAATCCATCTTCCTGCCTTCAGGCTTCTATGATTGGCATAATTCGATCAGAAAGCCGATTTTATTCTCGGTGAAAGCTCCCAATGCTGTATATTATACAACCTATCTGTGATTCCTTTTTTTACTGTATACCTCAAATGTATTAATATTACGCCATATAATCAGGGAAACGATCTACGAAATCAAAGTCTGAAGTGATACTTTCACGTGTGATATCAATACCGTTATTGAGCACCAGTGATGATGTCAAAACGGTAAAGGAAATTGTAATCATCTAGATTCCGGAAACATTGGATGTTGTTTCGTGCGGGAAATATGGATAATACCGAAGCGGCTTACGGGTTATGAAATCACGGTCCAAGTAGTCTAAATGCAGTCCATTTTGAACGTGGCAGAAGAATTCCCGATGCAGACTGAAATGAAACGGCCAACTTCTCTACATCTAGTATTATTTTTTCAATTAGTAAATCATTGTTAAATGGTATGACCTCGGGTACCCCTACACCTTGGTTATATAAACAATTGGTCCACATCACTTCTTGCAATTGTTCTTGATATGTCTTGTAATTCGTTATTCAAACATAGAAACTACCCTTGTTTGATTGGCAACGGTACATTTCATTAGTTATGTCTTTTTACAGCATAAAAATGAATAGGATATGTTTCATTCAAAAACAGTAAGATTCTTTCATCCATTCGCTTCTCCTCCCCATGTTTCCGCATAAAAAACAGCCGATCGCGTTACACAACTACCTCATATTTTTATTGAGCTTCTATACCCTTACGTACATTGCATTACACAAATTACACGTTCAAAACATAAATTCGCAAGATCATCTTCATGGATCCAGTAATAAATTCTACCAACATCTCCCCACATCATCCCCGTCTTTTCTTCTTCCGAATCAATTTGGAGAAGTAATCGCCACTTTAGTGCAGAATGTATAACTTGATCTCGAATCTCTGGGTTATTGTTTTCAATCCACTTATGCGGTCCATAAGTTAGCTCACAACTAACTTGCATATCTCCCTGAATTGGATCGGGATGGCCCATAAGTCGGTTAATGTACCCTTTTGTACTCCAATATGGTAAAAATAATCTCCAATACTTCTCAAAATCCTCTAAGTTCCCATTCCAGCCGAGCCCTAGGCTCTCTAGATAAGCTGACTCAGAGGCTGGTACTGAAAATTTAGATTCAAATACAATCTCGTTAGGCTTTATTTTTTCTAAGGCAGTTAAACGATCGGGCGTGTCTCTTCGTACTAATTTTTTGAGACGGTCAGAGTCGAAGTAGAACACTCGGCATGTGGAGGGATCATGATAAAATTCCATGTCTTTATGCATAGGTTTAACAGCATAAAAAAAGGATAGGATCCCACTCCTAGGAAGAGACATGTGTTGTGGGCAATCTGCCAAATTAATTTGCGAGATAAAGGTCATATCATATTCTTTCCATTTTGGCCATTCTAGGTCTTCTGGAAGATCTGGATTACCGCCTACCTTACTTCCTCCCAAAGAAATATCAGAACCGGACATAGGCTTCAGGAATAGTTGAGCCGTCGGGAAAATCCAGTTGGCAATAGCATTGCTGTATGCTTTTAGACCCACTTGTTCGAGCTGTTGTATTACTTTTTCTTTGTTCATTATAAGGCCCCCAAAAGGTACTTTATTGTTTGCATGGTTAAATCATCGAAGCAGGGAACATTTCGGACTAAACGTTTTGCATTCATAATACAGTCCCAACAGCTTCGGGCAATATTCTCTCGTATTCTTTATGTAACACATAACGATGGACACCTCTTGAAGTATCAACTGCTTCCCTAGCATGCTGGATGGCCTTTTCGCGGCGACCTGCTTTAATTTCTATTTCCGCGAGTAATGCTGATCTCATCCAACGCTTTTTGATTGACTTAAGACGTTCTCGTGCTTCAGTACTTTTCTCATCCTCCGATAACAAAAGGGTTTCGTAATATGTACGGTAATCCGAAAAGCGGATATGCGGCACAGCTTCCCGAACATCATTCATATTCTTGAGATAAACCCCATAAGCTGCCTTGTACACTGCTTGTGCCTTTTCCTTTTTATGTTTGTTCATAATCTGCTCCATAACCATTCTTGATTCATCCTCGAATCTATTCGCAAGCACATAATTAATATAAAGTTCAGGCGTATTTTTCTGAATAAGTAAAAAGGACTCCACACGATCCATACGCTTTTCAAGAGCTAAAGGATAAAAGTAGTGGATGATAAACGCAATTAGGGCTGCACCCATACCAACCCCTACTGTCAGGATTCTTGAATACCCATTTAAACTCATAAATAGGACAAGCAGGAACACGGCAACATAAAAAGCGACTTCCCATCGAAACTTCATTATTACTCTCCTTTGAACATTGTAATTAACAAGTAAGTCTCTATTATATCAAAATAAATTCTCTTTTTTGTAAAATGTTAGGAATGACGGTTTTTGATAGCCCAGTCGCGTCAGGGGATGAGTCTACTCGTCTTCAGGTACAGACTTGTAAAGAAGTATCTCCACACAAAGAATGATAACAATGTGAGAAAAAAACTTGTTCACATGCACAACACCTATAAGATAAATCCCTTCACAGGTCGACTCTAAAAAAACTCCAATACCCTTAAATGTAGTGGGTCTGCGGAGTTCTTTTATTGTCGTATTCGATTGTCTACAGCGCATTGCTCGTCGTGACGTAGAAGACGTTGGGTCATTCATTGCAGACCTGTAAGGGGTCACATCCGTCTCCTCTATGTACGCTCAAAATTAATATATAGTAATATATCCATACCATAATAGATTTAAGGAGTGGACGTTATAAGAAAAAGTAAGTCTATAAATATATTTATTTTTGTTTGTGTTGTCCTAATCATGGGAGGTTGTTACTTTTTGTCTGATTCACACGAAAATACTCAAGCCATCAACAAGGCTAAAGAAGCAGGAAAAACGCACTTAAAAGAAAAGTACGATCTCAACGTTGAATTTACACGCCAAAAGTTGAATCCCCCCGATCTCGGAACGGACGTTGGGCTTTATGGACATTTAGCAGAAGATAAAGATACAGAAGTGTTCCTCCTCATTAACTATGAGACACTTGAAGTCATCACTGTTGGCGTTCCTGAAGAGATAATTCAAAATAGGAATCTAACGCCTTAATGATACTATTCCCCACCTCTAATGTGCTTTTCATCAGCCTCATGCATGCAGAGTTGGTGCAATGGACTAGCGATTGTATTGGTAAAATTTACTCATTAAACTGTATTCTCATCTTTGTTAAAGTGGATAAGCATTATGAAGACAAAGACGGGAGTTTTAATAGACATGAATGTTCGCACCAAATCCATCATTGGCTTGCTTTGCGTGACAACATTAGCGGGCACGTATTTCAGTTATACGGAACATCAGAATAATCAACAATGGGAGCAACAACAACAGCGAAATACGCAATACTGGTCGCATATGCAATCGATCTACCTGCGCGAATTCGACTATGCGCTTGCGAAGTCCCTTGCGGCACCTACGTTTACAGATCGACAAGCTGCCCTCCAATCTGCGATTGAAAGTGCCAATGTTATCTTGCAATATGTAAGGAGCGCATCTGCTACAATGAACTTTCCAACTTGGTCTTCGTATGAGTGGTTCATCACGGAAGGCAGCCGCTACTTGGCCTATCCCGCGAGCGAGAAGGGAATGTCGCTCAACCCGGATCAATTAGAACAAATTCAGCGTTTGAGAACGTTCGCGAAGACCGCCCTACCGTATCTCAAACAGATGAGAAAGAAAGCTGTTGATTCCTCTTCATCATATATACAACAGATTTCGACCGAAATGGAAGAGGCCTTGTCTCAACTCGACTCGGTCTTCACGTCCGGCAATAAAGCCTTTAACGAGTTCCTGTACAACCAGAATCCTTACATACCTCTGAAGCCAGGAACCGTGTTCGCCGGGGAAACCACGTACAAGGCTACGGAGCTTGCGGCCAAAGCGAAAATTTTCATGGGCGAGGCTTGGAATAAAGGAGTAGGTAAGCAAATCGTCCACATGTCCTCCGGCGGGATCGGCCCCGAGTTCGGAGAAGTCATGGATTTCAAGTTATCGGACACCGATGGGAAACCAACCAGCTCCTATATTGCAACACTAAGTAAAAGCGGACACGTGCTCCAAGTGAGACGCAAGGGCTCGATCTCCGAAAAAGAAGCTGCAGAGCAATCTATGGACTTAAAGCAGGTTATCGCGGTTGCCGACACTTGGATGGTGCGCTGGTCTGACGAACGTCTGACATTGGTAGCGAAAGAGATAAAAGATACCTCCATTTATCTCACGTATATTCCAGTAAGGGAGCAAGTCTCCATTCCGCAGATGAAAGTCGTATGGAAATTTGATCGCCGTTCCGGTGTGTTGAAGAGCTTTGATGCGTCTAAGTATTTTACCCATTACAATAAAACCTTCCCCATTCACCCGAAGCTGACAGCGGAGCAAGCCTCCGCGAAGCTTGGCCCAAAAGTTAACATTTCGGGTAAGCCAAAGCTAGAGCTCCGCAACGACAAGCTCGTATATGCATTTCCCGTCACTAGATCGAAGGCGTTTCTCATGTATACATCAACGCCCGCACAGGCGCTGGCGAAGGCATTAATTACAACTTATAACCACAATAGAAAAGGCAGCCCCGCGAATACCTTCGCTGCGGGCTGCTTTGATTTTTGCGTTCCAATCTTGAGTCACCACTTCTTTTTTTACTTATTTATGTCACCGACAGCCCAACATAGAAAATGAGGATCGGTTACCTTTTTAGAGTATTGAGCTATCGTTTCCCGTTAGCTTAATGCTCTAAAGCAAATGATCGAATCTGTTTAAAACAATTTGAGACAATAATACTCTCATTTATCTCTTGTAATGTTTTAAAAAATTCTTTGGTTTTTGAAATAAGTTCCTTTTCAAAATCTGCCCACTGTATTCTCTCATTAATAATTTTTTCTTTTATTGCATTTATAAATAATTCTCTGTCAGTTTGTAGCGACGATCCCTCATGAATTTCATAATTTAACTCACTAACAATAAGTTCATTTCCTTCTTTAATGAACTCAAGCCAAGTCCAATGGTTTTCATTATATTTTAAAGCGACGTAGTTGTTCTTTGGAAGTTGATAATACACATCGATAAGAAAATCAAAGTGAGTCAGTATTAGCTCAGAATATACGCGTTTTGTCTCTAGTCTCATTTCAGGTAAAGGATAAGGTAGATATTCAATCCCATTTACGATGAGGGTAAAGCAACCGTAAATTTGATTATACTCCTGGTTAAAGGTCTGGAAATCTATCTCTCTAAGTTCATGGATATCATCTTCAAAGATTTCATATTTAATTATAAACATTAGAAATCACTCCGAACTTATTTATATGTACATATATTACCACGGTATAGAGCAATAGAGTAATGTGTTTAAAGTTGAACTTGTTGCGCTAATCTGCCCGTTAGCTTAATGCAACAGATAAAATATTCTAATCGACAGTGATACCATGTTTCTAATCTTTTCAGCAATGGAACTGAGTTCTTGCCTTCAGAAAGTGAATTTGTGCTTTTATCTCGTTACATAAGTTCTGTCATGTTTATATTTAGATAACAATCTAATCCGAAATGACACAATGTTTGTCCCTAGACAATATCTTATTATCTTTTTATCACTGCAACAAAAAACCGTTAATCTTCATCTCCTCTTACCATCAAAATAGAAAAGGGCTAGCATAAATGCTAGACCTAAATTTTAATCAAATATATTTATTTCCCTTAGGGAATAATGTCTTGCTAGGGTTAACCTTTTTGAGAAGCCTTTTCCTTCTTATTTTGAAGGTACTCCTTCATCAGACATTTGTCGAGGTCGTTTTGAGGAGGAACGACAAATGCACCGTTTCCAATGTTCCCGGCCTCTTCAAAAGCCTCAATGTACTTATCTATCTTGTGCATGATGTGCACCTACCTCATTCAAAGTATTTGTTTACCAGTACATGAGCCTGTGGAGTTTCAATCGCAATAGGATGGCCCCCGATAACTACAGCGCCTAAGGTTTCCTGATAATGTTTAAGAAGTTTGGTTTTCACTGTGAACGCAACGACACCATCAAATCCTTATCGAAACTGTATTTACAGGCGATAGCAAAAGTCATACCTTAGTTCGAAATTATATCACATAACTAGAACTATACTGCCCGTGAGCTTAATCTTGACAATAGATCTTTTCCTTTAAAACGACCTCTCTTAAGCTGTAGGTTTCCATGGTATAGTAGTGAATTCAATCTTGACCTTCTTCAAATAACTCTCTGAGCATCCTATCCTTGTTATTCACAAACTCTTTCATAATCATAAAATGGTCGGTTTCTTCCAATACTTGGACCTCGATACCATCCGGCTTTAAATTGTAAATAATCGAATCTGGGTATGCCATAAGGATTGGAGAATGGGTCGCAATAATAAATTGAGAGTTTTGCAAAACAAGTTCATGGATTCGTGTCAGCATCGCCATTTGGCGAAGGGGAGACAATGCTGCCTCAGGCTCATCCAGTATATATAATCCATTCTCCCCGAATCGATGAATGAACGTGGAAAAGAACGACTCTCCGTGCGATTGCTCATGCAAGGACTTGCCACCGTACGAATCTTTAATAGGGCGAATAGGGCGACCCAATGAAGGCTGGCTGTCCAACTCATCGATCGTCGTGGCTAAATTATAATAACTTTCTGCCCGGAAGAAGAAGCCATCCCGCGGGCGTCGCGGTCCTTTGATCAATTGTATATATTCATATAAGCTCGAGTGAGTAGCCTGGGTTGAGAAGGAAAAGTTGATCGTCCCACCCTCCGGGTTAAATCCCCATGCAACAGCAATGGACTCCATCAGTGTTGATTTGCCCATCCCATTTTCACCTACGATATAGGTTACCTTGGGGTGGAAATCAAGAGTATTTAGGCTTCGAATGACTGCCAAATTAAAGGGCTAACGATTATAAGTGGGGACTTCGTGCCTTTTGAGCTGAATTTGTCGTAAATAGGCATGCTGTACATTCAATATAGTTCACTCCCTTAATCGTTATCCTCACCTTTGTTGGCCGATGCTGACTCATGTAGCACCTTTCGTTTACTCCATCAATCAAATCATACCACATACCGAAACTACTCTGCCCGTTAGCTTAACAAGTATCGCCTATCTAATATAGTTCTCCACCGTCCTCCCCATTTCTTAGTTATTCAGTGATTCTTAAGAACTATGATATGTGATACAATATTCCTAATCCTACCAGTGTTAGATGGATATCTTTAATGAAAAGATGAATTACATTTTCTAAATTGTGAGGTGAATTATCAGAGTAACAAGCTAGGTACTAAACATTGCTAGTACATAGAGTATGTTTTTGGGAGGCCGCTCTCAAAAATTAACGGTAATTAAGTATGAATAGAACGTACGGTGTAAGGCTTTTGTAGAACTTGAAGAACGAATTGATTTGAGGAGGAAATATGAAAAATATTTTAAAGGTTCAGGGTATTCTATTGGCTATTCTGCTGGTTATTGCGGTTCCTGGAAATGCATTGGCTTCAGGCTCTTCTTCCATCGCAACAAATGCACAAACATATCTGGAGTATATGGGTGAACACCTTAAAGATAGTTCAGCCTCTCCTACAGATAATTCCATGGGAAATGGTAAAGTTCATGGACAGACAAAACGATGGATTAGGAGCACGCTAAGAGAAATTGGCGTAGACTCTCGATATATTTATGAGCAAAATTTCAACACACAAAAAGACACTACTGGCGTAATTTCTGCGCCGTGGGGACATCATGTATTTTTTAAAGGCTCGAATATTGAAGTCACACTGAAAGGGAAAGATCCTAGCAAACAAA
The DNA here is from genome assembly GCF_037144955.1 of Paenibacillus sp. USHLN196. Classification (NCBI taxonomy): domain Bacteria; kingdom Bacillati; phylum Bacillota; class Bacilli; order Caryophanales; family Paenibacillaceae; genus Paenibacillus; species Paenibacillus sp. USHLN196. Next base: position 200,839 of record NZ_JBBCYH010000010.1, on the reverse strand, counting down.
TCATTGTTAGTGCCCATTATGACGGATCAGGATATTCGAATAACGCTTCGGGGGTAGCATTAATGCTCGCTCAAATCAAGGAGCTAGTAGACAAGAAATCTCCTCACGCAGTTAAATTGCCGTATACCGTAAAATTTGTTTTTTTTGATATTGAACAATTTAATAAGGGATCAGAGTACTATGCAAAGAAAATGACTGCAGCAGATAAGAAGAATACTCTTTTCATACTCAATATCGATAATATCGCCCGTGGTGATTACCCCAATGTTTATGGAGGCATAACCGATCCAAATAATAACTCTGTTGTACATACGGAAGCATATAAATTAGCGGTTTCCAAAGCCTTAGAATTAGGAATTAATGTATTTGATACAGAGGCGCTAGATGGATATTACAACACACATGGCAAAGGACCCGAAATTAGCGAAAATACGATATATACCAACCCATGGACAAGCTCAAACCCTTCTCCGGGCGTAAAGTATTCTGTACTTTCTCCTTCAAATGGAATAAGTAGAAGTCATATGCTCTTTGTAGAAGCAGGGATACCTTATGCAAGTTTCGAAGCCTCGAACTGGTTTGCAAAAAGCATGGATGGTACTTTATTTGAAGCTGAAAACGATGGATTAATATCTGACGTTATGCGAGATTTCTACATTTCAGGAGGGAAAGAGCATGATACGATGAAAATTCTAGAAGCTTATTTTCCAGGACGTTCATTGGCACATTACGATGTCTACGGCCCCTTGTTGAACAAAATGCTGATGGAGCCAGACATCAAAATACTCCGACCAAGTCAATAAAAGTACTCTACATCAAAAACAGTTACAGGGAGCTATGATTCTGAATTGTTCGGAGCTTAGTTCGCCTGTAACTGTTTTTGTTTGATTTTTCTCGACTCTGAGGTGTAATTTTAGCCGCCAAAAATTGAACGTTTGGTCACAATGTCTACTTTTAAACCTGTATGTAGGCATGCCGTCTTGTCATAAGGCTATTAGAGAAAACTCATAGTCTCATTTCTTATAAGAAACTGAAACCATTCTTCTTTTTCAACATCCGGAACTATTAACTCATAGTTCTTGCCGAAAACAAAATTCAAAAGAAACGTATCTAAATTTTCAAATTCTTGGAACCTCCCCTCATCTTTTATTAGAATTAATGAACCAGAAAACTTGTCTATAAAAAGCGGTTTATACATCACTTGTCCTATCTCAAGCCACCTATTTATAAACTCAGGGAATTCGCTTACCCTAAATTGATTATCAGGTAATTCTTCATAGGTCCAAAAATCAATCGCCCCACAGCGTGCACCATTTGTTTTTTCTAGAAATGAAATGTACTGAGTGAGATGAACAGAATTAAACTCAAACTGAATACCAGAGATCCCCTCATTTAACTCACCAACTATTATCCCATTTGGATCCTCTTTCAAGCTTATCTTTAACCTGCAAATTATATCTTTTAGATTCTTATTCATCTTTGGCTGCACTCCATATGTATATCTCATTAATAGACGTTGAATTTTCTTAATTATATCACGATGGCTTTGATTCATCGTATCATTAGCATTTGTAAATTGGGATAGAACAGGCTTAGCCGATACACTAATCATAATAACCACAAAATTACTATTATGACTCCTTTAGAATACATCTTCACAAGTGTTCACTTCGTATACTTACTGGCTCTTCACTCTTTATGAGCTCCATCTCTTAAACCCCAACAAATAATGGTGAGTTACGCTAATCTTCCTGTTAGTTGAATCAAAGAAGCAGCCGATTATATTCATCAGCTGCTTCTTTGGTTTTCCGTGATTTTAAATAACACAAGGATCTAGGAATAACCTAAAGCAACCTTTAAAGATGTTACCATTACATGATAGAGTACCTGGGTTTCATTATCGACAATAAACGTAATCGTATACACGTCTTCAATATTTTGGATTGGATCATAAATTGAAATATCCTCATAGGTGCCATCGCTCATCCTTTTATAAAAATACTCTATGATCCCTTTGCCGCTCACTCCAGCTGACCCATATCGATCTATAATATCTGACAAGGTGCTTTCACCCAACACAATCCCTTTTTTTGTGAGTAGTGAAAAAGCTCTATAAGGGGAATCATCCATGTATGAGTCAATACTCCAACCATCTAACTCTCCACTCTGGTTAAAGTGTGCGGTGAATAACGGATATGTATCAGAATCAAATATATTCTTTCCTTTAGATTCTCCGAATTGTTCATCAATTGATTTTTTCGAGTCTCCAAATCTAAGTTCTGGAACATCGCCAAGAATGTACAAACTAAAATCCTCATCAGTAACGGGCTCCGTACTAAAATCAGGAATCACTTCAGAATTTATGTCCATTAGATCAGGAAGAAGACTAATATCTGTAGGAACTTTTGGTCTCACATCGATCTTAAGTTTTCCATGAAAAGCAAGCTGACGTATCCATTGAAGTGCTTCTGCTCTCGTAAGCGTACTTTCCTCATCAAACTGCTCTGGAGAATTAGCTTCACTGTTGGATAATCCATGTCCGATCAGATAGGCAACAGCATATTGGCCAGTATAATGAACGCCTTGAGTTGCACTGATAATTTCTGCAGCACGTAGTTTAGTAATGGGCTTCATTCTCATCGCAAAGTTGTTTTCTCCCGTTGTCGGATGGTTGTATAGTTTAGCCACCCTGTAGAGACCTTCTGTCCAACTCTCACTGGGTAGATATGCACTATTTGCACTTGCATTTGGAATAGCCATACCCATTGCTCTGTATAACATCTTGAGGAATTCAGCCTCTGTTATTACTTGATCAGGCTTAAGGTTGTAATTCGAATATCCATTAATTATATTTTCAGAGATACCCCATTGAAAGAGACGCTTGGCCCAGTGCTCGTTCATGTCTACTGCTGGAATTCCTCTCCACGTCAAAGTGGCTATATCTTTGTCATTCTGCTCCTGCATCTCGGATTCGGCTATTGCAGTTGTAGAACCCAATAGTGATGCGGCTAAAACCAAGCAAGCAGTCATACGTGTAATACTTTTCATTATCGTACCGTCCTTCTAGGATTTAATCGTAACTATAATTATTTATCGGGTGCTTGGCTTATTATGTATAGAATAATAGTAAAATAGCACCGATTTAAGACTCGTAACACGCCTTCACCTCTCATTTATGGGAATCCATGTTTCCAAACAACTTTTGAATTTTTAATGTCAATTCCTCGTTGTGGATGTAATAATGTCCGCCCTGCGAATTCGGAGTGAATCCCAACTTACTCATGTGACCTTCCCGCAAAGATACCGAATACAGGAAGCCACTTCTCTCCTCTTGCTTCGAATCAGGCTCGAATTTCATGTCTTTTATTTGATCAATCCACTCTAGGATCTGTTTTTGGTTAAAGAACATTTTCCGCTCGCCTGAGCTACCATCCGTAATCTCAATGGAATCCACATTCGCAATATCCCCTGGATAGAGTTCTTGCAATGTCATTGTGTTCAGCTTCTCAGCTTGAGGTTTACTGCAAGCAACGATCGCAAACCCCATGAGTAGCACTAGTAGAATACATATTTTTTTCCTCATGTTCCTCCTCCTTTTTGCTACACAGACGCACCTAAAGTAACTTATGTTGCAAGCTCAACGAAATGTGGAGCAGCTGCGAACGGCAAACTGCTCCTTTTATTTTGCACACTACCATTATCCTTTAAGTTTATCTCAAACTTAAATTTGTCGCATCTGAGATAATGCTCCTCGGAGGACCAAATGATCTTATTGGATAGCGATAATGATTGGTTTAGTTAACCATTACGCATAGTTCTCTTCAAAAGACCGCTGTACAAAACCGGTAACCACTTCTAGAGAAACGTACAAAGTGCGGGAGTGGTAAATCCAACCCCAATACACGTTGAGCGTCAGTTGAAGGAGTATTGTAAGGAGTTGCCGAAATAATTAAACGTAGGTCGGGCTTAGAAAGGCTGAGAAGGTGTAGATATCGAATACATAAGTCCATCAGAAAATCGTGGTGCTGGTAGCTAGGTAGACAACCAGTTGGAAGAATTCCGGATGCTGCTACCCATTAAAAGAGTTTAAACTTGAATGAGGGGTTAACTGTTCTATGAGTAAAAAGATTAACGAAATTAGTGACTACGTTGGTGTGTTTTGTTTAGGTGCTTTAACATTATCACTTTTTGTATTATCAATTATGTTTATTATTAAGAGCTTTATCAATATTTATTGAAGATTAAAAGGTGTAAAAATAGACAGAATGACGGCTTGTACAACATGTCGACGTTCGATTTCAAACACTGCTATTATTTGCCCGTATTGTGGTGAACATTACGGTAAAATGAACGGATTAGGTGATTCCATATTTATCTGTTTTCTTTTTGGAGTAGGTCTTTTCGTATTAGGAATTGCGAGTCTAACAGAGTCCGTTGAATGGTTTGAACGAACTTATATGAACTGATCAACACATGTCGTATTCTCCATAACTTACCGCCTTAATCCTTTATAGCAAACCGCTATAATTAGGTTGAGGTGTTATTATGTACATCTCCATAATTCAAGATTACCCCGTACACCAGTGTATGATTATATTTTGTAAGCACAATACAGGAGGTGTTTTGTATGTGCGGTAGATTTACAATCACTGACCCTTTAGACTCTATCTTGGACAGGTACTATGCATCTATTGCTGATGGATTTGAGTACAAGCCTAACTATAATGCTGCACCCATGCAGTACATCCCAACTATTATCGGAAGTAAAAACGGTAATAGATTAGGCGCTCTCCGCTGGGGTCTGGTGCCCACTTGGGCAAAAGATGATAAGATCGGGAATAAAATGATTAATGCCCGCGCAGAAACATTAGCAGAGAAGCCGTCCTTTAAACGTCTGATCAGCTCCAAACGCTGTATCATCCCCACGAACGGATTCTACGAGTGGAAGAAAGAAGAATCAACAAAGCGACCGATGCGAATTCTGATGAAAGACGATAGTATCTTTTCATTGGCAGGATTGTATGACACGTGGACAGATCCAGATGGAAACAGACTGAGTACCTGCACCATCATTACAACGGAACCAAATAGTCTTATGGAGGTTATCCATAATCGTATGCCGGTCATCTTGCGCCCTGAGGATGAGGCTGAGTGGCTTGGAAGAGATAATGATGATGTCCAATCGTTGCTCGGTTTTCTTAAGCCATATCAAGCATCTGAGATGCGAGCGTATGAGGTGCCGAAGGAAGTGGGCAATGTGAGAAATAACAGCGTGGAATTATTGAAAGAAATAGTTTAGTGGTAAAGCTTTATCGACTTATTTAGGTCGGTAAAGCTTTTTCATATTTAAAAGTGCATCATTGTTCTTAAAATTAACTCTTATTCATATCGAAAATTCCTATACAAAAATAGACTGGCAGTTGATTTTAGTGGTAATGAATCTGGGCTATCAGAAATAGTAAGTCCAGAGTATCCAGTACAAGCATCTGGAGACCGCGCCATCCTTGTAGTAACCCTGACAACAGGTTGGGATAATGAAACGATCTTCCGATGAGTGATGTAAATGCATTCCTCAGATGATGATCGCGAGGCTGGAACTGGCCCAGCCAAGTTTGCTATCAACAAATACAGCAACAACAAAGGTCCTTTCAACAAGCGTACTGATTACGTGATATTCGATAATATTTTGACGTTTGAGATAAGTGAAAATACGACTAACTAATTACATGGATATGTGCTCATTTGCACAGAGTCTTTTAGATGTAAAGAAATAAATGGAAATAGATAAACGGGTTTGATAAAATAAATTGGATTACTACATAGATGGAGGAATAAAATGTTTGATAATATGGCATCTTACTCTCTTCTGGGTATTGCCGGTCTCATCACTACTTGTTTGTTTATATTTGGTATAGCTTGTTTAATAGCATTTTTTATCAATATCTTCAGATTGATCAAAGGTCGATTTAACCGCAAGTTAGAACAATGCCATTCGTGTGGTAATACTATCTCAATATCAGCTATCATTTGCCCTAATTGCGGCCACCACTATGGTAGATCTAATGGAGCTTTCAATTCAATTTTCGGGTCATTCGTTGGTTTCGTAATTTGCATTGGCGGTGGATTCATAGCATTAGCTGAACTTATGAAGATGTTTAATGATAATTAATTAAGTGAGAAAGAGCTATTTAAGGCTCCTATTTTTTTACCCTAAATTCAAACGCGTTACGGAAGTATCTACCGTCTATGCTCTTAGTTGATGCTTTTCTTATACTCAATAAGTATTCATTTTCTAACATTCATTTCTATAGAAAATTATATCTAGGTCTGATAGACTGTTCTGGATTGATTACATAGTTGGAGGAACGTCATGTTCGAGCGCATAAATAATGTAATAGGTAATTTATTCGGTATAGGGATCATTATCGCAATGTTTGTACTTGCAATCCTAGCTTTTAAAGCAATGTTTAGAAATATAAAAAGAAAGTTCAAACCTAACGCTAACAACTTAATGCGTTGCGAATCTTGCAAAAGTGTGATTTCTGCGGACGCTTTCATGTGCCCACACTGCGGGCAACATTACGGTAGATCAAGGGCTGGTAATTCTATATTTTACTGTTTATTGGCCGGATGTGGATTTTTGTTGGGGGCATTTTATGGTCTCCAACTCTTCTTAGAAGATGAGGAGGTACTTTTTTTTATCCGAACATACTTTAATTAATCGAATATCCAGTAATAAAAGGAGCCACATAAGGCTCCTATTTTTGTACCCTAAACTCAAATGTATTACGAAAGTACCTCTTCCCCATGATCTTAATGGATACTGTGCTATACGCTTCTACTAGTCCTTCTAACCTATTCTCGTTGAAAAACTTCGTTCGTAACTAGTGTCCCTATTTTAAATCCTTTCACAAATGCCTCACAAGAATTAGTGGAATTAATATTATCTATCATATCTAATAGTTCCTCCAACTGTTTAAAGTCATCCTCCGAAAGCTTTTTTTGAAATTTTTCGATATTAGCTGTAATCTCCTTATTAATAGATCGATACTCCGAATTTTTAGGAGTAATATTCTCTTCTGGTCTCAAATTACCATAATAGATTTCTTCTATTATATTCCCCACATCACAGCCCTGCTTTCTCTAACAAATGTCTTGTCCTCTTCTCATGACAATTATATAAGACTGACAGACAATGCTGGGGGTTTATGCAATATTCGCATGTGATTCTTATGGCTTTCATAAAATATCGTATTCTATATGCTTGCTTTGACATAATAATGTAGCGCTTGTTGAGCCCTACCTCGGGAGTATGCTAAGATAATGGACAACTATTTTCACAACAGTCTATAAAAATTAACCGCACAGAAAGGACACTATGAATCCTTCATCCCTGTCATCTAAGTTACAACAAATCATTCCGCCGCTGGATCTGCGAAGCTGCCTGGTCAGCGTACGCGGTGAGATCATGTACGAACACTACCGCAACCACGAAGCTGCGACTGATATTGCAAAAGTCAATTCCTGTACCAAGAGTGTGCTGTCCGCACTCATCTGTATAGCGATGGATAAAGGCTTGTTGCCAGAGGCATCGGCCCCAATCTCCACCTTTTTCCCACAGTTGACATCCGATCCTGATCCGCGTAAACCTGCGATCACGCTGGAACAACTGCTCACGATGACAGCTGGATTCAACTGGGACGAGTTCGGTGGACAGAATTCGTTCCCTCGTATGACCCGCACCGATCATTGGGTGGATTTTGCATTGGAACAGCGCTTAAGTCATGAACCAGGTACATATATGGAATACAATTCAGGAGTATCACAGATTCTATCCGCCATCCTGATGCAAAATGCAGGCATGGACGTACCCCAGTTCGCAGAACGTTATCTTTTTGACCCGCTCGGAATTAAGCATTACGAATGGGAAAGTGACCCTCAAGGTGTACATACTGGCGGATTCGGTCTAAAAATGTTACCCGTAGATCTGCTGAAATTCGGTCAGCTGTTTCTACAGGAAGGTACATGGGAGGGTGAGTGTCTCATTTCAAGTGATTTCGTCTCCTGTTCGACGCAGCCTTTCATTACAGTCACTCCACCGAATCACGGCAGTTATGCTTGGCATTGGTGGGTGGATGTCTATCCGAACGAAAGGTCTGACTCCGAAAATATTGCTGCTGAAGATGACAAACCCAATCTCCATTATTATTACGCGCGAGGATTTGGTGGTCAGTATGTATATATTGTCCCAGAGCTCGAACTTGTTACGGTGTTAACCAATGACAAACGAAAGAAAGAGAAACCTCCGCTGGATGTTTTCCCTCGATTAATCGCCCCTGAGCTATGGAAAATGTTATAAACGCAGGCATTCTTTTTATCTTGTCTGATAAATAAACCCCCAACCTTGTGGCCAAAACCTGACCATAGGTTGAGGGTTTATTTGTCATGCCAAAGCTTCTTCGATGGCCATCGTTAATGGATACGGGCCTGACTCTTGATTAGAGAGCACAACCAGTTGTAAATCTCTGTCTGGATACACAGAAGACATGAATGATACTCCTGGATCAAACCCCATGACATGAAATTTGAAAATGTCCTCTCCTTTCCGGTCAATCCAGATACCATGCCCATAATACTCTCCATCCTCTTGATGAGCATGTGGAGTTAATAACTGCTGCGTCGTCTCTTCATTCAACAATTGGTGACCTAGCAAAGCATCCCAGAATAGAACCATATCCGGTGCCGTAACATAGGCCCCACCATCTGATCCACCTTTGACAGGAATGGAGAAAATATTAGTGTTCCAAGAGCCATCTTCATGATCTATATACCCTAAGGCTGTGTTACGCGGAAGCTGATCGGTTAAGAAATAACCCGAATCCTTCATACCACACGGTTTGAAAATGTGCTCCTCCACATAATCTGTAAATGACAATCCGGAATGTTGTTCTACAATAAGTCCTAGCACAATGAAACCCGCATTGTTGTAGTGAAAACGTGCACCCGGAGTAGACTTCATCGGAAGATGCTGAAACATGGGCAGAAAGTCACTTAATCGCCGCATCGCGTAGACTGGTCTGTCTTTCCACAATTCCGAAAAGTCTTCCATCACTTCTTCATCGAAATAATCCGGAATGCCTGACGTGTGTGTTAATAACTGATGGATGGTGATTCCTTCGTTCCACAGTGGAAACTCCACATCCAACACATCCGTAAGCTTGGAATCCGCAGACAACTTGCCTGCTTCAATTAGTTGGCATACACTCACTGCCGTGAAGATCTTACATCCTGATGCAATTCCGAAGCGTGTGTCCACCTGATTAGCAAGTTCCTCGCTACGATTCGCATAACCACGTTTCATATTCAATAGGGGTTTTCCGCCTTGCTGGAGTAATACGACACCCGAAAAATTCACGCGTTCCATGACTTCTTCTACTTTTGTTGTCAGCTCTAATACATTCAACATTTTGTTGTTCACCTACTTGTCTATGTATTCATTACATTCTCATTCTTAATTCTTCGTCATATCCTGCATACCTGCAAATTTTCACAAAAAGGAGGGTCACTCCTTATAAAAGGAAATCACCCTGCTTTCAGACAACGTAAGTTTAAGTTGGACAAAGCATGCTCAAATGCTGCTCAATCACTTGTTCCACTCGTTTTACCGTAAGTCTATCTGGCTGCATTAGGATATGAATGGCGAGTCCATCCACAAGAGCATATAACTTCTCCGTCTCCATCTCGGCATCCAGATCAGGATGTGTCATGCCCTGCTTCTGCAACTCCTGGATCACCCACTGAGCAGACCGATACATCCCCTGATGCATCTGATCACTTAACTTTTTTAATTCGGGGTACACCAATAATTTGGCTGTAAACGAAAACCAGACCTCCATTTCCATCATTCTGTCTTCGTCCAACGGGAGAAATTGCAAGAGCAAATTCTTCATATCCAGCAGTACAGATCCACTCATCTGTAGTGCCTCTACCCTTTTCTGTACCCGTTCTGCAAAAAGATTCATGCAAAAGGTGAACAATTCGGCCTGTGTGGCAAAATAATGACGCATGGAACCTACAGATAATCCCGCTTCCTTTGCTATATTCCGAACTGTAGCATGCTCAAGCCCATGCTCTTGAATGACCCGGATGGCTGCATCAGCAACGACTTTCCTTTGACTTTCATGATCTACGATTTTTGGCATGACCTCATTATACATCAAGCTTCTCTTTTTGTAATACACTGTGCTATAATCTTTTTAATACATTGTATTAAAATAAAAACAGCCGTATGGAGAGGAATTAATAAGATCATGCATACCACGATCCCAGCCTCAAAACGCAAGAAATTCAGAGTTACCACCTTCATAATAAGGCTATTCTGCACCATGTTATTGCTGATCGGTGCAGCATTCTGCTATGAGTGGTTTGCTTCGTCACAGGCCAAAATGAACTTTCCGCCTCCCGGTACGTTAGTTCAAGTCGGCGGTTACCAGCTGCACATTCATAAACAAGGCAGTGGTTCGCCGACCATACTTATGGAGGCCGGAAGTGGTGAGACCAGTTTGTCGTGGAGAGACATTCCGACGGAACTCGCCAAACATGCAACGGTGGTCACGTATGATCGCGCAGGATATGCCTGGAGTGAATCTGCACCTACAGAACGCACAGGTGCGAATATCGTCAAAGAATTACATTCAGCTCTGGAGAAGGAGAATATCCGCGGCCCATACGTTATGGTAGGTCATTCCCTTGGGGGTATGTATGTTAGACTCTTTGCGCAGACCTATACAAGTGAGGTTCAGAGCCTTGTCCTCATTGATGCGAGACCTGAGGATGACGAGAAGAATACAAAGGCTTTGTTGGAACAGGCTCAGTTTCAGGGAAACCCACCTGCCTCCTTATTATCCTTACTGAAGGTATCTGGCGCTTTCAGATTATTCCCAGACTTTTTGCTTGATGGTCTGGTTGCCAAGCAAGATCGAGATACTTTTGTTAATGTGATAGCTACACCCTCCTTTTTTCACGCCAAAGTAGAAGAAGCCTTTCACGCCCATTCAACAGAAGATGCCATTCGTGGCCAAAATCTTGGATCAATCCCTGTACGTATCATTGCACGTGGACGTCTTCAAGACTATGCTCAAGCAGGGCTTTCGGCTGAGATTGGGCAGAAGCTCGAATCCATCTGGCAATCGGGACAGCGTAACATGTTGAATATATCGGAGGATAGTCAGCTCATCACGGCCACCCGCAGTGGTCATATGATTATTCACGATGAACCTGAACTGGTTGTGAAGACAATCCTTGAGTTAATCTCTGATAGGTAGAGAAAGTGTTATCGACTGTCGTTCCACCTGTGAGTATACTTACTTCCTCAAGTAAAACCTGACTTGTTAGAAATTTAAAGGGCTGTTCCACCAGCCATGTGTATGACTTGGAACAGCCCTTTTAGCAATATAAATTAAGATTAGAACTAATGAGTTCTTCCTCAAGAAATCATAAGTTAGCGTAAGGCTTGCAGGTTCGCCTCGGGATTTCCTGAACTTTTCTGCGTTTCACGGGGAGACCTCGTATTGATCAGATAATACAGTGTGGCATAGATCGTAATGATAAACGTTCCAAAAAACAGGCAAAACGCAAGAGACGGGCGGCTTACACTTTCGTGCATCAGCTGAATCAGCGTCTCGCGATTCGTCAGTGCATCCCAGCTATTCAGTCGATATACACGTCCAAGCAAGACCCCATAACTTCCCAAAGCACAGCCTGCTAGTACAAAGATCCAGGATGCCCAGCGTCCAATCCGGTGATAGATCACTTCCTGAAGCTGATACATCGACAGGAATCCCAGTAGAAGCCCAGTCCAGACAAACATTAATACAACACTCAAGTCGTACCAATACGTGTAATCGACCCCGTTACCACCATAATACCGGGAACTCCTAGCCGTCAGATGAACCAAATCCGTAACAATATAAGAAGAGTTCGGGAAGAATAACAACCACAGCAGCCCACTTGCTACTGCAAGCCATGCGGCACCTTTCCATCTCACATTACTTAGAAGATAGGATAGATAAGAAAACACAAAAGGAATCCAACCCAAAAACAGATTCCAGATCAGGAAGCGGAAATAACGCTGATCGAGCCAATCTGAGGCTACATAGTACAACCCAAGCGTTATTATAGTGACTACACTAAGGAAAATAAATATGCGAATATAATTCAGTTTTCTCAATGATTCTGACCTCACTTGATAAAATTCAATTAATTTCGAAAATAGCGGATGATTTCTTCCTTATTCTTTTCAACACGCAAATTCAATCCACGTTTATCCTTCAAACCATACTGCTGCAATTCATGGCCCGGATCAAGCACCAGCGGTTTAGTCGCCACATCAACCAGCAAATCCATTGTCAATTGATACGTTTCCCGTAACTTGTCCATCGGTAGTCGTGATTCGTACCGCTTAATCAGCTCAATCAGGCGTTCAGCATACACGAGACGAACCATACTATCCGCACTCTTCAACTGTCTCGAAGCAAATGATGTAATCCTCGTAACAATACCCGGTTCTGTCCGATGTTTGGCGATCAACGCAAGCTCATCCACCGCATCCCAATTCATGATAGACAGTTCGGAACTTAATTGTTGAATTCGCTCCCCTATCCATTGCTCTTCTAACTCTTGGGGTACGTCCCATCGCTTATAGTCCGCATACACACCTTCTCGATGCATCTGTATAGCGCTCCCGTAATGTTTGACGAACACATCCTTTGCTACACGCCAATCGGTATCTTCCATTTTAACCACCACCATACCTGTTTCTATTTGTGCATACGCTGTTATCCATACACTTATTACATAAATCTACTACTCTCCAAGCATACTATACAAGTTGAGAACTATACATTTGCACGAGAACGAAGAGGACAGAAAGAACCAGAAGAAGTGAAGCGTTCGCTAAAAGCTTTCTACAAGAAAGCTACGTCGGAAGCATACGCTTATCACCAGATTTTCACCTTTGTAAAATCGAATTAAAAATCTGGGGATAACAGCGATCGGAAGATTGTTCTGTCATCGGAGTGGCAAGTGTAAATATTATTTAGTTCAACTTAAATAGAATCATACCATTTACCAAAGGAGAATCAAATTTACAATGGATCCGAATTCCATGAACCCTCAGAATTTAGTACAACCTACACTGAATGCAAATCCAAATGTTATCCCTAACATGAATCATGGCGGCCATGAGATGTTCGATGTGCATGAGATTCTGGCCTCCACTATTAACGTGCTGGATCAATATATGATCTTTCGTACATTCGTGCAGAGCCAGGAACTGATTGGCATTCTGGACCGACAGTACAATTTCATTTTATCCCAGTACAATCTCACAGCGGAGTGTTTTGCATCCGGACAGAAGCCTCATGAAGAGACGGCAACCTACATGATCCCCAACATCGTACCACCGGTATATGGCCTTAAGCCAACAGCACCAAAAAAGCCAAATCAGAGCTTGGCTGATGTAAAGGATGCCGGAATTAGCGGTCATATGCTGGGACTGATCAAATCACATGCCAGTCTGCTCGGCATGTCCTGCAGCGAGATCACGAATGGAACGGTTCGCCGAGTCGTCGCTTCGCAGATCCAGCATTTTATCGAGATGGCCTATGAAATTTTCATGTTCCAGAATAAAAACGCCTATTATCAAGTCCCTCAGCTCAGTCCAAATGATACACAACAGATGCTTCAGGCATATATTCCTGCAACCGGAGCACCTCAGATGCCTATTAGCAATAAACCACTTCATTAATTAGAAAATCAAACCCGATTACCCAGAACAGTCTCTTCAACCCATTCGGGTTTTAGGGGCTGTTCTTTGGTTATTTAAAATCATTTTCCTGCTTAAGACACTTGATTCGGTTACCAGAAACTGGTTTAATCAAAGACAGACCTTACATGTTCAACTTATGGAACATACATATAAGATACGATAAAAAGCAGCTATACAAGAGTGCAACGACATATTTGTACAATACGGGAGGTATACGAATGAGATGGAAGCAACCTGCTAAACTTGCTTTACTGGCCATCGCTGTAGGCTGTACTGCCATTAACACAATACTCACACCTTCAACAACAGTGGCCGCCCCTGTTCCCACTTCCAAAGCGGTGTACCATCAATTCCAAACCTATCGTACAGCAGCTGTGAAATCCACAGAGAGTCTGGTTAAGGCACGAAAATATCTGATGAATCATATCGATAAAGTCAATCCTTGGCAAGCTACACTCATGACCCTGCAACTGGAGAACATGCAGAACGTGAAGCTGGCTGATGTGGATCACCAAATGTATACGGAGCAGTTTCAACAGGCCTTGTCTCAAGTCCATGAACAACTCGGTTACGAGCAGAAGCTTACCTATAGTCGCCTGCTCAAAGAAATTAAAAATCCGACCGTGAAGAAGCTTCTGCAGGAAGCATCTGATCTCGGGTTCAAACTGGAAACCAGTGAAGGCTTGTATTACCCCATCATCAATTATGAGATATACCAAAAGTTCAAACCTTTCGTTCAGGCTGATATTGCTGCTTACATTGACATTATGGCTACCGAGTCCAATCAGATGACGACTTCGGATGGTGGGATAATCATCTCTTGGAACGAATTAATTCAGCGTACATTGGAGAAAGAAGCCTTTTTAAACAACTTCCCGAATTCCAATCGCACAACCAAAGTAAAACAATGGATGTTTGTAGATTATCTGTTTTATGGAAGTGACAACACGCCTGCATATGACTGGTATACTGACGAAGAAATACGCACAATTGACCCTGAGGTGAAGAAGGCTTACGAGAAAGCACTGGCTAAGCGAGAACCCAACACGAAGAGTGTTCTTCTGGATACCATGGAAAAGATTTTGCTGGTTCTCAATCAGAACAATGATGAGCTTACACCTGAGATTAGAGCAATCATTGAACCTGTTCAACAACAATTTGAGTGAATAATCGGATGTTTGATAGCTAAATGTGATTGCAAAAAAGCGGCAATCCTCGTGACAGAGGTTGCCGCTTTTAAGGTTAAATATCAAATCCGTACGATTTAATCAAAGAGTTGAAGTGTCAATCGATGTAAGTTTGTTCGGATTTACGACGAGATATACTCCCTCAATCCGCTCACAGGAAGGGTCCAACTCCAGACAGAATACCTCGGACAACTGCCCTTCTTTCATCAACGCGAGTTGAAGCTCGCCATTGATCCACATCGGTACCCATTCTCTCTCACGCAATCGAGTAAGGACTCGCCGTGAGGTCAGGAGTGCAAGCACGCCTTTGTGAACGTTCATCGTTCTCATAACCGTATGCACAACGCCACCGCCATCTGCTGTAAATACAGGCTGATCCGCCAGTAACTCCAGCATGGCAGAGACATCATAACGAAGGAACGCCGTTGTAAAACGGCTCAGTAATTCGCCTTTGGCTATCATATCCGCATCACTCTGCTCGATCGGCGGTAGTCTTTCAGGCAGATTTCGTCTGGCACGGCTAAAGATTTGACGGCAGTTACTCTCCGTTTTGCCCAACCAATCCGCTATTTCGGAATAGTCATACAGGAACGCTTCACGAAGTACAAACACTGCCCGTTCCATGGGCGAAAGACGCTCCAACATGACCAAGTAGGCGTACGATATCATCTCTTTCTTCTGCATCGTTTCCTCTGGCATGTTACCCACTTCACGATCACCCATCGGCTCTGGCAGCCACTCACCAACATAACTTTCCCGCTGGTTGCGGGCGGAATTTAGCAGATTCAAGCTTCGGTTCACAACCAGTCTGGCGATGTAGGACTTGGGATTTCGAATATCCTGAGCAGATTTGCTCTGAATCCCCGCGAAGCAATCCTGCACAATATCTTCAGCTTCTACCACACTGCCCAGCATGCGGTATGCTATCGAAAATGCATATTTTTTATAACGAATATACAACTCACCAACATCCAGAGAAGACACTTCTGGCTCATTGGCGTGGAAATTAGAATTCATAAGAAGCCTCCTCTGGCATGGTGCATGTATTTTTAGTTAAAGCAACCCGGATACATCCCAGTTGTGATTGCAATCCGGTTCCAGTTATTAATTGTGTTAATGGCCAGGATCAGATCCACCAGTTCGGATTCACTGAAATGTTCACGAACCTTATCGTACAACGCAAGGGGTACGCCCTGTTCCGAGATTCGAGTCACAGCTTCAGCCAGCTCCAGCATAACACGTTCTTTATCTGTGAAGAAAGGCACTTCACGCCACACACTCAGTAAAAGAATATGATCCGCATAATCTCCCAGTTTCATCAGATCTTTGGCATGCATATCAAGACAAAAGGCACAGCCATTGATCTGAGATACACGAATTTTCAACAACTCGTATAACACTTTATCTTCAAATTGCCCGGATATATATTGCTCCATCGCCATCATCGCTTTAAAAGCACCTGGACTCGCTACTCTGTAATTCGTTCTTAAATTCATATCTCATTCGCCTCCGTCATTTGGTTTACATACTGTAGACAAACGACGGCCGGGATCTGTGACATTCTCTGCGAAAATCTCTTGTATTCCAGCAGGGATATGTTCGACTTAAAAATATTCATACTGAATTCTGATGACAGGACACACTTCACGGAGTCAACAATTGTTAATGGGAAACAAATTATTGGAGGATTTTTATATACACAAATAACATATAGCGTAAGATAAATTCGGGGTTTTCCGTATTCATGACCGCTTTTTACGATGCTGTTTGTGATTTTAACCAAAAATAGATTGGATATATTGATACATTAACCAAAAGAGTAGTAACATACGGCTAATCAAGTAACCTTTTCTGACATAAAAAGAGAGTCATTTATTCATATCGGCAAGGAGTGTTTTAATATGATAACTTCCAATGAAAACCGTACCGTGGCATCCGAATTGCCTAGAGGTTGCACGTTCACCGCTGAAGACTGGCATGTATTATCCCAATATTGGTACCCGGTAGCACAGGTAACCGAAGTAACCGACAAGCCGCTGGCTGCTCAATTACTCGATGTGAAGCTGGTACTTTATCGCAGTAATGATCAGGTAGTGGTAGCCAAGGATCTTTGTTTTCACCGTGGGGCTCCACTTAGCAAAGGCTGGGTAGAAAATGGTGAGATTGTCTGCCCTTATCACGGTTTCCGTTATAATTGTGAAGGAAAATGTACCGCAGTACCCGCGCACCCAAGTTCCAAAATCTCACCAAAGCTCAAACTCATTGTATACCCTGCAGTCGAACGTTATGGATTAATATGGACCACACTGGCAGGAACGGAAGAACAGATCCCTTCCTTCCCTGGATGGGATGATCCGGATTATATCAATATTTTGCCACCCAACTTTGACATTGCTGGTTCCTCTGGACGACAAATGGAGGGATTCCTGGATGTATCCCATTTTGCCTATGTGCATACCGAAACATTTGGTGACCGAAACAACACAGAAGTCCCCCAATACAAAGTGAAACGCGAGGGGAATGAATTGCTGGCCGAGTATTGGAGTACGGTAAGCAACTATGGCAAAGGGCAAGATCTTGTTGCGCCTGAAGGTTTTCAATGGCTGCGCG
Source organism: Paenibacillus sp. USHLN196 (assembly GCF_037144955.1). Classification (NCBI taxonomy): domain Bacteria; kingdom Bacillati; phylum Bacillota; class Bacilli; order Caryophanales; family Paenibacillaceae; genus Paenibacillus; species Paenibacillus sp. USHLN196. The sequence continues at coordinate 183,214 of NZ_JBBCYH010000010.1, read as the reverse complement.
AGTTTCGGGTATTCCCACCCTTTGCGGCATCTCTTACGGTACACTTTCCAGGAGACGACAAGCTGAATATTCTGAATTGTGCTTCGCCAATCTCTGCTCGTTATACCCGTCTATTCTGTCCCATCACACGCAACTTTGATAAAGATGCACCGATAGAAGACACGATCAAGTTCAACTTGCAGGTATTCGAAGAAGATCGTGAGATGGTCGAGTCACAGAAACCGGAGGATCTGCCCCTTGATCTGCATGCCGAGGCCCATATTCCCGCGGACCGTACTTCGATTGCTTATCGTCAATTATTAACGGAGCTTGGCTTGGGACGAAATTACACATCGTAAATTAAATACTATATAAGTTCAACTAATGAATATTTACGCTGGCACTCCGATGGCAGAATAACTTTCCGTTATCGTGTAAATGTATTAGTTGAACATATATAGGTGTTCTTCAGCCTCAGGCAAGTTATCGATGATGTATGTCAGCGCCTAAAAAGTCTTGAAGCACTATCCTGCGGACTCTGGGGAAAGTTAGGCCATTCTCTAAGGAACACAGGACGTCTTATTTGGCCATCAGGTTCTCTATTTAAATTGTAAGGAACCTCAGACTCGTTATTTTCCAAAATCCCCTGATAAAAACACTTCATACGGCTTTTTATTCTGATATAACGTGTCTCAGATTCTTTAGATTTCTGGGCACGCTTCAAATCAATGATTAAGACACCTACGATTCGTTAGCACTCCATGCTCCGGACACGTTCAGGTATGCATAGGCTTTCAGCAGATTTGAAGACACCTTTAATTAAAAAAAAGAAGCATTCCTTCGCGGACGCTTCTTTTGTCTATACCTAATTTAATTGAAGTACCTATGTGTATTAGATAAACCTTGCCTCATAAACGTCATCTTTCCTCTTGATTATTCGTATTCACAGGAAGCTCTCTATAGTACGGACAGCCCGGCTCATGAATAATACGTGGATCAACCCAAGTGCCCCAGTACGGAAGACGGTTCACGTAAGGTTGCATATTTGGCTGCATGTTGGGTTGTGTGTTTGGCTGTACATTGGGTTGTACATTGGGTTGTACATTCGGCATTACGTAAGGCTGATGATTCACATTTGGAGCACTGTTAGAGGCAGGAGCAGTTGAAGCCTGGCAATCTGCCGGCGGGCCAATAATCACTGTTTTTTGGATGGGGGCGAGCGCTTCTTGAATTTTTTTCTCGTCCAGACAGTACGTATGAGCCAGAACATTGGCAGGGGTAAGACGCAAGATGTCTGAGCCAAATATCGCTTCAGGCACAGGTGCATCGAAGATCGCCAGTAAGTGCGTATGATCTACAGTAGCCATTTCATAGTGCCACCAACCTTGAGGTACATTAGCCACCTGCCCTGGAGTAATCGGGAAATGAAGCAATTCATTAGTGAACGGATTAATAAGGGACACGACGGCCGAACCGCTGATGCAGTATACCAGTTCAGTTGCATTCTGATGAATGTGTGGTTCAACCACATTGCCAGTGCTGAGGAAAATATCCAATAAAGAAGTATTGCCCAATGTGTTTAACTGTTTGATGGAAAGTGAGTTAATATAGTTGTTCTCGTCCTTCTTGAATAACGGATTTTTGCTCAAATCGTAAGTAAATTCGGTGGTTGGTAAAGTAAAATCCATGTAAGAGGTTGCCACAATAAAACGCCTGCCCTTCGCTCTCGGTTTAGGTCATAACCTATATGCCAGCTTATGCCCAGCGCCCAGATGCGTGAGCCCATTTCCGCCAAGTTATCATCGCATAACAAATATCCCTGACTTGGACATCCCGAGCAGGGCTCATTGGCTATTAAAATTCTTCTTCGTCGGAGATGTCATCCCAACTAATCCCTAATGGAGTGCTATTCAAATTTACACTTTGAAGCCAACTCATTCGTTTGACCATGTCTGGCATTCCCTCGATCAAACCATTAGTTACACTCAAATAACGTAGTTTTTTTAGTTTCTCCAGTTCAGGCGGAAGCTCACGTATGCCAGAGTAGCCTATATCCAGAGTTACGAGTTCGCCCAATTCACCAATCTCGGATGGAATATGTTTCAGACCAAGATCCGACTTTTCCTTTGGCTTCCACCCGGTAGGAACATGATAAGAACTACCGCAATAAATTCTAAGCTCTCGAAGTTGTTTCAATTTTCCAATGTCATGGTGAATACCTTCCAAATCCGCAGTCATGATCTCCAATTCTTCCAATGATGTCAGTTCAAAAAGAGCTGGAGGAAGCGTATAAACATCCTGCTCAAAAATCGTCAAACGTTTCAAGTGCTTTAATTCCCGAATACGTTCCGGAATCTCTTTCAAGTAATGTGAACTAATATTCAGCGCATCCGTCTGATGTCTAATCGCATCGTCCAGTAAGCAATGAATGTCCTGATGCCGATCTAATCTAAAAAACAACCCAGTGATTCGCTCCATTAGCTCAATTGCTTCTTCTTGTGTAATATGCATGCCATACATATTCTCATGAGCAACAGTGTAGAAGTAGTCACTTCCATCCTCGTTCAGAAAACATAGATCATCTGGCATTGACGGATATAACCAGTCATGAAAGCGATTGGCTTCCTCCTTAAGAATCTGCCCTGATTCCGGCGTGCAACGGTATATGTAATAGATACCCTCTGAGTACATGGCACCACTTTTCATCATCATTTCTTCCATATTACTGCTTTCAATCAAATACGGATCCAATCTCCGTAACACTGTGGTAACTCTTTCAGGTGTAGCTTCCTCAGCAAATTTTCTGTCAACCAGCATAAAACGATCTGCCTTCTCTATCAATTCGTCAATCAACAGTTCATAGGCAGTTCCTCTAGGATCGGTGTGAAAAGCTACGGCTACCATATGTTCCCCCTCATTAATCATTAATCTTCAATCTGCTGTATCATCTGAAACCATTGTGGCATAGGCTGATATCATCAATCCAGTTATTGGAGGCTTGTTACATGGCATACGGCCCTGGTTCAGTGTCATCCCCGCAACCTGCGGGTTATCCTTACCCTTATTATCCACCACCCCCACCGTATCCTTACCCTTATCCCTATCCATACCCGCCCATCGTTCCTGTTCCACTACCATATCCGATCGGCGGTCCTTGGTGGCATGGTGGATATCCAGGCGGTGGTTACCCCGGTGGTGGCTATCCCGGTGGACACCCTGGTCATTTTCCAGGAAGTGGTTATCCAGGCGGACCTCACGGCGGTGGACCTGGCGGGCCGGGTGGTCTTGGTGGACACGGAGGACCTCCAGGCGGAGGATTTCACGGACATCGTTTCTTTCAGTGGTAATCATTAGACTTATTCAAAGTATCTGTTCAGATAAAGGAGTTGCTTCGGCAGCTTCTTTATTATTGAAGGAATTGTCTAATCGTGCAGGACTTTTAATACGTGATCTCATCCATCATCTTTAGATTACGGTTCGACATGGTAATTAAATCCGTGAAGGTAGGCGTAAGATAATAGACAAAGTCCGGATCGTGCACATACATAATAATCTGCCCATACGTCCCTTCCGCCGTTGGATCAAAATCGAGCATCAGATACAGTGAACCTCCTGCAATCGTTGCAAAAGGTATCCATGGTTTGTGGAAGAGATACGGCTTGATCTCCGGGTCCAACTGGCTGATTTCCTCTGCAGAATAATACTCTTCCAACTTCTCATCCACTTCACAGAAGTATTGTTTGGTCTCTCGAATCTCTTCCAATGACATGAGATAAAATGGCGTACTTCGACCCTCCTCGGCATCCCCTGGGTATAGCACATGCAACCCGTAACCACTGCCATCTTTGCTTTGATAAAAGGTACGAAAATCGCCAGGTAGCCTGACGCCATACTCCTTTTCGAATAGATTCAGACTTTCCTCGGATGCACCTTCTCGATGTTGATATTCTTCGAACAATTGGCGAATCTCTTGATCCTGTATTCTCTTATCCAGCAAGCGATTCAGCTCGTCCATTAGCACGTTTAATGATACATTCGGCTCCAATCTTACCACACCTCCCCTATCTCAGTTCTTCTTTTCTTGTAGATATTGATGATATCCCCAAAACGCTTCTTCCTCTCCGCCGCCCTCAATCAGAATCATGACTGCGTAAGATAACAAATTAAGCCATTGTTCCATCAACGCCACCTGTTCGTCCGAGATGAGGTTGTTGCTGCGCAGCATACCCTCAGGTTCAACGGCCCAAGCACGTGCCATGTGAGTAATTCCCCATAGACCTGCCATGACTTCCCGATCCAGTGAAGGCCGTGCAAGTTCTGGTGCCAGAACCCGCAATATCTCCATCAGTTCATGAAAATTCTCCTCAATTAAATGTCCACGAAAAGGCCGCAGACTGCGAAGAAAACCGTTCTCCATCTTGGGATGACTCAGATCATCATAGGAAAAAGCATGACATTTTAATAAAATTACTGCCTCTTCACGTTCCATTCCTTCACCCCATCCTGGTTGTCATAGTACCTCACCAACGCAAAGGCTCTTCTCCACGCCACAACACATAACGCTCCAGCTCACGAAGAGTGCCTGTACCGATCCCGTATTCGTCCATCTCTTTCGAATGAAGATCGAGCACATGCAACATGCCACCATACGTACCTACTGCAAGTTTGGACCGCTCTGGTGATACGGCGAGAGAATAGATGGTACTGCCTACAAAATGACGCCATACTTCCTCACCCTTGTCATTCACACAATACAAATAACCATATGCATCCCCAAGCACCATACCCGCATCTATTTCCACCGCTGCATACACACGTGCATTCTCGTCCATCACTGGCCAATCTTCCTTCGTTTCGTTACCTGAAATTGATTCCAGCGGGACCTGTATCGTGACTCCATTATAGAAATGACATGCATTGAACCAGACGTACTGGTTATCACTCGTGAATGCCGCATAATGAGGATAGCTGGATGCCGGATAGAGGGAATATGTCTTGTTCAGCTGACGGTCCATCACCATATGATTGCTACCTTGGCTGCCATAGGCGATCCATCGACCACCCCGTGATACAGATGCATGTCCCATATCTATCTGTGTATCCTCAAGCTCATACTCTTCGATCTCTGCCAGATCGGGATGCAGCAAGGTCACCTGAGTTTGCGTTACCAGATATATCCCGTATCGCGAATGTATAAGTAGTGCTCTTCCTTCATCCATAGGTAAAAGTCCCTCTAGTGTGCGTTCGGGATGCTCACAATCCGCAAGTGATTCAATTCGAGGTAAGGACGACTGTATCCGGGCTTGAATATCCTCCCAACGATATATCGCTATCTCCTGCCCTTCCAACCTGCGATCAGGCTGACGGACAACATGAATGCCTTCCGGTCCTGCAAGCGCATAATCGAGCCCATCGGATGAGCAGCCTGCAAATGAATACGAAGAAAAAGACAGCCATCCGTGCTGATCCATCGTATAGATCTGACCATTCTCCGTGACAATCCCCGTATGACATACACACGTTTCTTCATTCAGATAACCTACAACATTGACCGCCTGCATGGAAGCTTGAAACTCCTCATTCAGAGGCCACGTCGCAGCGGGTAGCTCACGTCGAAGCACCTCCACGTCATCGTGAAGATTGGCCTGTCTTACCATACGAAAAACTTCAGTGCTCATTCCGTTTCTGGAGTCTCCCTCCAGCTCAGATTCATCCATTTGCTCTCCCTGCATACTTCTCCGTACAAACGCATTGACATCCCTTGCATAACGCTCGCCTTCATTGCGCCATTGTTCCGCAATGTCTGCCTTTAACCAGCTCATATGTTGTCCTCCACTCTGCCCCTATTCATATGCCGTACAATGATGTGCCTGCAAAAATAGACTGATATCGTAATCCGTTGCCTCCTCCGCACCGTTCTTTTCTTCATAGAACAGGGCAACTTCTCTTCCAGTCGCATAGTTAAAACGTAAGTATCCGCCCATCGAAGCCATAAACAACTTGCACATGTACTCATTCTCCAACACAGCGTCCCACTTAAATTCCGTTTTGCACCTATCGGCCAGTTCCTTCATGGAGCTTCCCTGTTCCGTTCCTGTAAAATGATAAAACGTATGCTTCCGCAGCTCATTCCACGGTTCATAGTATGATGGTGCGATCGGTTGATCCTGACGGTAATACCCGCAATAGATCCGGTCCAGCGTTTCACCAAATTCAGTCTCCAAGCATGTCCACAAGGTAATATTCTCATCATGACGCGGTAGCCACAACAGCCCCTCAATTTCTGGATGAACAGCCAGGAAATCTCCATCCACAGAACTACCAATGGTAATGCACTGCTCAAGTTGATGCTGACTTATGGGCGTTTCATCCGTATGTATCCAAAAATCATATTCAACAAAAGGCTTCAGTACTTCCGGGTCCGGTCTCTGTACATTCATCCAACCCGTGTATGTGCCCTCTCCGTATTGTTCAATCCAGGTACGGTATGACGAAGGTAGCGAGATGGCATGTTGCTGTTCAAATTGATTCAGTTCCTCTGCTGGAACTGGCTTAAGTGCACGGGACACAATATACATTTGTCGACATCTCCCATTCTCAGTTTGGTTCATTCGTTATCAGATCTAAGCCAGTTCTTCCTGTACAATGTCAGTCCATACCCCTTTACGATTCAGAATGCGAATGGCAAATGCATCATATCCATCACGCTTGACCTGATCAAATCCCATGCGCTCTCCCGTGATCAATTCATACGTACCATTTTCATCTACATCTTCGCCAAACTCTTCATCCCAAGGCACATTGTAGTAAGCTGTCAACTCTACCTCAAAGATGTCCTCTCCTTCAACATCCAGGTAAGGACGAAGGGGTCTGTCATTAATTTCTTTTTCCGAATAGGTCTCACATAACATGGCATCATATCCATGCTTGGCGGAATCAATGAGCAGATAGCGCTCACCCGTGACCGTGTGCTCCGCATATACAAGAAGCGGTGTCGAATCATACCAGGCAATCAGATCATCTTCCGTTAAGTCACCATAATAAAAAATATGGAATTTATCATGGCCATCCGTCGTTTGAAGTTTGCCTTTCCACTCTACCTCATCGGTCTTGGTGTCTTCGTGCTTCTTTGTTATTCCTTCCAGATACGCAGGTCCGTGTTGTACACCATACTGATTCATCGTCTCGCCTCCGATTTGTTCATTCGAATGGTAACCACTTTGTGCTCCTCATCCACCGTCAGTTTCACATCGATGTTCAGCTTGTCACGAAATAGTGCCGGACTATTGATGTAAGGATCGCGAACAGCTTCACCACCACCATTAGTGGAACGGCTCATTCCCTGATGAATGATGGATTCTACCAGCTGTTTATCTCCCTTGCCGGTGTTATTGTAAGTGTAGATCACCTGCCCATCCTGATCGTATAGATTCAAGACCGTTGCAATACACCCAGAATGATTGCAAAAACAGTAAGTTTCACGCGTAGTTTCATGTCCTCTCTCCTTGCGGCTTTAACTCTTCATCTCCATCTTCAACTTCATCCAGTCTTGTGCTGAAGCTTCGACAGTGTACGAACAACCACATCCCTGTTCTTCGCTTCCTTAATATAAGCAGGGATACTGTGTGAAGCCGTTCGTATAGGCATATTTCCGTATTTCACACGCAGATCTGCGGAAACATAAGCAATAAGATAACTCAAGTGCTCCCGGTTCACAGCCCATATTATTTTCCCTCTGAAATCATCCATGAAGTATAATTCCAGCCCGAATACAGGATCTTTCCCTGCACGAATCTCGGCAAAATACCTTTCATATGTCGGCTTGGCATGTAATTCAACCTGATTAACAGAACCACAATGCGGACATTCCACATGCGTCGATCGGTGAGACGTCTTCTTCTCGTCCGTGACTTCCACGTTAAACCAACGTTCACATACAGCACAATTACCCTTGGCGTTATACTGATACACTGGTTCTTCAAGAGCTTGAGCGTAACATTCGTAACACTTCCAACCCAGTTGATCATTCCGTTGTTCAATCGAAGCGTGCCCACCGCATTTGGGACATTTCACATCAATCCGCTCTCCCCGTCGAAGAACCGAATAGAAACTGTACTTATATGCACCTTCATCTTCGAAACGTTTCATTCCGTATCCACCCTCCTCCTGAAACTACGACACACACCGCGTCAGAATACTCAACATTTACCAATCCATCTCTCCAAAATTATATGAAACTCCGTTCCTCAGCACAAGGAACGAAGGTAAGACGATTGGGAATCACTCTAATACGACTTACCCAAGTGTGTGCCTCATCACACCCATTCCTGCTCTAATAACGTAATCTATTACTACATAACGAATGGAGTGAAAGAACGCCTGTTTTTTAGTTTGTGAAAAACACCACTTGAGTAAAGGTTGTGCAGCTATGTTTTCATTACTGAACCTGAATGTATATAAATGGTCACTCGTATTCACCATTTTCACAGCCACTCTGTCTCATTGTAGTTCAACCGATACAGTTCCACCTGTTCACCAGAATGAAATCTCACCTACGGCCATCAGCCAAGCCCCGGTGGACCCGATCATCCGCAAAGAAGGCACCACAGTATATATTGAAATGACTGCCCAGGTTACAGATATCGAAATCTCCAAAGGCGTGATCTACAACGCTTGGACATTTAATGGTACCGTCCCTGGACCCGTTCTACGAGTGACCGAGGGAGACACACTGGTGTTCACGTTGAAAAATAAAGATTCCAGCTTGCCTCACTCCATGGATTTTCACGCTGTACATGCTGCCCCCAGCAGCAAATTTATTGATGTTATGCCAGGCGAGGAAGGCACGTTCACCTACCCAACCTCCTCACCCGGTGTATTCATGTATCACTGTGGAACCAAACCTGTCCTTGCCCATATCGCGAACGGTATGTACGGCATGATTATTGTTGAACCCAAGGCTGGATACCCTTCTGATCACTTGGTTGATCGTGAGTATACCCTTGTTCAGAGTGAATGGTATAAAGAACATGATTACGAAGCCTTTTTGAACGGGGAACCGGAATATGTCGTATTTAACGGCAATGATTATGGATTGACCAAGCACCCGCTGCTAGCCAAAGTAGGAGATACAGTGCGGATCTATGTCAGTAATGCCGGACCCAATGAAGTCTCATCCTTCCACATTGTCGGGACAATAATGGACCGTGTGTATACCGATGGTAACCCACGTAACATCCAGTATGGAATACAGACAGTTATGCTTCCCGCAAGTGGTGGAGCCGTCGTAGAGTTCACCGTAACTGAAGAAGGCGATTATGCGATTGTAACCCATCAGTTCAATCATGTAGCCAAAGGAGCTTCCGCTGTTCTCCGTGTAACCAAGGACGGTATTGATCATGGCGGACCCGCAATGTCTCACTGAAACATGACAATGGCTATGACTATCCTGAACCATTCGAGGTGATTAAACGATGATCTGTGCGCACGAAGCGAAGGATGCCTGTTTCTCCAAAGTATCTCTGTTCCAGCATCTTGATCCATCCGAAGCAACATTGCTGACCTCCCTTCTGCATACCCGTACTTATAACAAAGGTGAAGTTATCGTCCAGGAGGGCGAACGTTCAGATACGCTTTATGTGGTTCATCAGGGATGTGTGAAGTTATCCAAATACAACGAAAATGGCAAGGAACATATTATCCGGTTTCTGTTTCCCGGAGATTTTTTCGGACAAGATTCCCTGTTACATCAAAAAGCACATGCGGCAAACGCCGAAGTTCTGGAGCCTTCGGCCATCTGCTCCATTAGCAAGCATGACTTTGACCAGTTACTTGAACATGATCCGAAGCTTGCTTACCATTTCCTGCTTGCCATTTCCAATCTTCTCCGCGAAACAGATGAATGGAACAGTTCGCTCAGTGCGATGACAACGGAACAGAAGATTGCCAAGTTGCTTTTGTATTTCCATACCCGAAATCATGCAAGGCATGAGATCCGCTTGCCTGTTTTCAAAAAAGATATGGCTCTGCTGCTCGGTATTACACCCGAAACACTTAGTCGCAAACTCGCCATAATGCAGACCCAGGGACTGCTTCAGGTTACAGGGAACTGCATCCTTATTCTTCAATTGGAGCAGCTTAGGGAAAAGGTTACCTACTGAACTAAAGATTTGACTATAAAACTGAGATGACAGAATAACAGCGTATTTGGACAAATAATGTAATACAGATCAGATGTGAGTATCGTCACAGTGCGGGCATACGTTAGCGTATACAGTTAAGAAAAGATCTACAGGAGGGTTTTACGATGAATACGATTGTTAAATTGGACAAACAGATCATTATGCACAAAATGCAGGAGCTATGTTCACTGCTGTTACAGGATGAAGGATACAAAGAGATGCGGGACATGATTGATCAGTTTGCAGCAGATGAGCAGGCCACAGCCCAGTATGAGCGTTTTATGGAGAAACATCAGGCACTGGAGGAGAAAGAACGGCAAAATATTGAGTTGCTTGCCTCAGAAATTCAGGTATATGAAGAGGAAGAACGTGCCCTTTATGATCATCCCCTCATTCGCCGGTTCATCTATGCACAGCGCGAGTTCAGCCAGCTGCATCAGCAGATCAGCCACTATTTCACGAAATCCGTGGAAATGAACCGTCTACCCGAAGCGAATGAACTGGGTAAAGAAGCTTGCGGGTGTGGAGGAAGTTGTTCCAGCAACCACTAAGATCATCTTTTGTCTAAATAATATAAAAAGAGTATCCGATCAGAAACCACTCTGTTCGGATACTCTTTTTATATCAATTTAACTAATATTTACACGACTATGTAGAGGACAGCGATCGGAAGCGTATTCTGTCATCTACAGATCCAACAACAGTGATACGAGCAATCCCATGGATGCAATCAAACCCACGACAGGTCCGCCTTCCTCAAAAGCCTCTGGCATCATCGTCGAGCAGATCATCGCAATGATTCCACCACCTGCAAATGCACCAATTGCTGCACTCATCTCCTCAGGAAGCTGCTCGAGAAACAGATATCCACCCAGAGCTGCAAACGCGGAGATCAGCAATACACTTAACCACATCAACATGATTTTCGCACGACTGTACTTGCTGCCCTGCAATCCAACCGTACTCGACAGACCTTCAGGGATGTTGCTGACAAAGATGGACACCACCAGCACCACACTGACACCGTTGCCGGCCAGCAAGCTGGCTCCAAGCATGATGGATTCCGGGATAGCGTCCATTACTGTGCCTGCAAAGATCCCCAAGCCGCTTTGATTCGAGTCTCCTGACCTTCCCGAGCGTTTACGCCCTGCCCCACCCTTTGCCGAGATGAGCAGGTCAAACAAGGTATACACGACGGCACCTGCCGTAAAACCAATGGCTGTAGGGATAATCCCCCCATCATTCAGCGCATCTCCGAGTAGTTCAAAGGTAGCTGCCCCGATTAATGTACCTGTCCCAAAAGCCATGATCCATCCGATGACTCGTTTAGGAATCTTTAGAAACAGGGCTGCGAGTGCACCAATGACAACCGCTGAGGCAGAGATGCCGCCCCACATGAATGCAGTCCACATCCGGGTCGACCCCTCTCTTGTTCAATAATCTTCTATCATTCCATTAACCCTTGCCGACGAATCAAAAACAATCCTGTGACGTTGTGACCTATATCACCTGCTGTGTTCAAAAATCAAGCTATGATGAAATGATGCGGTTTACAACAGAACAGACCAGATCAGGAACTGTACGGCTCCAATAATTTCAATGATACCGACCTTCACAGGGTGCAGTGTTCTGCCTGCATATATGAAGGTGCGTACAGCGGAATAGACATACGCCAAAGACATCCATGGATAACCGATCACCATCGGTATGATAATTAGAAGGATATGTACCATGCGAGTTAGCATCAGCCAACGCTTATTCGTTCGCTCTCGAAAGACCGATTTCACAAAGAACGTACTTCCTGTAAAATGTAAGAAAGAAAATAAAACGACGATCGCCATTCCATAGTCCCAGTGCCCGCCTCCTATGAGATAAGCAGCTGCTCCTCCTAGAGAGAATACGAGCATGGCACACAGGTCATTGGTAAGCGAACGTTCTACTTTGTGTCTCACATGCCAGATGTTCACCAACAACAAGCCAGCCAGTACCGGGCCAAAGAATAATAGTGAGATCTGACCCAGAACGGGTGGGATCAGACAGATTAGAGCCACTGTACCGTAGATTGCCGCCCATTTGTAGAGACGATGTCGATTGGCATTCTTTTTCAAAGACTGTAGTAAGGGATACGCTGTTAGATATAATCCAAGCCAAGCTACAAATAAGGGCGCATGCAGCCAGTGCGGACCACTTGCAATCACACCTACCAGAAAAGGCACACTGACCATGGCCCAGCCGCCATGTTCATGAGGGATAACGATTGAATGCGTATTGGTTTTCACTTCACAGTTAACCTCCTAGGATTAATGATGTCGAAGTTCAGAAATATGAACACAGAGAGGAAAGATTCTCATGAGCAGGGTAAACAAAGATTCAGCAGCGGAGTTTCTACAACAGTTCCCCATCTTTCAGGACCTTAGTCCAGAAGAATTAAAGCAGGTCGAAGATATCGCCATTTCCAGAAGCATTCATAAGAAAACGGTCATTTTTAGCGAAGGTAGCGAAAAAGAAGCTGTTTTTTTCATTCGTACCGGCATCGTAAAAGCATATAAAACGGATGAGAACGGCCATGAACAGATTGTCTCTTTTCTCAAAACAGGAGATATGTTCCCGCATACCGGCTTTTTTAACGCACACCCCTATCCGGCTACCGCTGAAGCGATTACCCCTACCGAACTGCTGGCCATACCCGTCAGACTGTTCGAACGTTTAATGCTGAGCACTCCATCGATTGCGATCAAAATCATGCGTGTACTCGGAGACAAAATACGAGAATTACAGGATAAATTGCAGGTACTCTCTGGTCAGGATGTGCGCAACCGTGTGCTCTCCTTCCTTCTCATGCTCGCAGAGCAACACGGGCAGACGCATGGAGACCAAATTATCATCAACCTGCCAATGACACACCAGGAGTTTGCCAACTCCATTGGTACAACAAGGGAAACAGCGAATCGGCTTCTAAATCAGCTTACAAAAGAGCATTTGATCGAAGTGGACCGCAGCCGAATTATCATTCTTGATTTACAAGCATTGAAACAACAAAAGGATGCATGATCACCAGCTCCACTGGGATTACCCCTAGTCCTTACACCAATCTCTGTGTGCAAAAAGAGACCTTAACGCCTGCAATCGATGTTAAGGTCTCTTGCTGTATGCACAATTACCGATACATGTATCAGGCGATTGTGAGCTCTGGCCTGCCCATGTCACTGAACATGCCCGCATAATATTTGACTTCGCCTGCCTCATTACGGATTGCCGTAATACTTAGCCATTCCTGATAGATCTCTCCGTTTTTCTTCCGATTCCAGATCTCGCCTTGCCAATATCCTTTTTCACGTAATTCCATCCATAATTGGTCATAGAAACGTTTATCCTGCTTACCGGATTTCAGCAGACTTGGCTTCTGTCCAACCGCCTCTTCAGCACTATAACCAGTGACCGCAGTAAAGGCCGGGTTCACGGATGTAATAACACTGTTCGTATCTGTGATCAGAATGGCTTCAATGGTACTCTCCAGAATGCTTGCAGATAACTGAAGCTTCTCCTGGTAGAACATCCAGATCACAAGTACAAGACTGACCAACGCGATCTGAGACAAAGCCATGAAACCAATGGCATAATGACCGGTCATGCTGTACAACAAAGTCAACATCAACGGAGGGAAGAATCCACCCAGTCCCCCCATAGCGGAGATCATCCCATTCGCTACACCTGGTTGTTTAACGAAATACATTGGCACTAATTTGAAAATGGTTCCGTTACCTGTTCCTGCGCATAATGCCACAGTCAGACATCCAATCGTATAGATATAGAATGATGGCGCGAAGGATAATACAATCGCTGCGATCGTTAACCCGCCGAACACAAACATTAATATTTTGAATGGATTAAATCGATCTCCAAGCCAACCTCCTACGGGCCGCATAATGGTTGCAACGAGAATGAATCCCGCTGTACGAATACCTGCATCGACTTTATCCATCTGAAAGTGACTAACCAGGAAATTCGGCAAGTACACCGTAAACGCCACGAACGAGCCAAATGTCAGAAAATAAAACAAGCAGAGCAACCATAGTTTATTGTTGCGTGATATGGCCTTCAGTTGCTGCATCAATGGAGCGTTAACTCGTACTTCCTGTTTGTCACCCAGAACGAAATTCAGCGCCGCCATCCCTAATAGCAAAATACTGTAGAGCAGAACCGTCGTAGACCATCCCATACGATCAGCGATCAGCGGGGCTCCGAATGCAGACAGTGCTGTACCCAGGTTACCAATTCCGTAGATCCCGTTAACAAATCCATGTCGCTCTTTCGGATAATATTTGGGCAGTGAAGTTACACCGACGGAGAAGACAGCTCCCCCAATACCGAGGAACAATCCACCAATCACCAGATCACTGAACGACGTCGCACGGCTAATCCACCATACCGGGGCCAGCAACAGGACAAAGCTGATCATGAAAATATTGCGTGCTCCATATCGATTCGTCCAATAACCAATCGGAATACGGGCAATCGATCCGATCAATACGGGAATCGCTGTCGCCCACGCAAGCTGGGAAGACGTAAGCGCAATATCCTCTTTAATAAATGGCATCAGAGATGACAGGATAACCCATACCATGAAACCCAGAACCAGACTTGCGGTTTGCAAGGGCAGTTGAACCTTTCCTTTATGTTGCATTTACATCGCCCTTTCCTTTTTTTGTTCCTGATTCGGATACACTGCTCCATCTCTTCTGCGATACAGCACATAACTGCGTTTCAAATACCCCAGTGGCATACTCAGCATGTGAACCAGACGTGTAAATGGAAACACGCAGTACAGTACAAAGGTAAGCAGAATGTGTACTTTGAAGTTCATCGGTACTGTCTGCATCAGAACGGGATCAGGCTGGAATACGATCAGACCGCGCAACCACGGATTAATCGTTGTTCGATAGTCAAAACCTGTGTGATTCACCGCATTAGCCGAGGTCGCCAGTATTCCGGTGACAATGACAATGATCAACATGGCAAGTGCCATCCAATCCCCGATGCTGCTTGTCGCCCGCACTCTGCGAGCAACATAACGGCGAACCAGCAAAATGACAGCACCTGCCAATGCAATGATCCCCGCAGGAAGTCCTCCTGCAATAGCCATCAAGTGATATCCTTCATCACTCAGGCCAATCCAGCGATAGAACTCCACTGGAACAAGCAAACCGGCAATATGTCCACAGATTACAGCGAATATCCCGATATGAAAGAGTAAACTGCCCCATTTTAGCATGCGTTTCTCCAGCATCTCACTGGACTTGGACGTCCAACTGAAAGGATTCGTCACATAACGCCAGATCGTCGCCGTAATGCAGAAAACGATGACCATATAGGGAAGAGCGCCCCATAACAACAGTTCCAGTGTACTCACCGATTCCCCCTCCTCATCTGGGCAGCGATCTGCATAAGATCTGCTGGTTGTTGGTTAACTGTTTCTTCTTGTTCTGGCACATCAGGAGCAGGAGGCTCAGGAATGACCTGTAACATCAGACTGAGCAATGGTCCATATGGACTGTTCTGTCCCGTAATGCTTTCGCTCATTGTGACCAACGCCTTATGGCAATTGGAGAGCACCCCTAAGGCATCTTCTTCGGGAGCCTCAGCTACAAATTCAAGCACCATAGGCAGATAGTCCGGCAACTCACTTACTTCCATGTAAAATCCCGCAGCTTCGTATCTGCGCTTCAATTCAATCAAAGCCGGACCTCGATCCCGCTCATCGCCATGAAGAGCATATGTGAGATAGAGGTTAGACTTTTTATCAAAATCGAATGTTCGAACATAGGAATCCTGCCACTCAATCGAGCTAACAGCCTGTGCATCATCTACAAATGTCAACAGAATCTGCTTCCCCGTCTCATCCGAAATGGACTGTATAGCTTCCTTCACTCCCTGCAGCCCTTCTCTCCACGCTGTATCGGGATATTGCAACAGGTAGGAGATCAGTTTGCAGACCATTCTTCTCGTATCCGTATCGTAAACCAGAGCCTGACCTGTTCCCTCATTGGGTTCGATCGTCATCGTTGTCATTGTCTCCTTTCCCATCAAAATACCCCACAAGAACCTGGACCACCTGCAAAATCAAGTCCGCAGCTGCCCTGTTCGCTGAAGAGATCTTCCACTTCCTCACGGTGGGCTGGCGGGATGACAAAACGATCATTATACTTCGCAATCGCGAGCAGTCGGTACATGTCCTCCACTTCCTGTGCATCCATACCCACTCTTTCCAACAATGCCGATTCACTGGTCTTACCCGTCTGCTGATTACGCATGTGAATGCGCATAACTGCCATCTTCCGCAGGACCTCACGAATTCGATCCGTATCTCCTGCTGTAAGCAGATTGGCAAGATACTCCACCGGAATACGCATGTTATCAATCGCAGGGAAAATATCATTAGCCTCCAGTGAACTTCCCTGTCCCTCTACCCGATTGGTAATCGGGCTAAGCGGTGGAATGTACCATACCATTGGCATGGTACGGTATTCAGGGTGAAGCGGGAGCGCAATTTTCCAGTCGATAACCATTTTATAAATAGGGGACTGCTGCGCTGCAATAATCCAATCCTCGGGAATTCCTGCCTCACGCGCTTCGCGAATCACCTCAGGGTCATTCGGATCAAGGAAAATATCCATCTGGGATTCATAGAGATCCTGGTCATTTTCAACGGAAGCAGCAGCTTCAACACGGTCTGCATCATACAGCATCAGGCCGATATAGCGGATACGTCCCACACAGGTTTCGGAACAGATCGTTGGCAGACCCGCTTCAATCCGCGGGAAACATAGCGTACATTTCTCGGCTTTGTTTGTCTGCCAATTGAAATAGACCTTTTTGTACGGACAGCTCGATACACAGAATCTCCATGCGCGGCATGCATTTTGGTCAACCAGTACAATCCCGTCTTCTTCCCGTTTGTACATCGCTCCGGAAGGACAGGAGGACACACAGGCTGGGTTAAGGCAATGTTCACATATCCGTGGCAGATACATCATAAATACCTGTTCAAAATCCATTTTGATCGAATCCTCGACACCCTTCATGTTGGGGTCTTCCATCCCGGTTACATGGGCACCTGCCAGATCATCCTCCCAGTTAGGTCCCCACTCCAGATTCATATATTCACCGGTAATCTGGGATTTCGGTCTTGCTACAGGCTGATGTTTTTTCTCCGGGCTGTTCGTCAGTTTCTCATACTCGTAGGTCCATGGCTCGTAATAATCATCAATGGTAGGCTGATCCGGGTTATGGAAAATGTTAAGCAAGCGTCTTGCCCGTGTGCCGGACTTCAATTCCAGTTTGCCATTCTTCATCTCCCAGCCACCACGATAACGCTCCTGGTCCTCCCATTGTTTCGGATAACCGACCCCTGGCTTGGTCTCTACATTGTTCCAGTACATATATTCTGCACCTGGACGATTGGTCCAGGTGTTTTTGCACGTAACACTACATGTATGGCACCCTATGCATTTGTCCAGATTCATGACCATACTGACTTGTGCTTTAATCTTCAAGCCAATCCACCTCCTGCAGTTTTCTTATGATGACATTGAGGTCACGCTGATTACCTGTCGGGCCATAGTAGTTGAAGCCATAACTTAACTGGGCATAACCACCGATCATATGGGTAGGCTTCACATGAATACGTGTCGGACTGTTATGCGTACCCCCACGTGTCTGTGATATTTTGGTGCCCGGAACATTAATATGACGGTCCTGAGCGTGATACATGAATGCCATGCCGCGAGGAATACGGTGTGTCACTACAGCTCTGGCAACGACTACCCCGTTACGGTTGAAACATTCGATCCAGTCGTTGTCAACCAGTCCGGCTTCTTCTGCATCTTCGTAATTCATCCAGATTGTCGGGCCACCTCGGAACAGCGTCAGCATCGGCAGCGCATCATAGTACATACTGTGGATCGACCACTTATTATGAGGTGTCAGGTAGTTCAGGACAATTTCCTTGCCACCTTCGATCGGACGTTTGCTGTTCGGATGGAACGGCGTATGCTTCAGCACAGGTTTAAATGTCGCTAATGTCTCTCCGAACTCGCGGAGCATCGCATGATCAATATAGAACTGCTGTCTGCCCGTCAATGTACGCCATGGAATCAGGCGCTCCACATTGGTGGTGAATGGCGAATATCGGCGTCCTCCTTTTTCCGATCCGCTGAATGCAGGCGAGGTAATGACCGTTTTCGGTTTGGAAGTGATCTCGTCAAACGTAAAACATTCCTCAGACCGTTCCTCAGCCAAATCTTTCAGATGCAATGCTGTTTTCTGTTCAAGCGCTTCCCACGCACGCACAGCCATCTTGCCGTTCGTTGTACTGGACAAGGTCAGAATGGCCTCTGCAACATTACGGTCTGTGCTCAGATCCGGACATCCTTGTCCAACGCCATCTTTACGGTTCACGCCCAGGATGCCCTTGAGTTTTTCATACTCTTCACTGGCTGACCAGGATATGCCTTTGGTACCGATTGGTTTATCCTTCACTACAGGTCCAAGGCTGATCATTTTGTTATATACCGCAGCATAGTCACGTTCCACGACCTGAAAATGCGGCATCGTTTTGCCCGGGATTGCTTCACATTCTCCCGCACTCCAGTCTTTGATCTCTCCGTACGGTTGAGCAAGCTCATCTGGTGAATCATGCAACAGCGGTGTAGCTATGATCTCCTTCTGTGGACCATCAAATTGCTGCGCAGCCATCTCGGAGAATACACGTGCAATTTCCTTGAAGGTATCCCAGTCCGAACGGGATTCCCACTGCGCGGCTACAGCCGGATTAAATGGATGAACGAACGGATGCATATCCGTACTGCTCAGATCGCTTTTTTCATACCAGGTCGCTGCTGGCAGCACAATATCGGAATACATCGCCGTACCTGCCATCCGGAAATCCATATTGATCATCAGGTCGAGTTTGCCTTCCGGTGCTTCATCCACCCATTCCACATGCTCCGGGCGCAGTCCATGATCGTCATCATTCAGCAATCCGTTCGTTGCACCGAGCAGATGCTTGAGGAAATACTCATGTCCTTTGCCGGAACTTGAGATCAGATTCGCTCTCCAGACAAATAGTACACGCGGGAAGTTCGCTGGATCATCGGGTTGCTCGATTGAGAACTTCAGATTTTTGTTCTGCAATTCAGAGGCTACATAAGCACCGATCTCTTCCTTCGTCGTTGCTCCAGCCTGCAGTGCATCCTGATGCAGATCAATTGAGTTACGATTGAATTGTGGATAAGATGGAAGCCAGCCCATACGCGCAGCCATCACATTATAATCAGCCACATGCTGGAACCGTGGTTCACCCTCAAGCGCCGAAGTCAATTCTCCTACTTGGGTCTCCTCGTATCTCCATTGATCTGTTGCAAAGTAGAAGAAAGATGTTCCGTTCTGCAGACGTGCAGGTCCGGTCCAGTCACGAGCAAAGGCAATCGTCTGCCAGCCTTCAGCCGGACGCAGTTTTTCTTGACCAACATAGTGCGCCCAACCTCCACCGTTCACACCCTGACAGCCTGTCATCAGTATTAAGTTAATGATGGCGCGATAGATGACGTCGGAGTTGTACCAGTGATTAATACCAGCTCCCATGATGATCATGGAACGCCCTTTGGTATCGATCGCATTTTGTGCAAACTCACGTGCAATCTGTACGACAGTCTCTTGGTCCACACCAGTGATTTTCTCTTGCCACTCCGGAGTGAATGGTTTTACCTGTGGCGCATGTAAGATGTCGTCTCCACGGTGAACACGTACACTCCACTGCTCCGCACCAGTGACTACTTCTGCTGAATCCGCAGAACGTGTCATTTCACGTTCAATTCCGTATTTGGCAAGTACCAGATCGTATACGGCTGTTACTGTAATCCATCTGTCCCCCAGCCAGATCTGGCGTACAGGAATCTGCCGCTTCATGACATGTTTTCCTTCATCATCAAAGTACGGCAGTTGAATGGTTACGAGATCATGATGGACTCCGAGCATGGATAGTCTTGGATCAATCGGCTCACCGTTCTCCACCTGTTCCATTTTGAGATTCCATGTGCCTTCTTCCCCCCAACGGAAGCCCAAACTTCCTTTTGGCATCGCATAGGTTCCACTGTTCTCATCGTACACAAGCGTTTTCCATGCCATATTGTTGCCCGTAATACCCAGGTCTTCCCCTACGAGAAATCTGCCTGCTGTGTGTATGCCGTCCTTTTCTTCCACAATCAGCAGATTTGGAAAGTCCGTATACTGTTTGGCATATTGCATGAAATAGTCCGTAGGCTTTTCAATATAGAACTCTTTCAGGATGACATGGCCCATAGCCATCGCCAGAGCGCCGTCCGTTCCTTGTTTTACCGACATCCATGTATCTGCAAATTTCACATATTCCGCATAGTCCGGGCTGATCGACACCACTTTCGTTCCCCGATAACGTGCTTCAGCCAGGAAGTGGGCATCCGGTGTCCGCGTCATAGGCAGATTCGAGCCCCATACCAGAATGTATCCCGAGTTGTACCAGTCACTGCTCTCCGGCACATCCGTTTGATCGCCCCAGATCTGAGGTGAAGCCGGCGGCAGATCCGCATACCAGTCATAGAAGCTGAGCAATGGTGATCCCATTAGGGAGAGGAAGCGCGACCCTGCTGCATAACTGACCATCGACATGGCAGGAATCGGAGAGAAACCAATAATCCGGTCCGGCCCGTATTCTTTGATCGTATGAATTAGCGAAGCGGCAATAATCTGTGTCACTTCACCCCATGACGCCCGAATTAATCCACCTTTACCACGTACCGATTTGTATCTTTTCACTTTGGCCGGATCATCCGCAATGCTGGACCACGCTTGAACCGGGTCACCATGTGTCTGAAGCGCATCACGCCACATGTCCAGCAGCGCACCACGTACGTAAGGATGTTTGACACGCAGCGGGCTGTACAGATACCAGGAGAAGCTCGCTCCACGCGGACAACCTCGTGGTTCAAATTCCGGCATATCCGGTCCGGTTGAAGGATAGTCGGTAGCCTGCGTCTCCCAAGTGACAATGCCGTCTTTCACATAGATCTGCCAGCTGCATGATCCGGTACAATTGACGCCGTGTGTGGAACGCACCACTTTGTCATGCTGCCAGCGGCGGCGGTAGATATCTTCCCAATCCCGGTTGACCGGGGACATCTCACTCCAGCCCTCCGCACTTTTTTCACGTTTGGCAAAATATTTGAGTTTGCCCATCCAGGGCATGCTTTTGTTACTCATTGTTGTCCTCCCACATATATGACCTGTTGATGCAAGTCGAATCCTGAACCGCTGTTGCTAACCTCCGATTTGCGACATATGTCGCAGCGTTGGTGTGCCGTCAATCTGTTGCCCATTTAAGGCTTTTAACATGTCATGTGTCTCAGGTTTGGCTCCGAGCGCCTTGTAAAATAAATCCTGCACCGCCTTGTCATCACCTACGAGTGGACGAACATTGAACTCATCTGACCAGTAGAGACAAGGTTTGATATTTCCGTCTGCTGTCAGCCTGAGCCGATTGCAATTTCCGCAGAAATGGCTGCTCACCGGGTGAATCAGACCAAAGGTTCCGGCAGCTCCCACAATGCGATAACTATCTGCTGGTCCATTCCCATAAATCTCTCCACAGCTTTCGTACTCCCATTGTGCTCCGCATGTTTCCAGCACATGTTCGAGGGGCATATACCCAGATCTCCAACCTTCTCCACTTTCACCAATAGGCATGTACTCGATAAAACGAATATGAATGGGTTCATCCCGGGTCATCCTCAGAAAATCTTCCACTTCATCGTCGTTCACGCCTTTCATCAGCACCACGTTCAGCTTGATCGGATGAAATCCGGCTTTTTGGCTGGCCTTAATGCCGTCCAGCACACGCTGCACCTTGCCGCCTCGGGTAATGCTTGCGAATCGTTCTGGCTTCAAAGAATCCAGGCTTATGTTCACCCGTGTTAGCCCCGCAGCCTTCAGCAGATCCGCATAAGCTGCCAAATAGATGCCATTGGTGGTCAATGCGATATCTTCAATTCCTGGAATAGCGGACAACATCGCAATCAGTTGATCCAGCCCCTTACGAACAAGAGGCTCCCCTCCAGTTAAACGCAATTTCCGAATGCCCAATGGAGCAAGCGCCTTAACGATGGACGTGATTTCTTCATAGGACAGGATTCGTTCTGTCGGTTCAAACTGCATTCCTTCCTCTGGCATGCAATACACACAGCGGAGATTACAACGATCCGTAACCGAAATTCTTAAGTAATCATGTTTTCTTCCAAACGGGTCCATTAATTTTGATTCCATACACATACCTCCCTTCTCTAGGGTGCTGTATTCACATCAGCCGAAGGAGAAACCTGTTTTCTCTCATCCAGTGTCATCTTGACGCTAAATATAAGGATGTCTCACTCGCTGAACTGTGCAAAATATCACAAGAAGTGAAACATAGCGCACAGTTGCACATCTATATATGCTCACCAGCCCTTTTCCAAACAGGATTCTGGTCTAAATAAGTCTAAATTATGGCAAAAAGAAATGTGTGAGCCTGCTCACACAGACCCCTCTTCACGTTTTCTATAATCAAATTGCAGCACCACACTATCCCTATTTGGAGGAATGACACATGAACACATACGCAGCAACCATTAATGCCACGGAGTATCCACCGCATTTGAAACATAAAGTTATTTTCGAAACGTTTGATCAGTTGCAACCACAGGAATCCATGCTGCTCATCAATGATCACGATCCAAAGCCACTTCGATTCCAGTTCCAGTCCACACATCCTGATGGCTTCAACTGGGAGTATATTGAGCAGGGCCCTACAACCTTCCAGGTCAAGATCAGCAAACTATAGATTGGAGCTGAACCGCTATGGCCCACGTTGAAATCATTGACGATACTACACTTCGCATCACGCTGAGGTTGGAAGATGCCACAACCATGGTGCAGATAGCACAGCGTGAGCAGGCCGAGTATGCGCAAGAGATTATCACCATTTACGAAAAAATGCCTGTGTTCGAATATACTCATTTCTGTTTTTACGCCTATGACAGTGCAAGACTTTTTGAGCGTGTGCTCGGCATGGACCCCAAAGCCTATCTGTCCTTCTCCCTCGATGCGCCGGACTCATTCTTCTATGCGCTGTACGGTGGTATGGCCGCCCTGTATGAATCATCTCTACAGTTGGTACAGCAGACGGATGTAGCTGGCGCAGGATTGGATGTGAACGCACATGTCTCCATCTGATGTCCGTATGGTTGAATTGGATGTGCGCCCTCATCTGAGTAAAAAGCTGGAGCCGTTTCAGCTGATCATGGACACGGTCAAGGGCCTTCAGCATGAAGATGTGTTTGTCCTACATGCTCCATTCAAACCAACGCCTCTGCTCGGTATTCTCAAGCTGAAAGGATATTCCAGCACATCTGAACGCAGGAGTTCAGATCACTGGGTTACCACATTTGTGCACAAAAAAAATAAAACCGGTGCAAAAGCATTATCTGCAATGGTTTTATCTGGATTAGAAGTTAATTCGGAACCCGATTCAGATGAAGAATCCGCTTCATGCAAAGGACATCCGGAGGAGCAAGCTGTTGCGATTGCAAACATTGAAACTCCACAGGCACCCAAAGTTATATTGGACAATCGCGGATTGGAACCGCCACAGCCCATGATGCGAACACTTGCCGCTCTGGAGCGTTGCAAACCTGGGGAAATCGTACTGATTCACAATGACCGTGTACCTGTATTCCTGATTGAAGAGTTGAACAATCTCGATTGCACCTACACGGTTGAAGATCAAGCCGATGGCACATCCAAAGTGAGAATTGAAAAAGGGTAAGGAGGCGAGAGCCATGTCCAGGTTGCCGTTTCTGTTTATCATCACGGGCATCTTTGGATATGTAATGTATCACGCCTTCTCCCTGCTCTCGCTGACAGGCTGGCTTGGTGATGAACTAAGAGGACCCGAAGGCTGGTTTCATGCCCATCTGTTTGTGCTCGGGTGGGCAACCATGCTGGCCATGGGTGCGGTATACCAGTTGATACATGTTATTTTGCAATCCAATATCTACAGTCTGGTGCTCGGTTATTGTCATTATTTCTTGTTCAGTATCGGAATCGCGGGCATGTTATTGGGCTTCATTCGTGCAGATGTCATCTGGATTGCCGGTTCTGCGACACTCGCGCTCTCTGGCATCCTGTTGTTCGGTTGGAATATGGCTGTTACCCTCTTCCGTGCCTCACAATGGAATCCGGTAACGATTAGTGCAGCATGTTCGTGTCTTTATCTGGTTCTTACCGGACTATCCGGTATGCTGATGGGTCTGAATTTTGCCTTTGGTGATTGGAATGGTCTGCATGAACGCTTGTTCGGCGCACATATCTGGATGGGAACACTTGGCTGGTTTGGCATGTTAATTACCGGATTCAGTTACAAAATGCTGCCCATGTTCTACCTGTCCCACGATTATTCCATTCGCTTACAGAAAGTGGTCCTGGTTCTATGGAATGCAGCTGTAATTACAGGCGTTGTCGCATTTCTCACAGGTATCATGGGAGGCTTGCTCTGGTTCGCTCTCTTGCTCCTAACTGCAGCCCTACTCTTCTATGTGTATCACTTGGAGCAGATTCAGGAAAAACGTCACAAAAGCAACCCCGGCCCGGGCATTCGCTGGTCTGTCTATGTAAGTCGTGCCTTTGCCGTATATGCTGTCGCCCTACTGATCTATTCCGCGCAAGGAACCGAACTGCTGCTCCATCCACGTGTTGTTCTATTGTCTGGATGGGTATATCTCGGGGGCTGGGTGTCCCTCACCATACTCGGATATGCCTCCAAAATCGTACCTTTTCTGTGGTGGACCCATAAATATGGCAAGCAGGCAGGCAGACCCGGAACACCGCTAATGGCTGGTATGCTGAGTGAACGGAACGTCCATTGGGGGATGATCGCCATGGTGGCTGGAAGCCTTCTGCTAGTCAGTGGAATTCTGATTAATCTGGCAGAGGTTATGATGTTTGGAGGAACAATCTTATCTCTGGTTTCCATCGTTTATATAGCGAATATTGCTTTGGTATTCAGACGTTAATGTTAAAAAGGTAGATTGGAGAGTGAACATGATGGAACAAACAACGCATTTACTGGAATGTCTCAAGGAAGTATATGACCCTGAATTAGGTGTCAATATCGTTGACCTTGGTCTGGTGTATGAAGTAAGGGAAGAAGCTGAACGAGTACATGTACGGATGACGTTAACTACACCAGGTTGTCCGCTGCACGATACCATCGTTGGTGCGGTGAAATGGGTTTTACAGGAAAATACGAATAAGACTGATATTGACGTTCAAGTGGTGTGGGAGCCACAATGGTCTCCACAGCTGATGTCGAATGAAGCCAAGGAAATGCTGGGATACTTCTAGGCAGAATGACTATAGACCGGATGAATGAAAGTTGCTGGCGGAATATGAAGAAGCGTACTTAAATCTGATGTTCTCAGACTCAAGTATGCTTTTGTTTTGCGATGGGAAACACTTGATATACACCCCGGAGATTGCTAGAAGGACGAATGTTGGAGCAGAGTATTCTTGAATTAAAATAAATAAGGAAACTCCAGAATAGAGTTCCCCTTATATTGGTGTCGATCAGTGAATCGTTGTATCGCTTCCTTGATATTCGATGTTAGATGTCCTTTGCATAGGATGCTGCTGGTACTTTATTTAACACCACGAACAAACGAACCTCCTGATCTCCTGTATTACGGAATGCGAACTCCACTTCACCGCCGCAATGAATTACATCCTCTTGTTTTACCTCTTGTTCTTTTCCATCCAGCATAAGTGTGCCTGTGCCTTCGACCACCAGCAAAATAACGTCTGTGCCCGGATGTTTATGAACGGGAAGCTGCTGACCTGGCAGAAAATGAAGTACAAAGGTAACTCCATCACCCTGTTGGAATAAAACACGTTTCGTAAAACGGTCCTCGCTGAATGTTTTAACTTCTTGCAATGACGTGATACTCATCATAATCGTCCTCCTCGATAATATAATCTGTGAATGCATTCATCTTAACGCAAAAAAGCCCGCATTTCCTTGATCTGAATCAAGAAATACGGGCAATGAACAGATCATGGTCGGTTCCTTATGATCGTTTGTTTCTAGGATGGTTACACCATCATTTTGCGTAGAGAAATGATATATCTCGAACGTATAATGATGAAATAAAACGTCTGTGCAAGTACAAAGGCACCAAATACTGTCAACACCGGCATCGTATAATTGGTAATACCGAATTCAGTAAGAAATGGCTTAACCACGACCAACGTTTCAATGATAGCTACCCCGATCGGTAAAAAGAACAGAATGGCAATCTGAACGGTGGATGATCGTTTCATCTCCTGGAAGCTGAGACCCATTTTCGAAAGAGAATGCACCATCTTTCCATCCGCTTCAAGATCGGTGTGCAGCCTGAAGTACAAAAAGCTTGCAGAAGAGATCGAGAAAATTAATCCGATAAATATGCCCAAGAAGGTAAATAGTGCTGTCCCCTGTCTGAATCTCTCAAAATCACCGTACCGCGTACTCAGATATCCAGAGTTGTTATCCGTTGAAGCGTTGCTGCTTCCAATGGAATTCAAGGAGAATAGAAGCTGATCGCTAACCATGGCTTCCGAGGAGTGGCGGTCAGGTACAGCATGGCCCCATGCAGGGATCTGATACAGATATTTTCCTGATATCATATTCTCTTTGATCTGTTGGGCAATCTCTTCATACTTCTCATCCGGTAGAACAACTACACCTGTAGCATAGAGAAGGGTTCCAAACCGTGGATCGATATCTGTATCCGTAACCCGGGCTTCCAGAGGGCTATCGTTCAGATTCAACGTCAACTTGTCTCCCTTCGCATAATTACGAAATCTGTTGCGCTCGATCTGACCCTGATCCTTCTCATTGCGGGTATCCACAAATAAGGCGGATTCGGCATCCAATTGGAACATCTTTCTCCCTTGTGTCCGATTGTATTGGTTGTAGTGACTAAGCGGCATAACCGAGACAGCACTCTGATCTGCAGAGGACCACAGATATTCCAGATATATCTGTTGATAATCCAAGCCTGCAGCTTCAAGTTTCGAATCAATAGCGCTCATATCCAATTGCTCCGCTGGTCTGAAGACGTTGTATTGAATTGGAAAATCGTTGTTTGTAAACTGCTCCCGGTTCTCCTGATCCAGTGACAAAATTACAACTGCACTCATTGAAGCAATCGCAATCACCACAGTCACCATAAAGAGCATGCGGGCATTATCCTTCATTTTGTAACTCATCTCTGAGATCCATAACAGACGTGTACCCTGCCATACGGTTTTACGATTACGTTTCAATAAGCGAATGATCAGCACAGACAGTTGAGAGTAGAAAAAATACGTTCCCGCTATCCCTGTTACAGCTGCAATCATGATTGTTCCGCCATTTAACTCGCTACGGAGTACCACAAAACCTACTGTTAGTAATGCAAAACCCAGAAGTGAGAAGAACCATGAAGCTTTGGGCTCTTTTTTAGGCTTGCTGGTTCCCGTCAAAAGTTCTAACGTTCGTTTGTTCCCGATAAAAACCAATGTGAAGAGTGATATGCAGAAAAATAATAACAGAAAGGCCCCGATCGTAATCAGAATCGCTTTCACCGGAAAATAAAAGGGCAGATCATCCATCCCGATGAAACGAGTAGTTAACATCAGGAACAGCTTGGACAACAACATACCTCCGCCGATCCCGGCAATAATGGACAGGCAGCCAATCAACATATTCTCCAGAATGACCAATCTCCGAATCTGCCTAGGCTCGGCACCAAGTATGGTCAGAATGCCAAACTCTTTATTCCGTGATTTGAGAAAAGCACTGATGGAATACATAACAAAGAAAAATGCAAACACATAAACGATAATCGAAGCGATCTGCATGCCCGTAGCGGTTGTGTCACCCATTGGCAACTCTGCCACATATGGATGATAGATAAATACTGCGTAAGCGAAGAATATCATGACCATAAACACACTGCTAAGAAAAAAAGCAATATACGCTCGCCCATTCCGGCGAATGTTATTAAACGCGAACTGAGGAAAGCTCATGTGAATTCCCTCCCCAGAAGGATAAAGTATCAATGATCCGCTGGAAGAACGTCTGTCGATTATCTCCGCGGTGTACCTCGGCTGCCAGTTTTCCGTCCTTGATGAACACGATGCGGTTGCAATAACTTGCAGCAAGGGGATCATGTGTAACCAGCATAATGGTTGTTTTCTCCTGCTGGTTAATCTGTTCAAGTGACTCCATGACCGCTTGGGATGACGTAGAATCCAGGGCACCGGTGGGTTCATCCGCCAAAACAATCGAAGGCATATTGATCATGGATCTCGCAATGGCTGTCCGTTGTCGCTGTCCGCCTGAAATTTCGTAGACTCGTTTATCCAGAATATGATCAATCCCGAGCTTGGCTGTAATGCGATGAAGTCTGCTCTCCATCTCCTTCAGTTTGACCTTGTCCAGTGTCAATGGAAGCACAATATTCTCAGCAACAGTCAGCGTGTCCAACAGATTGAAGTCCTGAAAGACAAATCCGAGTTCCCGACGTCGGAACATGGCAAGTTCTTTCTTTTTCATATCAAACGGGTTCATGCCATTAATCAGCACCTTGCCTGAGCTGGGTTCATCAATGGTGGAAACCATGTTTAACAATGTGGTTTTGCCACTACCCGACGGGCCCATAATACCCACAAATTCACCTTGCTTGATTGTCAGATGAATATCACTAAGGGCTTGCGTCTGCACTTTGCCCTGATATACTTTGTTCAGTCCCGATACCTGTAACATTTCCATACGTAATTCCCTCCTAATCCATCATTCTTTATACGCTAATTCTATTCTTATCCTAACCGACCTCCCCTAACGGTGCTATCGAATTACCTTAAACTTCTCTTACAGCCCGTTTAAGGTTCTGTTCCCCTGCCTCCATCACTCTTTACATTAAAAAAAGCACCTCGCCCATGGGCAAAGCGCTCTTTACTTCGGATATTTCGATTGAACCCAGCTGAATCTGACCAACGTTCCCTCATTCGGCTCCGAAAACAACTCGACACGGTTATCCAGGCGGGCACTGATCTCACGGACCAGATATAATCCCATTCCCGTAGATTCGTGGTATTGCCTGCCCCGTTCGCCTGTAAAATAGGGATTGAACACCCGATGAATATCTTCGGACGAGATGCCGATTCCCTCATCCTGAATATCCAGGATGGTACGTTCATCCTGTTTATAGCCGGTAATGATCACTTTTTTGCCTGATTTACTATCGGAATAGTTCACAGCATTGGTCAAGATCTGGGTGAACATGAACCGCAGCCACTTGGAGTCACTATATATCTGAAGATCGCTTTCCATCCGGATATCGGGCGTAATGCCTCTACGAATAAATAAACGTCGGTTCTCCGCTATACTGCTCCGGAGCACCTCATGCAAGGATAACAGTTCCACCCTGAAATCCCCTTCGAACTGTTCAAGCCGTGATGAATGCAAGACCATTTCAAGTCCTTTGCGCAGCTTATCCAACTCATCCTGGATACTGCCCGCCGTCTCATCGTCCACATCTTCCAGGGTCAGCTGGATAATGGACAAGGGTGTCTTCATCTGATGAACCCAGCGATTCATGAATACCACCTGTTGTTCCTTACTAGTGCGTAATTGACTTATCTCATTCTGCCGATTACGCTCCAGTTCATGTAACAATTCCTGGACGGCTTCCGCCACGACCGAATTTCCAAGCGCTTGGAAAGGCTCGTTTACCAGTTTACGTGGATGTTGAAGTAGACGATAATACGCTCGCAGCTGGAGGTAACGTATGACCAGATAGACCAACAGCACAACAGTACTGATCAGCATGCCATAGAGGACAATCTTCATCGGGCGGCCCTCACCAGAGAGCCAGTAGACACACGGAACCAGCAGCATCTGTAACACATAAAATCCGACTAACATCAGGTGGTCTTTCAGGAAAAGTCTCATTTGCCTTTCCCCTGTGAGGATGAATCCAGTTCCAATACGCGATAACCTGCTCCGCGAACCGTCTCCAAAATCTCTTCTGCACCCAGCTCCTTCAACTTCCGGCGAACACGTGTAATATAGACATTCAACGTATTATCATCAATAAAATGCTGATCTTCCCACATCTGTTCCAGCAATTTTTCCCGGCTGACAACTCGGCCTGCCTTTGCCATTAGTGCTTCCACCAGTATCGCTTCCTTCTGTGTCAGCTCTGTTGAACGTTCCTCATACTCCAGTACATATCGCTCAGGATAGAGGATCATGGGACCATTCTTCACTGTTACTTCCTGCTGAACAGCAGCGTAAGAACCATAGGCTCGGCGCAACTGACTTCGTACTTTGGCAAGAACGACTTCATATTGAAAAGGTTTCGTAATATAATCATCCGCCCCATGTTCCAACGCCATAATCTGATCCATACCGCTATCACGAGCCGATATGAATAAAATGGGACATATGGAATGTGTGCGTATCTGCCTGCACCAGTAGTATCCATCATATTGAGGCAAATTCACATCCATCAGCACAAGGTCCGGATTCATTTCCACAAATTCATCCAGTACATGACGAAAATCATCTGTGACCTGTACCTGGAATCCATTTCGGGTCAGATAAGCCGCCAGCAATCCTGCTAGCTTGGCATCATCTTCAACCAACAATATCGACTGCATCGTTAACCCTCTTTCCGTTTCCTGACGTCAGTGTATCACATCTAGTTACCCATTCTAGTCGGAAACGGCTTGAAAATAAAGGGTCAGACCACGAGACGTCCCCTCTTCTCTGCCAACCCAATGATAGCTTCCACTCCTGAATTAAACTCAAGAAAGTCCTGCTCGACCCCATCGCTGAAAATAACACCATCCTCTGGCATCTGGGACACAATGTGCAATGGTTGCTTCGAATGGATCTGTCCAAACACCAGGTTGGCAGCTGTCGTTCGGCTCGGAAAAGGTTCACGTACTGAAAAATATAAGTACGGCGCATCCCAGTTAAAATGATTCAGCTCTTGCCTGCTTCCATGAATGGATGCCGATACTGTAGCGACCTCTGCTTCGGAATTCATGTTCTGCCATGCAGCCGATCCTACAATTCCGGTGGCTCCGGCCAGCACACTTTTGAACCAGCCTGTCGATCCCATACCTGTGGATACAATGATGCCACTGGAGGATTGTTGTTCTGCGGATGTACCCAAACGCACTTCATAACGTGCCGATACATGCGTCTTCCGTCCAATGAACAGATCATTCACACCATATAGATACTGTCCATCATTGAGTTCCACTTTGGCGAGAGTGACTTCTTTCAATGTTCGTTGCTTTCGAATGACATCAGGAACAATGAAGCTCAGATCCTCCACGGTAAAAGGTAATAACACCCCGTCCCAACGCATCGGGTCCGGATTCACACCGATGAGCGGCTGCTCGGTTACGTATTTGAGGGTATTGGCTACAAGTCCATCCTGTCCAACCACAACCACGATATCCTGCTCTCCAAAAATGAAGTTGGGCACATGTTCCCGATCAATCGTCTGAACCCGGCCCAATTGTCCCAGCTGCTGCTGTGCCTGCTGCACGGATTGTCGATAACGACGGTCTTCCTCCATGTAATCACTGAAATCTGCGCCCAGACGTTCAATATAGAACTGCGCTTGCTGCACCGTGTTATATCGAACCACCAGTTCCTCCAGTCGTGTCCGGCGCTTCACCAGAATCAGCTTGTGTTCGGTCATCCGATCGCCCGTTTCAGCCTGCTGACGTACTGATTTCCCTGCCTGTTCAGCTTGTTCTCTTCTTCCTAATCTCATCTCGCTCGACCTCCCTGATCTCTGCCCTGCGCAGGAGACATCAATCCCTGCAACAGATCCGGCGAGATATTAAGCTGTCCAATCTTGCCCGCATTTTCAGCCAGTTCCTGGAACGCGAGTGCGATCAGCTTATCAGAATTCATGCCCATGTTCGCCATTGCTTGCAGTACATTCGGCTGTACATTTTGCAATGAATTCATTACGGCAGCAATCTCATAGGCTTTGGCATCCGCTTCGGCATTGTGATTAGCAATGGTTAACTCAATCAGTTGCTGCTTGCGTTCCTCCATCGCTGTATTGAACTGAAGCTGCTCCTGCTCCATCTCGTTTTGTTTCTGTTTCACCGAGCGCTCAGCCTGCAATTGGGTCTCACGAATCTGCTGTTTCTTCGTCTCTACGGCAATTTCGGTGTTCAGTTCGTTCTCTTTCACTCGTCTTTCCTGTTCAATGGAGGCATTGCGACGCACATAGAGCGCTTCATCTGCCTGACGCAAAATCTCTTCCCGCGCTTGTGCTTCCAATGCACGCATCGTCTCTTTATTAGGCAGAATGGCCAGTATCGATAGACTCATCAGCTCAACGCCCAGTTTCTCCAATGCTTCACTTTGCACGACTTCTCGTTTCATGCTGCTCGCCAGACGTTCACTGGATTGAATAGCTTCTTTCAGCGGCATTTGTTCCAGATGTTTCTTGGTCAGTACTTTGGCTGTGGTGATAACCCGTTGATCCAGCTTGCCGGGGTCGTCGGAAATATACCGATTCTTGCGCAGATTGTACGTGTAATTCAGGCTCTGGGTTATTTTCAGGTAATCCACAATGCGATAGCTTAGCTGTCCTTGCACAGTAACCGTCTGATAATCCGCCGTAATCTCTTCGAACATGAATGGTACATCCACCGAGGACACGGGTAATACCACTACCGATGTGGTTGGCTCATAATAATAGAAGGACAATCCTACACCTTGACGTTGTACCTCACCATTTTTCACCTTCATTACATACTCACTGGGTTGAAATTTCGCGAATCGGAATCCAAACATGGCTCATTCCCCATTTCTTGATATTGTCGTTTTGATATTATCGAAATGATAACAAATGAAAATGATATTGTCAATACGACATTAACAAAATGTTCATATGCCTATTTAGAGAAAGGGAATCCGTCATAATCTCTTTTTTTCGCAAAAAAATAAAGAGATCGAATCACATGATCCGATCTCTTTTGCTTTGTTATTTTCTATTCATGCGTGTTAATGATGCCATCAGGCACCTTTCGTAATCAAAAGCGGACTTTTTGAACTACCTCTAATACAGTTGTTCCATCAGTCTGGCGACTGCCACAGCCCCCTGTGCACGGTTTGCTGTTTCTTTCGGAGCAAACGTGCCATCAGGCATGCCATTTAGCAGTCCAAGTTGTTGCATCGAGGCTACAGCTTCTTTGGCGTATGCTGCGATCTCGGCGTTGTCTACAAACACCATATTTCCTTGTACAGAATTGGTCGCATCCTCACCCTGCAAAACCTTCAGTGCTCTGTTCAGCATAACGGCCATATCTTCTCGCGAAATACGGTCATTGGCTCCAAAGCTTCCATCTGCCCGGCCTTGAATAATGTTCAATTCAATTCCAAGTTGTACTGAATCGGCATACCACTGCCCTTCCTTCACATCCGTTAGGACCGAAATAGATGGATCGGCTTGGCGTGCATCACCAATAGCTTTAATAATCATTTGCAAAAATTGTGCTCTGGTCAGTTCACCTTGCGGGGCAAAACGAGTTGCGCTCATCCCCGAAATAATCCCTTTACCATAGAGGTTCTGTACCTCTTGGATTGCCCAATTGTGATTTTTCAGATCATTTAATGGCACTTCAACTTCTGCAATGACATAACTGCCGGATTTCAGAGGTTTGAACACCATCATTTTCATCTTGTCATCGTACTTGGAATACGTTACAGGTTTCATGTCTCCGCTTGGAGACATGGAATGTACAACCATAACAACATCATTCTTTTTAGGTTGCTCCACATTGGATAGCACAACTTCAACCGCTCTGTTCGTCCATTGCAATGGCTTATTGTTCAGCATCAAATTCACATCAACAATAGTATGATTACCGATCGCTGCTTTTTGCGATGTAGTCAGTGTATCTGTCGATCCTTTTGCCACTACGATGTCAAACGTTCCAGCAGTCTCCGCAATGGTTAACGGGAGTGCTTTCAGAGGAACACGAACGGTAGTCGGTCCTACGACTACATCCAGGGATTGCACATCCTCGGAACGAACCCATGCTGCCAGTTGACTTGCAGCCAATTGGAATGTGACTGTTTTGGCTGTGTCAGGCACATCTGCAATCAGCTTCAACGTACGATTTCCTGCGTCCATGGATTGTAGTGCCTGAGTTAATTGGGATGCATCTGGACGAATGGAATACTGCTCATCCCCGGCTGTCGTTCCTTTTAACGTGATTGATCCCTTCTCTGGTGCAGTACCCGTTCCAACTGGTGGGGTTACAACCGGATTCCCCGGCGTTGGAGCTGTTCCCGGGTTGGAAGGCTGTGATGGTACGCTTGGTTGTGATGGCTGGCTAGGGCCAGGTGTTACATCTTGACGTACAAGCTTACTCACAGCATCTTGTAACGCACGATCCGCCTTGCTTATGTCTAGCGTTGAAGATTCAACATCCTGAATGAATGCCTTCGCTTCAGACAACGCCTTACTGAATACATTCCAGCTTGAAGTGGTGTATTCGGTCTGCTTTAATTTCTCAGCGGCATCTACCGTAGCTTGCAGTGCAGATTTGTCCGCCGGGAACGTACCATAGGCTTCAAAATCCATAAATCCTACCCATTCTGGACCTTCTGTAATCGTTACAAGAATATAACGCGCTTCTGTATTATTCAAAAACACATGTCTTGGCGCTGTTGAAACGACAACGTCGTTAGTAGTATCGACTACTTTCACAAAATTTTTGTTATCATTGGACACTTCAATCTTGTATTTGATTCCACCACTCCACATCGACATTTCGATCTTACGGAGGTTAGCAACCTGTCCCAAATCCACTTGCCACCAGCTACCCTTACTCTGGTCTGTTCCCCATGAACTGTTTGGATTGCTGTCAATTGCTCCTTCTGGGGAGTTAGGTTGATTGTCCCCCGTACCTGCACTTGTTGAAGCCGTCGCCGTCTTATCTGTAGTTAATGCTTGCAACTGAACGAGACTCTGATTGGCTTGTTGCAGTGCTTCGTGTGCATGATTCACCTCAGCTTGTACTGCATTTTGATTATCTCTCACTGTGATTGCATTCTCTAATGCATCTATTAATGTTTGCCAGCTACGATGAGTATACGAAGATTCATTTTGCTGTTGCGTCTCACCGATAAGCAGAGCCAATTTTGTTTTATCTACATCCGATAATCCGCTGATCGCATCCTGCAACCGTTTCTCAGCAGCATTCACTTCAGTCTGGGTTGCTCTATGATCTGTCATAACCTTATCTGCATTAGCAAGAGCCTTGGCAAAAATATCCCAAGTTAATGCTGACCAATCCGACTCCTTGTATGTCTGAGCATCTGTCAGCTTGGATTGGAGAGCTTCTCGCTTCGCAGGGATCACATTCATTTGCAACATAACTTGCTCGAGCGCAGCTATTGCAGAATTGGTGTCCGATTGCGTCACTCCAGTTGAAGTATAAGCTTGGTTGTAGACATCCTCTGCTGCCTGAATCGCAGGAGCAAGTGAATTCCAACTCGCTTCTTCAAAATCTGTAGCTACCAACCTTTTTGCACGTGTAATTGCAGCCGCCAGATGCTGACGATCCGCAGGTAAATTTTCTAGCCCTCGCTTGTAGACATCCAGTGATGGCAAGGCGCGTCCTTCGTAGGAGTATCCACCATTCCCCGGAAATTCATCATAGTCGAACATGGCATGATTCTCCCATGCATCTCCCTCGGAAGCAATCCAGCCTACATTCGCTGCAATCCATGCGGGCTCCCAATAGAAGAAGCCGGCTCCGCGGTTTTCCGGCACGTCAGCAATCATATCCATTATGCCAGCGATAGCATCGTATTGACCTTCTACCGTTGCAGGGAATGTTGCTCCCCCAACATGAAGCGCTTCATCCGATCCAATGATATTACCGTGTGCATCCCCGTTTTTATACGAAAATGGATACGATGTCTCGGCAATGATCACGTCTTTTTCGAACTTTTCAGATACTTCATTCATCGTCTTCTGCACATCGGCAAATGTCCCATGCCAGAACGGATAATAGGATAACCCGATGATATCGTAATCAAGCCCACGACTCTCTAGCTCACTAAAGTAGTCCTTAAACATTTGTGCTTTACCACCCTCAGCCAGATGGATCATAATCTGAACATGCTGGTCTTCTTCTTCGAGGGCACGCACAGCATCAACGCCTCGTTGTAACAATTCATAATTTTCCTGATGGTTTACCCTGCTGTTGAATCCATTCAGCACACCGCTGTTGATTTCATTACCGATCTGAACCATATCAGGCATAGCGTTCGCAGCTTTCATCTCTCTTACAACTTCATGCGTATAATCATATACAGCTTGTTTCAACTGTTCAAAAGTATAACCTTCCCAAGCTTTAGGACGAAGTTGCTGTCCCGGATGAGCCCACTCGTCAGAATAATGGAAATCAAGCAGCACTTTCATGCCTTTTGCTTTCACCCGTGCCGCTAGCTCAACTACATCCTCTTTATCGTTATATCCACCGGATTTCTGTGGATCATTCCACAGACGAATGCGCACGTAATTGACGCCGCGGTCCTTGAGTATATCGAGCAAGTCCCTCTCTGTGCCATTACTGTCTAAGTATTTGCCGCCGTTATCCTCAATCGCTGTTAAAGTAGAGATATCTACTCCTCTAACATAATCCGTTCGATATCCCCCTACCGTTACATTAGCCTCTGCTGGTAAGGAAGCACCATATACTGCACCCGTCACGGTAAAGCTGCCCGCATGTGCGTACTTTGAAGGGTCGATACTGTCCCATTCTACTGGAACCGAACCCGATTTTTCGTTCAGATACTGCGCTCTCACTTCTGCCGGCAGAACAGGGGCTACCCCAGCCAATGTTTTGACCTGAACTGAATCGTATCCGGTAATATTTGCCGGATCATTGACTACCTCTTCTCCCCAGACCTTAAGCTCGGATATCCCGGGCCACCAATTTGCTCCCGCATAGTACGGAATCGTGATCTTCACATACTGGACAGGCGTACTGGTCTGGAATTCTTCACTGGCAACACTCTGTTTTATTTCGTTAGCCGTTTGGTCCAATGAAGTTGACCAGTTACTTCCGTCAACAGATACTTCAATCAGATATTTTACAACTTGGTCTTTGTCCTTCCAAGTCAACTCCGCTCCGGAAAGCTCATATGGCGCACCTAGGTCTATGGTCAACCAATGAGGATTGCTTTCAGAAGAAGGTGAGCTCGCACTCCAGTGAGTATTCACATCACCATCCACCGCCTTTTCTTTTTGCCCCCCATACAATAGATCTTCTTCACTTACCGTAACCGACTTTTTAAGTGCCACGTTCACTTTCGCATCTTCTGCAGCCGCTGGACGAACCATCAAGCCCAGATCACAGAACAGCATCAGCAATACCAGACACCCGCTTATGTACCTCTTGTTCACTCTTGATCTCCCCCTTTTTGTGTTTGATTGTGCATGGATCAATGAATGTTATGAATCCTCCTCATTGTAAGCGCTTAATAGTGTTGGGTAACACGGCATTATCCAAAGGAAACAGCAGTTATTTTAACAATATGATCCTGTAAAAGTTATATTCGAGCTATAGCAATCACGCTATTTTGCCAGAAAAACAAAAAAATCTGTCCGTCCACCCTAAGGCAGAACAGAACAGATTTTGTAAATATATAATCGTTGTACACTTATTTGGTGAGTTTCAATTCAAGTTGTACCTGGATATCATTTTCTGTCGAGAGCACAACGGAGTGCGGGTTTTCCATTCCAAAATCTTCGAACGTTACCATGGATGTTGCCGACAACAACACATCGTTATTCTCATAAGCGGCTTTTGCATCAAAAGTCACTTCTTTTTCAACACCTCTAACCGTAATGGTACCGTTCATTTTAATATCAACCGTTTGTCCGACAGACCATTCTGCAGGTACACCTTCAAATGATGTCGCTGTAAATGTTGCCTGTGGATATGTGGCAATATCGAAGAAGTCGGCTTGCTTCACGTGACCATCACGCTGTCCATTTCCGGAATCAATCCCGTCCATCTCGATCTGTCCTTCAGCTTTCATCTGAGAACCATCGTCTACATTAATTGTCCAATTGCCTGTTACCTGCTCGTCCACAAAGTTAACGGTCTCCTGCGATGTGGTTACGGAGAAGTATACTTTGGAACCTTCGCTGATGCTCCAGTCTCCATTCAATTGTTCTGCTCCCGCAGTTTCATTCGCTACAACCGCTCCTGTGCTATCTACTGCTGTGGTGGAAGTCGCCGTGCTGGCAGGAAGGACCTGCTCAATCTCAACGTTGTTCCCCAAGTAACTATTGGTGAGATAGTAACCACCGCCACCGATTACGACAACCGCCGCCACACCTGTAATAAGCCATGCTTTTGCTTTCTTGTTCATCTGTATGTTTCCTCCAGTATATTATGGTTTAGATTGCTTGTTGATATGGATCATATCAACCGAATGTGTCAGGAAGAAGTCAAGATACGACAAGTTCCTGATTTTTTTCTAAACGCTAATACAGGATTGGCTTTATGCTCTTGCTCATGTAAAATCAGTACACAAGCTTATGAAATGAAAGGAGACCGCTTTTCTTGAAATCCATACTCATCGTTGAGGATGAGCAAGCTATTGCACGAGTACTGGCTGCTTATCTGAGAAAAGCAGAATTTGAAGTTCATCATGCTGCAGATGGACCAACTGCACTTACCCTTTTCGATTCCGTAACGCCTTCCCTTGTATTACTTGATGTGATGCTGCCAGGAATGGACGGATGGGATCTGCTGCGAATTATTCGTGAAAAAAGTGCTTGTCCCGTGATTATGCTAACCGCACTCGATGACATTTCAGACCGTCTCAACGGACTGAATGCCGGTGCTGACGATTATATGAGCAAACCTTTTGTACCGGAAGAAGTAGTCGCCAGAGTTAATGCTGTACTCCGCCGTAATCCACATTGGTCCTCAGGCGGTGAAGAGAAGCGTTCCTTTGGCAATCTCGTCATTGATCTTGCGGCCAAACAGGTGCTGTTGAACGGTGCAGAGGTTGCACTCACACCTCGTGACCTGTCGTTACTGCTATTCCTGTCCGATTATCCGAATCGGACATTTACCAGGGATCATCTTATTGAGCAGGTATGGGGGATGGATTATGACGGGAGTGATCGTGCTGTGGATTTATCAATTAAACGACTGCGTCAGGCCCTCTCCCACTGGTTGCCCGAAACAGGAGAAATTCGGACGTTACGAGGAATGGGGTATCAATTTTGGATCGCCAACTGAAACAAAAGAAACCCAAACGATCCATATCCATTCTGTCACACTGGACACTGCGATATTTTCTAATTTTGTGTATTGGTTTCACGATTATTGTGGCAGGCGCACTTTACTGGATTCGAACAACCTCTATTGAAAAAAGCCTCAAAACCGCAGAACTGCTTGGTCTGGAGATCGCTGATCAAGTCACTAGTGAAAACAATATGCTTCAGGTTCCACCCGATCTTGACAGACTGGTAACCAAACGAGAAAAACTATTCAATACAGATCATTATTTCTGTGTCATGATCTTGGACAACAACAATCAATTGATTTTTTCCCAGCCTAAAATGGAGCAAAAAGATGTGCATTATCGACTGTCAGATGACTATCGTGAACCGCGAAACAACAAATATGCGGGCGTAACGGTCAACATATCCGAAGGCGATCAAACTTTGGGCAAAGTGTGGGTCATGCAGTCCAAGCAATCCATTACATTTGGTCCAGAGACCCTATGGCTTGTTGCTCTAATTCTGGGAGGATTAATCCTCTGTGGATGGTTTACAATCTATCTCCTGTCCAGTAAGTTATCCAGACCGATTCGTCAGGTCGCCTATGCGGCTGAGCAGATTCGAGGTGGTAATTATGATGTGAGTCTTGATTTGAATACACGAGAACGTGAGATCAACGAACTTGTAAATTCATTCCGCGATATGGCCACACGTCTACAACAACTCGAAGAGTGGCGTACACTATCGCTGGCAGGGGTAAGTCATGAACTCAAGACACCGGTAACTTCCATCAAGGGGCTCGTTATGGCGGTCCGTGACGATGTCGTGAGTCCACAGGAAGGTAAAGAATTTTTGGATATCGCATTGAAAGAATCCGAACGTATGGAACGGATGGTCGCAGATCTGCTTGACTATAATGCAATGGCTGCAGGAAGTGTTGCCGTTCGCAAGGAACGGACGGATCTGAAGCTGTTGGTCGGTGAGATCATCTATCAGTGGAAGATTGCTTATGAGGACAAAATGCCAGAGGTTCAGCTGCACTCCCCTCCCGTTACGTTTTTCACCATGGGGGATGCTCTCCGCATTCAGCA
Source organism: Paenibacillus sp. USHLN196 (assembly GCF_037144955.1). Classification (NCBI taxonomy): domain Bacteria; kingdom Bacillati; phylum Bacillota; class Bacilli; order Caryophanales; family Paenibacillaceae; genus Paenibacillus; species Paenibacillus sp. USHLN196. The sequence continues at coordinate 142,513 of NZ_JBBCYH010000010.1, read as the reverse complement.
GATCATTGTTAATTTGCTCAATAACGCACTTCATGCCACAGCTCCTGAACAAAAGGCTGTCTTCGATATTTATTTACGCGCAGAAGAACAGATGCTGTACGTTGATGTTAAGGACAACGGTACAGGCATCGCGGCCGAAGACCAACCTAAGATCTTCGAACGCTTCTATCGTGGAGAACTCAAAAAACGCCGTAACCGTGGCCTGGGTCTGGGATTAACATATAGTCGATTACTTGCCCAGGAACAGGGCGGTGAACTGACACTTGTCTCCAGCAGCCCGGAAGGGAGCACGTTCAGATTAAGCCTGCCACGCTGGACAGCAACACAAGAAGCCATGACTACAGAAAAGGTATACGGTGCAGCCCTTGAAGTGTAACGCACCACGCTAACATGCCAAATAGCCCACGACTCCACTCAGGAGACTGGGCTATTTCATGTTTGTTCCTTGTTGCTTTATCCAGAACGGAAGCGCTCAACACTCTAATACACGTGGCCTGTACTCATCGTACGCATCTGAGATCAATTGCTTATGAAGCACACTGCTGGCAATGATCGCTTTCCGCTTTGCTTTTAGAACAATTTGCTCTATATCCGCATAACTGCACCCTGCCAAGCGTTCACATATGTACTCTTCCATCTGGCTCTCCTGCTCAAATGCCCCCACCAACTTGCTGATATACAATCTGCGACTCGAATCATCAGGCATACCGTAGGTCATCTTGGTATCGAAACGTCGCCATATGGCGTGATCCAGTTGCGTTTCCAGATTCGTAGCAGCCACCAGAATACTGTCCCCATCGAATTCGTCCAGACATTGCAACAACGTATTGACGACACGTGCCATCTCTTTCACCTCATCATTGCTCTCACGTGTACGGCCTATGGCATCAAATTCATCCAAGAATAGTACACAGGGATTAATACGTGCATATTCGAATAACTTGCGTACATTACTTCCGGTCTCCCCAAGATGACTATGAATGATTGCATCTAACCTCACGAGTACCAATGGTAGATCAAGGCGCTCAGCCAGATGTGATGCGGTTAATGTTTTACCCGTCCCCGGAGGACCGAACATGACCATCTTGTTGGGGATTGACACATCATGTTCTCTGAACTTCTCTTTCATACCCAGAATAGTTATGAATTCATTAATGATACGCTCATTTTCAGCGGAAAATACAATATGCTGGGCTTTGCGCCTACACTCTTTCGGTGTGTAAAAAGCGGCCATATCAATCCCTTTCGCTCGGGGAATCCGATTCATATGATTTATTTTACTCATGTATTCACATGCTCCTTCATTTATAGTTTCAGTCCGTGATTCAAGTTATATAAGTTGAACTAATGAATATTTACACTGACCACTTCGATGACAGAACAACCTTCCGATCGCTGTTATCCCCAGATTTTTTGATTATTTCCTAGAGGGGAAATCCGGGGATAAAGGCGAACGCTCCGCTTCTTCAGGTTCTTTCTGTCCTCTCCGTTTTCGTGTAAATGTTTAGTTCAATTTATATAGAATCAATTAGATTTAATCGTAATTATTACTATTAAATAATAACATACTACCACCTATTTGCAAAGATAACTATAGCAGGGGCACTATATTGCCCTAGAAGGTGGGGTATTTGGTTGCAAGCTTCAAGGAAATTTGCTATTCTAAATATGCATCGTTGTGTATAACGCAAAAAAGCCCTCTAAATTTCATGAGAGCATCAAAATTTTCCAGATTTCGCAAGCGGCAACTTGCTATTTCCGGAATCTTTATACCAACGAATGTAATCCAAATTAAAAGTGAGGTTAACAATCATGGCAAAAGACGTATTGTGTGAAGTTAATTCCTGTCGTCACTGGGCTGATGAAAACAAATGTAACGCTTCTTCGATCTACATCGTAAGCCACATTCCCAAAGATGAAGTTCGTCAGTCTGCTGAAACAGACTGCAAAACTTTCGAAGTGAAATAAGAAATTGCATAAGATTCACTAAAGGAGCCCTTACCGGTTCCTTTTTTCTTTGTCTATTGTAACAAGAATGATAATTATTATCAAGCCCTAATCTGCAAAAATCCTGCACACCTCTTAAATGCACATTGGACAGATCACCCACGTACACTACGTAAGAAGTCAGTCTGCCTATGAACGATTAGAACCAAGAGGTGAATAACAATGCCTGTTAAAAGTGGCTCACAGTATCGCGACCGAATTAATGCCCAGTCCGTCCCCTGCTGGTACAAAGGTAAGCTTATTACTGAAAAACGCTCTGAACATGTTGCATTTGCTGGTTTGATGGATACTCAGATGTACATGTATGATCTGCAATCTGATCCAACATTGGCGGAAACGATGACGTATGCCTCCCCGGCAGACGGCAAACCTGTGGGCATATCTTTCCTGCCTCCAACCAGTGCCGACGACCTTCGTAAACGACGGGAAGGAATGAATGTCTGGGCGAATGTGCATCATGGCTTTCTTGGTCGCTCACCCGACTATATGAATACAGCCATTATGGCCTTTTACACAGGTGCGGATCTCCTGAATGAATTATCTCCCCAGTACGCAGAAAATCTCAAAAATTATTATGCTTACTGCCGTGACCATGATATCACACTATCCCATGCTTTCATTCAGCCACACGCCAGTAAAATCTCAGGACAAATGGATGCTACTGAGGATGCGATTGCTGCAAAGGTCGTAGATCGCACTGAGGAAGGTCTCATCATTAGCGGTGCATTCATGATGGCTACACAAGCTGCAACTTCAGATGAGATTTTTGTCTATCCTTCACCTTCGCCTGCCCCTTTTGATGATGAGAATCCATTTGCCTTTTCCTTCGCTGTCCCGAATGATCTGCCAGGAATCAGTCTGGTATGTAGGGATACCTATGCAGCCGAATCTCACGCCAACTATCCTCTGAGTTCCAGATATGAAGAAATGGACAATATCGTCATCTTTGAGCAGGTTCTTGTTCCGCATGAACGAATATTTTTTGCAGGAAGTGAGGAGATGTCCTCCCGTCTCTTCAGTGGTAGTCATTTTCATATTCATGCAGGCCATCAGGTATTGTGTCGTTATATTGCCAAGACGGAATTTGTTCTCGGTACACTCCAGCTTCTCACAGATACCCTGGATCTGAATACGGAAACACATGTTGTCGAGAAAACCGCGCGTGTGTTCGCAGGTCTTGAATCGTTAAAAGCATTGGCCTTGGCCGCGGAGGCAGGTGCCATACCGGACGGGCGCGGATTTGTGTTACCTGCACCCAAACCATTGATGGCAGCCAATCTCCTTTTCCCGAAACTATATCCTGAAATGATTGAAATCCTGCAACTCTTGGGTTCGAGCGGGGTGATTATGGTCCCTCAGGAAGAAGACTTCCATTCTAACATTGCTCCTTCACTGAATGTATATCTTAAAGGAAACGATATGGCTTCTCACGAACGCAACGCTCTGTTCCGTCTGATCTGGGAGCTTGGGGCAGGTTCATTCGGGGGCAGACAGACCCAGTTCGAACGATTCTTTTTTGGCAATACCATTACGGTATCGAATCGACTGTTCTCCGCCTGCAATAAGGACCAAACGAGTCGTCAGCTCGTTCGTGATTTTCTATCCAACAGCAGCAAATAAGAAAACTTATGGATCATTTTATGTTCATACCAGATGGTCATAGACCGTCATCAGTTCAGAGGCTGGTCGGCTTGCATCCATATCCCGCAATGCAGGCTGGTCTCCGTAACCGATATGAAATACCCCGAGCACCTTCTCTTCACTTGTCAAGCCCATCAGATTCATAAACACAGGATGTTGTTGATAATCATTGATCTTCCAGACGGCGTTCAAGCCCTGTTCCGCAGCCAGGATACTAAATCGTTTGCTCCAGGCTTTGGCGGGTAGCAGATCATCCTCACGAGCATTCGTTGGCGCCACAACAACCAGATGGGCGGGAATCGCTTCCGTGTATTGATATGTAGCCCAATCGCCGTAGCGATCGGCCAGATGGGGTGGGTAACTCTGTCTGACCGCCTCCAGATAAAGCTGCCTTCCTTCGCCTGCGAATAACATAAACCGCCAGGGTTCTGAACTCATGACATATAATGAAGGATCTGCATCATCAAGCAGCTTTCGTATGACTGACTGTGGTACTGGCAACGGACTGAATTCGCAAGCTCCTGTACGTCTCTTGCCGCTGCTTATATCTTGACTTAGACCGGTAGACATGACAACAGCCCTCCTCTATCTGCGTGATATATGGTTATCCTTCGATCGCCTTCACATCAACCATGTTTTCTTCGGTTCGGCGGCATCCGTTTTCCAGCGATCTACCTCTTCGTGAATCCGTGCTTTGTCACGCGTTGTAAACCGCTCCGATTCCACCGCTTCTGCTTGTGGCATACTGTCTCGGATCAAACGAATATAGTCCATGGAACGAATCAAAGATTGGCGTCCAGGGATGTATCTTATTTTGCGTCCTTCCAGCAGGCAATAAATCTCGATCATACCCGGTAATTGACCGAAGGCTTCCCAGCAAAATGCACTGACCATATGCTGAAATGCCTCAACCACATTCGGATCATGGACAACCATATATTTCTGAATAAGCAGTGAATCCCAGCCTTCCGGTTGCCAGGCCGCCTGAAATATCATTGATAAGTGCATGGATAAGGAAGGCAACTCCGTTCTCCACTGTTCAAAAAGAATCGCTGGATGCTTCAGATCATCGTTCATTGCAGCAACGAGCGACAATTCATCCGTAATCTTGTTCTTTACATCCCAGTAATGGAGAACAGATTCGAAACCATTGGTCTTCCTGGGCCACCATTTCTCAAGTAAATATTGTATGGGTACCTCTTTGCGAACATCAGGATCGAGACTGTAAAAAGCATTGACCGCGTGACTCACCGCATATTGTACACGATGCCTCCATTGCAGAGGAGAATGCTGTTCTGACGAAGGTTCAGGGCGGATGAACCGGTGTGGGCTGCGCAGCATCTCTTCCAATCTGTAATCTTCAAGCAGATGTCCAGGAAGGTCATTCCTTCCGACCGGCATCGCTGCCTGAACATTATGTCTTAACATGACCTTTAGGACACCTGTAATCCGGCAGCAGCGAAGCGTTTGCCAAAGTCACGGCACGTATCCTTCTCCTGCTCCAGCGGACTATATTCAATCTTTAACATCTCTGGAGATACCTCCGCCCCACGCTCTTGCAGCTTGGCAGCGGCGAGATCAACCGCTCCGCAGAACTGCTCATAAGAGGTGTCACCACTACCGAACACTGCTGCTCTCTTGCCGCTCAAATCAAGCTCATCCAACTCTTCATAGAAATCAAGGAATTCATCTGGCAACTCCCCGTCCCCCCAAGTGTAGACGCCGATCATGAATCCGTCATAGTCCATTACATCGGATGCATTACAATCCGTAACGGACTTCAGGTCTGCCTCGTGACCTCCCTGTGTAATTCCTTCCACAATCAGTTCTGCAATTTCTTCTGTATTTCCGGTCATGCTTGCATAAGCCACTAACAATTTAGCCATCTATTTTTCCCTCGCTTTAGTTTGATCATGTTAATATTCTCTCCGAAGAAGGAATGAATTTGAATTAACAAAATCATATGTGATAATGATTATCATTGTCAAATTAAATTTTTGGTTATCTTTGTTTTTCAGTATATGGTGCACTCCCGTCCCCCAACTGGCGTACAAGCCCTTTTTTGTTGTACAATAGTATCCAAATGACTTTTGAAGGATGGATAAATCATTATGTACGTAGCTAAGAATTGGAAGGACTATGAAGTAATCGATACAGGAGGCGGCGAGAAACTGGAGCGTTGGGGAGATGTGATTTTACGCAGACCCGATCCACAGATTATCTGGCCCCTTGAGCAAGAGACTAATGAATGGCGTCAGGTGCATGGCCACTACCATCGCAGCTCTTCCGGTGGCGGTAACTGGGATATGAAAAAGCCCATTCCCGAGCGCTGGACGATCGGATACGAAAACCTGAAATTCCACATTAAACCGACCAGCTTCAAGCACACTGGCCTGTTCCCTGAGCAAGCTGCCAACTGGAGCTGGATGATGGATAAAATCTCCAATGCAGGACGTCCTATTTCTGTCTTGAACCTGTTTGCCTATACAGGCGGTGCTACTGTTGCGGCTGCTTATGCCGGTGCTTCGGTGGTTCACGTAGATGCAGCCAAAGGAATGGTTCAATGGGCCAAGGAAAATGTTCAATTATCCGGACTGGCTGATCGCCCTGTTCGTTTTATTACCGATGATGTATTCAAATTTGTACAACGGGAACAACGACGCGGGAATCGTTATGACGCCATTATTATGGACCCTCCTTCTTATGGCCGAGGTCCTAATGGAGAGACTTGGAAGCTGGAAGAGAACCTTTATCCTTTCTTGAAGTCGTGTATGACGATCTTGTCGGATAATCCATTATTCATGCTGGTTAACTCCTACACCACGGGCATCTCTTCCACGGTTCTGCGTAATATGCTGACCATGACGATGTCTGCTCAGTACGGTGGTGAAATTACTGCAGGTGAAATCGGTCTGCCGATCACACGCAGTGGTCTCGATCTGCCTTGTGGCATTTTGGGCCGCTGGGAGTCCTAATCATGTCAGAACATCGGCATGATCACGATGCGATTCCGATTCTGTTCGAAGACAATCATCTGTTAGGTATTACGAAGCCGGTCAATGTACCTACTCAGGAAGATGCATCAGGGGATCCGGATTTGCTTACATTGCTGAAGCAGGATCTGAAAGAACGCTATAACAAGCCCGGCAATGTCTATCTTGGGTTAGTGCACCGACTTGACCGTCCTGTTGGAGGGGCAATGATCTTCGCCAAGACATCCAAAGCCGCTTCAAGATTGTCCGAGACTGTGCGGGGACGTCATTTCCGTAAAATATATGCGGCTGTTGTACATGGCAAGTTGCCTGCACAGCAGGGAACGTTAAAGCACACGTTGCTGAAAGATGCACGTACGAATACCGTTACTGTTGTACCCAAGGGTACGGCTGGCGGTAAGGATGCCGTTCTGGATTATCAGGTCATTGGTGAGACGGACCGATACAGCCTCGTTCATATTGAACTGCACACCGGCAGATCTCATCAGATTCGAGTGCAGATGAAAGAAATCGGCTGCCCGCTGTACGGGGATCAAAAGTACGGCGCAAGCGTGAATAAACCCGGGCAACAGATTGCTCTGTGGTCTGTGATTGCAGCTTTCCCTCATCCAGTTACCAAGGAAGAAGTTATTTTGCAATCTTTGCCTGCAAGAGAATTTCCCTGGGCAGAATGGCCAGACGCTGTGTACCAAAAAGCCTTTGAACAACCTCAATAAGTGCGTGTTCAAAAAGACTGGTTTTCAGTACCGAGAAGATGGGATAAAGGTAGAAATGGAGTAGCGGAGCGTAGGGAAAACTACGTGAGTAACTACAATGTTTCCGAAGGAAACAACCTTCGTAAGCATATGCTTATTCGGCTGAAAGCCATATTCGATGCTGATGATGCCAGTAGGCATCATTCGTAATCAAAAGTGGTTTTTTTGAACAACCTCTATAAGTGCACAGGAGCAGGTCACATCTGTCCATATCACGTGTCGTTCAGATTCTGTATCTGAATGACACGTTTTTTAATATTTCCTGCTATATGCGTAAGATACAGAAAGGAGCCATAAAATGACCCCATTTACCAAACAAGTCGTTGCAATCATCGCGGCGATTCCCGAAGGTAAAGTGATGACTTACGGTCAGATTGCCGCCCACGCTGGAAGTCCAAGAGCCGCGAGACAAGTCGTACGGATTCTACACTCCCTGAGCCGCAAGGAACGGCTTCCCTGGCATCGTGTCGTCAATGCAAAAGGCGAAATCTCCATACAGGATGAACACTCGCGCATGATGCAGGAAACAGAACTTATTAGCGAAGGTGTTGAGTTCCAGATGAACGGAACCATTAATCTCAAACGGTTCGGACATGAACCCGATCCTGTGTTTCTTCTCGATCTATCGGTCCAGCCCGAATAAGACGACTCTCCTCATATTGTGCACACACAAAAAAGAGAACTCAGGCAGTTAGGGGGTATACCCCTTTTCAACTGCTAGAGTTCTCTTTTTTGGTTTTTTATCTGATGTTCGTTATGCTGTAGCCGTCGCTTTTTCCTGTTCTACAGTAACAGGCTCAACAGCTGGTTTTGTTTTCCGAATAAAGAATGCCATGATCAACGCGACCACGGTCATTCCCGTTGCAACGATGAATGCATAGTTTACACCGTAAATGGTTGCATCTGCCGTAGCACGCACCATTGCCGCCTGATCATCTGGATTAACCTGACCCGCAGCCAGTGTCTCTGCCAGATGTGTTTTGAGCTTGCTGCTCATAATGGTAACGAGAATCGCTGTACCGATCGCACCGGCAACTGTACGCAATGTGTTAGACATCGCTGTACCATGCGCGTTCAGACGTTGAGGCAGTTGATTCAGACCTGCTGTCTGGATCGGCATCATCAGCATCGACATACCGAACATACGAGCCGTGTAGATAAACATCATGTAGCCGTACGTAGTATCGATTGCCAGACGACTCAGTCCAAAAGTTGTAATTGCCGTAATGGCAAGACCTGCAACCGAAAGCCAGCGTGCGCCCACTTTGTCAAATATGCGACCTGTAATAGGAGACATAATCCCCATCAATATTGCACCGGGCATCATCAGAAGTCCTGATTCAATTGGTGAGAATCCACGAATGTTTTGCAAGAAAATAGGAAGCAGAATCATACCTGCAAACATCGCCATAGTCACGAGCATATTGATAATCGTTGTTAATGTATACATGTTGTATTTGAAAATACGGAACTCAAGGAGCGGATGATCTGTTGTCAGTTGACGAATAACGAACAGAATCAGGGATATCGCACCTACAACGAGGCATCCAATGACAATTGCACTGCCCCATCCATCGGTACCTGCATCACTGAATCCGTAGAGCAAACTACCAAAACCTAGTGTAGATAAAATAACGCCTGGATAATCCAGTTTGGGTCTGGATTGACGTGTTACGTTTTTAACAAAAGCAATACCAATTGCCGTTGCAATAATAGAGAATGGCAAGATGATGTAGAACAACAATCTCCAGGAATAATGCTCAACCACATAACCTGAAAGTGTAGGCCCAATCGCAGGAGCCAGAATCATCGCGATCCCCATGGTTCCCATGGCCTGACCGCGTTTCTCAATCGGGAAGATGGTCAGGAATACAACGGTCATCAGAGGCATCAGGATACCTGCACCTGCCGCTTGAATGACACGGCCTACCATCAGAATGGTAAAGGTCGGACTAAGACCACAGACTAACGTCCCTATGGTAAATAGAGTCATGGCTGTAATGAAAATTTGACGCGTTGAAAATTTGGCAATCAGATATGCCGTAACCGGAATCAGTACACCGTTCACAAGCATGTAACCCGTGGTTAACCATTGGGCTTTGTTTGCATTGATCGCGAGGTCTTCCATGATTTTAGGAAGTGCTACGTTCATCAGGGTTTGGTTCAGGAATGCCACAAAGGCACCAATTAACAATGCCGCTACAATCGGGCCTTTCTTGATGTTGTCCATCGCTGAGGATGGAGCTGCAGCAGTAGTCGTACTCATATGTTGTTCATCTCTCTTCCTTCTAACTTTTCAATCATTTGACTATGAATTCTAAGTAGGTGCTCAAGGTCTTCCTTCGATATATCCAGAATGGGTGACACTCTTTCCATCCACAAATGGTGCGTCTCCTGCTGGGCCTGTTCCCCTTTGTCCGTAATCTGAAGCTTAACGGATCGGCGGTCAGCATCTGAACGTGTCCGAACGATATACTCGCCTTTGACGAGCCGCTCCACAACAGCGCTCATGGAACTGCTGCCCATATGGCATAGCTCAGCCACTTCGTTGATGCCAATGGAAGGACGCTCCCTCAGGATGGATAACACCATAAACTGGATCGAAGTCAGCTCGATCTCCTTGTTTTCATTCCAAAATGCTCGAAAAAGCATTTGATTCACTTGGCGGAACGAATTGATAATATAGAATACTTCATACGTATCAGTCATTGATTCACCCTTTTACTTTTGGAATATAATATTTCGTACACGAAATATCAGGGGAACAATTATTTATTATAACAAAAATATTTACATAGTCAACTCTTTACATATGAATTCTCCAAAATAAAATTAGGACATACTACATGGTTATATCTCAGCCTGAATCAACTAACCCGGATACAGTGAGTAGCATATGTATTTTGTAAATAAAATAACCATAGGGCTCCTGCACGAAACGAGCAGGCACACCTATGGCTATTCAAAAAAATTAACATTTTATCATACCGAAGTGGATAATGCAGGCTCTTTGGTCTTGGGGGTTGTCATTTTGCCTAACAGATATACCAGCAGTTGTTGATTGTGCATTGAAATGTTACTGAGCACGGAATTCATGAATTCATTACGGATGGTAATTCCCCGCTCTGTCTCCATTCTTCCTTTGTCGGACAGCGATACCCATACAATGCGTCGATCCTGATTATCCCGATTCCTGCGAATCAGGTCGTTCTTCTCCATACGATCGAGCAGCATCGTTACAGCTGCTGGCGTAGTCGCCAGAAAAGGAATCAGATCCGAAGGTTTCATCTTCTGATGATCTTCAAGTACCTCCAGAACAGCCAGCTGAGCCTCCGTTAATGAGGGTGCCAGCTCTTGATCCATATGCAATTTATAATCTTTGGTCAACCTGGACCAGCACTTGGCAAAATCGGAATTATACATCTTCCATCGCTCCTCTCTGCAACCGGTTATCACTTCACCTGCTTAAGTTTTCGCCCTCCAAAGCCGCATTCCTGCTGCCTTTTTTCATTTTCCTAGCGATCGACCGTAATCGACGAAGGTTGTTAAACTTCGCATGGATGTGCTCTTCTAATCCGCCTTTGAACAACAAAAAAAGACTCCTCGCATGACAGGATTAGCTGTTCTGCGAAAAGTCTCGTTTGCTTATTTTTTATGAAGATGATGCTGGTTGATTCTCATTAAAGTCCTTCAGAAGTTCAACGATCTCATCCTGTTTGTCCACATGAACGAGCAGCTTACCAATATGTTTGCGTTCGGTTATTGGTACACCTTCTGAAGATATCGGAACCACTTGACCTTCTTTGGTCATGACGGTGATATTACGTTGCTCTTTGCAATAAAACGCTCCAGCCAAGCGGCTGCCATTCGGCTTCACACGTTTGCCTTCCTTGAACTCGAATGTGGCAAGGCCCTTGCCTCCGCGACTTTGCAGAGCGTAATCCAGGAGCAATGAACGTTTACCATATCCCAGATCGGACAACACAGCAACTTCACCTTCATCTCCTTCTACCCATAGGGCAGATACCACTTCGTCTGAATCTCTTAATTGAATACCACGAACGCCACCAGATACACGTCCCATTGGATTGACTTCATCCTCTCGGAAACGAATCGCCATGGCTTCTTTCGTAATCAACATAATATCTTGTCCGCCTGTACTTAGATGTACAGATAACACTTCATCGTCCTTGCCCACTTTGCACGCCGCAACTGCACCGGAACGCTTGGTAACGTAATCCTTCAATTCCGTTCGTTTCACCTGTCCTCTGCGTGTCACAAAGACCAGACTATGATTTGGCTCTTCGAAGGATTTCACAGCAAGCACACTTGCAATACGGTCATCTTTCGCGAGTGGAATGACGTTCACAATGGCTGTACCTGGATCTTTCCACTTGAACTCAGGCACCTGATGAACAGGTAACAGGAAATACTGACCTTTTCGAGTAAAGACAAGCAGATTCTCAAGCGTATTTACTTCCAGAACCTGAGCGATATAATCGCCCTCTTTTACCCCACTTCCGCTCCGTTCACCACCAGAACGTGTAAAGGACTGCATGCCTGTACGTTTCACGTATCCCTCTTTGGATAATGTGACAAATACATCTTCGGCATTCACAAGTACTTCGAGATTTACCTTGAGTTCTTCCACTTCACCCTGGATCGTAGAACGACGGTCTATGCCGTACTTCTCACGAATCTCCATCAATTCTTTGCGGATGACTCCGATGAGCTTGCGGTCACTATCCAGAATGGATTGTAATTGTGCAATCTTTTTCATCAGTTCACCGAGTTCCTTTTCAAGAGAATTGATCTCCAGATTAGTCAAACGGTACAATTGCAAAGTTAGGATGGAATCTGCTTGGCGTTCGGTGAATCCAAACATCCACATCAGGTTATTTTGAGCATCCTGACGGTTCTTCGACGCTTTGATGGCCGCAATGACCTCATCGAGGATGTTAAGTGCTTTTACCAGGCCCTCGAGTACATGAGCACGGTCTTGCGCCTTCTCCAGCTCAAACCGGGTACGGAATGTCACAACTTCCCGCTGATGGGCAATGTAAGCCTCTAGGATTGATTTCAATCCTAATTGGTGAGGTGCTTTATTCACAATCGCAACCATATTGAAATTATAAGTGACCTGCAGGTCCGTTTTCTTCAGCAAATAAGCCAAAATACCTTGTGCGTCCGCTTCTTTTTTCAGCTCAACCACGATTCGCAGACCTTCACGTCCGCTCTCATCACGCACTTCGGCGATACCTTCAACCTTTTTCTCAAGTCGAATGTTCTCCATCGCTGTAACCAGACGAGACTTCACGACCTGATAAGGGATCTCGGTAATGACGATCTGTTGTTTGCCACCGCGCATGTTTTCAATCTCGGTTTTGGACCGGATATAGATCCGTCCTTTACCTGTGCGATAGGCATCCAGAATACCGTCACCACCCATAATCAATCCGCCTGTCGGAAAATCAGGGCCCTTCATGAACATCATGATCTCATCCAGCTCAATGGACGGCTTTTCCATTACAGCGATGGAAGCATCAATGACTTCACGCAGATTGTGTGTAGGAATCTCCGTTGCAAAGCCCGAGGAAATTCCGCTGACACCATTAACCAGCAAGTTCGGATAACGAGATGGCAATACAACCGGTTCTTTGGCCGTATTATCAAAATTATCCTTAAACAGAACGGTCCGTTTCTCGATATCGCGAAGCATCTCCATCGCGATGGGCGACAAACGGGCCTCCGTATACCGCATTGCCGCTGCCGGGTCATCATCCTGTGATCCCCAGTTACCATGACCATCCACGAGCATATGGCCCATTTTCCATGGTTGTGCCATCCGCACCATACCCTCATAGATCGAGGAGTCACCATGAGGATGATAATTACCCATTACGTCCCCAACGGTTTTGGCAGACTTGCGGTAAGTCTTGTCAGGCGTATTACCTGAATCGTACATGGCATACAAAATACGCCGCTGTACAGGCTTCAACCCATCCCGAACATCCGGAATGGCTCGATCCTGAATAATATATTTGGAGTAGCGACCGAAACGGTCTCCAACGACCTCTTCGAGAAAGGCCGGCATAAATTGTTCTGATGGACTCATTCCAAGCACCTTCTATTCTTCGTACTCTGTAAAGTCGACGTTCTCTACAATCCAGCGTTTACGCGGATCAACCTTATCACCCATGAGCGTAGATACGCGACGTTCTGCTTTTGCTGCATCAACAATCTGTACCTTCAGCATCGCACGTGTTTCCGGATTCATCGTTGTCTCCCACAATTGATCCGGGTTCATTTCACCAAGTCCTTTATAACGTTGAAGCTCAACATTATTTCCAAATTCCTTCATATAATTAGCCAGTTCTTCATCCGTCCATGCATATCGAACTGTCGCAAGCTTACCAGACTTACGCGTAAGTTTGTATAATGGCGGCTGAGCTATATATACTTTGCCTGCATCAATTAATGGCTTCATATAACGATAAAAGAAGGTTAACAACAGTACCTGAATATGTGCACCATCGGTATCAGCATCGGTCATAATGATAATTTTGGAATAATTGCTGTCTTCTACTGCAAATTCGGTTCCAATGCCCGCACCGATCGCCGCTGTAATAGCGCGGTATTCTTCATTTTTGAGAATATCAGCCAGCTTCGATTTTTCCGGATTGAGCGGTTTTCCCTTAAGGGGCAGAATAGCTTGAATCTTCGAGTCGCGTCCCTGTTTGGCAGAACCACCTGCGGAATCTCCTTCGACAATAAATAACTCATTCCGGGTAAAATCCTTCGATTGTGCCGGCGTCAGCTTGCCGTTCAGGTTGGAACTTTCACTGCGCTTTTTGCCTGTACGCATATCATCCCGTGCTTTGCGAGCCGCTTCTCTGGCTCTGGAAGCTTGAACCGCTTTGCGAATTAACGTTTGCGCGACCTGCGGGTTTTCTTCCAGGAACCTTTGAATATTTTCGGACACGACCGAATCCACAGCACTTCGAGCGGAAGCGCTGCCGAGCTGATCCTTTGTCTGACCTACGAACTCAACCTCTGACATTTTGACACTGATGACGGCCATCATGCCTTCACGCAAATCATTGCCTTCGAGGTTTTTATCTTTTTCCTTAATCATACTGGTACGCCGTGCATAATCATTCATCACACGGGTGTATGCAGCCCTGAATCCGGTCTCATGAGTACCGCCACCCCGTGTGGGGATTGAGTTTACGAACGAAGCCAGCGTTTCCGTATAACCTGCGTTATACTGGATCGCTACTTCGACCTCAATGTCATCCTTCTCCGCATAGAAGTGAATGACATCATGCAGTACATCTTTATTTTCGTTAAGAAAAGCAACAAACTGGCTTGCTCCGCCTTCATACATGTATTCGTCCTGATTGCCCGAACGTTCATCCTTGAGCACAATTCTCAGGCCCGAATTCAGAAAAGCAATCTCCTGAAGTCGTTCTGCCAGTGTATCATAATTGAATTGGATACCGTTCTGGAACACCCGAATATCCGGTTTGAATGTAACTTTTGTACCTGTCCGATTGGTATTGCCCAATACTTCGAGACCAGATACCGGTTCTCCGACATGTTCAATCCCTTTTTTGTCTTGCCAATACTCAAATCGTTGACGATGAATCTTGCCATCACGGAAAATCTCGACTTCCAGCCATTCGGACAATGCGTTTGTAACTGACGCACCTACACCATGCAAACCGCCGGATTTTTTGTATCCTGATCCACCGAACTTTCCGCCTGCGTGCAAAATCGTAAACACGACCTGGGGAGTAGGAATCCCTGTTTTATGTATACCAGTCGGAATTCCCCTTCCGTTATCCTGAACCGTAATAGAACCGTCCTTATGCAGCGTGATATCGATTTTGGAGCAGAATTTGGCGAGATGCTCGTCGACAGCGTTATCCACGATCTCCCATACCAAATGATGTAGACCCGAAGTGCTGGTGCTGCCGATGTACATCCCCGGCCGTTTCCGAACCGCTACCAGCCCTTCAAGTACTTGAATGTCGTCCGCGTCGTAGCCTGAAGACCCCTGTCCTCCGCCTGTCGAACCTGCCGACATATCGATTTGCTCGACCATTCATGCTCCCCCTTCTTAACTTGCAACTAAAAAAATGCCTAAAATGCAAACAGATGTTTTCTTATCCTTGTCCATTTTAATTCAAGATATCCCGTTTCGTAAAGACAAGGAATGACACAATGAGTGAAGCAATGCCCCAAACACTAAGCACAATAAGGGAAAAACCTAAATTCATTCCCTCGATTGGTGGTAATCCGCCAGACAAATAATCAGGAAGTTCGAGATTAACCATGAACAGATACTTCGCCGTCTGCCAAGAGGCTGCCATACTGGTCAAGATTGTTCCTGCAATCAGAGCCGCCATCATGATGACGATACTTGCAGCAGTACTGCGCACAAGCACGGATACCATAAATGCAAGCATGGCTACGATTATACTCACAAACCAGATCAGTCCTGCCTGCATAAGCATATACAGCCACTGGTCCACAGCATGCACTGCCGACATATCAACATCTGTTCCCACAACCTTGAATCCTGTGAATATAGGCATGTTGAAGCCTTTATATCCGAACACGGCACCCGATATGACATAACAGATAATGTAGGCTGATACCACTATGATGGACACAAACATAATCAGCGTGATTAGTTTGCTCAGAAGCACTTTCCAGCGTCTCACCGGACGTGTTAAAAGCATTTTAATTGTACCTGTCGTACGTTCACCTGATACAAGATCTGAAGCAATAGCCATGATTAACAGCGGAATGAACAATCCGACTGCGTTGTTCATGAACTCCCTCGTAAAGGTAACACCGCCCGGTTCTTTGGGATTGATGTCATTTTCAAGATAATACTGCATCTGCTGGATATATACTGTTCTAAATTTCTTGTATTCTTCAGGTACCCGATCACTACCGAGCGAGTTTTGATTGTCTGTGATGGCCTGTTGCAGTTCAAGACGCCAATCGCCACCGAACTTGTCCCGATTATTTTCCGCAGATTTCATCTGTGCATACGTAAACATCGGTACAAGTATTGCAAGTACAATAAATATAATATAAAGCCTTTTTTTCTTCACCATCTTAATCGTTTCATTGCGAATCAGCGGCATGATGTTATTCAATGGATTCACCTTCTGTCATTTTTAAGAATAGTTGTTCGAGTGTAGGCTGAATCCGTTGTACCCCTTCAACCTGTACACCAGCTTGAACCATCTGTTGCACCATATCAGGAATTCGATCTTCATGCATCTCGGCAACAACAGCGTTTGGACCAAGGCCCGCAACAATGGTATCATCCATCACATCCGCAGGTCGACCGACCAGAACAATGCCTGCATCCAGCAACATTTGTTTGCCCTGCTCCAGAGGTGAAACATGCCATATAGCCAACTTGGAATGATCTTCAATCAGTTCGCTAACGCCTCCAACGGCAAGCACGCGTCCAGCACTGATAATCGCTACTCTGTCACAGAGAAGCTGGATCTCACTTAACAAGTGGCTGCTGACAAATACAGCCATACCTTCACTGGCAAGTTGTTTAATAAAGACACGAAGTTCCTTAATGCCTTTCGGATCAAGACCATTCGTCGGTTCATCCAGAATGAGCAGACGCGGACGCCCAAGCAATGCTTGCGCAATACCGAGACGTTGACGCATACCGAGTGAGTATGTTCTGACTTTATCATGAATACGCTGATCCAGACGCACAATATCCACGACTTCCTGAATTCGTTCGTTATCCACCCCTGGTTGCATGCGAGCAAAATGCTCCAAGTTCTCCCACCCGGTCAGATATGTATACACCTCCGGATTCTCAACAATGGAACCTACATACTTCAAGGCACGCTCAGGATCCCGATTCACATCATAACCACAGACTTTAATTTTCCCTTCTGTCGGTTTGATCAGATCCACCAGCATCCGAATCGTTGTTGTTTTCCCAGCACCGTTGGGTCCGAGAAATCCAAAGATTTCACCAGGTTTCACGTCAAATGTAACGTCCTTGATAATCCACTTGCGCCCGATCCTCTTCTTCAGATGCTGTACGGACAGGACGGAATCATACTGCTTCTCTGCCATTTAATTTCCGCTCCCTTCTGCAGGTGTAGCCGCCTGGAATTCCTGTGCGATTCGAACTGCAATCTGCTCGTAACCTTGTCCGTTAGGATGAAAATGATCTGACGAGAGATACTCCCCCAGATGATTCTCAAATAAATCGAATGTAGGGACGAGTGTCATTTTGTCCTCATTGTTCAAAATAGCCAGTGCAGCATCGTTCCATGCAGCAACAACTGCATTACCTGGCTTCTCCAGTTCGTTCACATCGCCAAACGGATTGTACAATCCTATGTACGCAATCTGTGCATCGGGATTGATTTCTTTAACTTTCTTCAAAATCTCTTGAAGACGTTTCGACGTTTCCGGCAAAGCCGCTGCTAATTGTTCTGCTGTTGGTGGATCTTCCCCCTGCAAAACCTGTCCGCCCTGGAACAGATCATTCGCGCCGATGGAGAGCAAAATAAAATTAGACTGTTGCAATACGTAACGCACACCTTGTTCATCCAGTTTTGTCAATAAAGCATCTGTTCTCAACCCGTTAACACCCAGATTATTAAGAACCTGAACGTCATATCCTTTATCTTTGAGCAAGTTCCCTGCACGTCTTACAAAACCAAGTCCTTCATCATCCCCCGTGCCTCTTGCCAGGGAATCGCCGATGACGGCCATCCGAATCTTGCCATCTTCCACGACAGCGGGTTTCCCCTCGATCTCCTTAGATGGAGCAGTTGCCTCCTGGCCTGTAGTTAATGCGGAATCACCCTCGGGGAAAATCACGTCTTTTATGGCGTATCCAAATCCAAATAACAACAGCAAAGTTGCCAAGATGGATACTGTACTGACAGTTCTCCAGATCCATGGTGCTGAATCAAGGCTTTTTTTCTTTTTCATCATCACATCTCCGCTCATGTACACCAATCCGGGTGCTTTATAATTTATAATGACTTTACATTAAGGCGTGTCTGAAAATCCGCTTACTTCGGAGTTTTCAGACACGCCTTGATGATGCTATTCCTAAATAACATAAATGTTCTGTCGTTAATTTGCAAACTTTGGCGCTGCATTCGCAGAATTCATTTTTTATATGTCATTTTACGGAAAAAAGGTTATACCATACACAGATATGAACTGTGTACTGGCATAACCTTGTGGAAAAGAAAATCATACTTTCTTCATTATAAATCGATTACTTACCGATAAACTCTTGTGCCCAGTATCCGTTATAGAAACCTACACCGATATGTGTAAAGTTTTTGCTCAAGATATTAGCGCGGTGACCTTCACTATTCATCCAAGCTGTAACCACTTCCTGTGGTGTTTTTTGTCCTTGGGCAATGTTCTCACCTGCATAGCTGTAAGTTACTCCGAATTGTTTCATCATATCAAACGGAGAACCATACGTAGGTGACTGGTGATCAAAATAGTTGTTGTTACTCATATCTTTTACTTTAGCAACAGCTACTTTGTCCAGAAGTGCATCTGAAGTCAGTGCGTTCAGACCTGCTTTAGCACGCTCAGCGTTCACAAGTTTTACAACTTGAGTAGCAAAGTCGGATTGTGTGCTTTCGCTACCATTATTACTTGTATTTTTACCTGTGTTTGAAGGATCTTTTGCCGGTGTAGTTGCCGGTTTTTCTTCTTGAGCTGGTTGTGCTGGTTTAGTCGGTTGCTCAGGCTTAGTTGTAGGCTCAGCAGGTTTTGTTGTTGGCTGAGTTGGTTTTGTGGTCGGCTCAGCAGGTTTTGTCGTTTGATCAGGCTGCGTAGCAGGTTTCTCTACAATTTGCCCCTCGGATACGGTGTATCCATTTTGTTTGAGCCATTTCTCAATATAAGCTTTCAAGCTGTCTGTACTTGTAATTTTGTACGTTGTGATAGTCTTATATGTTGAATCTGCAGCAGAAGCGGAAGCAGGAAGCATTACCCCTACGGCCAGTACGGCTGTCAGACTACTCGTTACGACAGTTTTCATCCATTTCTTTTTCAAATTCATTCATCTCCTTAAGATTAGTTATTACAACTTTGTAATTAATACTCTAGCAGTATATCAATTCAACAGGAGATTGTGAACCTATAAAATATGGAAAAGTAACTTTTTTGTCATTTTTTAGAATGTTACAGATTTGACTGAGGGCTTATCCTGTAAGGCTCTACCCCCATCGACAAAAGCATAAAAAAAAGACATTCGGACTAAAAATGCTAGTCGAATGCCGCTTCACCATCTATTTATCATTCACCACACCAGAATGTGCAGATCAGGATATCATGAGAATTTCCATGCAATAGAAGAAACTTTATTTATACTATAGAAGAACTTTACTGAACCGATAACCTCTCTTCTGAAAACCAATGTGCTCATAAAAAGAGTACGTTGTTGAAGTCACTTCACGGTTTGCACCCGTGACAAACAGTTGTTTACCACCTTGCTGTCTGCCCCAATCTTCGGCACGAGCCATCAGACGACGGGCAATCCCACCACCACGATGTTCTTGACCTACAATCAGGGAAGTAATTTGTGCGGCAGGTTCTGGATAGGCATGACTTTGCACACATTGCAAGCCAATCACACCAATAATTTGTTCATCCACTTCGGCAACAAGCATGCATGCGTTTGGATTGGTTTCCAAACATTCAATACGTTCTTTCATGACATTGGTTGTTGTCGGATAGCTGACCTCTCGCATCAGTCCCGTTACCGCTTCAGCATCTCGCAGCTCACACTCTCGGATCATCAGTACAGGGGCCTCAACATTATTGGACATGATTTACCTCCACTTTCAGCATATTAGCGGCTTGCACCGCTGTTTTACGAGCTTCTTCCACATCTTGGCCAGCACTTAAGGCTACAGCCATTCGGCGTCCTACTTTGGTCTCAGGTTTGCCAAATACACGAATCTGAGTACGAGGAAGAGCCAGTGCTTCTTCAATCCCGCCTACAGTAAAGTCAGATGTTTCATCATTAGCCTTCAGCGTTGCTGAAGCTCCCGGTGTCAACAGATGTACACCTGTGACCGGAAAACCAAGAATTGCACGTACATGCAGCGCAAACTCGGAACTGTCTTGCGTCACCATTGTAACCATACCCGTGTCATGCGGACGAGGAGATACCTCGCTGAACACAACCCCATCCGATGTGAGGAACAATTCCACTCCAAACAGTCCATACCCGCCAAGTTCATCCGTGACGGATTTGGCAATATGACAAGCTTGCTGCCATTGCTCAGGAGTCATTGCATGAGGCTGCCAGGATTCGACATAATCCCCATCCTTTTGAATATGACCAATCGGAGGACAAAATACGGTGCCTGATACAGACCTAACGGTGAGTAATGTAATCTCACTGTCAAATTGCACAAAGCTCTCCACGATAACACGAACGGATTTGCCACGAGCCCCCGAAAGAGCAATGTTCCAGCAATCCTCCACGTCGTCCGGTGTTCGGCATACACTCTGCCCTTTGCCGGAAGAACTCATCAATGGTTTAATGACACAAGGTGTGCCAAGCTTACGTACGGCTTCCTGAAGTTGTTCCAGGTTGTCCGCAAAAAGGTAGTCAGCTGTCGGAAGTTTCAATTGTTCGGCTGCAAGCCGACGGATGCCTTCGCGATCCATCGTTAAACGTGCAGCTCGGGCAGTAGGTACTACACAAAATCCCTCTTCCTCAAGCTCCAGTAAAGCTTCTGTTGTAATAGCTTCAATCTCAGGTACGATGTAATGAGGTTTTTCTTTACGGATCAATTGTTTCAAAGCTTCGGCATCCAGCATGTCGATGCAGTAAGACCGGTGCGCGACCTGCATCGCAGGTGCGTTCTCATAACGATCAACAGCGATCGTCTCTACTCCCAGTCGTTGGGCCTCAATAACGACCTCTTTTCCCAATTCTCCACTGCCTAGTAGCAGCATTTTTTTGGCTTGAGCCGTAAAAGGAGCACCCCACATGTTCTTTCCAATCCTCCCAAAGAGAAATCTTCTATATCTGTCTCTCTATTTTCGGGGTTTTGGTTAAAGATTGCAAGAGTGTCCCCTATTTTTCTTGTGAATTTTACAAGATTTTTTGTGTTTTTTCGATCAAATTTTACAATTACCGCTTACAGATTCGATACTCCTTCCATTCCTCCCATAATTAAGGAAATGTTAAAAGAACAGATTTTAATACTCCAGCGAATCGAAATACACAAAAAAATCCCAAGTTTAAACCCTTGGGATTTTTCGTTTCTTCTCTGAAGGTTTCATGTAATCTTTATTCACCCTTGACCACTGGTTACAAATAATAACATATGGTTTCAAAGAGGTGTTCCTCACAAACCACTCCGGCTATCCTCTCACCTGTCTTCAATGAATAAGATGCACTTATTATTGAAGGATCAGGCGAAAGAACGCCAGAGTGTTACAAGTTCATAGGTGTTCAGACGCTTCACAGGCGTCCAAGGATATCATCACAAAAATCTGTATTGAGCCTCTATTAATCCATTATAAACACCTTGTTTCTGGATCAGTTGCTCATGGTTACCCTCTTCTTTAATTTCTCCATGATCCAGGACGATAATGTTATCTGCGTTCCGGATTGTCGATAGACGGTGAGCGACCATAAAGGACGTTCTTCCCTGCAACAGCACCTTCAACGCTTCCTGGATTTTAAGCTCTGTTTCGGTGTCGATGCTGGCTGTAGCTTCATCCAGGATCAGTATGCGTGGATCGGCAAGAAGCGCACGTGCAAAGGATAATAATTGCCGTTGTCCCATGGATAATACGTTTCCGCGTTCTTCTACTTCAGTATCGTATCCACCAGGCAGCTTCATGATGAACTCATGTGCATTGACTGCTTTTGCCGCGTCCTCCACCTCTTCATTCGTTGCATCCAGTCGTCCAAATCGAATATTGTCACGGATGGTCCCCGAGAAGATGAAGGTATCCTGCAATACAATGCTGATCTGGCTGCGTAAACTCTCTACCGTTACATCCCGCACATCCTGTCCGTCAATGGTGAGACGTCCACCGGATATATCATAGAAACGGCTGATTAGATTGATGATCGTACTTTTACCTGAGCCCGTATGACCAACAAGTGCAATCGATTGTCCCGCAGCCGCAGAGAAGCTGATTCCTTTCAGCGCCTGTCTACCCTTCTCGTATTCGAACACAACATTTTCGAATGCGATATCTCCTTTAATAGAAGGAAGCGGCTTGGCACCTGGTTTATCTGCGATACTTGGCTTTTCATCCATGAATTCGAAGATGCGCTCTGATGACGCCATTGCAACCAGCAACTGATTGTACATCTGTCCCAGACGGTTGATTGGGTCCCAGAAGTTGCCGACATAGTTGGCAAAGGCAACAAGTAATCCCACGGTCAACTGACCTTCCTGAATCAGGTAAGCACCAAACCAGAAGAGAATCAATGTACCGAAACCACCTGTAATCTCAATCAGTGGTCCGAAGCCTTGGTTCATCGCTGATGCTCTATCCCATGACTTTTTGCTGGACAGGTTCATGTTGTCAAAATACTTCATGTTCTCTTTTTCCTGTGTATAAGCCTGAGTCACTCGAATCCCCTGAATGGATTCATTCAAGTGGGAGTTAATACGAGAGTTCTTCATCCGTACATCCTGCCAGGCACGACGGATCAGGACCCGCAGTTTGGTCGAGATGATAAACATGATCGGCACCGTAATGATCACGGCAAGACCCAGTTTCCAGTTAATCAACAGCAAGATCACAATGATCCCGAGCAGCTGCACGCAGTCGATCATGACGTTAACTGCACCGTTGGTGAACAGATCCTGAAGGGAGTTAATGTCATTCGTAACACGCACCAGTACGGAACCTGCCGGTCTTTTGTCAAAAAAGTTAAAGGACAGCTTCTGGATATGCTTGAACAGATCCGAGCGAAGATCGTAGATAACGCGCTGTCCAATAATGTTCGTCAGTTTGATCCGGTACGTATTGGCAGCCCATTGAATCAGATACAACACGAATATGGAGCCCGCTATAAGATAAAGCATGGTCATACTCGGTAACCCCGTTGCCGGTGCGATGGCCCGGTCAATCGCCAGACTGATCAGAAACGGTACGGACAATTTCGTAATGGTACCCAAAATCATCATTAGAATAACGAGTGGTAACAGTTGTTTCGCATAAGGTTTCATGTATGCAAATAAACGTCCGAATTCTTTCCAGTTAAACGGCTTTTCAATAATTTCATCGTCCTGATAAACAAATCGTTCATTCAGTTTCTTCTCAGAGGCCACTTTTGCCTCGCGCCTGTCTGCTATCGTTTCGGCACTCATGAATTCACCTGCTCCCCAGCCTCCCGCTTACCGCGGGCAATATAATCTGCATATTGAATTTTATAAACATCCTGATATGGTCCAGGCACCTCAATAAGTTCGGTATGTTTGCCACGTTGTACCACGCGACCCTCATCGAGTACCAGAATCTCATCTGCATGTCGTAGTGAAGATATCCGGTGTGCAATAATAAATGTCGTTCTGCCGCGCATGACTTCCTGGAAACCGGACTGAATCTCGTGTTCCGTCTCCATGTCCACGGCGCTGGTTGCATCATCAAGTACCAGAATTTTTGGATTTTTCAGCAAAGCTCTTGCGATCGCAATCCGCTGTTTCTGTCCTCCAGATAATCCCATACCACGTTCACCAACCACCGTGTCATATCCGTCCGGGAACTCCATAATGAATTCATGTGCCTTGGCCAGCTTGGCTGCACGGATAATTTCATCCATGGTGACGTTCTTAAGTCCGTATGATATGTTATTGCGAATGCTGGATGAGAACAGGAATGTTTCCTGGAAAACAGAAGCGATCTGACTCCGCAAACTACGGATACCTATATCTTTGATGTTTTTGCCATCCAGCTTGATCGTTCCCGAGTTCACGTTATAGGCACGCATCAGGAGCTGAATAATGGTCGATTTACCTGACCCTGTTCCCCCGAGGAAACCGATTACAGAACCGGGTGCAGCATCAAAATTAATATCGGTTACCGCTGGCATTTTATTGCCGTAGGCAAAGGTAACGGATTCAAACGTTACATGGCCGTTGACCTGATCTGCCTCCACAATGACCGGATCTTGCGTTTCTTCCACATCCACTGGTGTATTGAGCAGTTCGAGCACCCGTTCACCTGAAGCTTTGGATTGCGTATAGTTGTTGATATGGAACCCAAGGTTCCACATTGGACCGATTATGTACCAGATCAAACTGAAAAAGGCAACGAGTTCACCGAGTGTCAGCGTCTTCTGTATAACCATTCTTCCACCGATTATCAGCAACAGAACGATACTCACCGAAGCAAGAATCTCCATGATTGGAAAATAGCGACTCCACAATGTTGCGGCATGAATCTGATTCGTCTTGTAACGCTCATTGCGTGTGGAGAATTTCTCCACTTCATAAGGCTCACGTGCAAAGGATTTTACCGTACGTACTCCAGTGATATTCTCCTGTACCGCTGTCGTCAGTGAACTGAGCGCCAGCCGCATCTCCTGAAATGCAGGGTGAATTTTGGATTCGAATCTCAGCGCAACGAAGGCAAGTAATGGGATGCATATGAGCGTGAACAGTGTAAGCTGCCAACTCATGGTCATCATCATGATTGCGCCGAATACGACCATCAAAACCATGTTAAGAATCTGGGCGAAACCAAATCCGATAAAGTTACGGATGGCTTCCAAATCTCCCGTGAGGCGGGACATCAGATCACCTGTCTTGGCCGTATCATAATAACGGAAGGATAAAAATTGAAGCTTTTCGTAACATGCGTTACGAAGTCTGTACGCCAGGAAGTTACCCAAGCGTCCTCCAAAAAAGCCATGTAAAAACTGCATTCCCGCTTTCAAAATAACTACACCTAACACAGTCAAGGCAATTATGGGAACGTCTTCAAAAGTGCGCGGAACAATAATATCATCAATCAGTATCCTCAGCATGTACGGATACACCAACCCAAGCGCGGTCGCTAAGGCGAGGAACAAGATTGATACAAATAAATACGTTCGCTTTTCCCAAAAAAAGGTTTGCAGTTGCCTAAGAACATCCATGTTTCTCCTCCTCTTATGTCGTTCAAAAATACTATGAACATTTATGAAGTTTATCACCGTACCCCATTCGCGGCAAAGCGAATAACTGACCATATTCTGCCTGCTTTCAGCTTATTGACGCATTAACGAAGGTAAATGCCCACCTTTCAATCAAATGTTTGAATATTCTCTTTATTTCAGGTTGTTCGTATCAAAAAAAGGCTCCCTATATGCCTTTTCGGCAGGAGCCTTTTTGAGTTGGTTTACGCAACATTTTCAATGTGTTGCTGTATCCATCATTTTGTTTTACAAAGACTTCCAGAGAATACGCACTAAGCTGCGATTTTAACTGCGTTCAATCTGTTCCAGTTGTACAGACAAGCTCGACCATTGCTCGGCCGGAATTCCGCTCTCCAGCGTATCTTGAATTCCGCTCACTGCCTCGTGCAGACGTTCTTCCAACTGACCGGATTGGTGCTGCAAGGATTGACGAAGCTGGTTGTCATAAAACTGAATCAGCTTGTCTTGCGCAGCAGGAAGAACTTCAATGATCATCTGTTTGAGGACAGGATCCAGTGCCTCTTGTAGCCGCTGACGTCCATCCCCTTCGAAGAACTGCTTCGGATTACGGAAATAATTCAAATAGTTCTTCCAACCCGACGGTTCTTCCAAACGGACTTCTTCGAGCACAGGTGTACTCCAACGTTCGTTTAGTGGCAAAGATACATCCATGCCCCCAGATAACTGTCTCACCTCGTCTATACATTCCGTAACTTGCTTCATCAGCCAGGTCTGACCTGCCTGTTCGAGTCTGAGGGTTGTGGCGAGCAGTTCCTGCTCCAGTTCAATCGCAATCATGCGTAACAGTTCACGTCCACAGGCTGCAAAAGCCGCCTTCAGATTGCCCCGATCCTCCCGAAGTACGGATGGATGGAATGCCTCTGCCATGAATAGACCAAGGCGATAGGCGAGTCGCTGCCGCACATGGAAGAGCAATTCTGCTGTTTCCTGTGACAACTCTTCCTTCATGGATCGCTCTGAAAGTCGCTGTATGCGCTGACGTGACTGTCCCTGAATAGCCCCTAGTTCATCCCGCCGCTGCTGCAATACTTCTTCGCCCTGAGCCGCATCCTCTGCACGCTTCTTCAGCCGCTGAATGACACGTGCCATCTCTTCGGAAGCACCACCGACTGCCAGATCGGCTAATTCTCTGCCTGCAAATTGATTGAACTCTTCCTCAAAACGGATAAAACCGGATTGCTCAAGCAGCTTCGAATCGCCGGCGATCTTGCCTTCCATCGCCAGTATACTGGACACCGGGAAGAGTCGTGGTGCCCGAATTCCATTACTGCGTAGTTGGGTGCTCACATGATCGAGAACCTGCTCCAGTTCTTCCTCGGAGGAAGACAAGTCACTGGCATTCACGACAAAGAACATCTGATCCATGGCAGAACTGTCTTTGACACGTCCCAGCTGGTTCAGGAACTGGCGATCTCCTTGTGAGAAAGCATGATTGTAATACGTTACGAAAATGAGTGCATCCGCATTCTTCATATAATTGAAGGTCACACCCGTATGACGAGCATTCACGGAGTCTGCGCCTGGCGTGTCCACCAACACAATTCCTTGTTCAGTTACATCGCAACTGTAATACAGATCGATACTGTCTACAAAACAGGACTTCTTCTCGTTTGCGACAAAATTACGGTAACCCTCCAGATCCACCAACACATCCTGACCTAATTGGTCCGCTGTCTCTTCCCAGCCGGATGCTGCTGCCTGCAAAAAGCTGTAATGCGGGCGCCCCGCGGGATGAACATCCTGTGGCGATAGGGAACGTACTCGCTTCTGCCACTCGGTTCCAGGCTCACCCAGTCCGAGCAATCGGAAGGAATAGCCGAGATCTTCCTGGAAGGCGTCCCGGGTCTTCATGCGGACCCGGGCTGTTCCATGCTCCGCGCCCCCGGCTGGAGCCATAATCCGGTTAATCGCCGCTGTCGTTGGATGCGGCGAGACGGGTAGTACGGCTTCGCCCAGCAACGCGTTGGCGAAGGAGGATTTGCCGGCGCTGAATGCTCCGAACAGCGCCAGAGTGAACGTGCCGCCCGCAAGCGAAGCCGCGCGTGCACGCAGATCCCGTACCGCCGACCCCATGGCGGGGTACGGCTCTACCAGCGCAGCAGCGGCTTCGAGCCGTGCCGCTGCTGCGTCCAGGCGTCGGCGGCGTTCAGCACCAGCCGCCGACGATGGCCCAGGCACTCCCGCTGCAGCTGTGCGCTGCTGCGGCGGTGCCTCTTGCGTCTGTGGCTGCGCAGCCACAGACGCTGATGTGCCCGCATGCGGACCGGGAGCTTCGCCCGGTCCAGGCACCGCGGGCACGTGCGGGCCCTTCACCTCCGGCAATAGCCCGGAGGGGAGGGGGCCCGCATCAGGCAGCAGGCTGCGCAGCCCTGCTGCCTCTGCGGCGGCGCTGCGCTGGAGCGCCGTGTAGCGCGCCGCCGCCGCGGATTGCGCCAGCAGCGCTGCGCGGCTGGCGTCCAGCGCCTGGAGCGCGGCTTCGCCTTGCGCAGCCAGCACCTCCAGCATGCGGTCGGCCAGCATCATGGCCGACTTGCGATAGCGGGCCTCGATCTCGCCCCGCAGATCTTTGCTGAATTGAATCACATACTCTGGAGAGACTTCCGCACTGGCACTGCGTTTCATCTCCAATAGTGCTTCATCTACAGCAGGCAGCTCCGTATTGAGCGCCTGCTCCCACTCCGTTCCCCATAACTGCTGGGATTCACCCAGCTGCCTAAGCATCGTACGAATATGTACTTCCACTTGTCCGGAAGCCTGATCCTGTAATAGCCGTACCAGCTCAGAAGCACGGCGTTGTTTCTCCTGCTCGGTTTTACCGTTTGAGAACAATAAGCCTACCCTGAAGCCCGGTTTACGGCTCTCCAAATAGGCAGCAGCCGACGTACGAATATCGGCAGGAGTCAGATTCGCGTTCGCAAGAAGGGGTTCCAGCTCTGCCCTGAACTTCTCACGCACTCGCGAAGGCCCGGTACGAATATCTGCTGCTTGTTGATCGAGAAGCTCCAACTCGCGTTCCAAGCGTTCAATTCCTTCCTTGCCACCGATCTCATCCAGGAGGGAACTCTCTTCATCCTCGCGTTTCTCCGCTTGTCTCGTCAGGTGTTGCTCCGTTACATGATTGGCCGAACTTACCAAACTGTGCTTAATTAACGCTTCCTTCTCTTGCATCATGTGTCCAATGAGTTCCGGAAGCACATCCCACTGGTTGTAGCGATGCTCCTTGTCGCGGAGGGAAGTAAACAACAGTCCGTCATATCTGACTTCCCAAGCCGCAAATATAGCTTCCACACCTTCTGTGTATTGCTCAAAAGAAAGCTCCCGTTCCCGATGCTTGTCGATCTGGTTCACGATTAGAAACAGCGGTTTGCCCCAATCTGACAGACTCTTGGCAAATGAAAGGTTTGTCTCGGACTGAACATGATTATAGTCCATGACATAGAACACCACATCAGCCAGATGGAGCGCGGAATGAGTCGCGAGACTGTGCCCCCGATCTGTTGAATCCACACCTGGTGTATCCAGCAGAACAGCATCATCTTTCAGCAGCGGGATATCATCCCATACCTCAATCGAGCTATAAGCTCCACCATTTTTGCAATACGCCTCCAATTCCTCTGGAGAAACTTCAAGTGTCCCTGCTCCATTGTCAGCGCTTACGTTTGGTGATGTATAAATGAGCGCTCTCGGTTTACCATTACGTATGGATACCACATTCGCACTTGTTGGCACGGGGCTTGAAGGCAGCACCCGCTTACCGCATAAACTGTTGATTAGACTCGATTTGCCTGCAGAGAAGTGACCACAGAACGCAATCGTCAGATGTTTCATTTCCGCCTTGCTGATTAAATCCGTTAAAGCCTTTACAGCCGTATGGTCCCCTGTCTGCTCCATCGCTTCACGCAGCGGAAGCAGAGGTTTGGCCATTTCTTTTGGGTAATCTGTTCTGGACATGACTGGCCTTCCCCCTGGCTCCTCTAATTTGACATCCGTTTCGACGTCTATCTCTTTTACAACATTTATTTTAACATTATCAAGTTTGAATTTGAACGGTTGGAATTGAATATACATGACACTACCCAGTAAATATAAGAAAAGCTTCCGATCGAAGCACTATCGATAATGAATCATTCGTGGTTTAGCGGGTGCTTTTCTTGCGATCAACGAATCTTTTCAGCTCCACTTAAAGCGTATAGATTCTAAAAACTAAAAAAATAAAACCGAAACAAGTCGGTTTTATCTGTATTACGTTCTATATTCAGCAATCAGTCAAATGTCTGTTGCATTGAATGCCATGTTAATCACCTCAACCAAGATGATTAACATGGCATTAACGCAACAAGACCACTGGAGTAATCACTTCTTAGGAAACTGCGTTCTCCATGGAAGGCAGCAAGATTTCAAATACTTGTCCATGTTGCAGAATTGTAATGTCTCTGCCTTTGTCTCTCATAACAACAACTTCTGGTTTAACGGACATACGCTCCAGATAATGTTCAGGCACGTCGCCAGAGTGGCTTACTGTGATACCTTCTACTTCTTTTTCTTCATTTTCAGCCATTTCCTGTTCAACGATTTGTTCAAAGATATCGGAGAAGGCCTCAAAATTGTCAGTGTACACGGAAATGCATTTCATGATTATTCATCCTTTTCTGCTCATTAATTTATTTTTCGTTTTCGGGTGGTGACACGTTCCTTATCTTTCCTGATTTGGGACGTTTTCATACGTTTTTTCCCTTCCCTGCATATGTCCAGCAATGGACAGATATGACACGCAGGGTTCTGTGCCTTGCAATGGTAGCGTCCAAAAAATATAAACCGGTGGTGAGTTAAAGTCCACTCATCCCGGGGTACGCGCTTCATTAGTTTCTTCTCGACTTCAAGTACGGAGTCATCCCAACCTGCAAGGGCCAGCCGCTTGGATACTCGTTCAACATGAGTATCTACCGCAATTGCCGGTACTCCAAATGCGTTGGAAACAACTACATTCGCGGTTTTCCGCCCGACACCTGGTAGCGTCACAAGCTGATCATGTTCCTGCGGTACATCGCCGCCATACTGCTCTATTAAAATTCGGCACATGTTCTGAATATGCTTGGCCTTGTTCCGATACAAACCAATTCGCCGAATATCCTGTTCCAGCTCTTCGAGAGGAACCGCCAGATAATCTGCTGGGCTTCTGTATTTTTGGAACAAATCTGCGGTTACCTTGTTCACCGTTTCATCGGTGCACTGTGCAGACAAAAGGACAGCTACCGTCAATTCAAATGCATTGCTGTGATTTAATTCGCAATGTGCATCAGGAAACATTGCTTCCATAGTTTCGAGTATATGTCTAACCGTCGCTGCATTCATGAAGAGCTACCTCCCACAAAATGACTCCATTCTGCGGAGCCTTACTTCGAAGCTTCATCCAAGTGCTTTGCGGGGACCCCAAAAAGCTTGCAAAAAAAACGTCTTGATGCGGGAAAGATCCCGTATCAAGACGGTCATTCTTTTGATCCTCGAAAAGAAACGATTACTGTTTTTGAATCTCCAGAATAACATTGTTCAGGAGATACAATACAATATTATCATTATCTCTGAGAGATTGCACGCTTAAAGTATTGTCACCCTGGTGAACAAATACACTTGATCCGAGTGCAAAACGATAGTTTGTGTCTGTTGTCGTTTCCCGTTTAACCAGAATCTGGTTGCCAACGCCATCATAAGACCAGAATTGTTTGCTCATGACAGTCAGCACTCTGAAACGTGTAGAATTATCCGTATCTTTTGTCATTTCGACACGATCTCCGACCGTAAGACTCGTCAGTGAAGTTAAGGTTGAGCCGGATTTTACGACTTTAACCGAACCGCTAACAGGCACAATTTCAGTCTGACCGTTAAACTGCTTGAGTGTTACGGATGAAGCATCCACCGCTGTAACTTCAGCCAACGTGCGCTTGACGACTTGAACCGCTTTTGGCGTAGCTCCTTCAAACGTTACATTAATCAGGTTGCCTGCTGTCAGTTGTGAAGGCGTGATCGTCTGACCACTCTCTCCTGTCAATACCGCTTGATCCACGTAGAACTGACTTGTCAACAAATCGGATTTCACTCGAATACGACCATTCGTTTCCAAGGCAACGACTTCGAATTGAGCCACAGTGTTCAGTGCAACCTTCTGCACCACATCCTGATTCGCTCCAAGCGTTACGGTAACTTTGTCACCAATCTTCAAATCTCCCAGACTTGCGCCCGATTTGTTATAGATCTCAACCGTAGGTGCGGTAGTATAAGGCACTGTAATCGTCTGATTACCAGACAACAAACTTATTTTTTTGCCCGATGTGTCAATGTTGCTGATCGTACCTTCGTACTTGTAAATCACTTTAACGGACAACGCACGTGTTCCGACATATGTCAGATCCAATTTGCGACCATCATTTAAGAGCGACTCCAGACCAGCGAGTGTAGGTTTGGTCGTATTGTAGTCCAGTTTGGTTTTTTCGTCCAATGTAAATACAAACGGTTTTTTGTTGTTGTCCAGTACGGTAAGTACCTTTGTTTTGCTGTTGTAAGATACAACCGTTACTCCGTTCATAGGTTCCATTTGACGTCCAATCACCTGAATACGCGTTACCTGATCGTCAGAGTTCAATGACAACTCCACCTGATCTCCGTTCGTTGCATCTGTGATTAGATCATTTAGCGTCGCATCCTGAATACCATTAATAATAACTTCCGGCTTTTCAGTCAGAAGTTTCGCCTCAAGGGAACCCCCTTCACGTTTGAACGTTAACGTGGATTGGTTGCCACCGATCTCAACCAATGTTCCGCGCACCGATTGCTCCACACCTTGAGACAATGCGATTGTTTGCAAAACACTGTCCTTTACGGTGTATTTCACGGCACTTCCAGCTTTGAGATCAGCCACTGACAGGATACGGTTTTGATATGTGACAAGCAGATTGTCATTGTATGCAAACTGCTCTGTAGCACCCGCTGCATTGACAAGTTTGATCGTTTTGCCAGAAGTGGATACTTCAGCAATTACACCGTTGTCACTCTTGTTAACAATGCCGGATTTCACACGAATAGCGACTGTTTTTTTGTCAGCCGAGAACGTCTCACGCTGTATTTCAATGATGCTATCAGCTGTAATATCGGACAGTTTGATTGCATTACCATTCTGATCAATGAATGCAGTTGCCTCATCATAACTGTACGTTTCGTAATTTTCGCCCACAAAGATACCAATCTTGTTACCAGACAATGAACGCGCAAAAGTACCTTCAACGCTTTCCACCTGCGGTGTAGCATCAACGACTTCCACATAAGAAGCCCCACCTGCCGAACCTACAACCATAACTTTCGTATATAGCTTCACATCTGTGGATGAAGCACGGGTTTCACTGTCTTTCGTAAAGTAAGGCGTACTGCTGTTCACTGCGAAGTTAACGGCTTTACCGTCCACAACCAGCGTGATCTGCCCATCTTTCAATCCAGTCACATAACCCGTGGATGTGTTCGGATACGTTGTATCCGTTAACGATTCGCCACGACTGAAGAAGGTAGCGAGTTGAGCACGGGTTACGGAACCAGTTGGATTGAATTTGTTGCCTTCCACACCTTTGGCCAGATCCAGGCTAACAGCCAGATTGACATAACCTTTACCACTTTCGGAGATACTTGCATTATCAGCAAATCCGGTAGCTTGATTGTTTTGTGCCTTGGCTTCAGCATCCTTGTCCAATGAACGGATTAACAATTTCGTAATCCATTCCCGTGAAGCCGGTTTTTGACCCCAGGATGTCTTGGATACATCCACCGTTGATTCTTCCGTCTTGTCAATCAGTCCCAGTTGAAGTGCCAGCGCGACATATGGCTTGAAATAATTTCCCACTTCCATGTTTGTCGGTAATGCCGCAGCCGTGTCGGTATTCAACTGGCCCTCTTGATTCATAAAACGGATTGCCATCGTTACAGCTTCTTGCTGTGTTACCGCGTCTCCTGGACGGAACAGGCCGTTATTACCGAGAAGAATACCTTGATATGCCAGTTTGTACACATGTTTCTCAGCCCAGTATCCGACCTTGATGTCACTGAACAAACCAGTTGGTGCAGCCGTATTCGTTATTGCAGCAGTCTGACCCTGCCCCGTTTCTGTTGATTCTGCTGCCATGGCAGCTCCGCCGGCGCTAAGGGCCATCATGCCTGCAAGCACGGCTGATACTACTTTTTTAGAGTGTGATGGATGGTTATATTTAAAAGTCACCTATGATTCCCCTCTCTCATGTAAAAAACGACCTATATTCCGTAGATTCACGGAACGACAGCATGTTGTACAACCTATTCGGGTCTTGTCATTGGATGTTCAAGATCCACATGGCCCATCAGACTCTCGGACTGTTGACCGTCTACCAGTAAGTCAAGTGATTTAACTTCATCAAACTGGAAGAATGTTTGTTTCAGAGCATCCAGTGCATAGGATTCTCCACCTGCACCCAGACGTGCCGTATCTGGCATATGAATATCCAGCGTAAGGGCTCCATCTTTGAACTGCACAGATTTCAATTCAATTTCTTTCGCCCACAGTGGAACTAGTTTATTGTCTTTGCTCTGTTGCAATGATTCAAAGGCAGCTTTATACTTGGCATCCTCCGATGCATATGAAATCTCTGCCGAAGCTTTGTGCAACTCCAGTTCTTCTTCATCCGTATAGAATACAGTGATCGTTTTCTTTTCATTGCCTTCGGAAGTTGCTGGCGTCTCCGTGGACGTTCCGCTAGGCGGAGTAGTCGTCTCCTCTGAGCTGCCTTCTGTGGGTTCTGTAGGTGTTGTGTTCTCTTCAGGTTCAGCAGTTACCGGTTCGGTGATTGTTTCGCCTTCAACCTCGGTCACATTGGTTTCGGTTTCGGTTCCTGCGCCTTGCGTCTGATTCGGAGCAGCTGTTGGCTTGCTTCCACATCCAGCAGCAACTGCCATAACCGTTACCAGCAAGGCTGCAATCCATATTTTCTTGTTCATTCTAACTCCGCCTCCTCAACATAAGGGCTTGTCCCTTATTTAATTCCCAGATACTCCTTGATTCCTGCAACAATCCCTTTGGCAACGCTGTTCTGGAAACTCTCCGTGAACAGGGCTGCTTCGTCATTCTTGTTGCTAAGGAATCCACCTTCCAGCAGAACTGCTGGCATTGTCGTTTCACGGGTTACATGGAGACTTGCCGTTTTCACTCCACGATCTTTCAGTCCGGAAGACTGCAAAAGATACTTGTGCATTACAGTAGCAAGTGCTTTGCTGTTGGAGCGTGTATAGAATGTCTCTACACCGTTCGCAGCAGCTGGGCCGCTGTTAGCATGAATGGAGATAAAGATATCCGCTTTTATGTCTTGTGCAATCTTCACACGTTCTTTTAATGCCAAAAATGTATCATCGCTGCGCGTTAACACAACGTCAATTTTGGATTCTTTTTTCAACAAGGCTTCCACTTTCAGAGCCATTGCCAGATTGAAGTCTTTTTCGCGTTTACCAGTTACACCGATTGCCCCAGGATCATGATCTCCGTGACCTGCATCAATAACGACAACTTTTTTGCCATTATTACCAACTGGAGGAGCAGGTGTACCACTTTGATTGTCGAGGTTAATCATGATCAGTCCGGAATCATTTTGCACACTGTACCCTTTTGAACTGGACAGATCGATCACAAAACGAATTGTAGATGGGCTGTTGCTGTATAACGAGTAACGAATCTTAGACACATCCGGGTAGCCGCTAACGACGAGCTGTCCATTCTGGTTGCTGTCTAGAGCCTGTCCTTCACTGAACGAATCAGCAAATGCGGTATTCGGCAAGTCTATAACGATTCGATCTGGTCCTGTCATCGTGAAGACGTTCGGCTTCGTACTTCCGCTTGTTGCAATCATGAAGCGGTTGTCGCTGAAGCTGATGCCGTTCACCAGTACAAGACCTTCTTGATCCGATCCTCCGCCTTCATTGCCAGAGTTCGGAGGTGTGGTTGTCCCGTTTCCGGAACCTGAATTCTGGGTAACTAATGTTACCGTCTTCGTGGTATTGTTCCAACCCACCTTAAGACCCATTTCCTCACCAATAAATCGGAGAGGCACGAGTGTAGTACCATTTTTAACGAGTGGCGGGGCATCCAGGTTTACGTTACTGCCGTTCACCGTTGCCGTCTTCTGTCCAACAATCATCTGCATGGCAGTGTTGTCTTTGCTGATAGTCACAGTTTGTGTTTGCTGCTTCCATTCCACGTTATACCCAAGATTTTCGGACACAACCCGGATCGGAACCATCACCTTGCTGTTGATAATTTCCGCCCTCGTATCCGATGGCTGTACGATTTCTTTTCCGTCTAGGATAATCTTCGTGTCTGTTGCTGCATGACTATAGCCCGGGAAAACGAGCCCAAAGACAAATAACAGTACCAAAAAACCGAACTTCTTCATCCTTCACCCCTACCATTCTCATATTTTTTTGCCGCATGTTGTCATTTTCCAACTCCGACTGACCGCTTGGGCATTACCAGACACCTATTAGACGCCCCTCGCTCTCAAAAGTTGCGAATATATTCCAACATAACAGAAAAAAAACGTTGTCAGATCAAGCTTTTTTTACATTTTAATGTCTTCTTTTTTCCTTATTTATCAAGTATACATCTCTAAACAACGTACTACCCTAACCTTCATATTTGCGCACAATTCAATTTACAGTCCCAAAAATTCAACAATTCCGTCCACAATCGCCTGTGCACATTTGTCCTGGTATTCTTCCGTGAGCATAACTGCTTCATCGGTAGGGTTACTTAAAAAACCAAGTTCAAGTAACACAGCAGGCATGGTTGTTTCACGCGTCACATGCAGACTAGCCGTTTTGACACCACGATCCTTGAGTCCTGTTACCGGCAACACATATTTGTGAAGAGTGTCAGCCAAGGTTTTGCTTTCTTTACGACTGTAGAGTGTTTCAATGCCGTTTGGTACGGGTGTAGTGAATTTGTTTCCATGAATGGATACAAAAACATCTGCCTGATTCAATTCAGCAATATCCACACGCTGTTTGAGCGAAAGTTCTGTATCATCCTGGCGTGTAATGACCGTTTGAATATTTTGATATTTTTGAAGGATTGCCTGTACCTTCAGCCCTACAGCCAGATTGAAATCCTTCTCATAAGCTCCTGACAAACTCACTGCACCCGATTGACGACCACCATGTCCCGGATCAATAACCACAATCGTTTTACCATCATTTGTAGGTATTGCCGGTTGGCTTGTCGGTTCTCCACTCGTGGCTGTCAGGTCAACGAGCAATACATTGTTATCTGCAACAGACCATTTGGCTGTAGCCGTCTGATTCAGATCCAGAACGACACGCACGGTAGAAGGCGATTTACTGAACATGGCATACCGTACTTTGGAAACTATTGATGAATCCGTAACGAGAATCTGTCCACTGCCATCCGGGTTAGAGGCTTGTCCCTGAATGAATTCCTGAGAAAATGTCGCTGCAGGCAGATCAATAATAATACGGTCTGGCCCACCAATACTGGAAACTTTCGGGCTAATAGTACCGTTTGTCGCTACAATCAAGCGATCTCCGCTGAAGCTGATCCCTTGCAGTTCTGTCAAACCATCCGGGACAGGTGCCTCGACAGGGTCACTGTCACCTTCCGTTTCAACTACGGGAGGAATACTAAATAGGCTTACTGTCTTGGTTCCATTGTCCCAGCCAACACGCAGTCCCATGCCTTCCCCAACAAAGCGTAACGGAACAAGCGTAGTTCCCTGTTTGATCATTGGGGGCGAATCCAAGTTCACCACGTTTCCATTCACTGTAGCTGCATCTTTGCCAGCCGTCATTTGGATCATGCTGTTTCCTTTTTTAACCTGGACTGACTGAGTTTCCTTCTCCCATTTCACCTTATAACCCAAGTTCTCGGATACAATTCGAATTGGAACCATGACCGTTTTCCCGATATTCTCTGCAGGTGCACCCGTCTGCTGGTTAATGGTTACACCGTCGAGTACAATCGAGGGAGTGGTGTCTGCATGGGCCATGACTGGGAATAAACATAGGAACAGAAGAAAAACGACTGCTGCCGACCATTTTTTCATACCTCATCCACCATTCTTTTTGTCTTTTGAACATCCGACCTGATTCTCTGCAGCGTAACATCAATGACAATATGTAACCTTCCATAATCTACTAATCAGTTTATCAGATATTGTCTGATCATCCGGTTACAACGTTGTCATATTTAGTCGGAAACAGAGTGGCAAAAAGGTTACTTTCTCCATTATTCCAGTTACCGAAATCATATGGAAATTACATTCCTCATCCATTTTTGCTATGCTGAGTTCAAATACTTGAATACAGGAGATTGAGACTTGATGCCTAAAATATTGATCGTGGATGATGAAGCAGATCTTCGAAAGCTACTGACTGATTATTTTGAAATTAACGGTTATTCCGTGATGACGGCCAAGGACAGCCGGGAAGCGCTGCGGAAAGTGGAAAAACAACCCGATCTCGTTTTGTTAGATATCAACATGCCTGAACAAAACGGCCTTCAATTATGTGAAAAAATTCGGGACTACGTCTCTTGCCCGATCTTATTCTTAACGGCTCGAATCGAAGATGCTGATAAAATAGCGGGATTTCGTGCCGGAGGCGATGACTATATCCTGAAACCTTTCAGCATTCGCGAGTTGGGCGCCAGGGTCGAAGCACATATACGCAGGGAACAACGAATTCAAACCAAAACTTCGGTAAGGTTTAACAATGATTTGGTCATTGATTATACGGCCAGGGAGCTCTACTACCTGGATAAGCGAATTTCACTGCCCAAAAAAGAGTTTGATATTGTTGAATTGCTGTCCACGCATCCTGATATGGTGTTTGGAAAGGAACGCATATACGAAAAGATTTGGGGCATGGACGAGCAAGGCGACAGTAACGTGATTGCAGAGCATATACGGCGAATTCGCTACAAATTAAAGGAATACGGCTGTGATAATCAAATCGAGACCGTTTGGGGAGTAGGGTACAAATGGCCAAGTTCATGACTAGGCTCCTGTTTTTAAAGCGATTGTCCTTACTGCACTCTTTTATGCTGTTGTGTGTGGTCACACTCATTGCCGTGCTGGCCATTATAACTATGGAGTTTGCTTGGGCGGAGAACCTGCGGCTACGTTTCGGAGAAACGGATTGGGTGCTGCCCTTCCTCGTCACGGCGGTTCTGCTCACCGTAGCGACTGGAATTGTCACCATGGCCGTTCTGTTTTATAGATGGAAGCTAAAACGTCCGCTGGAGCTATTAAAACGAGCATCCGAGAACATTTCAGCCAACGATCTAGATTTCCGCATTTCCTATGACAGCCAGGATGAGATGGGGGAGCTGATCTCGCTATTTGAAAACATGCGCTCACAATTGGAAAAAAACCTTAAGACACTTTGGCGTTCGGTTGAAGAGCGCAAGCAGATCAATGCTATTTTTGCCCATGATCTGAGAACACCCCTGTCCGTGTTAAAAGGAAACGCCGAGCTTCTCTCCACCTATCTTCCCGAGAAGAAGTTGTCGGAAGAAAAGGTGCTGGACCTGATCCATACCATGAACCTTCACATCTTGCGTCTGGAGAGCTATGCAGAGGCCATGAACTCGATTCAAAGGCTGGAGGATGTACCGTTGAACTTCCAGTCGATGGATACGATATCATTGACGGCCTTGCTGGACGGCAGCGCTGAACAAATCGCCAAACAGTTTGGTATACGTTTCGTCTCTTCCGTGGCATATGATAATGCCTCAATACATGTAGATCCATATCTCGTCATGCAGATTTTCGAGAATATGGTGGCTAATGGGGCGAGATACGCAGCCAGTCAAGTGAACGTCCACTATGACGTTAAGAGCGGCATTATGAAGATTACTGTCTCAGAGGACGGTCCTGGTTTCTCTGACGAAGCCCTGAGTAAGGCTATACTCCCTTTTTACCGAGGCGAAGTGTGGGATGCGAGCGAACATCGCGGGCTGGGCCTTTACGTTTGCAAGGTGTTTTGCGAAAAACATGAAGGGAGTCTCCAGATTGCAAATGGACCTAACGGAGGCGGAAGCGTGACGGCAAGTATTGGGACCCAAGTTGATAAATAGTTGAAAATGATTTGATACCATCTCCTTATCTTGAATTCAAGGAGTGTTATCATGCTAAAACTGAAAAAAGGAATGTATATCACAATTAGCTGTTTGTTGTTATGTACCGTGTGGGCAACCCCCGTATCCGCCAATGAAGCCAGAGACAGGACAGAAGTTCTGCAGGAGATCGACGAATATATGAATCGTAGCATGAAGGCCAATCACATTAAGGCTGCTTCACTGGCGATTGCCAATAACGATGAGGTCTTTTACGCAAAAGGCTACGGGACATTCGCGGATGGCCAGAAGGTTACGGGTAACACCCCTTTTCCCATTGCTTCACTAAGCAAGTCCTTTACTGCATTGGCCGTTCTGCAGCTGGTGGACAAGAGTCGGATCGACTTGGATGCTACTTACGCTTCCTATTTTCCCGAGCTTTCTCCACAGGACGCCCGCGTTCTTGACATCACGGTACGTCATTTACTGAACCAGACCAGCGGTCTCAATGACAAGATAAATCCCGATATGACAAAGACTCCGCAATTCCAATCGCTGGCTGAGGCGAACCAATTATTAAACACGGTTCAACTTGCCCATATCCCCGGAACAGCCTACAGCTATCATAATCCCAATTACGTGCTGCTGGCGAACCTCGTGGAAAGCGTTAGCGGAGAGCGCTTTTCGGATTACCTGAAAGAACATATTTTTGAACCGCTAGGAATGAATCATACCTTCAGTGTCAGCACGACGCAGCAATTCTATGAGAATAATACTATCCCGCTAGGACATTACCTGAGTTTGGGACGCTCTATAGGTCAATCCGAGCCGCTTTGGTTCATTGAGGGCCCCGCCGGCATCGTTTCAACCGCAGAGGACATGTCCCTATGGATGCTTTCCCAATATCACGGCCGCCTCGTTTCCCCTGTGCTGATGAAACAATATCATGCAGCAGGAGATATCAGTCCGTACGGCATGGGCTGGCTTGCAAACCAAGATGCGCCTAGCGGCCGAACGATCTCCCACAGCGGCATTTTCTGGACCTACAAGTCAGAAGAACTCGTTTATTTGAACGAGCAAATGGGCATTGCCGTAATGTTTAATTCTGGTATAAACGCTTATGTGAATTACTCGGCATTTATTGATGGAATAGCGGATATTATGAGGGGGCAGGAACCCCAAACCTCTTTTGTAAACGGTCGGAATATGGAAATAATCATGATTGCGCTGATCATCGCTACGCTTGCATGGGGCATCTACGCCTATTTCCGCATACGTCGGAACAACCAACGCCTAACGATCAGCAAATTGATTCTGATCACGGTCGGAAGACTGATCCCGGTTCTAATTCTCTTGTCTCTGTTCCCCTTGGTTACGTTTATCGGCGGAGGACGTGTGCTGCCTTGGTTCGGCATCTGGACTACCCTGTCATCTCCAATCATATGGCTTATGGTATGGTCACTAGTGAATTGCGTGCATTTGGCTTGCTATATCTATGTCTATTTTCAGAATACAAAAAACGACCGTTTGGATTTACCTCAGTAATCGATTCTTAAGTTCCTTTCATTCAATCCTATCGTAATGGCTATGATCCTATCCTGACCATTCGTTTAACGAAAAGACAGCCGACTATATAGTCGGCTGTTATTGGGGTAGATTCGTTAAAACGTTGCCCGAGAGTAAAATCCCTTTTATACAGCCCTTTCGTCTCAAGGTATATCGTTTTAATGATGTCATATATTGACTCTTTTCTACTTAATAATGTAATTTAAGTATACATAATATGGAATCTGATGAAGCGCCTGAATGAAAGTTAAAATAGTATCACAGGAGGAAAAAAGTATGGTTACACTTTATAAGAAAGAACCCGATGGCAAGTTGCTTTATGCGGAATACTGGATTGAAGAAGGACAAGTTGTAGAGCATATCGGTACTGTAGGTACTCATGGCACGACGAGCAGAGCGGATTTACCGGAGACGTATAACCATGAGGACGAATTCAAAAGTGACTTTCTGAAACGCTTCTCTGATCAGGGCTATGAAGAAGCCTCCCAACAATACAGTTACGTATTGCTCATCCAATATCCCATGAAGAGCATGACAGGAACCAAACGTGATCTGTGGCTTAAGGATAAGGCTAGTGAAGCACTGATCAGTGAGCTGGGCTGGCGAGGGCTGGGGATTGTAGATGGGCACGATATGGGCAAGACGGCTAACCCGATCACGGAGTTCGCTTTGAATATATACTGCTATGTTGTGGATGAAAAACTTGGGATTCAAACCATTAAGCGGGTGCTTAAAGAGACACGACTGGACTACACCCGAATCAAAATTGCCTCCAGAGAACTGAAGAATGACGGAGAGTATATCTTGAAGTATGCTGCCAAGAAGGCTCAGGAATTCTATGTATAGATAACTTACTGAATATAATTTATTTTCTGAAATACAAAAAGCTTCTGTCTCACTGATCGGAACAAGGTTCCTTCCGGGAGGCAGAAGCTTTTTGCTATAGGATACTTTGGAGATTAACCGAACAGTTTCGCCGCGTGGCGTTGTTCATATGCAGCAATCTCATCATCATGTTGAAGGGTGAGACCGATGTCGTCCAATCCTTGCAACAGGAATTGACGACGGTGCTCATCCAGATCAAAATCGATGTGCAGTCCGTATGCATCCGTAATCGTTTTCTTTTCCAGATTCACATTCATCTCATAGCCTTCATGTGTTGCTGTACGCTGGAACAGGTCTTCAACCTGCTCTTCCGACAGCTTGATGGGCAAGATTCCGTTCTTGAAGCAGTTATTATAGAAGATATCCGCAAATGATGGTGCAATGACACAACGGAATCCATAGTCCATAATCGCCCATGGCGCATGCTCACGGGAAGATCCACAGCCAAAGTTGGCACGCGAGATCAGGATGGATGCTCCCTCGTAACGAGGTTTGTTCATTTCGAAGGAAGCATTGTTGTTCCCCTCTTCATCAAAACGCCATTCATAGAACAAAAATTGTCCAAATCCGGTACGTTCAATCCGTTTCAGAAACTGTTTCGGAATGATTGCGTCTGTATCTACATTGACCCGGTCTACCGGTGCAACGATGCCTTGTAATGTTTTGAATTCTTCCATATTAAACGTTCTCCCTTCTGTCTGTTATAGATTAGATCGCTGCTTCTGTTTTGAAATTCCAGTCCCGTACGTCCACAAAGTGACCCTTAACTGCTGCTGCTGCTGCCATTGCCGGAGATACCAGGTGCGTACGTCCTCCGCGTCCTTGGCGTCCTTCAAAGTTACGGTTGGAAGTCGAAGCGCAACGTTGTCCTGGCTTCAATACATCCGGGTTCATCGCCAGACACATACTGCATCCCGCATCACGCCATTCAAATCCGGCTTCCGTAAAGATTTTATCCAAACCTTCTTGTTCAGCCTGAATTTTAACACGCCCTGAGCCTGGTACAACAATTGCTGTAACCTGACTGGATACCGTGTGACCTTTAGCCACTTGTGCTGCTGCACGCAGATCTTCGATCCGTCCATTGGTGCAAGAACCGATAAATACATAATCAATTGGAATCTCGGCGATTGGTGTTCCAGGTTCAAGTCCCATATATTCAAGCGCTTTTTCAGCCGCTTTGCGTTCGTTTTCTGTAGGCAATTCAGCTGGAACAGGAACTTTCGAAGAAATGTCGGTTCCCATGCCTGGGCTTGTTCCCCAAGTTACTTGCGGAATCAATGATTCCACATCGATTTCAACCACATGGTCGAACTCGGCACCTTCATCGGTTACAAGTTGTTTCCAACCCTCTACCGCTTCATCAAACTTCGCATCCGCTGGTACGTATTCACGTCCACGCAGATATTCGAATGTTGTTTCATCCGGCGCGATCAATCCTGCTCTTGCTCCACCTTCGATGGACATGTTGCAGACCGTCATACGCTCTTCCATGCTCAACTCACGGATGGATTCGCCTGTGTACTCAATAACATAACCTGTTGCAAAGTCTGTACCGTATTTGGCGATGACTGCGAGGATCATGTCTTTTGCGGTTACACCCGGGTTACGTTTGCCGACAAAACGAACTTCCATCGTTTTGGCTTTTGCTTGTTGCAAACATTGCGTTGCCATAACGTGCTCAACTTCACTTGTTCCGATTCCGAATGCCAGTGCGCCAAACGCACCGTGTGTGGACGTATGACTGTCACCACATACAATCGTTTTACCCGGGTGAGTCAGCCCCAGTTCAGGTCCCATAACGTGTACAACGCCTTGATCAATCGTGTCCAGATCATACAATTTCACGCCGAAATCACGACAGTTTTGCGAAAGTGTATCAATTTGTTGTTTGGAGATAGGATCTGTGATGTTGAAACGGTCTTTCGTTGGAACGTTGTGGTCCATTGTTGCAAATGTCAGTTCAGGGCGA
The DNA here is from genome assembly GCF_037144955.1 of Paenibacillus sp. USHLN196. Lineage (NCBI taxonomy): Bacteria > Bacillati > Bacillota > Bacilli > Caryophanales > Paenibacillaceae > Paenibacillus > Paenibacillus sp. USHLN196. The sequence goes on along the minus strand of NZ_JBBCYH010000010.1, from coordinate 98,343 downwards.
CGAACTTTACGTCCGCTGAGACGAAGACCTTCAAATGCCTGTGGAGAAGTTACTTCGTGCACCAGATGCAGATCGATATACAGAATGCTTGGTTTGCCTTCTTCTTGATGAATTACGTGATTTTCCCAAATTTTCTCAAACATCGTTTTTTTACTCATCATTTTCACCTCATTATAAGTTCGGTCCTTGGAAGAGCCTCTGTTTTCTTTAAAAAGTGAAGCTCTTGAATGACATAAATATATCACCCCGTCCTTCATTGTTCCAAGATATAATATCTATAGATGTAATAGGTTTAACCTATAATGAGAGAAGGACAAATAAACCACTGCTCATAGCAGAGGTTTCAATTGATAACAATTATCATTATCATATAAAGTCTATACTACGTTCCCTCTTCTTCGCTGTCAATGCTTTTTATCTAAAACAGGAAAAAACAGCCCTGAATCCAGAGCTGCTTTCCCACTTCCTCATTAGACTCATTAGAAGATCAATTCCAGTCAACACTGTCTTATGGAGTGCTTGTCCTACTAGCGTATTACAAACCGTTATTCGCAATCACATCTTTGTACCAATAGAAACTCTTCTTGCGTTTTCTCTCCAGTGTTCCATTGCCGTCATTATCCTGATCTACATAAATAAAGCCATATCGTTTCTCCATCTCTGAAGAAGAATAACTAATCAGATCAATCACTCCCCAACTGGTATAACCCAACAGTTCAACACCGTCCAGAATCGCCTCATGCATCTGTTCCATGTGAGAGCGGAAATAATCAATACGATAATCATCCTGAATGCTGCCATCAGCTTCAATCGAATCTACCGCTCCAATCCCGTTCTCAACGATAAACAAAGGCACCTCATAACGGCTATACAGTTCATTCAGTGAGATGCGCAGACCTACCGGGTCAATCTGCCAGCCCCAATCATTCGTTTGGAGATACGGGTTCTTCACCCCTCCAGTTGTATTGCCACTCACCTGCTCCAATCGGTCGCCATCCACACTTGATACCAGGGACATATAATAACTGAATGAGATAAAGTCCACAGTGTGTACTTTGAGAATCTCTTCATCCCCCTCATGCATATCGAGGTTAATCCCTTTTTCGGCAAAAAATCTCTTTGTAAAGTACGGATACGCTCCACGCACCTGTACATCCGTGAACATCAGATTGAATTGATTATCCCGAGAAGCAACGAGTACGTCTTCGGGATTACATGTGTGAGCATACGTCGTCAGTTTGGTAAGCATACATCCGATCTGGGAACCGGGAATGATCTCATGACAGTATTTCACTGCGAGCGCACTCGCTACAAATTGATGGTGCAACCCCTGATATACGGCCTGCTCCACATTTTCGAAACGCTCTGGAACAATACCACCACTCGTAAAAGGATGACGAACAATACTGTCAATTTCATTAAATGTAATCCAATACTTCACTTTATCCTTATAACGGGTGAACACGGTTTTGCAAAAGTGAACAAAATAATCGACGACTTTCCGATCCGTCCATCCACCATAGTAATTCACCAGATACATCGGCATTTCATAATGGGACAACGTAATCAAAGGTTCAATTCCTTGTTTCAGCATGCCATCAATAACACGGTCATAGAACTGCAACCCGGCTTCATTCGGTTCTGTTTCGTTGCCATTCGGGAAAATTCGGGTCCATGCAATGGATAAGCGCAACGTTTTGAGTCCCATCTCCCCAAACAGGGCGAGATCCTCCTCGTAACGGTGATAGAAATCAATGCCTCTGCGTTTCGGATATTCTCTGTCCGAGGTAGACTCCATCGCAGTTTTGATCTGTTCTTCATTGATCGCATTATGTTTTTTATACTCACTCTTGGCTACACCTTTTCGATAGATAGCAATGTCGGCTGTTGACAGACCTTTGCCGTCCACATTCCAGGCTCCTTCCGCCTGATTGGCAGCTATTGCCCCTCCCCATAGAAAATCTTCTGGAAACGTTCTTGTTGTATTGGTCATTGTGTATTCCTCCTTGGATTATCTCTGTGACTCTTTCATTCTTGCTCAATTGCGACTCATGACCCGATTGATATGAATAATCAAATACATCATCTCTTCATTGGAGATCGTATGTTCAAACCGGGCTTCAATATAATCCTTGATTAGCAGTACGCAGGCTTCTTCCTGGGGATATTTATTCGCGATCTGCTCAAAGAGCTCATGATCCTGTGTGTTTAATGTTTTATGCTCAAAAAGCCGTTGAATGAAAAACTGCAAATGGGTCAAAAAGCGTGAATAGTTGATGCTGTGTGTGTCCAGCTCCACTTGATAGTGAATTTTGATAATATTGAGGACATCCTTGACGGTATTGGTCATCATCATGACCTGATTCATATTGTCATCATTCTGCTGCGCATTAACGAGATGAAAGGCAATATTCGCCGCTTCCTCCTCAGGCAGGGAGAGACCAAGCTGTTTTTGAATGAGAGAAAGACCATGCATCCCGATACTGAACTCCTGTGGATAGAACTTTTTCACTTCCCACAACATTCGGTTCTGGATCGTCATATTGTCCTTGAATCGCTTCATGGCCATATACAGGTGATCTGTTAATGCGACATAGAGATGATCACTCAGATAGCGGGACAACGTATGTTTGGCATGAGAGATGATTTCATCAGCCAGAATCAAATATTCTTTTGGCGTTTCCTTCATCAGGGCGGTGAGATCTGAAGAGATCGTTTCATTTTCAAGGACATAGATCTTCTCGACCTCATCCTCACTCACGACATCTCCAGGTTTGCTCTTGTAGCCGATGCCCTTTCCCATCACAATAATTTCCTTGTCATCCTCACCACGTCTGGCGAGAACAATGCTCGAATTCAGTATTTTTACGACTTCCATATCAGGCTGCCTGCCTTTCATTCATATTTCAGCGGGTTATAGTTATAACACCGTAATTAATGGTTTCCCCGGTCCCGTCATCGCTGCAGATTCATTGCCCAGTACCTCCAGATAATCCGAGGAATTGGTCACAATTACAGGGGTCGTCGTGTCATAACCTGCGGCTTGTATTGCCTCAAGATCAAATTCGATCAGGAGCTGACCATGAGAGATCTTTTCTCCTTCGTTCACTTTGACATCAAAATGCTGACCTTTCAGTTTCACTGTATCCAATCCGACATGAATCAGAAGTTCAACCCCTTCTACCGATCTCAGACCGATGGAATGTTTGGTGCGGAACACCGTCTCTACGGTACCATCAAACGGGGCAAACACCTTTCCAACACTTGGCTGAATGGCCATACCTTGTCCCATGGCTTCTTGCGAGAAGGCCTCGTCCTTCACCTCTCTTAATGGCAAAACTTTACCTTCCAAAGGAGCAAAAACGATCTTTTTCGATTTGATCCCTGTGGATGGCTGGATTTCAGATTCACCTCTCGCTTGGTTTGTAGGACTGCCTGCCATCGACACTGCTGTTGGAACAACATCCTGAAATCCAATGACATATACGGCGACAAACGCGACAATGGCAGAGATCAGCATGGTGATGATCGCATAGATAATATTCATATGATCTTCACTGATAAACATAGGCATAGATGCAATCCCAGGACCCACGGCAGCATATGCCTTGAGATTCACAATACCTGCGAACAACCCAGCGACTCCGGCGCCGATCATGCAGGCAAACAGCGTTTTCTTGAGCCTTAAATGTACACCGTACAGAGCGGGTTCCGTGATACCGAATACACCTGAAATTCCTGCAGACAAAGCGACTTGTTTCAGCTTGATGTCTTTGGTTTTGAATGACACCGCCAGTGCGCCTGCTCCCTGCGCCATATTGGATGCCAGCATCGCGACCAGCACCAGTGTTTCATATCCAGGTGAAGCCAAGGCTGCGAAAATAATAGGATAAAATACTTTATGCATACCGAACATGACAATCAGAGGCATCAGTATAGCCATAATGACAACGGTCAACCATCCAATCTTATCCTGAATCCAATAGATCAGGTTGGACATTCCCGTTCCGAGATACATCCCCAAAGGTCCAAGTACAATCAGGGCAACTGGAGCAACAATGAGAATAACAATCAAAGGTTTAAGGAAAATTTTGACCGGCCCTGGTGAGATCTTGTCCGCGAACTTTTCAATGTAAGACATGAACCAGACCGTTAAAATAATCGGTACCACGGATGTCGCATATTGAACGGATGCAACAGGTATGCCAATAAAGGACACCGGATCTTCACCGCCAAGCAGACCAATCATATTCGGGTGTAACATGATTCCACCAAACAGAACGGCAACAAAGGGGTTGGTTTTAAATCTATTTGCACTGGAATAGGCCAGTAGAATCGGAAGAAAGTAAAAGGCAGCATCAGACATGACACTCAAAACGGTATATGTCTGGCTCTCTTTAGACATCAGGCCGGTCACTGTCGCCAGTAGCAACAGTGCCTTAAGCATGCCCGAGGCAGCAATGGCTGGGATAATAGGTTGGAAAATGCCTGCAATAACACTGGCAAAAGTATTAAACAGACCTTTGGGGCTATAATCCGCTTTTTGTTTCTCCTGAATCTCGTTTGATTGCCGAGTATCCATCATCTTGGTAAGTTCATTGTAGACGTACGCGACGTCATTACCGATAATAACCTGATATTGCCCGCCGCTATTCACTGCGCCAATAACACCATCGAGGCTCTTAATTTCTTGGGTCTTCGCCATATCCGGATTCTTCAGGGTAAGTCTGAGCCTGGTAGAGCAATGAATTAACGTGTTGATATTATCATTGCCACCGACCAGCTCCATAATCGATTGGGCTAATTGTTTGTGATTCATGGTGCACCTCCGCCATTTTTTCTTGATGGGAACAAAAAAAGACCTAAAAAGGGTAGGAAAAAGAAACTCTTCCCACCCAATCTAGGTCTTGCCTGCCGAACAGTAACACGCCATCGTTGGATGAATGTTATTCAATTATATAAACGAAAAAGAATATGAACATTTGAAATGGTTCCGTACTAACATTTGAAACTGGCACACATGAAAACGTTGATTTTGTTTTACCCGGGTAAGTGATTCTTATTAAGCGTTTTCAAAATTAGTATATCAACTCTTCTGATGTAGTGCAAGCGGTTAAGCGAAATTAATGATTTCTTCATCTGTAGTGATATAATGGTGGCATAACGAAAGGAATGACCAACGACGATGGAATTCAGACAACTTCAATATACGCTGCAAATCGCAGCTGAGCGCAATTTCTCCCGGGCAGCAGAGAAGCTGCATATTGCACAACCTTCATTAAGTCAGCAATTATCCAAATTGGAAAAAGAATTGGGTGTCCTCCTTTTTCAGCGTAATACAAGTACGGTGGAGTTAACCCATGCCGGTGTTACGTTTGTCGAGCAAGCCCAGAAGATCGTAGATGCCGTGGAGCTATTACGTCAGGAAATGTCAGACATCTCCCAGCTTCGCAAAGGTAAAGTCGTTGTGGGCAGCATGCCGATCACGGGCTCACACTTGCTCCCACATGTGCTTCCTGCGTTCCAACAAGCTTATCCCGAGATTGAGGTCACCTTATTGGAAGACTCCGGGCTTACGCTTGAGAAATTGACAGCCAGCGGCAAAGCTGATCTGAGTTTGCTATCGCTTCCTTTACAAGAGCCAAGCTTGTCTTATGTAACCATTGGAGAAGAACGGATTGATCTAGCGGTTCCCCCGAATCACCCTCTAGCACGCAGGGCAGATCCGGAACATCCGATTCCTGTGCGAATTGAAGAGCTTCGTGATGAACCCTTTGTTGTATTGAAAAAAGGACAAGGCTTCCGCAAACTTACATTTGATCTCTGTGAGCAAGCCGGTTTTGATCCCAAAGTTGTGTTTGAGAGCACCAATATTGAAACCGTTCAGTCGCTGGTCGCCACAGGTATGGGCATTACCTTGGTTCCACGCTTTATTGCCCGTGCACCGCGCAGTGAATTCGTGCCTGTATATGTGCCACTTGCTGAGCCTACTCCCAGCAGAACACTTGTTGTGGCTTATCGTCAAGGAAGAGTACTGTCAAAAGCAGCCGAGGCATTCATCCACACGTTTCAACAAACCGTTGCCGAACTGTCTAAAGGAGACTAATGAATTGTTCCTATGGAAATGGAGGCATATGGTACTGAACCAAAACAAAGGCTTGACCCCTATGGGCCAAGCCTTTGTCATATACTCGTTTCCCGCATCCGCAGGATAGAGTTCTTACTTTGCAATCACAGTAACTGGTTACAGTACAATGTTGCTTGTTAAGTCGTTTAGCTTCAATTCTAATTTATAATGTTAACGTAGAAACGTACATAAGAAAACTTCATGTCTGGCGGTTTATTTACGCAAATTACGATCGCTTGTCAGCCTGTTTTGCTGATTCATTACACGGCCTTCGTCCTGAACAGTTGAATCAGGGGGTGATAGCCCTCCTGCTCCATTCTCTAAGAATGCCCTTAAGTGATCTTCCCTTGTGTTATCCTGTTCCAGTCTCCTGAGCGTATCTTTCACATGGTTGTCCATTGATTGATCATCCTCCTTGGTGACGGGATAGTTATCATTACCCGCGTCCTGGAAGAATAAACACTTTTTCTGAAGAATTTTATTTCAGTTTTTATTTTTCGCCAAAATAAACGCCAGGTCGACGGTCTTCAAATACGGGAATACGTCCTCGAACCTCATCTACCAGAGATGGACGAATAATTCCGGTCACGATCTCTTCCCCTTCGCCACCTTCAGCCACAATCTCACCCCAAGGATCAATGATGAGGGAATGTCCGAAAAATTCGGTCTCTCCCCCTTTACCCACACGGTTACAGGCGATTACATACATCTGATTCTCAATGGCTCGTGCCGTAAGCAAGGTACGCCAGTGGTGCAGACGAGGATTCGGCCATTCCGCAGGTACAATCAATGCCTTAGCCCCGTTTAGAGCAAGTGTACGGGCCAGTTCCGGAAACCGGATGTCGTAACAGATCGAAGCACCCGCTGTAAGACCGTTCTGCAATTCAAAAATTTCAGGTACCGCACCAGGCTGTAGATATTTCTCTTCATCCATCAGGCGAAACAAATGTAATTTATCGTATCGTGTTACCTGTTTTCCTTCACGATCATAAGCATACATTGTATTGTATATCTGTCCATCCCGTTTCTCGGCGATTGAACCGCCCACGATGGAGATTTGATGTTTTTGAGCAAAAGCAGATAGCCACTCCCGTGATTTCTGGCCTTCCGGGTCAGCGAGTTCATGAATTTGCGTCAGGGCGTACCCCGTATTCCACATCTCAGGCAACACAGCCAGCCCCAGATCCGGATATTGTTCTACCGCACGTTCAAGCAACGACTGCATATGTTTATGATTGGCCTCAGGGTCTCCGAGCTGAATATCGCCCTGAATCAGGGCTACACGCATTTCCCCGTGTTGTTGTTCTGTCATGACAAGCACTCCTCTGAACCGTAATACCTGCTATCATAGCTTGATCCTCTTGAGGACTGCAAGCCTGTTTTTGTTATGAACTTACACACAACAACTCAGGGAGCAGGATCAGCAATCGATCACTCGTGAGCGCATCACCCACATTCCATGTTGACTCCTCCACAGGATATACCCGTCCATTCTGCACAGCCGGAAGGGCCTGCCAACTGGGACTTTTCATCAGCATCTCTGTAGCCTGTCTTGCCACGACTTCCTCAGGCAGCATAACAAATACATGATCTCCCGCATACTGATGTACCGCTTCAGCCGAAATTTCCTTATAGGCTCTGCCCGCCGCAAGTGCTTCCTTCACTTTGGTAACCGGCCTGAATCCCATTGGATGATATAAAAGGGGTGCCAGACCGATATTGCCCATAACAAATAATCGTGCACCCCGATGATATGTAAATACAGATGCCGTTTCCCCTTCTTCAATCACTGTATGGATCTTCGCCCACATCTGCTTTGTACGCTCCCCATAGGAGGTTAGCCATTGTTCAGCCTGAGGTTGTCTGCCAAACCAACTGCCCAATCTGTGCATTCGTTCTTCCAACATGGCATGTGAATTGTAAGCAAGAGTTGGTGCAATGCGGGAAAGTTGTTCATACTGCTGTTCATTACTGCTATCAAAAATAATCAAATCCGGCTTCTTGATAACAGCTGCTTCCACATTAACCGGAGCAACCGCGTCATATGTCTGATCCCCCAACAACTTAATGCCCAATACCAGCAGATCCCCTGCGGAATCTCCGTAATACATCATTCGCTCCGGGTTCACTGGAATATTCACATCATGACCCAACCAATCTTGTACTAACGTCTGCTGCTGAATCGATCTGTCATATTGACGAGGAGACAATCCGGTCATTTGGCGAAAACGCCTGCTGAAATAATACTCATCCTTAAACCCCACGCGGCTCGCTATATCCCGAAGGGGTTCATCTGATTTGCGAAGCCAGTCCTTGGCATGTTTGATGCGAACATGATTCACATAATCGAGCGGCTTGTGACCCGTGAGTTGTCTGAAAAGGGTCGTATATTGCACAGGGCGGATCTCCGCAAGACGTGCCAGTTTCTGTACAGTGATTTCTTCAGCATAATGGTCGTCCACATACTGAATCGTACTGTGTAGTCTGGCTTCCATACTCTGCTCCGTCTTTGGAGAAGTGTACCGGGTAATGATCATCTCCATCCATTTTTGGAACTGTGCATTCAGATGGCTGTATTCGGCATCTGTTTTATAATTCCGAATGACATACATCTGTTCCAGCAGTCCACTTAACGGTGCATAGGGATAACCGTTCAATTGGTTTCTGTGCTCAAATACAGAACGGGTATAGAGCTCCGGATCACCGGTCAACACATGAATTACATCAAAAGCCATTACGATATATTTCAATTCCGAGTCATTACGATACTCAATCTGGTACCCCTCTCCCGGAGAAAGCGGATAGACACATCCCGTTGTAAACGGAAACTGTTCAGGTCCAATATATAAACGCCCCTCTCCTTCTTCACAGATCAGGAACGCATGTTTCTCGCAAGCCACTTCCAGCATCACCTGTTCAGGTTGTTCAATTCGTCGTACCAGATGATCCAGCCGAAACATGAATGCTGAAAAGAACAACGCTCCATCGGCATCCAAAGTCTGCATGTCGGTTCACCTCGTTTTTCTAAAATGAGAATAATTATCAATCATTCTGTATGTCTGATTATAAGCGAGCGATTGTTAATAATCCAGATAGGAGTTTAATCAGCAAAAAGAGCGTTCAACGAAATGTTGAAGGCTCCTCTTACTTTTTTATAAAACTGCATTACTCAAAGATGTTACTGCTGCCTCACTGGCTCGTAACCATTATTGAATCATCTGTTTTGGCAACTCTTTCAGCAGCCACTCCCTGGAAAGAGCATCACTAGAAGCTTTTGCGATATCAAAGCGATATACTTTCCCTTCTTTTACCGCAGGCAGGTTCTTCCAGATTGAACTATCCAGTAATTCCTTGGTGGATTGCTTGGCATCGTCGGTCACAGGATCGAGAATATATATCCGATCACCGGCAAATTCAGATAATTTTTCAGTCGAAATCTCTACGAATCCCATGTCTTCATCCAATACGTTCTGAATTTCCGCGGTTGGCTTCAGCCCGTCCTTTCCATATAACAACTGGGGCAATCCTGCACCCGCCATGACAAACAGGCGATTCCCCGGATACATCGTGAATACCGAAGCGGTCTCCCCTTCTTTTAATCCGTTCTCATGAAGTTGCGTCCACATCTCTTCAGTCGCTTTTTGATGAGATGTAATCCAATCCTCCGCTTCTTGCTTCTTATTCAACAAGTCGCCAAGGATACGCATGCGATCTTCTATTAAACCAAACGAATCAAATGTAACCGTAGGTGCAACCTTTGCGATCTGATCATATTGTGCCTCATCACTGTTGGAGAAAATGATCAGATCGGGGTTCAAGTCCAGCGCCTTTTCCACACTGATTGGAAATCCTACATCTTCTGCCTGGGCGACCTGTTCATCGTACACGGTCCCCTCTTGACGAAGTATGCCGACAGGAACAACTCCAAGCGCAAGCATATCCCCGGTAACTTCTCCATGATAGATGACTCGCTTCGGATTTACAGGAACCTTAACCTCATGGCCAGTCCAATCTTTGAATACCCGGGTCTCGCCCTCATTCGTCTCTTCCACTGCAGTCGTGGTCTCTGTCGTTTCCGTGGCTACTTTGGAATCATCTGCGCCAGCAGCAGGTGTTGAGGCCTGATTCCCACAAGCCAACAGCAGAATGGATAACCACGTGATCGTTAATAATACTGCCGTATTTCGTGTGCCCTTTTTCATTTCTATTTCTCCCCCTATATCATGTGCGTAGTGCAAGGAATTAATGATATTGATTATCATTATCGAATATCATCATAAAACATGGCTTCTCTCAGCTCAATGGACAAAACGAAATGAGCACTTTCAATTTTGTACAATACTCCCCTCTTTGCTCTCATGTACTGTATAATCAAGTGGATTTCCCTCTATACAGCTCGGGATTTGCGTGATAAATTAATGAGAACTATTTTCCATTTTTAATAATCGGAGTGATGAATATAATGACCCATTCAGACCATTTAACTGCTCGTTCAGCCTTTACGATACCGACTTCTGATGTGATGGCACAGCTGCCAACGCAATTTTTTGCTACCCTTGTTCAAAATGTAAATCACGAAATCGCAAGTGGTCATGACGTGATTAATCTGGGTCAGGGGAACCCGGACACACCGACACCACCCCATATTGTGAAAACACTGCAAGAGTCGGCTGAAAATCCCCTCTACCACAAATACTCCCCTTTTAGAGGATACTCTTTCCTGAAGGAAGCTGTGGCCAAACGTTATAAAGAAGATTACAACGTTGATCTGGATCCCGAGACTGAAGTTGCGATTCTGTTCGGAGGCAAAACAGGTCTAGTTCAGTTACCCCAGGTCCTGCTTAACCCCGGCGACACCGTTCTCGTTCCAGATCCGGGTTACCCGGATTACTGGTCTGGTGTTGCACTTGCCAAAGCAAACATGTCATTTATGCCTTTACTGGAGTCCAATGCATTCCTGCCTGATTACGAAGCCGTTACTGCGGAAGATCGGGAGAAGGCCAAGCTGATGTTCCTGAACTACCCCAACAACCCAACGTCAGCAACGGCGCCCCTTTCGTTCTACGAAGATACGGTAGAATACGCCATTCAAAATCAAATCGTAGTAGCCAGCGACTTTGCTTACGGTGCAATTGGATTCGACGGACATCGTCCAGTAAGTTTCCTGCAAGCCCCTGGTGCCAAAGAAGTGGGCATTGAATTCTATACGTTATCCAAAACATACAATATGGCTGGATGGCGTGTTGGATTCGCACTCGGTAACGCAGAGATTGTCTCTAAAATCAATCTGCTTCAGGATCATATCTATGTCAGTCTTTTCGGTGGGATTCAAGCTGCGGCAACGGAAGCACTGACTGGCTCCCAGGAATGTGTTGCCTCGCTGGTTTCACGTTACGAATCCCGTCGCAATGCGTTTTATGACGCTCTATCCTCCATTGGCTGGCAAGCTTCGAAACCAGCAGGTTCATTCTTCAGTTGGTTGCCTGTACCTGCCGGTTATACCTCCGCTTCATTTGCAGACTTGTTACTGCGAGAAGCCAAGGTGGCCGTAGCCCCAGGTATTGGTTTTGGTTCGCATGGCGAAGGCTATGTACGCGCAGGACTGCTAAGTGATGAAAACCGATTACGCGAAGCTGTGGAGCGGATTGGCAAGCTGAATTTATTCAAGTAATTTACAGGACCATAACCCCTTTGCATATGCCAAGTTTCCATGGTATGTTATAAGAAATATTGAACGAAACGTGATGACGGGACCAGTAAGAGAATATCAGTCGCGCCCAGAGAGTAAATTCCACCCTGCTGAAAGAATTTACCGTGACTCTTCTCTGAAACCTACCCCTGAGCGGCCTGTTACGTACAGGACAGTGCCTTCTGTTACAGGGCATGAAGCCGGATGATTTAATCATCAATAAAGGTGGTACCGCGGAAGTAACGAACTTTCGTCCTTTTTAACTAAAGGGCGGGAGTTTTTTTTGTACCCGCAAAAGCCTGCTCCAGAAGCACTTATTAATCATGTTTAAGGAAGTGAAACCATGACTTCACGTATTGTAGTTAAGATTGGAAGCAGCTCGCTTACAACAGAAGAAGGCGGTCTGGATCGCAGTTCGATCACTTTTTTTGCCGGAGAAATTGCAGCATTGGCTGATCAGGGCCATGAAGTGCTTTTGGTCACCTCTGGAGCGGTAGCGGCCGGATTCCGGGAGATCGGTTATCCTCAGCGCCCCAAACTGCTACATGAGAAACAAGCCGCAGCGGCCGTTGGGCAGGCATTACTGATGCAGGCATATCAACAGGCTTTTGCAGCGCACCGCGTTACTACGGCGCAAATTCTGTTAACTCGTACAGACTTTCACAGTCGTAAACGCATGGGTAATGCAGGCATGACCGTAGAAGAGCTGCTCAAACAGCGAGTGATTCCGATTTTTAATGAGAATGATACGGTTTCGGTGGATGAATTGAAGTTTGGTGATAACGATCTGTTGTCCGCATTGGTTGCGAACCTGGTGAAAGCACAGCATTTGATCATTCTTACCGATACCAACGGACTGTACACAGCAGATCCGCGTAAAGATCCTTCTGCCGTACGTTACGACCGTATCCCCGAGATAACGGCTGAGATCTACGCTTTTGCCGGCGGTTCAGGATCAACGGTTGGTACAGGCGGAATGCGATCCAAAGTCGATGCAGCCAAGGTTGCTACACGTGGAGGCGTACCTGTATTCGTGGGAAGTGTGAAAGAACCCGGAGATATGCAGAAGGCGGTTGATGGCACGGGCAAAGGAACTTACTTTGAGACACGACTCGCTTCACTATCTCGTAAAAAGCAGTGGCTCGGCTTCATGTCTACACCGCTGGGAACAGTCGTTGTGGATGATGGTGCTGAAGAAGCACTTGTCCATGGGGGCCATAGTCTTCTGCCTGTAGGGGTCAAGCGAGTACTGGGAACATTCCATGCTGGAGACGTCGTAGAGGTCATTGGAATGGATGAAACCTTGCTCGGTCGCGGTATCGTCAATTATGATGATGACCAACTTCGACTTATTGCCGGACTTCCCAGTGGCGAAGTGATGAAACAACTCGCTAGCATCCACAGACTTGAAGTTATTCATAGAGACGAATGGATTACGTTAAAATAAACATGAAGCAATATAGTGGTTAAAATTTCAAATTTATATATATGAGGAGGAATTAAGATGAGTGAAGTTAGAGAAAAAGCCAGCAAAGCCCAAGCCACGGTTCCACAGCTGAACCGATTGAATACAGAACAGAAAAATACGGCCCTGCGTGTCATGGCAGATGCTTTGATAACGGAGACGGATTCCATCATTACGGCAAACGCCGAAGATCTGGTACGAGGCAGAGAACAAGGTACACCGGAATCCATGCTGGATCGACTCGCCCTCAATAAGGAGCGCATTGCTGGCATTGCTGAAGGATTACGTCAGATTGCGGATCTGCCTGATCCAGTCGGTGAAGTATTGGAGACATTCACCCGTCCTAACGGATTGCATGTTGAAAAACTTAGAGTGCCGATTGGTCTGATCGGTATCATCTACGAAGCTCGACCTAATGTAACCGTGGACGCAGCGGGATTATGTCTCAAAACAGGTAATGCAGTGCTTCTGCGCGGCGGCTCCTCTGCCCTGTCCTCCAACCGCAAAATTGTAGAGGTGCTTCATCAGGCATTGGCAACGACAGACATGCCTGCTGATGCGCTGCAACTGGTTGAGGATGCAGATCGTGCTTCCGTGGATGAAATGCTCAAATTGAACGGATTACTGGACGTCATCATTCCACGCGGCGGAGCTTCGCTCATTCGTAATGTGGTTGCCAATGCAACAGTACCTGTCATCGAAACTGGGGCCGGCATCTGCCATACCTATGTGGATGAATCAGCCGATCCGGTCATGGCAGCCGAAATTGCCATCAACGCCAAGGCACAACGTCCATCGGTGTGTAACTCCATGGAAACGTTACTGCTACATGCCACATACGCGGAAGAGCACCTGCCTGCTCTTGCCGAGCAATTCCGTGAGGCCAATGTGATTTTGAAAGGATGCGACACGGTACGCCGTATTGTCCCTTCCGCTCTTGAGGCAACCGAGGAAGACTATGCGACCGAGTACAACGACTATATTTTAAATATCCGTGTGGTCGAGAACCTGGACGAAGCGATGCAGCACATCGCACATTACGGAACCAAACATTCCGAGTGTATCGTAACCCGGGATACAGCCCATGCAGAACGCTTCATGCATGATGTGGATGCAGCAGCCGTCTATCACAATGCGTCCACGCGATTCACCGACGGATACGAATTTGGTTATGGAGCCGAAATCGGGATCAGTACTCAGAAACTGCATGCACGTGGACCTATGGGACTACCAGCACTCACGTCAACCAAATATCGGATTACCGGCAATGGACAGATTCGTCAATAATATCCCAGCACCAGTTATATAGGAGGAACGATAAATATGAGTCAAGAGCAGCAGACGTTACTACAACAGAAGATTACTTTCCACGGAGCAGGCGCGATGGCTGAAGCCATCGTGCGCGGACTGATCTCCCGCCTGGTCGTTCGTCCTCAGGATATCACGATGCTGAACCGCAGCAACCAGAAACGTCAGGAGGAGCTCAGCACCCGTTATGCTGTACATACCGGAACTGCCTCGCAATCCTTGGATCATCTTGCCTCCACTCCGGTCATTGTACTCTGTATGAAACCCAAAGATGCTGCCGCAGCACTGCGCGAACTGGGTCCGCTGTTATCGCCTGATCAACTGCTCGTTTCTGTCATTGCCGGATTATCAATCCGCACGATGCAGTCCTTGCTCGGTCGTAAACAGCCGATCGCCAGAACCATGCCGAATACATCCAGTACCATCGGACTTGGCGCAACTGGTCTTGCTTTCTCTGCGGAGATTACAGATGATCAGCGCAGTACGGTAATGACCATGTTTGAAGCGGTTGGTATCGTGACCATTGTGCCTGAAGATAAACTCGAAGTGCTCACAGGGATTTCCGGAAGCGGGCCTGCTTATGTATACTATTTAATGGAGGCCATGATTGCCGCAGGTATTCGTGGTGGCTTATCCAGCCAGCAATCTCGCGATCTCACTGTTCAGACAGTGCTGGGCGCGTCACGTATGGTACAACAAACCGGTTTGGAGCCGATGAAGCTTCGTAGTGATGTGACCTCCCCGGGAGGGGCAACCCAGGCAGCACTGAAAACGCTGGACGAAGGAGATTTCTTTGAAAATGTAATCGCAGCCGTCAACCGCTGTGCAGAGCGCTCACGGGAGATGGGAGCTGCTTTGGAAGGGGATTTAAAATGAATAACATGTGTACAGCCACATATCGACTGCATGATGATCATGCAGACTTTCGCAAGAAAGCTCAGTCCATCGCGATTGGCATGACCGTGGGTAGCTGGACGGAGTTGCCACAAGCCCAGCGTGAAGCGATGCAGAAACATCTGGGCGAAGTCATCAGCGTAGAAGTCCATGAAGCTGAAGGAATGGCTGCGGGTGAGCGTTACGCTGATATTACCATTGGATATCCTGATGTTAACTTCAGCCGTGATATCCCTGCCCTGCTCGTAACTGTCTTTGGCAAAATCTCAATGGATGGCCGAATCAAATTGACAAAGCTTGGTTTCTCGGATGGTTTTCTCCGTGCATTCCCAGGACCCAAGTTTGGACTAAATGGTGTTCGTGATCTGCTTGGTGTACATGACCGTCCACTGTTAATGAGTATCTTCAAATCGGTTATTGGGCTGGATGCAGATGAACTGCGTGAACAATTTATTCGTCAGGCCCTTGGAGGCGTTGATCTGATCAAGGACGATGAAATTCTGTTCGAGAATAAATTGACACCCATTGAAAAAAGAGTCGAGGTCTGCATGAAAGCTGCCGAACAGGCACGCCAGGAGACAGGCAAGAAACTTCTGTATGCAACCAATCTTACAGGACCTACATCTCGTCTGAAGCAGCAGGCTGAACGTGCCATCGGTGCAGGAGCTAATGCCTTGTTGTTCAATGTATTGTCTTACGGATATGATGTGCTGCATGAACTCAGCAGTGATCCTGATATCAATGTGCCGATTATGGCTCACCCTGCACTCGCAGGCGCACTGTATCCTTCACCACATTACGGCATCTCGGCTTCGGTTGTACTTGGCCAGCTGATGCGTCTTGCTGGCGCTGATTTGGTGCTCTTCCCTTCTCCTTATGGATCGGTAACGATGCCGAAGGAAGAAAATATGGCCATCACGGAGCAATTACTGACAGCTGATCTGCCGGTGAGAACAAGTATGCCCGTACCTTCAGCCGGCATCCATCCAGGCCTTGTACCGCTTATTTTGCGCGACTTTGGAACAGATGTCATCGTTAATGCTGGTGGCGGTATTCATGGACATCCGATGGGCACTGAAGCAGGCGGACGTGCATTCCTGCAAGCCATTGAGGCAGCTCAGCGTTCCATTCCACTCGCTCAGTATGCAATCGAGCATCCAGAGCTGAAAAGCGCATTGGACCTGTGGGGTGGCGAACGATGAGAAGTGATAAGAAAACAGTCATTTTCTGTGACTTTGACGGTACGATTACTCTCTCGGACAACATCGTAGCGATCATGAAACATTTCAAGCCTGAGGGCATTGAAGCGATTATGAAAGATACGATTGAGCAAAAAATCTCGCTGCGCGAAGGTGTTGGAGCCATGTTCGCTCTTCTGCCCGCATCCCAGAAAGATGAAATTGTGGAATTTGTACTTGGACAAGCGGGGATCCGTGAAGGATTTAGCGAGTTTCTTGAATATGTTCGCAACGAAGGGATCGAATTCAATGTGACCAGTGGCGGTATGGACTTTTTTATCGAACCGTTACTCGCACCATTTCATATCCCGCAGGATCATGTCTATTGCAACGGAGCTGACTTCTCAGGTGAAACCATTCGGATTGAATGGCCGAATCCCTGCCAACCTCCTTGTGAGAATGGCTGCGGCATGTGCAAAACAACCGTGATTCGTACCTTCCCGGAAGAACAATACAATCGAATTCTTATTGGAGACAGTCTGACAGATTTTGAGGGTGCAAAGATTGCCGATCTCGTCTACTCCCGCTCCATTTTGACGGATAAATGTATTGAACTTGGTGTGGACCATGTGCCATTCGCTACCTTTTACGATATCATCGAAGATATGAAACAGAAGCAAACACAAGGAGTGCTGTAAACGATGGGCTTTGAAAAGATTACATTGGAACACAAACGTCAGGTCCTGGAAGAACTGGCTGATATTAAAGCGTTGTTCGCCAGTCGTAACTGGTTCCCCGGAACAAGTGGCAATCTGTCGATGCGTGTAGGAGACTTTGACCCGGAGCAATTTTATTTTGCGGTTACCGCCTCAGGCAAAGACAAATCTCTTCGCACACCGGAAGACTTCCTTTTTGTGGATAAACACGGCAAAGCGATTGAGACAACAACGTTGAAACCAAGTGCCGAAACGTTGATTCACTGTGAAATCTATCGTTTGACCGGTTGTGGTGCTGTATTCCACGTGCATACCGTGTTTAACAACCTGATTAGTGAATTCTTTGGAGCAGATGGACACGTACCGATTCAAGGAATCGAATTGATCAAGGCTTTCAACATCTGGGAAGAAAATGCGGAGATTCGTGTACCTGTCCTGCCTAACTTTGCGGATATTCCATCTATCGCTGAATTGGTGCCAGGTGTACTTGATGCCAACGTACCAGGAATTTTGCTGCGTAACCACGGCATATATGCGTGGGGCAAGGATGCTTTTGAAGCGAAACGTCATCTGGAAGCGTTCGAATTCCTGTTCGAAGTGATGTACCGTCAACTTCTGCTGAAGGGCGCTACGAAATAGCAATCATTTATTCGAAATCAAAGCTGGATAACAAAAAAACACGCCAGTGGCTGATATACATAGCCCTTGCGTGTTTTTTTGTTGTGGGATAACAGCGATTAGAAGGTTGCTCTGTCATCGTAGTGTCAGTGTAAACTATTATTTAGGTCACTCTACAGTCGATCATCCCGATCCTTGAATAAAAAGAGGCTGTCTGCTTCTTCGTCATTCGAATGAAGCGAGGAATTCGTCCCCAATTCCCGCGGCTTACCAAACAGCAATTTCAAGCCGCCAAAAATGAGCAGCAAGGAAACAATGACGGTGTTCAAATAGGAACGGATCTCATACGTCATAAAGGCATTCGGGAACAGCTCATTCAGCTGTGGAATGACAAGCCGGATCGTTAGGTAATATAGTCCAAGTGCCGCAATCCCGAATCCAATCAGACGCTGATGGCGGGCCCAGTCCTTGAAGATCGGTTGGTCAATCAATGGCTCGCGTCCATAGCGACTGGAGCACTGTAGTCCGTCAAAGAAGCTGTAGAACCAGATCAGCGGAATCATGAACAGAAACACCGATAAATGAAGCAGGTCCAGAACATAGATGCTTCCAAGGAACAGGAACATCAATTGCATGCCTCTTTTTTGCAATCCCAGATATAGATGACCCGCACCTGGAAAAGCGGATAGCAGCGTTGCAAGCACTTTGCTTCGTCGTCCGGCTACTCTGCCCATTTCCAATTCTTCGAATAATGTCCGATCTTGCAACACCTCACCAGCCTGCTTACGGTGGACATGCTGCACAGCATCAAACATGCAGTATACCCATATTACTGGCAGAATCAGTAAGAACATTAGAAATACTGATTCATTGGTGATCGAAGCCACGAAAACCATCATGGCAAATGAACCAAAGAACGCCATCAAGAACGACAACCCGCGATGCAACAATCCCAGATGAAGGTGGCCCAATCCCGGAACAAATGAGAGCAAAATGGTGAAGAACCGTTCACCCTCACTGCCTTTTCGATACATGGGCTGACCATAGGGACCCTCAGGTTGACCATATTCACCACCAGGATGTTGATGCAGCTCATCTTCATTCATCTGCTCCATAGGCCCTTGTCGACCCATGTATGCTCCCTGGTACGCTGCTCCTTGGTGTGGTGCTTCATAAGGTGCACCGTATCCCCTATAATGTGCTTCTCGGGCAGCAGGTGCACGGAGCAGAACAATAATCATATCCAGCATGCTGATCCCCCAGAAGAAAGCAGCACCGAGGGCACCGAAAATCATTAAATCTTGATCATTAGTGACCATTGCTAGCATGAATGAGCCAACAGCTGTTCCGAAGAAAAGCAATGGATAAATCACAGCCCTTGCGGCCCGTCCCCAATACATGAAACCAAGACCTGGTATCAGGTTTAATAGAAATGCGAGTAATTTGTTACGATCTGAGTGCACAGTCGTCATCCTTTCTTTTCAGGCAATGCGAAACCATTTATGGTTTAGGCTTGAAGTTATCCAGCCATGAAGTGGCTGTCTCCGTCCATTTCTCGGTGAAAGACCCTCTGTGGTCGCCATCTTGGAACTTGTGATAAGGGGCTACCTTGTCAAAAAGTCCAGACGAGAGGAAGATCAATGTCAGACAGGCTGCTACCGCATAATGAAACACTTTATGTTCAAGCCAGCGCCGGTTTCGTCCAGCGCGGGATTTACGTTGAGACTTAGAGGATTGAATGCCCTCAATCCGATGCATGACTGAATCCGCAAACCCTGCCGGGTCAGGCAACGGAGGCAGTTCCCCATGGATACCGAGCGCTTCCAAATAGATGTCCATCGCATCCGGATCTTCCAGCAGAAGCTGTTCCATTCGGTTCGCCTGAGTTTCACTCATATTGCCTTCAATATAATCAGCCCATTGCGCAGCGGTATACTTCTCCTGTTTACTCACGCCATTCATCCTCCTTCCAATGATTACGAATCCACTGCCGGGCACGATACAAACGGGATTCCACGGTTTTCACAGCCACCTGTGCATCACTGGCAATCTGCTCGTAATTTTTCTCACCTAAATAATACGCAGTGATAATGTCACGGTGCTGAGCAGGCAACTGATTAATACGTTCGCGAAGTTTATCCTGACGTTCTTCACGAACGAGACGGGCAAGAACGTCTTCATCCCGTCCGGGCATGTTTATTATTTTTTC
Organism: Paenibacillus sp. USHLN196; assembly: GCF_037144955.1. NCBI lineage: Bacteria > Bacillati > Bacillota > Bacilli > Caryophanales > Paenibacillaceae > Paenibacillus > Paenibacillus sp. USHLN196. The sequence continues at coordinate 78,139 of NZ_JBBCYH010000010.1, read as the reverse complement.
TTCTCCACCCAGATCCTCAGCACTTCGTCTGCCCAGCTTGCGTTTGGCATCAATCGCTTTGTTAAAGGCGATTCGGGTTAACCACGTTTTGAAACCTTCGGAACGGTAGTCGGGGAGAGACTTGTACATCTGAATGAACGCCTCCTGAGCTGCATCCTGAGCATCCTGATCGTTCCTGAGTACGGAATAGGCCACATGGTACACATGCTGGCTATATTTATCAATCAGAGTACGCATCTGAGATGTATCTCCTTGACGGATTTGTTCGATTACGCGCGCTTCATCAATAACTCTCCCCTCCTCTCCAATACTATAGACGACAGCTTGTGTGGTAACCCCTGCGTGATCCATCAATTTTTTTTAAAACATAGTGCATTCATTGCCTGAAAGGTTGATGCCACTAAGAACTCATCCCATCTATACCAAAAAAAACAGGCACAGAATAACTTCTGGCCTGTTTCTTGTCCTTGCCTACACTGAATCAACGTCCACCATTACGAAACCGCTGCGTGTATGCCTTGGCGTCTTGAACCGTCTTGACACGATTACGGCTCCACTCAAGCAGAATTCGATCGATATACCGGAAATGTACTTTGCCTGCAAAAACAGCTTCCTTCAGAGCCATTAGAATCAGTTCCTCTTGATAACGATCCTGATCCAACCAGCTGGATATCGTTTCGCACTCCATTGGAGAGAGCGGACGACCAAATTCTTTTTCAAAGATGGAGAACATATTTCGTTCTTCCTCTTCTTTTTGAACACTGTTCGAATCTTGGCGTGCTGTACTGCTGCTCTGCTGTTCTGCACGGAAAGCCGCTACTTCTTCGGCAGTGCACGTTGCAAGCTTGGCATATAATCCATGCAAATCATACCGTTCGTACTGGATGTCACGTTCCTCATCACGATGCTCGTCAATCGCAATATACCCATCTCGCATCAGTCGTTGCAACATTCTCGCAATACCTTCTGGTGCAAGTCCCATGCGTGTAGCAAGCTCCTCAAGCGTGGGAAACTCATTGAACTCTGCTTGACGGAACCCTAGCAGTTGAATCAGAAGAAGCACTTCTGCATCGGATAGGCCCAGCTGGTGATAATAACGTAACAAGGCATAAGGTAGGTGAGCTGTGCCCGAAGTCATGCCATAAGCTGCTCCATCCAACCAAGCTTTGGATGTCGTGTCTTCCATAGACGCTCCTCTGTTAAGCATTAAGGGTACAGACGATAGAGCATACGTGGGAATGCGATTGTTTCACGTACATGATCCAACCCACAGATCCATGCTACCGTCCGCTCCAATCCCAGACCGAAACCGGAGTGAGGAACCGATCCGTATTTACGCAGATCCAGATACCATTGATACGCTTCATCCGAGAGGTTGTGCTCCTCAAAACGTTGTTGCATCAATTCCGGATCATCAATACGCTGCGAACCGCCAATAATCTCTCCGTAGCCTTCTGGTGCGATCATATCCGCACAAAGAACAACTTCTGGACGATTCGGATCTGGTTTCATATAGAAAGCTTTGATTCCAGCAGGGTAATGCGTGATAAAGACAGGTGTATTGTACTTCTCAGCAATCGCTGTTTCGTGCGGTGCACCAAAATCTTCTCCCCAAGGAATATCGAAGCCTTGTCCATGCAGGAATTCAATTGCTTCATCATACGTAATACGCGGGAATGGAGCTACGATGCCTTCGAGTTTGGATACGTCACGACCGATGGATTCCAATTCTGCACGGCAGTTTTTAACCACGGATTGAACGACATGAGCGATAAACTTCTCTTGTACGCGCAGACTTTCCTCGTGATCTACAAAGGCCATTTCCGGCTCAATCATCCAGAACTCAATCAAGTGGCGGCGTGTTTTGGACTTCTCTGCGCGGAATGTTGGACCAAAGGAATATACTTTGCCCAGCGCCATGGCTGCGGCTTCCATGTACAATTGACCACTTTGCGTCAGATAAGCATCTTCATCAAAGTATTTGATGTGGAACAGGTTAGTTGTTCCTTCCGCAGACGATGGTGTCAAAATCGGAGGGTCCACTTGTGTGAATCCGTTACCATCAAAGAACTGCTGAACAACGCGAATAATCTCTGCACGAATCACCATAACCGCACGTTGCTTCGTGGAACGAAGCCATAGATGACGATGGTCCATCAAGAAATCAACACCATGCTCTTTTGGCGTAATAGGATAGTTTTCAGTCAGGTGAATGATCTCAACCCCAGTTACTGTCATCTCATAACCAGATGCGCTGCGGGGTTCCTCACGAATAATACCTGTAACATACAAAGAGCTTTCTTGTGTCAGGCTCTTGGCATTGTTCCAGATCTCTTCACTAACTTCACTTTTCACTACAACCCCTTGAATATATCCGGTTCCATCACGCAGCTGCAAAAACTGAATTTTACCGCTGGAACGTTTGTTGTTAATCCAGGCACCGATTGTCACGGTTTCGCCCACATGCTGGTTCACATTACGAATTACACAATTCGTATTCATGCCATATCTCCCCTTGATTCCTGAAATTTGAAAATGCAGCGGGCAGGCTTATGCCTGTCCTCTGCACTTCCTTGTCATTCTATATTTACTTTACAGTTAGATTACTGAGAATTCAATACGATTCGGTGTGTATCGCGTGCAATGACCAATTCTTCGTTTGTTGGCACAACGAGAACTTCCACTTTGGAATTCGCTGTTGTAATCCGGCGGGGTTCGCCCGAACGAATGGCATTTAACGCTTCATCCAGTTCAACACCCAGGTAAGTAAGCTGCTCACATACTTTTTGGCGAAGAACAACGGAGTTCTCACCTACACCAGCCGTAAAGACGATCACGTCTACACCGTTCATTGCAGCTGCATATGAACCGATGTATTTACGCAGACGGTATTCGTACATTTCAAAAGCAAGTGTGGAGTTGGCATCGCCATTCTCCATACCTTCCGTAATCTCACGCATGTCACTGCTGATTCCGGAGATCGCAAGCAATCCACTGTGTTTGTTCAACATGGAGTTCACTTCGCTTACGCTCAGTTCTTCCTTATTCATCACATAAGGTACGATGGCTGGATCAAGGTCACCAGAACGCGTTCCCATCATCAGTCCTTCAAGCGGAGTCATACCCATCGAAGTATCCACGGATACGCCACCTTTAACTGCTGTTACACTGCCACCGTTACCGACGTGACAAGTGATAATTTTCAGATCTTCCACTGGACGATCCAGATATTCAGCAGCTGCCTTACTTACGAAATCATGGGAAGTACCATGTGCGCCGTAGCGACGTACTTTATATTTTTTGTAAAGTACACGCGGAATAGCATACAGATATGCTTTTTCCGGCATCGTTTGATGGAACGCCGTATCGAAGACCATTACCTGTGGAACACCAGGCATATTGGCTTCAGCCGCACGAATACCCATCATTGCTGCAGGGTTGTGAAGTGGAGCCAAGTCGAACAAACGACGAATTTCAGCTTTGGCAGCATCATCTACCAGTGCAGATTCCTTAAATGCTTCACCACCATGAACGACACGGTGTCCAACAGCTTGAATTTCACTTACGGATTCCAGTACGCCATTTTCTTTGTGAGTCAAGATATCAATGACTTTACGGATTGCTGTTGTATGTTCCAAAATTTCACTAACTTCTGTAACATCCTCACGGCCTGTCGGTTTGTGTGTCAGAATGGAGGAATCCATTCCGATCCGCTCTACCAGACCTTTAGCCAGGACAGATTCGTCAGTCATATTATACAGTTGATATTTGAGCGAGGAACTCCCCGCATTAATTACGAGTACTTTCACAGTCGGTCACCATCCTTGTCGTACTTGAAGAATCCTTCGCCTGTTTTAACACCCAGGTGTCCTGCACGCACCATTTTCTTCAGGACTGTGGAAGGACGATATTTCAATTCTCCGAATTCACGGAACATTCTTTCGAGTGCAGCTTCAACGGAATCCAATCCGAAACGGTCAGCCATTTCGAGTGGTCCATGTTGGAAGTTGTATCCGATACGCATTGCATCATCGATATCTTCAGCAGATGCAACACCTTCTTGCAATACATGCAACGCTTCGTTAATCAGCAGGCAGATCAAGCGGGAAGTTACGAATCCAGGTGATTCATAGATCATGACTCCTTTTTTGTCCGCTACTTCTTCTACAAAACGTCTGGTCTCTTCGAATGTCGTATCCGAAGTTTTCAGTCCACGAATAATCTCTACAAGATCAACCCGGGATACCGGGTGAATAAAGTGCATACCAATAACACGCTCTGGGTATTTGGTCGAGCTTGCAAGCTCGGTCAAACTCAGCGTGGATGTGTTACTTGCCAGAATGACATTGCTTGGGCAAACTTGGTCCAGTTGGCTGAATACTGCTTTTTTCGCATCCAGATCCTCTGAAATAGTCTCAATGACCATATCGCAAGTTCCAAGTTCAGCCAAATGAGCTACCTTGGTAATACGAGAAAGAATCAATTTCTTCTCCGCTTTTGTAATCGCCCATTTCTCCAGTTGTTTATCCAGGTTCGTTTCGATCATGTCATATGCATGATCCAGTTTTTGTGTTGTATGCTCCACGAGAAGCACATCAAGTCCTTTGGCTGCGAGCATCTGGGAAATACCTTGTCCCATCGTACCGCCACCGACAACTCCTATTTTTTTGAAAAACATGGTTCTGCTCCATCCTTTCGGTTCTCTATTTCTCTATTGTACCCTGTTCGCCGAAAATTACAAATTTCGACCCAACATATAATAATATCTTAGCACGAGTGAAATGTAAAAAAAAATAACCAGCATAAATAAATTATGCTGGTAAAAGGGCACTGTCACGAAATTGACAACGAAATTGCTCGCCAGACAATACTTCCTCCCGAATCAGGATGTCGAGTGAATTGTCGAAAATTGTCCGTTGTTCTTCAAGCAATCGCTTCGTCTGTTCCATCAAATCTTGCAGAATCAATTTATTCTCACGCATAAGTTCTTCGGTTGTAACCATATCCATGTTCACAATACCAAGTGAAGTCAATCCCGAAGCCATCATGGTCTGTACGACATTGGTTGCCTGATCAAAGTCATTGCGTGACCCAGTGGAACGTCCACCGTAGTACATTTCCTCCGCAGCGGCTCCTCCGAGTGCAATCATGATCTGCTCTTCCAGGAAGCGCTTCGTATAGAGGAACTGTTCCTGTTGCGGGTTGTGACGTACATATCCCAGCGCCTGACCACGCGGACTGAGTGCCACCTGACTAACACTGCCTGGACGAACGAGTTCAGCCATAATGGCATGTCCCAATTCATGAATGGCGACCCTTTTCTTCTCTTCCACACTGGACTCACGGTCTGTCTTCTCACCCATCATGACTTTATCAATAGCCAGAGACAAGTGCCGCTGTTCGATGTTCAACAGCCCGTCCCGCATGGCGTATATTGCTGCTTCGTTCATAACACTTTCGAGTTGTGCGCCGGAGAAACCATACGATTCTTCAGCTGTCTTCTCCAGATTAACTTCTTTCATCAGAGGTTTATTCACCGCATGCAGTTCCAGAATATGCTTTCTGCCCTTTTTGTCAGGTAAGTCCACTTGAATGTGGCGGTCAAAACGTCCCGGGCGCGTCAGAGCGCTATCCAGCATTTCCTTGCGGTTCGTTGCAGCGATGACCAGAATTCTTGGCGTATCGGAAGAATAGATTCCATCCATTTCTGTCAGGAGTTGATTCAGGGTCTGATCATATTCACGCTGTTGACCGCCTTCACGTTTACCCCCGATGACATCAATCTCATCAATAAAGATAATAGCGTTTTCCTTATTTTCCTTCGTGGCACGGGTTCTCGCGTCCTTGAACAAATCCCGAATTCTGCTGGCACCCACACCAACATACATTTCCACAAATTCACTACCCGATGCTGCTACGAAAACAGAATCGGTGTAATGGGCAGCAGCCTTCGCCATCAACGTTTTCCCCGTTCCTGGAGGACCCGTGAGCAAAATCCCTTTTAACGGGCGAATCCCGAACTTGCGGATTTCTTCATGTTTGATGAGAAAGTCAAGTGCTTCACGCAATTCCTGCTTGGCACTGTCCTGACCTCCAATTTCTTCAAAAGTAAGCTTGGAGGGTCCTTTTTTCTTCCGTTTACGTTCCTGTGCAGCGCCTACGGTAATCCCGCCACGCATTTGCATCATGAACAGCAAAGCTCCGACAAGCACCGCTGCAATCAGAATCGGTACAATATTAACACCAGTAAAAGCAAGGAAAATAATCAACACGGGAAAAAATCCGATGGCAACTTCTTTTGTCCACTTAGGCATTAGGCCACACTCCTATCTGACCGGGCACACGCGGCAGAATAATAAACTTGCTGGCATCTCCGTCTCTGAGACTGACATATACATTGTTGTCATCCATCGCTGTATTTACCTTCATTCCATTCGTCGCCATCTTCGACAACGTTGGTGTAATCTCGGTGTACTGCTTGCTCTCCATCGCCTGAGCTACGGTAAACATCGCATCCCCCCACCAACTTTCCAGTGCTTCATTGGAATGATCCACAACATCCAACTTAAGTGAACGTGTTCCAATCAAGGTCTGTCCTTCTTTGTGAATATATTGTACCAGTCTGCCCAAATCAACATCGGGTTGCAGATCCAGTTTCAATTGTACGTCATTGCGGTTAATAGTTAATTGTACGTCATTGACTCCATCGTACTGGGTGACCATCTTTTCAATGGGATTCTGCACAGCCACCTGACGATACACAAACCAACCTCCAAACAACACAACGGCTGAAATGACGGCAGTTAAAGCAATAGGCAATACTTTTAGCTTCAAGTGAATTACCCCTCCCAGAATTTGGCCCAACCTACTGGCTTATTGGTATAATACGAATATGCGTACATAGACTCCTGCGAGAATTTCGACAGGATTATTTGTTTCGAATGTAACTTTGAGTACATAATTGAGTATATCACATCGTATATACAATTTCGAAGGCGAAAATATGAATAAATTATTAATTTTAACTATTTAAATCAAAAATGTTTACAGACAACACAAAGAACCGGTTCAGTCGGATATCCGTCTGCCGGTTCTTTCAATTCTTTAATTCACTAGCTGAAGCACTCTATTTGTTCTAACTGTTCGGTAGTGTGTAGACCAGGTCCACCTGTTCTCCATTGCTAAAACGATAAAAGCGATAGTGGTTATGCGTACCGTCTTTATAATACACTTGCCACACATATATTCCATTGACAACTCCGGGCATGATTCGCTTAATCTCCCCGGCAGGAACTTCAGAACTGAAGCGATTGCGAATCTGCGCTTCGGACATGCCATTCTGCAGCAACTCGCTGTGTATAGCGTTTGCACCTGTAGCCGGTTGATTGTTTGCATCGAATTTCACCCAGACCATAACTTCCTGGTTATCCTTATTTTTGCCGATCAGGGTCCAGTAGATGTTGTCAGAGCCTTCTTTATCTCCCCAGATGTACTTTCGCAATTCATCATAGGATGTAATGCCCAGCTGCTCCTGAGCTGCCTGTATGGCGAGCGCTTCTTCCTTACGCTGGTCCTGCGTGACATAAACGTAATAACGCTGAAGTCCAAACAGAATCAGAACCAGTGCAAGTAGCGAAATCCATATCCACTTCTTTTTTTTCTTCAAAAGCCGAACTTCCTTTCCCTATGATGCTCTGTCCTGCTATTAACGAGCAAGCAGACCATCAAATGCCAATTGAGACTCACGCAAAATGCGCTCTTCATCCAGCGTCAGACATTCTCCATGTTTAACCACTTGTTTTCCATCCACCCATACGTGCTCTACATCTTTAGCAGAAGCCGAGTAGATCGTATGTGAGATCAGGTCTGTATGTGGATAGAAATGTGCCTGTTCAATGTCCAAGGCGATAAAATCAGCCTTCATGCCGACCTGGAGTGCTCCGGTATTGTTCAAGAAGATGGATTTGGCACCGTATGATGTTCCGAGTAGTAACGCTTCGCCTGCTGGCACTGCCGTCGGGTCACCAGACACGCCTTTGTGGATCAATGCAGCCAGTCTCATTTCCTCGAACATATCCAGGTTGTTGTTGCTTGCCGGTCCGTCTGTTCCAAGTGACACGGTAACTCCCGCTTTCAGCAAAGCAGGTACCCGCGCAACACCGGAGGCAAGTTTCAGGTTACTACCCGGGTTATGGGATACAGCCACATCATGACGCGCCAGAATCTCAATCTCTTCATCATTCAGATGCACCGCATGTGCAACCAGGGATGGACGGGAGAAAAAGCCCAGTTTCTCCAAATGTTCCACAGGACGCAGGCCATAATCAGCCACATTCTGCTCCACTTCACGAAGCGTTTCCGACATATGGGTATGGAGCGGAAGGTTTAGGTCGTTTGCGACCTGTACAAGCTTCTCTATGTAGTCAGGAGGGCATGTATATGGTGCGTGTGGCGAGATTACGGTTGTAATACGACCATCTGCTTGTCCATTCCACTCACGCGCAAAAGCAGCCGACTCCTCCAGCTTCCGCAATTGCTCTTCTTCCGAGCACAGCCCAATGACACCACGTGCCAATGCTGCTCTAACGCCGGACTGTTCCACGACTTTGGCAACCTGATCCATGTGGTCATACATGTCCAGGAAGGCTGTAGTTCCGCCTTTCAACATTTCAAGCACCGATAGCGAAGTTCCCCAATATACGTCTTGTGAAGTCATTTTCGCTTCCATCGGCCACATTTTTTCCTGCAACCATACTTGCAGCGCAAGATCGTCTCCATGTCCTCTGAGCAGCGACATTGCTGCATGACCATGCGTATTGATCAGACCCGGCAGGAAGAACAATCCTTTTCCATCCACTTTGGTACAATTTTCGTCTCCATCCGGCAATGTCTCACCAATATGCACAATCTTGTCATTCTCGACAACCATGTATCCTTGAACCACATTCCATGTTGCGCCTTCATTAACGGCAAATTTACCGTTGTGGATTACCCATCTATTTGTTGTCATCTTCCTCTTCGTCCTTTCCAGTCTCCAAGTAATAGGCCAAACTAAGTAGATCCGTCGTAAAGTCAGCATGGTGAATGCGGATATGCGGCGGTGTTTTTAGAATTGTTGGTGCAAAATTAAGGATCGCTTCAATTCCCGATTCAATAAGCTGATCGGCTACATTCTGGGCTTCCGTATCTGGAACCGTAATAATTCCAATGCGGATGTTGTCTGTTTTAACTGCTTCCGTCAATTCGTTCATAGGCTTCACCGTCAAACTGTTGATTTGACTGCCAATTTTCGGTCCGTATGCATCGAATACAGCAACAATCTTCATATTGTCTTTCAGATATGCGTTGTAGTTGGACAAGGCCTGTCCGAGATTACCCGCGCCTACCAGAGCTACATTAATTTGCTGATCAATCTTGAGGATGTGACGAATCTTTTCGATCAAATAGGATACATCGTACCCGATCCCTTTACGACCAAAATCACCGAAGTAAGCCAAGTCTTTACGAATTTGGGCCGGATTCAGATCCAACCTTTGTCCAAGCTCTTGAGAAGAAACAGTGGCCACCTCACGCTGATGCAACTCGCTCAAATAACGCAAGTACACAGGCAAACGTCGTACCACCGCTTCCGAAATTTTATCTGATTTCATTCTTGCTCCCCCTTACCAAGGCCACGATAAAATAATAGATGAAAGATGAGCATCCTGTATAAATTTAAAGATAAACGTGACATTTTATACAGAATGCTCCTTGTAATTTAGGTTATAAGTTCTACGTGCAACTGCTTTAATCGGATACGGAAATATCTAATAAAGTTTAACGCCAAACGATAGTGTCATGCAATGATATAACGAACATAACAACCATTATTCTTGTTCTGTAGCAGGTTTTTCCAACCACTCGGTAATTCGTGGCACCATCTGCTCTGTAAGCATATGCTCCATTTTGGGACCAGGTAATGAATATAAAAAGAATTTACCATAATACGCTTCGATCACCCGTGTATCATAGACAATCACAATACCTCTGTCCTTCGCTGTACGCACCAATCGGCCAAATCCTTGCTTGAAACGAATGACCGCTTGTGGCACAGACAGTTTCATGAACGGATTTTTCTTCTGCTCCTGAAGCAACTCACTCTTGGCTTCCACCAACGGATGATTCGGTGGCTGGAAAGGCAGTCGCACAATAGCGAGACAGGTTAGCGCCTCTCCCGGGATATCTACACCCTCCCAGAAGCTGCTTGTGCCCAGAAGTACCGTTGCTTTGGCATCTTGGAACCTGCGTGTCAACTTGGAGCGACTTCCACTGTCAACGCCTTGCCCCAGCAACGAGATATCGTTACCAGACAAAGCCTCCTTCAGCGGATCATAGACCTGTCGCAGCATCTTGTATGAAGTAAACAGAACCATCATGCGTCCACGAGTGGCGATTGCGGTCTCTGCGAGTGATTGCACCAGCATATTGACAAAGTGTGCATCCCCCACACTGCCCTTCACACTTGGGAAATCACGTGGAATCACCAGAAGTGCCTGATCGCGATAGTTGAAAGGTGAAGGCAGCATCGACGTTAACAGTCGATTATTCTCGGAGGCTTCCTGCAAGCCCAGCTGTTCAATCATGAACTGGAATGACTTATCTACCGAAAGCGTGGCCGATGTAAGCACAACACTTTTCTTTTTATCAAAAAACAAATCCTTAAGCTGTGCACTGACATCTACAGGTACGGCATACAGCTGGAGAGATTTACTGCGGAACTGGCCGCTGGCTTCCATCCAGTACACCGTTTTGGCATCATCCATACGCATGAAGAAACGTAGATTCTCCTTCAATGTGGTCAGATCTTTCAGTAGACCTGTGATGTCCGTGATCAGGCTGTCGGATTGATAATCATCCTGATCTTCTTTCACTTCAAGCAGCAATTTGTCCCCTTTGCGAACCAAATCGCCTAATGTCACATAGATCTGGTTCTCCAGATCCTGCAGCTCTTGCCATTTGGCCGGTTTCTGAGATGCCTTCAAACGCAGGGAAAATTGCCCTGTTTCTCCCGGTGAAGCATCACTTCGTTCAGGTAAAAGGCCGAACAAGGCATCACTCATTCGATCCCATAGCTCTTTAACTTCAAGAGCGAGCGGGAACATCTGATCCACCATCGAGCCCCATTGCACCGAATTTTCATGCCCGGATAACTGCGAACGAAGCATAGGCAGCTGACCATTACGACTGTCTTTAAACAGGCGGGTCAGTGTATGAACCAAGGTGAAATATTTCATATGCATTCCAAGATGCTTACCAGCGACATCCTCCAGATGATGTGCCTCATCGATCACAAGACTCTCATAGGCTGGTAGTAACTGATGCGCTGCTTTTACATCCGTAAATAATTTAGAGTGATTCGTGATTACGATATCCGACAACCCTGCCTCATGTTTGGCGCGATGGTAGAAACATTTGCGGAACCATGGACAGGATCTACCCAGACAGGACTCGGATTCGCTCTGTACCGTCTCCCAGAAGTCTCCTCCACGTCCGCTAAGGTTAAGTTCCTCATCATCTCCAGTTTCGGTCTGCGTAAGCCAGACAATCATCTGAGCCGCTGTGAAATAATCCTCTTTCGGGGTAGCGAATTCACGTTTATTGATTTTGTGTTCAAATTTGCGCAGGCACAGGTAATGTCCACGTCCTTTGAATACAGCAGCCTTAAACGGAAACGGAACCACTTGGGTCAGCATCGGAATGTCTCGCTCTCTCAATTGCTCCTGCAGATTGATCGTATGCGTGCTGACCATGACTTTCTGTTCTTGCTTCACACTTTCGTAAATAGCAGGCAACAGATAACCCAGAGATTTACCAGTCCCTGTTCCAGCCTCAATCAAGAGATGCTTCTCTTCGTCCAGAGCTTGCCTTACACTGCTGAACATCTGAGTCTGCGCTTCGCGCTCTTCATAATGATCCAACGTATCCTTCAAATTTTCTCGGACCTGATCCATAAACTGTTCGAAACTTACACCATCAAGGGGGTTACCCTCACGCTCATCGCGGGGTGCACCAATATCGGTCCAATCACTCACATTAAGAGCAAGCTGACGATAATAGGTATGTCCGTCCAAGTCCTGAATCGGCTCTGCTTCCTTCTCACTGCGCATTCCGTCCAAGAACCAACCCAAGTCACTGTCTTCTGGTGCGAACAGGTCGCTGAGCCGCTGAATCGTTATGAGCGGTAATTCCTTCAACTCATCCAGACACTTAAGCAGCACATAAGCTGTCGCCAGTGCATCACTGTCTGCCTGATGAGGGCGATCATGCTGAAATCCAAATTCAGAAGATACATAACCGAGTTGATAAGAACCAAGTGATGGGAACGTAATCTTCAGAAAATCAATCGTGTCCAGAATGCGACCAGTGAACGGTAAATAACCGCAACGGTCGAGAGCATTCTGCAAAAAGTGAAAATCAAAAGCGACATTGTGTCCAACAAGAACCACATCATTAAGCAGCGGAACCATTTCCATCATCATCTCTTCGAGTGATGGAGCGTCCGCCACATCTTCATCGGTAATACCCGTTAACCCCGAAATAAACGGGGGAATCGGTACACCAGGGTTCACATAAGAACTATATATTTGAGTTATGCTGTAGTCATGATCTATGATGGCAAGTCCGGCTTGTATAATCTCACCGTCGGACTGCGTGCCGGTTGTTTCGAAATCCAATACGGCAAATTTCATTGCAATGTACGGTCCCTTCCATTCCAGTCTATGTTACAGCATAGCAAAAAAAAGGGCATTTGAAAATTAACTGACAAAAAAGCGGTGTCCCCGCCGCTATGCCAAAGGAGGGAACACCGTTTTCTTGTCGCTGAATCCCCCCCTTTAATGGAGGGTCGTCAGCTGATTTGCATATTGCAATTTTCCTCTGTTCAACCTGCAAGCTTCCATGTTGTACAGTGGTTCGGTCAATGTTGGGTCATGCTGAAGGGCCTGTGCAAAGAGTGAACATGCAGCTTCCGGATTCGCAAGCTTGGCTTGAATACAGCCCAGGGCATTACATACAAGCCCTTTCAAGCGTGGAGAACCCTTAAGGTACATGATCTGCTGCAAATGTGTCCCGGCTTCCGTCATTTGTTCCAAATTCAGATACGCGAGCGCCAGGTAAAAACGAGTCAATGCACTCTCCGGATGGTCAGCCACAACCCGGGAGAACTGCATGATCGCCTGTGGATACATCTGTAACTTGAAATAACCCTGCCCCCGACTGAAACATTCCAGATGGAGTTCAGGCAGTGCGGTGACTGCTTCCTGTTCAGGTTCAAGGGAAGCGGGCTTATCCATCTCCCGCTCCCGCACTTGGCTCATCTTTTCTTCAAACATCAGCCATTCATCCAGCATTCCGTCACTCATCCGCTTGAGCAAGTTCCACTTTTGCAGCAATTCCTGTTTGTTCAGGCCTTCAGCGGAAGGATAGCTCTTGATAATTTCATCTAACATGTCGTTCATTTCTGCGAAAACATGCTGGAACATCGATGCATCCCCACCCTTGAAAAAATGGATTAGTGCAGTGACCTGTACTCATTTTTTGCTTCAAGGGCCGATTTCATTCTCCTTACCAGTCGATTACATAATCGTCGCGTGAACTTCCTGCTTCATCGTTTGTACAGGTTTATTCTGTCCATCTACAAATACAACCGTTGGTTTGTGAGTATTTGCCTCTTCTTGAGACATCATGGCGTAGGAAATGATAATGACGTTATCTCCGGGCTGTACCAGACGGGCAGCAGCACCGTTAAGACATATGACCCCGCTTCCGCGCGGTCCTGGAATTACATAAGTTTCCAGACGTGCACCATTGTTATTGTTCACAATTTGCACTTTTTCGTTTTCCATCAGATCGGATGTTTCCATCAAATCCTCATCTATGGTAATGCTACCCACATAGTTCAAATTGGCTTCCGTTACCGTAGCCCGGTGAATTTTGGATTTCATTAGTGTTCTAAACATGGGACAGCACCTCCGATTTTTGCAACCTTATATTGTCAATCAATCTTGTATTTCCGAATTTCACGGCAAGTGCGATAAGCAGATCGTCACGTCCTTGAACTTCTTCCTGATCTGCGAGCGGCTCCAGACTAGGAAAAGACTGAATCTCTGCGTAGTCAATAACAGCAAGCGGTGAGCTTGTAATCTGCTCACGCAAGATACGACGGATGTCTGCGGCGGTTATAGCCAAACCTTTATCTGCGGCTTCCTGGGCTGCGCGCAGTGCCTTTGACAAAACCAATGCCTGAGTACGCTGTTCAGCACTAAGATAGACGTTACGTGAACTGAGGGCAAGGCCATCCTCTTCGCGAACAATCGGACAAGGTACAATTTCTACAGGCATATTCAAATCATTCACCATCTGTTGAATGACAGCAACCTGCTGGGCGTCTTTCATCCCGAAAAATGCACGCTGAGGCTGTACGATGTTGAACAGCTTGGAGACTACGGTCGTTACCCCGTCAAAATGTCCTGGACGGGAAGCCCCGCATAAGCGCTCAGTCAATTGTGAAACTGATACCGTTGTCTGCGTTGCCTGTGGATACATCTCTTCCACAGAGGGAATAAATACGATATCAACACCTTGTGAACGTGCCGTTTCCACATCTCTGGCTTCATCCCGCGGATAGCTGTCAAAATCTTCATTTGGACCAAATTGAATCGGATTAACGAATATGCTCAATACCACGACATCGCTCTGTTGTCTGGCTGCTTGCATCAAGCTTGCATGACCTTGATGCAGATACCCCATTGTCGGTACCAGACCTACAACGGACGCACTGGACCGGATCGCTTGACGCTTCAGGCTTAGCTCTTGTCTTAACTCTGCGATTGTCCGTAATACTTTCATGAGTTACTCTCCACCTTTTCCTTTTGTTTTCCATACAGTTGATCCAGCACACCATCCGTAGCGTTGAACACGTGCTCCTCAGCCGGGAATGAACGATCTTTAACTTCCTTCACGTAAGCTTCGATGCTGGTTCTGATTAATGTTCCCACATCTCCATACGTTTTGACAAAACGTTTAGGTGTATAAGGAGAGGCGTATTGAACCACATCGTGGAATACCAGCACCTGACCGTCACAACCTCTCCCTGCTCCAATCCCAATGGTAGGGATGGACAGCTCCTCCGATATGGCCCGAGCGACTTCTTCCGTGACCAGTTCAAGCACGATACCGAACGCACCTGCCGCTTCCAGCGCTTTAGCTTCGTCCATCAGGCGTTTTGCATCCGCTGCATCTTTACCCTGAATCCGGTAACCACCGATCTGGTTAACAGATTGAGGTGTCAGTCCGATATGTCCAAGAACAGGCACACCTGCTTGCACGACCGCTCTGACGGTGTCCGCTATTTCGACTCCGCCTTCCATTTTGACTGCATGGGCATGCCCCTCTTGCATCAGTCGACGTACACCCTTAAGTGTCTCATCCACGCTGCCATGATAAGTCATAAAAGGCATATCAGCCACAATAAATGTCTTCTCTGCCCCGCGTACTACGGAACGTGTGTGGTACACCATGTCGTCGATGGTCACCGGAAGAGTGGAGTTATATCCCAGCACTACATTGCCAAGTGAATCCCCTACCAGGATCAGATCAATACCTGCTTCTTCTGCAAGGAGAGCTGTCGGATAATCGTAAGCCGTGATCATACTGAGCGGCACGCCATCCTGCTTATATTTTTTCATTTTCACAATATTCAACGCTTGTTTGTTTGCCATTTCCTCTCATGGCTCCTTTCTTCTTTTCAAATAAACACAACAAAAAAACCTTTTAGTTTTCCACTAAAAAGTCCCGAAAAGTCAAAAAAGAGTCACTTGCGATCGTCCCTTCTGTCTCGGTCCTCTTCGGCTCAGAGCAGAATCCAACAACTCACTTTACTTATTTCATACTTGTACTGCTGTCTGTCTGCCTGTGTAAAACACGTCAAAGCAGAACAAAGGTTACTTTTGCCGGAGTGCAATTCGGTCTGTAACAGCCGATATCGCCTCACGAACACAGTATACCAAAGTTCTGCTCAAACTTCACGTCTTATGTTCATTTTACCAGTGAAAATTCGACAAATGTCTACGATTTCCAGGAGACCTCACCAGAAATGACGAGTACATGTTCTCCATTATGTTTCTCCACAACAAGTGCGCCAGAAGGGTCCAAGCCGATTGCCTTCCCTTCAATGATACCTTGAGGATTCGTCACTGAAATCTCTCGATTCATCGATACGGACAGGGCCTCCCAAAGAGCTGAGATGACACCGAATCCTTCTTTTTGATACAAAAAATACAGTTGTTCCAATTCCGTCAAAATGGCAGCCGTGAGCTTGGTGCGATCAACGGATTGGCCCGTCTCCATCTTGAGCGAAGTAGCGATTGTAGTCAGATCTTCCGGATAATCATCGGGATCAAAGTTCACGTCCACACCTATACCTGCAATACAGTATCTGACTTCATGATCTTCCACCGTGGATTCAAGCAATATGCCACACACCTTGCGTCCATCTATCAACAGATCATTTGGCCACTTGATGCCTGCATCAGCTCCTGTACAAGCCCTTACCGCACGACATACAGCTACACCTGCTAATAAAGTAAGCTGCGGCGTGTGCTGAAGTGGTAAATCAGGGCGCAACAGGACGCTCATCCAGATTCCTTTACCCGGAGGAGAGAACCACTTTCGACCAAAACGGCCTCTTCCCCCGGTTTGTTCTTCCGCAATGACTACAGCGCCTTCGCCCTGCCCCTGCTCAGCTAGCTTCAGAACATCCCCTTGGGTAGACAAGGTCGTGGTCAGCAGAATGGCCTTACGGCCAAATACAGTTGTGTCCAGTGCCAATTGAAGGGCAGTGGCGTCAATGCTGTCCGGCTTGGTAACCAGACGATACCCTTTGCGGGATACAGCCTCGAACTCATAGCCCATGTCACGCAACTTGTTCACATGTTTCCACACAGCAGTCCGACTAATGGATAGATTACGGCTGATCTCCTCACCCGAAACGAATCGTCCTTCAGCATTCAATAACATATGTAACAGATCTTCATGCTTGGTCATCTTGAACCACCCGCTTCACTTCTGCGCTTAGCGCTTCATGCTGATTCGCTATCGTTCCAATCGCCGTTTCTCTTAACAAATGTTTCATTAGTTGTCCTAGCCAAGGTCCGCCTTTACGCTGCACCATCTGCAACACTTGTTCACCTGTGATATCCAGTTCTTTCAAGTCATGCACAGGGATGGATTGACTCCATTCGGCAGCAAGGTCTTGAACCACAACGACTTGCACTTCTGCTTGGTCAGACTGATTCCGCCACCCAGCTGGCAACAGCGACTGTATCCTAAGCCAATCATCCGCAGCCTGAACGCCCGAAGCCAGAACAGTAACAATCCAATCGGATCGCAAGCTGGCCGTGTCCTTCTTTTCCTGAACTGATGAATGAATCAACTGCTCTACCTGAAGTACTCCTGCGATCCGGGAGCGATGTTCATTGGAGAATGTCCACTGACGTAATAAAACATCTGCTTCATCTTTGCTAAACCCGCCAGCAATCAGGATAAGTGACCACCGAAGTAATATATGCTCACCTGACAATTGTTCCAGATTGGATAACAACGTCTTGTTGAAGCGAGCCGAACTAACTGGCGCTTTGATATGTGCAAGCGCATCACTTCTGTATAACAGCTCCAACCCTCTCAATGGATGCGGACCCGACATCATTTTTACCATCTCGGTTCGTACCCGTTCCATCGCTATATGTTGAAGCAGGTCTCTCTGCCTAACAAGACCCTTCCACGTATTATGGGCGATTTTGAAATTAAATACCGAAGCAAACCGAACACAGCGAAGCATCCGGAGTGCATCTTCACCAAATCGTTCCAACGCAGAGCCCACACATCTGACTCGCTCTTCCTTAATATCTGCCTGTCCACCGAAGGGATCAACAATTGTCCCAGTGACATCCATGGCAAGAGCGTTCATCGTGAAGTCACGCCGCTGTAAGTCTTCCTTAATATCTTGGACAAATTGAACCGCAGCAGGTCTGCGGTTATCCTGATATTCGGATTCTGTTCGAAACGTGGTAACCTCAAAGTAGTAGCCGCCTGAACGCACTGTCACCGTTCCATGCTGCAGGCCCGTAGGAATGCAATCATCGAATAATTCCATGACTTGCTGAGGAGAAGCTGATGTCGTGATGTCCATATCGTCTACAACTCGTCTCAGCAATTCATCACGGACACAACCGCCCACCCAATATGCCTTATAGCCCTGTTCATTTAATCTTGTGAGTACATTCTCACTTTGAATTGCCATTTCACGATCTACCTGTGTCCATTGAACCACCACATATCACCTCTTCTCTTGCCTGTTGTGGTATGCACAGTATGATTTCGCCAAGCAACGATTAACCGCAAACCGGTTTCAGATTTGGAACTTCCCTTCCCAGCACCCGGTAGTAAATCTGTTCATATTCATGCCGTATGGCATCATTGCAAAAATCATGATGCGCGCGCTGGAGACATGCCTCCCTGAACTCCGCAGCCAAACGGTCATCCGTCAACAAACGGATGGTGTTCTCGGCCATGGATTGTGTATCCCCGATTGCGGATAGGAAACCCGTCTTACCATGTAAGACCAGTTCCGGAATTCCTCCGGCCCGTGAACCGATCGTGGGTACACCGCAAGCCATTGCTTCGAGCGCCACAAGTCCGAAACTTTCCTTCTCCGATGGAAGCATCAACACATCCGCCATGGAGATGACCTGAGCGATGTCATCCTGTTTGCCAAGGAAATGAACCTTATCATTCAAGCCGAGATCATTAATTTTCCACTGCATCTTCGGCAAATCAGGCCCTTCACCAACAAATAGCAGTTTGGCTGGCACCTGCTCCTGTACCTGACGGAAGACCTCTACCACATCCTGAGTTCTTTTCACCGGTCGGAAGTTGGAGATGTGCATTAATATCTTTTCTTCTGGCGCAGCGAAGTCTCTCCGCAGGCTGGCAGCATCCCGCGGATAATATATTCGTTTATCAATAAAATTATAGGTCAAATCGATTGGACGCTGAATATCCAGCAATTCTACCGTTTCACGAATCAAATCTTGTGACACTGCAGTGACCGCGTCACTTTCATTAATGGCCAGACGGATTAGATCCTTCAGAGATTCATCCTGAGCCAAAACCGTAATATCGGTTCCATGTAACGTGGTAACCACTTTGAGGCCATCCCCTACCATCTGTTTCGCGAGAAAGGCACATACTGCGTGAGGCACGGCATAATGAACATGCAGCAGATCTAGTTGCTGTGACTTGGCCACCTGAGCCATCTTGGTAGCCAGTGACAGATCATAAGGGGGATAACGGAAAACATAATAATCGTTCACTTCAACTTCGTGATAAAAAATATTTTTCTGGAATGTACCCAGTCTGAACGGGATACTGTTAGCAATAAAATGAACCTGATGTCCCTGTTCGGCAAGCAATTTGCCCAGCTCCGTTGCGACAACCCCAGACCCTCCGAGGGACGGATAACAGGTAATGCCGATTTTTAACTTTTGATCCATCCGGTGGACGCTCCTTTGATCTCCCGCGTAATGCAGGTTGATGTAAATGCAACGGAATAATGAAACGATTCGTTCATTAACTCGTACAATGTAAAGTCATTTATTGGGCAGCTGTGCCAAATTGTTGAATCACGTAAGGTGTGATTGTAGCAAAACCTTCTGCAAACGGGATGAGACTGCGTTGTCCCAGCAACGAATCACGAGCTCTTACACGCTCGATATACCCTTGATTCAATGGTGTGGAGACCGCTCCGTCTCCCAGTTCGAATTGGGAACGATAACAGAGCAACGAAGTTTCTTTTTGCTCATAGTGTTCCGTAATATCCACAATCAAATCCGTAGGTCCAATGTCATTAATAAAGTAAAAATAAAGTTCCTTCACTTGTACGGCAGGCATGTCCGGCATGTAGTTCCGAAGCTTGGCATTAAATACAGCCTCCTGCACCAGCTTGCTGCAATTGACATGATCCGGATGACGATCTTCCCAATAGGGAGCAAACACCACCCGAGGGGCATGACGGCGTATCTCAGCCGTTACCGCCTGAACATGCTCAGGCGTGAGATATAATCCCCGATCAGGCAGAGCTAGATTCGTTCGACACGAAAGACCGAGGACGCGGGAGGCTTGCTCCGCTTCCTCGGTTCTGCGCTCTACTGTTCCGTTGGAAGACATCTCAGCCCGAGTCAGATCACACACGCCTACTTTCAAGCCCGCAACGGTATGTTTGGCAATGGTTCCAGCCATACCAATCTCCGCGTCGTCCGCATGTGCTCCAAAGATGAGAATATCCAGACTCATTCGGAATCACCTGAATTCAGTCCAGCCTCCGGCTTGTATTTATGTACCAGTTCTCTCCAGCCGAAATCGCCACGATCCAGAGCCTTAACCAGGATTTCAGCAGTTGCGATATTTGTAGCAAGTGGAATTCCCTGCACATCACAAAGACGCAGCAACGCATTAATATCTGGCTCGTGTGGTTGTGCCATCAGTGGATCGCGCAGAAAAATAATCAGATCCATCTCATTTTGCGCAACCAAAGCTCCAATCTGCTGATCTCCACCCAATGGGCCTGATTCGAATCGATGAATCTGCAACGAGGTTCCTTCCATAATACGAAGCCCTGTTGTTCCAGTCGAGTACAATTGATGGTCTGTAAAGACAGGCTCATATGCCGTCACGAAGTTAACCATCTCTTCTTTTTTGCGATCATGGGCGATAAATGCTATTTTCAACATGACAATCTCCTTTAGTCGATAAAGTGATCAAATCCGTAGATGAGTCCTGTATATTCCATAACCTTTTGTACGCCAATCTTAACACCAGGCATATACCCCGCACGTTCATAGGAGTCATGCCGAATTTTAAGCGACTGGCCATAATCTCCGAATACCACTTCCTGCTGCGCAAATACGCCAGGTAGTCGTACACTGTGAATTCGGAAGCCATTGTAATAACCGCCGCGTGATCCTTCAATCGTTTCTTCCTCATTCGGATTACCTTGACGAAGTTCTTCACGATTAGCAGCAATCAGTTCCGCTGTTTTGATCGCTGTTCCTGAAGGAGCATCCAGCTTCTGATCTCCGTGATATTCAATGATCTCCACATTCGGCATATGCTTGGCAGCCTGTGCTGCGAATCGCATCATCAAAATGGCACCGATCGAGAAGTTAGGGGCAATAAGCCCTCCGATTCCTTTGTCCTGACACTGCTTGTCCAACTGTTCGATCTGCTCCGGCGTGAAGCCGGTAACACCCATCACAGGTCTAACTCCATGACGGATCGCGATCTCAGTATGTGCAAAAGCATATTGTGGCACTGTAAAATCAACCATGACCTGAGGTTTTGTCTCGGCAAAGGCCATTTCGATATCATCAGTCACCAGTACTCCACACTCTGGCAAACCAACAAGTGTTCCGGCATCGGTGCCCGCACCGGAGCGGTTGACTGCAGCTGCAAGCTCCAGTTCCGGGTCCTGAAGTACCAATTTCACGACTTCACGGCCCATTCGACCAGCCGCTCCGATCACGGCAACTCTTATTACTTCACTCATCTTGACTGCATCTCCTCGCTATATTGGATCATATGGTTGAATCCATTTCAACTTGACTTGGATACCCTTGTGAAATGAATTCTTATTGAATAGATTTCATACGTTGCTTGATTTCCTGTAACATCTGATGCAGCTGTCCGTTCTGCGGGTCCAATAAGATGGCCTCACGTAACACCTGAATTGCACAATCAAATTCATTTAAGTCACTGTAAGCCAGTGATAGCATGACATGAGCTTCTACTGAAAGAGGATCAAGTCTCACCGCTTCTTTCAACAGCGTAGACGCTTCCACATAACGCTCCTGTGTTGCAATCCCCCCCTGCTCCAACAACAGCTTGGCTCTGGAGGTCAATTGTTTTGCTTCCAATGTCTGCAGGTGCAAAATATATTCCTCTGTTCCTGCCGACATTGCAACCGCCTTGCGCGCATATTCAAGCGCCGGAACCAGATGATTGCTACGTGCGTGGGTAATGGAACAGCGATAATATAACTCCGCATGCTGCGGATGAGCATGAATGGCTGATTCGAACCAACGAATGGCCTGCTCAAAATCATTTTGCAATATACAGCGATAAGCCTGCTGCATATATTCTTCCGGTTTCATCATTAAGCTGACCCTCCCCGATCGGGTGATGGTACAGCATATGTAATCTACGCCTAATCGGTGTTTTTGGGAGTCCACCGATTGGCATCGCGGGTGTTAAATTTATGCATGACTTTATCGTGCGCCTCAGCCAGATCAATACCCAGCGAGTTCGCAAAACAAATCGTGATAAATAAAATATCTCCGAGCTCAAGTTCAATGGAATTGGCGGCTTCGGAAGACTTCTTGGGCTTCTCACCGAACTCGTGATTCACTTCCCTGGCAAGCTCCCCAACCTCTTCAGACATTCGGGCCAACATGGCCAGAGGACTGAAATATCCCTCCTTGAACTGGGAGATATACTGATCAACCTCACGCTGCATTTCTGCGATGCTTTTCTCCATGAGAACGGATTCTCCTTTTGAAATGATGTCGTATTTGTTCCTAATAATATCAGTTATTTAGATTCACTTCCACCATCATCAGGACAAATCATTTTTAAAGAATCAATAAACAGGTATACTAAGATGGGAATGACTGCTTCTCATTCTAATTCATCTACAGTGAGGGATCTTATGAGCACTGCCAAAACCTGGGTTCAAGTCAAACTGGTTCTGCCCATCCTGCTGGGTACAGCCTTATATGCCTTCGGGCTCCTCTATTTCATTATCCCCAACCAGCTTATGGAAGGTGGTCTCACCGGGGTTACGGTGCTGATCAATTATGCATTCGGCATTTCACCTTCACTCACAACGCTGATTCTTAACGTCCCTCTATTTCTGATCGGGCTTAAAGTTTTGGGCGGCAGACAGATGATCTATACCGGTATCGGGATTGGGGCATTGACCGTTTTTCTGTGGTTGTTCGAGAAATTGATTCATTGGGGCTGGATTGAACCATTACATACCGAGAATGACCTCCTGCTCGCAGCCCTGTATGCAGGTGTTACCCTTGGAGCCGGTCTTGGCATTGTATTCCGTTGGGGCGGAACGACGGGCGGCTCAGACATCATTGCTCGTATTCTCAACCGCAAGTATGGATGGAGTATGGGGCGAGTATTACTGGGCATTGATTTCGTCATTATCGGGCTCTCTCTCATCTACATCCCCAAGGAAAAAATTCTGTATACGCTCGTAGCGGTATTTATCGCCTCCAAAGTCATCGACTTTATTCAGGAAGGTGCATATTCCGCCCGGGCATTTATGATCATCAGTGACCATGCACCCGAGATTGCGGATCAAATCACACGGGAGATGGATCGTGGTGTTACCCTCATTCCAGCCATTGGCGCATACTCTAAACAGGCCAAACACATGGCCTACTGTGTTATATCCAGGCAAGAGTTCAGGCGATTGCAGACGATTGTACGTTCCATTGACCCTAGAGCTTTTGTCATCATCAGCGATGTTCATGATGTACATGGAGAAGGTTTCAAAGAAAGTTGATGTACTACACAGAGACAAAACAAAACCTCTTTTCGCATGAAGAGCCGTTATAGTGGCTGTTTATGTGAAAAGAGGTTTTTTAATATACGAGGATCAGGGATCAGGTTCATGTCCTATTAGCGCCGAAAAGGAAATATACCCTGCTGCTGTGCACGATATTTACGGTATCCGGCATAACTTAGCGTTGCCACAATGACCGAACTAATAAGCAACCCGGCGGCCCTGCGATCCGGACCCTGTACAAACGGTACGAAGGCACTCTCGTCCTTCTCCCGACCAAATAACTGGTTCACCAGTTCCTCACCATGGCCCACCATGCTCTTTAACTGAGCTAGATCTGGCTGCTTTGCAGTGGTAAGCCCTTTGGTATGAGATAACCAGGCATCCATCTGAGCAATCTCATACGGTTCACGGCGAATCAGTGCGGCAGGACGAATCGTCTCGTAATGTTCCTCCAGAACGGCGTAGCGGTTTGCCAGCACGGCCGCAGTTTGACCCTGATTTGTAGCAGCAGATAAAGCATCCAGATCGTTTTTCACGATTTTATAATACTGAAGCCATAACGGCTTGGTCGGATTTGCGAGACTGTCTGCTGCAAGTCTTAGTTTGGCAGAGGACTGCTGAAGAGAGGCATCATCATTCTTCACCTTCACAATGGCTTGTTTCACTTCAACTATGGTTTCGGACAAGGCATGAATGCCCTCTACTGTCGTTTGTCCCTCAAAAGAGATATGCTCCAGACTTTTACTGATGCGCAGAATGCTTCCTCGCACTTCTTCAATATTGTTCTCAAGTGCCTGACGATACAATATGGCTGCTTCTTCATTCAGTTGTGCAATTGAATTGCTTGTGGACACTTGCTGATCTGAACTCGAATTCAATCCTTCACTGTGTGCGGATACACGATATGCTAAGTTCGTCCACAGCAGCAGAGCCATGAACGATACCACCAATAAGCCAGTCTTGATCCTGAACGTTCCCTTCATGGACATCCCCCCCACCATCAATGTATGGCGGCGGGCAGTTCCTTAGAACAAGCTCAAGATCGGATATCAGGTTCGTTTCGCTTGTCTCAGCGCAAGCCAAGCACACAGTATACTCACTAGCGTCAGCCCGAAAGTGAAATTGCGTACGCCATCTACATGATCGTAGAGGGAGGCGGGCAACCAAGGGTAAATATCATATGTATAATCCATCGTATCGTTCAAAAGCGTCCAAAGACCTGCAACGATAAGGGCTGCCCAGCGGAAGCCGAAAAACCGCACATATATAAGAGCTTCAATGGCCATCGCACTATGCGAAGCAATCAACATCCAGTCTTGCCAGTGCTGTGTACCCCCTTGCATCCACCCAGCGAAAATAATGGATACGGCCCACACGCCATATTTCACAGATGTGACTACGGCAAGCGCCTGAATCACATGTCCAATCCGTTTAATAATGATGGACCTTGGTGGATACAGGATCCATAGCAACGCTAAGGTGAAAAACAAACTCGCCGTCGGGCTATCCGGAACAAATACGATCTGCCACACCGGTTGCTCGGCCAGCGTCATTTTCATTTGATCACCGTACCAGATGTAACCGTATACCGTTCCTACCGCATTACACCAAAACAAAAGCCACAGGAAATAACGATTCGTTAGAAATTCCCTACTCCAGAAAAACGATAAAGCCACGTTCCCTGCCCCTTCCTTCTTCACATGTTTTGCACGATAACGTGCTGCATCAAAAACACTTCAAAAAACCTGACCGCATAAACGATCAGGTTTCATTGGTTATTTCGATTTTACTGTTCTGCTTTCTGTTTCGCAAGCCATTCGGTCAGATGAGTAATCTCTTCATCCGTAACACCTTGAGCAATAGCATTATTATACTGAGGCTGCATTGCATTGTAGCCTTCTTTGATAATGGTCAGAATCTCTTCCTGGCTGTGCTTGTCACCTATGCCTCGAAGCGAAGGTCCAGTTGCGCCCTTCATATCAGCCGCATGGCAGCCAATACATCCGGCCTTCTTGTACGTTTCCATTGCAGGGTCATCCTGCTCCACGATGGCCACTTCCTCTTGCTGTCCAGGTGCATTGGAAATGGGTGGAAGCCCCTGTTCATGCCTCTCCAGCGCTTCTTCCTCACGCTGAATATGTTCAGGCTTCTGTCCTGTCGCTTCCAACTCATGCTTGTAGTGCGTCCATGCCACGTTCGTCAGGTAAAATACAGCAATGACCGACAAAATCATCAACGATGAAGCTATGGGACGTTTATAGAAACGTCGCTCCTTGCCTGTGTCCAGGAACGGTGCAAGCAGTAAAGCTCCAAAAGCGACTCCACTGACTCCCAGTACCCCGAGCAGGACGTAATCGCCTGATGCGTATGGATACTTCAGATACTGATACAGAAAAAGGAAGTACCAGTCCGGCATGGGAATAACGGATGCGCTCGGATTGGCCGGATATCCCAAAGGTGCAGGTTCTGAGATCGTGAGAACCAAAATCCCTACCAATACAACGACACCAACCATCCATTCTTTCAGCAGGAAGTTGGGGATAAAGGCTTCTGATTTGCCGGGATACGCCGTGTAATCAGGCGGGGTAATGAATCCCGCCCCTTTACGGACGCGTGAATCACCGACAAAGATAACCTTTTCCTCATCATCCTTCTTATGTCCGTGAGCCATTGCGATTCCTCCCTTCTCAGTTTATAGTGGTCCCGAAATGCCCTGTCTGCGGATCATGATAAAGTGTCCGACCAGAAGCACCAGAAGCACAGCGGGGAGGAAGAATACGTGCAGGGCAAAGAATCGGGTTAGTGTCTGTGCACCAACAATCGTACCGCCTTGCAGGAATTCTTTGATAATTGGTCCCAGCCAAGGAACCGTGTTGGCAATCTCCAGTGTCACTTTTGTTGCAAAATAGGCTTTGTTATCCCATGGTAGCAAGTACCCTGTGAGCCCCAGGCCCAACATGACGAAAAAGATCAGCATGCCGACAACCCAGTTCATTTCTCGCGGTGCCTTGTAAGAGCCTGTAAAGAACACACGCATCGTATGTAAGAACATCATTACGATAACCAGACTGGCTCCCCAGTGGTGCATGCCGCGAACAATTTGGCCGAAGGCTACTTTGGTCTGCAGATACTCCACACTTGCGTAAGCATTGATAATATCAGGTACGTAATACATGGTCAGGAACATGCCTGACAGAATCTGAATAACAGTAATAAAGAACGTCAATCCACCAAAGCAGTACACGAATGCGGAAAAGTGATGAGCCGGATTTACATGCTCTGGAACTTCATGATCCGCAACGTCCCGCCAAATTGGCGTGATGTCGAGACGCTCGTCAATCCAGTCATAGACATTTTTAAACATCTGCGTTCACGCCTCCTAATTCACTCGGGTGTTCGGAACAATGTCGCCCAGATATACCCAACCCTGCTCTTCCTTAACTACGTACTCATCCAGCGGTTTGGGGGCTACGGCAAGATTCTTCCCTTCCTTGTCATAGTGCGCGCCATGGCAGGGGCAATGATACTCGTCAGGATAACTTTTGTCACTATTCCAGCCCACTGTACATCCCAGATGTTTACAGATAGGTGAGAGCGCATAAATTTTACCCTGCTCATCTTTGCGAATCCAAGCCACCAACGATGCATTACTCAGATACCAACCATCCTGTTGTTGAAGTTCAAAGGTGAATTCTTGAGGTTCATTCGTAATTTTGCTGATTTCAGCTACTTTGACAGAGGTGCCTTCTCCCTTATGCTGCAAAATCGGGTCCACCGCAAAACGGACCATGGGAAGAATTGCACCGGCGGCCATGTAGGCTGTAGCTCCACCAAGCGTGTACGTCAAAAACTGCCTGCGTGACATCTCCATGCGGCTTGGCAATTTCATCGAAGCTTCGTGCTGGTCATGCTCACTGCTCATACTGTCTCCAACCCCCTTTTTCAGCCAACTCTCTCAAACGTTTTCATTTTCATAAATTCCACGACTTACTAGAACATACATAATCATATAGTAGCCCTAGAACACCGTCAAGAATTTGTCACACATTTTTAAGGTTCAATTGTAAGCGTTATTAAAAAAGTGTTGTAAAATTGTCACATTTATCACATAAAACTCACTTTTTCCACAACTCTCGTATTTTCTCCCCGACATATCTCGCAATCCCCTCTTCTCCGACCTCACGAGTTAATGTTAATCGGCTCAAAACCAAATCAGCAGATGGAATTTCCATATCCTCAAACTGACCATCAGATGACATAATAACCACATATTTGAATCCTGAAGATTTAAGCTGGGCGGACAAGGAATTTAATGTCATTGACATTTCCGAATTAGCATAATGAAAGGCTGGATAAGTCATGATTCTCCCTTTGAAAGGAATTTCGACCATATCCAAAAAATCTCTCAGCCGCTCCAGTGCCTCGGTAGCTTCAACTGGCGACTGCTCACCGCTAAGAGCTGTGTATGGAATAAGGCATGTATCCAGATAGAGTTGCAGTTCAGCCCAGCTGTCTTGAGTCATCTCACTGAATTTCAATTCCCTATATCCCCTTTCTATCCATTTTATTCCCATATTATATATGAGCATATCTTATAAATCCAGACAATCATTTTGGAATTACACATATCAAAAAAGGGAACACGCATCTGCGCATTCCCTTTTATCTCAGAAAAGATGTATTTAGCCCATCAGTTTATGGTCCTCAGTTCATCCGTCAGACTCCGGAAAGCTACTTCGTCTCCGGTAGCTAACGCTTTATCGATTTCCAAATAGAGCTTCTCGCTGCGCTGTTTGCGAAGCGCTTCGTCCCACACCATCTCAGCTGCTAGCCCCAACATGACTTCATACGTAACTTTCATTTTATCCAATAGGATGCACCTCCAAAACGGATTTAAGAGCTCCTATATTCTTTCCCTTTGGTAACATAACCCAGTGAAGTTCTGGACATCCGCTCCAAATCAGCATCAGTCAACTCACGTATCACTTTGGCAGGTGTCCCCAAAGCAAGAGTATAGGGCGGTATTTTACTATTTTCAGTAACTACAGAACCGGCGCCAATCAGCGTATATTCGCCAATGTCGGCTCCATTCAGCAGAATGGCTCCCATGCCAATCAATGACCCTGTTCCAATACAACAACCATGAATGATCGCTGAGTGTCCTACCGAAACATTGTCTCCCAAGATCAAAGGTTGGTCTGTGTTGACATGCCCAACAGCATTATCTTGAATATTACAGCGCTTTCCAATGATTATAGGAGCCAAATCAGCCCGTAGGACTGCATTGAACCAAACGGAAGACTCTTCTCCCATTCTCAAATCACCGATCAGTTTTGCACCTTCAGCTATGTATACCGAAGGATGTAACTGAGGTTGTATACCTTTGTATGGAATTATCATTCATATCACTCCTTAATTTGGGAGTGATTTTAGCAACTTGTCCTTCACTTGTCAAACATAATGGGTGTCGTGTCTCCTGAGATGGAGCGGCAAGATGCAGCAAGACGCGTACCCCAAGCTGTCATCTGAACAGTCCGGCCTTCTTCGTGTTCCCCAATACGGACCATGCCAAGATGCAACATCATTTTAATAATTCTGTTATCATATATGGCCTCGGCCGTATCATAATAGAACGGCTGAATGAATGGACCGATCTGTCGAAACAGTGACTCGGCGGTTGACCATTCAGATGCACATTCGCCTGTCCAATACACAATAGAGGACAGATTTGGAATAGCGCCTTTA
Source organism: Paenibacillus sp. USHLN196 (assembly GCF_037144955.1). Lineage (NCBI taxonomy): Bacteria > Bacillati > Bacillota > Bacilli > Caryophanales > Paenibacillaceae > Paenibacillus > Paenibacillus sp. USHLN196. Next base: position 48,723 of record NZ_JBBCYH010000010.1, on the reverse strand, counting down.
TACAATCTTAACCAAAACCTAAATAGCTGTATCATTTCAGCTGTTTTCTCAGCCCCCAGCTTGTCTTCTCCAGCTGGCGATAACATCAGTGTACCTTGCTCTTCGCGAACCAGCCGATGGTGAAATGCATAGTCATAGAGAAGGGCGAAACGATCCGGATAATCCTTGAACGAACGGCCATATCCGAATCTCCAACCGGCCTTGCCTACCAATTCCTCGCTGATGTGCAGATGCTCCATAATCTGCTGTTGAGAGCGGCGATACATCATACCTTCAGCGTTAAGGGCAATTTCATGCTGCTGAACAAACTGCAGGAACAACTTGAGATCGTCCGCCAAGAGATGATACTCATCCCGATACATGGGGGGTTCCGTTGTTTTCGTAATCCCTGTTCGCAAATGAGTGGATAGGACATCCCTGAATCTTAATTTCAGATCCTGAGGTACCTGATACAGATATCGGGTCTGCTGCGTCGTCCCATTGAACAACCATCCACTTTTATTGAAGCGGACGATAAGATCACGTGGACTTGCTCCAGCCTCACTCTCCTTTTTATCCATCGATTGACGAGCTATGGCAACGAGTTCTTCCATACCATAGTACTGGCGAGGATCGAACAACAAGTTGTTCAAGAAGCGCTGATCTGCTTGATTCAGTTGACGTACCTGCTGCTCAAAAAAGGGTCTGCTGCCCAATGTGGTGAGAATACTCTGGATGAGTTCATGTTTGGAGTTGGGCTTGCATTCACATTGGTAATAGTCTGCTATTCGATTAAGCTGGCCAATATCGGCAAAAGTAAGCATATCCGCTAGATTCATGGGTCCATCGCCTCGCCCGTTAACTACTTCGGCTGCTGATTCGGGGCCTGAAATAGTTTGGTTTTGTAAACATCGTTGACGGAATTCCCACAATCTAAACCTCTTTTTGGAAATCTTTTATGTTTTAAAATCATACTATGCCTCAAGTTGGTTAATCAGAAGAAAAATGAGAGGTTTGAAATCATATAAAGCCTTTCTTTCCCCATAAAACGCAAAAAAACAACCCAAGTTGGATTACTCAGGTTGTTTCGCTGTGTCTAGAGACAGATGTCGTGTACAATTATATAACAGCGGACTCCAGTCATCACGTTCCTTCTCCAGGATCGTTAGTGACAGGTTTCCAATCCGTTCTGTATACCGATCTTTATACAAGGCCGTTAACAGGTTGGCCAGAAATGCTCCATGAGTGACTATAAGCACGTTTTGATCCGGATAGGCACACCATAGATCTTCCAGAAATGCCAGTGCACGAATCTGGATATCCGCAATCTGCTCCTGTCCCAGATCAAGCGTCTCCCAGGCTTGGCCCCAGCGGGCAACCCGCTCCTCTGAAGTCAGACCTTCAATCTGACCAAAAGCCCTTTCTTTCAACCGTGCGTCCGGTTCAAGCAAAGGTACATTCAACAGTTTGGAGATAATCTCCCCTGTTTCCTGTGCCCGTGATAATCCACTTGTGATGATATAGTCCCATTGGTATTCTTCCGTCAGCAGACGTCTTCCCAGGCGTTCGGCCTGTTCACGACCTTCTCCATTCAAAGGTATATCAGTCTGCCCCTGAATACGGCCCGCCGCATTCCAGTCTGTAAGACCGTGACGAATAAGTCCGATTCGCACTTACATCCCTCATTTCTCCACACGGCGAACGAAAGGTTATTACCTATGCACGCGCACCTTGTTTTCGTTTATTCGTTGTTCGATGCATACGTCCAAGAGAAAATAAAGCCATCCCTATTGCTAGTAAAGACAGGGCCATCCAATACTGAGGATAAGCGGGTCCCATGCTCACAACAAAAGGTTCAATGATGCTTCCTCTGTCCGTTCCAGTCATGTTGTACTGATACAATCCAGATGACGATGGTCCGCTTCCGGCAACCCCTGTCTCCAGAATACCTGTAGCAACAACCTTGGTTTGCTCAGCTTCTGATACATCTGGCTTAAACATTGCCATGTACAGAAAGCTGCATAAAAAAATAGCCAGGAACGCGGCAATCCACAAAGACATATGCTTGCGAATCGCAGCAGAGAAACGATTAACCTTTGCCTCTTCCGGCAGTAGCCATGGAGACTCCGCGTAGATCCGGTCCATAACGTTACGGTTTACTCTCTCTGCCTGTTGTTCTGTCACTGGAACCGGAATGCTGTGCAGCAAGATCTGAGCTTCTTCCCAGACCTCAAACTGCTCGGAGCACTCTTCACAACCAGCGAGATGAGCATGAAATGCAATCCGCTGAGGATGATTTTCCGGCAAGTCCCAGACCAGTGCAAACAGTTCCTGGGCTTCATTGCAATTCATCGGTTCTTCATCCCTTCATATGGCTCGTACACCGGTTCGAAGAAATAAGGTTCCAATTGAGTTTTCACGCTTGATCTTGCTCTGAATAATAGCGATTTCACAGAACTGACGCTCTGCCCAAGAATATTCGCAATCTCTTGGTAGTCTAGTTGATCATACTCACGGAGTATAATCGCAGAACGCTGCTTCTCCGGCAAATTGTTAATCGCATCCCTAACCAGCATCACCCGCTCGCTGCGTAGTACAGCATACTCCGGTGTATTCTCCGAAGGAGCAACGGGCACAATCCCGCTCTCTTCAAGTGGGACATTTCCGCTGCGCTGTTTGCGAAGCTCACTCAGTACCGTATTTCTCGCAATGGTGTATAACCAGGTTGAGAATGAGGCATCCACCTCACGGAAAGAGTGCAGACTGCGGAACGCCTTATAGAAAGTCTCAGAACAGAGATCTTCCGCAAGCAGCTCCATATTGGAACTTTTCAACATATGATATACGAAAGCCAGTATTTTACGCTGATAACGACTCATCAGCTCGGAATATAACTCCAGGTTACCTTCCTTGATCTCTCGAATCAACTGGGAATCCGTCATTTGAGTGCGACCCCTCCTCGCCCATCCATGTGCTTCTCCCCGTTCGACTCTATCCATGTATTACCGAACAGGCACAAAAAAGTTGCGGTTCTCACCGCATATAAACAGCGTTCAGCGCCATAACTGGCCTTCCCGCCAAATTCCCCTATGTAATGGCAATTTCCCCAACGTTTCTACATTAACAGTATTTATTGTACAACGGTCTGCATCATCCTGGCAAATCCATTGCTCTCCACAGAAACCCGACCTGTCATTCATATGCCGTGTTTTTCACGTTCATGACTTCATTTTGCGCCTTTTTGGTAAGACTTGCTTATATAGACGAACGAAATACTGAAAAGGTTACAAAAATGTGATATTTTTTTGATCTAAAGTATCCTAACAGATTAAGGAGAGTGATGTAAATAGAGGATGTAATAAAAAGTGTAAATATTAACATATAAATAACTTTCAGAAATCTTTTAAGACAAAAAAAAGACCGCTTACATAAGCGGCCATTGCTCACGTGGAGCAATACAGTTATTGGATAGGAGTGGAGAGAAACCATACTGTACCCTTATTATATGTATACGTTTTCATTTTGTCAACACTTTAAGTAAAATTGTTTGATTTCATTATAACTTTCGGAAATTCAGGATAATAACTCCTTTTCTTTGTGGAGGAAAATCAATGAATAACTCTACATATAAGCTCTCAAAAAAGAGGGCTTTCGCCCCCTATCTCGTCTTATATCCACACCTGATATCCCAAGGAATCCAGCAGAGTCTTCGCTCGTTCCATATCTTCTTCCTGACGGAAGGACAGACGCATGATCCCCGGCACATCCACCCGGTTCTCGATAATTTCCAAGTTGCTCAGGTTGATGTCATTCGCACCAAGCTCGGTTGCGATCTTACCGATCATACCAGGTGCATCCTGGACATCGGTATACAGATCAAATAACGGCGAAATCATGCCTTTACGTCGCTCTGGCAATACACTCCTGAACTCGCGGGCCTGACGGAATGCATCCTCAATTCCTTCACCATTCTGATGTTCCAGCATATCCGTGAAGGCCGTCATTTGGCTATTCCAGTCCTTGAGCAAGCCCAACAGCACATCACGGTTGCTAAGCAAGATGTCTCTCCATACAATGGCGTCACTGGACGCAATCCGGGTAATGTCCCGGAAACCGCCTGCTGCCAGCATTTTATACAGCGGATTCGATTCATTATATTGACGTACCTGATTCACCAATGCAACAGCAATAACATGTGGCAGATGACTAATCGCCCCCACAATGTCATCATGCAGTAGTGGCTCCACACGTACGATCTGTGCCCGCGTATACGCAAGAAGCTCAGACAACCTGCTGTACGCTTCCTCAGGCACATGTTCTGAAGGAGTTAAGACGTAGTATGCATTCTCAAACAACACAGCTGAGGCCGCATCTACGCCTGCACGCTCCGATCCTGCCATCGGATGACCACCAATGAAGTAGGCGTCGGTCAACCGCACATGCTCGGCACAAGCGGCAATGGAAGCTTTGGTACTGCCTACGTCCGTGATAATGCATCCTTTTTTCAATGGTAGCTTGGAGAGCTGTTCGAAATAGGATTCAAGCAAACCTACGGGCACACACAAAAAAATAAAGTCGGCATCCTCTACCGCTTCTTCCAGAGAGAGCGTAGCATCATCCACTACACCGCTCGCTATGTACTTGGCCTTCAGTTCCTCCAAATGGGCGTAGCCCATCACGGATACACCTGGCTTGCCTTTGAAGCAAAGCGCCAGTGATCCGCCAATGAGTCCTACACCGATCATTGCAATTTTTAGTTTCATGGGTCCTCACTCTTTCATCGCCAGTATTAAGGGCGTGCTACCGCCTTCTCAGCCAGCGTGTTCTCCAGTGCCGTGACAAATGCACGGTTCTGTTCTGATGTTCCGACGGACACACGAATGTATGTTGGATATACGTGGAATCCTGGGCGAACGATAATGCCTTGTTTGAGCAAGGATTGGAACGCCGTTGCCGAAGGCATATTCAGATCAACCATAATAAAGTTACCCTGCGAAGGGAAATACGACAATCCCAACCGCGTAAATTCATTTTGCAGAAAATCCCGATCCGCTGCATTCCGCTTCGAGCACTCTTGAACAAACTCCTGATCCAGTAGTGCAGCCGTTGCTGCCACCTGTCCAAAACGCGAAGTGTTAAATGGCTCACGTACACGGTTAATCAAATCAATAATTTCGGGACGTGCAATACCGTACCCAATCCGGAGCGAAGCTAAACCGTAAATTTTAGAGAACGTCCGCAGAATGACCAGATTCGGGTACCGTTCAATTAATGGCACACTTTGTGGATATGCTTCATCGGTTACGAATTCATAGTACGCTTCGTCCAGTATAACCATCACATGAGCAGGCACGCGGTCCATAAATGCGATAAGTTCCTGTTCGGAAATAATTGTTCCGGTAGGGTTATTTGGGTTACATACCCATACTGCTTTAGTCTTGTCATTGATTTGTGCGAGCATGGAGCTCAGATCATGCGTTCCATCCTTCAGAGGCACTTCGATGGTTACGGCACCCTCAATATCTGCATTGCTTTTGTATACGGAGAATGTCTGATCAGCCATAATGGTCTCGTCACCCGGTAAGAAGAAAGCTCTCGTGATCAAAGCAATAATCTCATCGGAACCACAACCAAATATAAGATTGTTCCGTTCCACGCCAAGATGCTTGGCAAGAACCCCTGTCAGCTCAGCTGAGCTACCGTCAGGGTATATGCTTATATTAGTCATTTCTCTCGTAATGGCTTCCAGAGCGGCAGGAGAACTGCCGTATGGGTTTTCGTTGGAGGCCAGCTTGATGACTTGTTCAAGCCCCAGTTCACGTTTCACTTCTTCAATCGGTTTGCCCGGCTGGTACACAGGCAGATTGACAATCTGGGATTTCGGTTTCAACCCGACCGCCTCCTGTTATTGAAATAATATTGGACACGATTAAGCTTGTACTGCACGTGTCCAAAGAATGTACTTTCAGGACATCCCTATCCTTTTAATTGTGCCACAAAGTTGCGAATTTGCAACAGTCCCGCTTCACGCGTATCGGGATTTTCAAGCAAAGGAATCGCGTCCTCCACCTGACGAACGATAGCACTTCCTACAACAACGCCATCGCAGATACGAGAGAAATGCGCCACTTGCTCATGACTGGAGATACCGAAACCTACCGCCACCGGAAGGTCTGTCAGACTTTTCACCGTCTCGATGAAGCTTTCTACACCATCAAAGAAAGAAGCCCTCTCTCCGGTTACACCAAGGGAAGAAACGCAATAGATAAATCCGCTCGCTCCCGTCACAATCCGCTCAATCCGTTCATTAGACGTAGGTGCAACGAGCGGAACCAGATGTACACCGGCACGATGTGCACGCTCACGCATTTCTTCCGATTCCTCAATTGGCAGATCCGGAATGATCATGCCGCTAATATCGTGTTTGACCAACTCTTCAAAGAACACATCCAGTCCAGTCTGCAACACCGGATTATAATAGGTGAACAGCACAAAAGGCAGTTTCACACCTGCCTCACGAGCTTTTGCAGCTGTCTCCATGACAGTACGAATGGTAACCCGGCTCTTCAATGCACGTTCGGAAGCACGCTGAATGACGGGTCCATCCGCTAGCGGATCGGAGTACGGAACACCCAGTTCCAGAATGTCTGCTCCGGCCTGCTCAAGCTCCTTGATGATATCGACCGTTGTCTCCACATCCGGGTCTCCAACGGTTAGAAATGGGATAAGTGCCGTTTGATTCTGTTCCTTTAATTGCTGGAAGGTCTGGTCCATCAGATTCATGCCAAGTCGCCTCCCGTGTATTTCATGATGGATTCAACATCCTTGTCTCCCCGTCCCGACAGACAGATGACAACGATATCGTCCGCTGTAAGTTCAGGCGCCAATTTAACAACTTGAGCCACCGCATGTGCAGACTCAAGAGCAGGAATGATTCCTTCCGTCCGGCATAGCAATTGCAGAGCATCCAGAGCTTCCTGGTCCGTAATCGGTACATATTTCGCCCGCTCAATATCTTTGAGATAGGAGTGTTCCGGACCTACACCCGGATAATCAAGCCCGGCCGAGATGGAATGTGCCTCCTGTACTTGTCCATATTCATCCTGCAACAAGTAGCTCATGGAGCCCTGGAATACACCATGCGTACCCTTGCTCATTGTCGCCGCGTGATACTCGGTATCTACCCCTTTGCCTGCGGCCTCAACGCCAACAAGTTTCACATCCTGATCACCGATAAATGGATAGAACATACCGATTGCATTACTACCGCCACCGACAGCAGCTACAATCACATCTGGCAAACGTCCCTCGATCTCCTGAATCTGACGACGGGTCTCATCACCAATCACACGCTGGAAATTCCGAACCATCATCGGATAAGGATGGGGACCAACAACGGATCCGAGGACATAGAACGTATCCTCCACATTGCTGACCCAATAACGAAGTGCTTCATTACCTGCATCCTTCAATGTACGTGTTCCAGACGTCACCGGAATCACTTCTGCTCCAAGCAGCTTCATCCGAAATACGTTTAACTGCTGACGCTGTGTATCCTCTTCGCCCATAAATACTTTGCATTCCAGTCCGAGCAATGCAGCTACTGTCGCAGTTGCAACGCCATGTTGGCCTGCTCCCGTTTCGGCAATCACTTTCTTCTTGCCCATGCGTTTGGCAAGCAAACCCTGTCCAATGGCGTTATTAATTTTGTGTGCACCTGTATGATTCAGATCTTCACGTTTCAGATAAATTTTAGGTCCGCCCAACCGACGAGATAATTGCTCTGCATGGTACAATGGCGTTTCACGTCCAGAATACTCGCTTAGCAGATAGTTCAGTTCCTTGTTAAAATCCTCGTCTTCCGAGAAGTGGCTATAGGCCTCCTCTAGTTCAATGAGTGCGTTCATTAGTGTCTCGGGTACAAAGCGGCCTCCGAAGGGACCGAAACGCCCGTGTTGATCCGGCAATTGATGTGTCATGCCTGCTTCACCCTTTCTACGAATGCTGTAATTTTGGCGATATCTTTCACACCTTCAGTCTCCACGCCGCTAGATACATCGACGCCGAAAGGTGCATATGTCTGTATTAGTTGTTGTACATTGTCCGACTGCAAACCTCCTGCAACGAACATCCCAATGCCGTGACTTTTCGCCCATTCGGCATAGGCAGGAATACGTTCCCAGGCAAAGGTTTTGCCGGAGCCTCCTCCATACTGAGGATCATAGGTATCGAGTAATATCGCATCCACGAATTTATCGTAAGCATCAAGAGCCGTTATGGCTGTATCATCAGCTTCCGAACCCGTTTCATCTTTTGGAAAAGAAATAGCTTTGAACACCTCGGCATTCCACCGCTGCTTCACCTGCTGGCAAAATTCCACAGTCTCTTGTCCATGCAGTTGAATAACATCCAGTTGAACGACCTCCATAATGTGTTCCAGCTCTTCGAGAGTAGGATTCACAAATACACCAGCAAGCTTCGGTCGATCATAAGCAGACCATTCGAACAGCACCGTTCTTAATATAGCAGCCAGCTCAGGTTCGATTCGGCGGCGTGACTTGGCAAAAACAACACCAATGTAATCCACAGGCAAGTTTATCATCGATTTTAGCACTTCAACGTCCTGAAGTCCACATATTTTTACGGCCGCTGGCAGCGGGTTTCTCAGTTCTGACTGACTGTCGCCTGTGCCATCTTTTATGGAGGTATTCATCATTTGGGTCCCATCAGATCATATACAGCTGCCTCGACATCATCCTTACGCATGAGGTGCTCCCCTACGAGAATACCGTGAACACCTGCTTGGAGCAGAGGTACTGTTGATTCTGGTCCATCAATTCCACTTTCACTGATCAAGGTGACACCACTCGGAATCAATTCCATCAAATCCAGTGTCGTATTCAGACTGGTTTCGAATGTTTTCAAATTACGATTGTTGATGCCCACAAGAGTTGCCTCCTGAATTTCCAATACTTGCTCCAGTTCTGTCCGATCGTGGACTTCAATTAAGGCATCCAGCCCCAGACTTTTGGCGAATTCCAGATATTGACGAATCTGTTCTGGTGTCAGTATGCTGGCAATCAGCAGAATTGCATCTGCACCCAGCAATCTTGCCTCGGCAATCTGTCGTTCATCTATAATAAAATCCTTGCGTAATAGCGGAATATTCACCGCCTGATGGATAGCCTGCAAGTACTCATTATTTCCTTGGAAATACGACACATCTGTTAATACGGAGATGCAGTCTGCACCCGCTCGTTCATAAGCAGCAGCAATCTCTACCGGATGAAAATCCGGACGGATCAACCCTTTGGAAGGCGAAGCTTTCTTCACTTCAGCGATAAGACCGAGTTTGCGATTGCGTCTGCTCGATAATGCTTGTTCGAACCCCCGGGTTGCGGGTAGTTGTTCGATTTTTTGGATAGCTTCATCCATGCGAAATGTTTGTGCCAGAACTTCAACTTCTTTATGTTTGGTTGCAACGATTCGATCAAGATACATGACTGTACGCCTCCGTTGTATGAATTAACTGTTCAAGCTTCCCGGCAGCTTTCCCCGAATCTACCGCTTCTGCGGCAAGTGTCACCCCTTCTGCAATGCTATCTGCAAGACCGGATACATAGATGCATGCTCCGGCGTTCAGCAGAACGACGTCGCGGTAGGCACTCTGCTCGCCCTGAAAGATCCTCTTAATAATTTCGGCATTCTGTGCCGCATCTCCTCCAAGTACTGCTTCGAGCGGATGCAGAGACAAGCCCATGTCACGTGGATCAATATCATAGGTATGCACTTCACCATTGCGAAGTTCAGATACCTGAGTCGGTGCCGAGATGCTGATTTCATCCAGACCATCATGACTGGCCACAACCAACGCTCTTTTGAGACCAAGACGATTCAGTACTTCAGCAATCATCGGCGTCCGGGAGCGATCATACAGGCCAAGCAATTGGCGATCCGCTCCGGCAGGATTCGTTAAAGGTCCGAGCATGTTGAAAATGGTACGAACACCCAGCTCTTTTCTTGGTCCTGCTGCATGCCGCATGGAAGGGTGATATACCTGGGCAAAACAGAAGCAGATTCCGATGTCATCCAGACATTGTCTGGCCTGCTCACCGTTCAGATGAATATTTACACCGAGTGCCTCTAATACATCCGCGCTTCCCGCTTTGCCTGAAGCAGAACGGTTGCCATGTTTGGCGACCCGAACCGAGACGGCCGAAGCAATGATGGCGGATGCTGTGGAAATATTGAATTTGTGAATACCCGATCCGCCTGTTCCACAAGTGTCCAGCAAGCCGCTGCCATCGGTGAGAATTCGTCCGCCTTGACCACGCATCGCTTCAGCAAAACCCGTGATCTCATCCACCGTTTCCCCTTTCATCCGCAGCGCCATCAGCAAACCTCCGATTTGAGCCGGCGTTGCCTCACCTCTCATGATCGAGTACATCAAATCTCGTGCTTCGGCTTGCTCCAAATGGCCGCCCTCCAAAACTTTTGCCAGGCCATTCTTCATGCCCTCCTCACGAGCAATCTCAGCTACGGGTGTTACTGATTTCTCATTCATCATTGGGTTCATGTTCATCTCCGGTCTCTCCTCTCTCAGTTCTTAGCGGCCGCTGGTGTGACAAAATAGTCTGCATTCGCCAGTCTCAACGTGCTGTCTTTGTCTTTGGCAGGAAACATTGCTTCTGCTGTTCGAATCGCCTTAAGCAGCGCTTTGGCTTTGTTAACCGTTTCCTCGTATTCATTCTCAGGCACAGAATCCCACACGATTCCCGCTCCGGCCTGAACATATGCTTTTCCTTTTTTGAAAATAATCGTACGAATCGTAATACAGGAGTCCATGTTACCCGAGAATCCGAGGTATCCGATCGCTCCTGCATAGGCACCCCGTGCCTCTTTCTCCAGTTCCGCGATAATCTCCATCGCACGCAATTTCGGTGCACCGGATACGGTACCCGCAGGCAAACATGAGAGGAATGCATCGAAGAAATCCTTGTCGTCTCTAAGCTCGCCCGTAACGTTGGATACCATGTGCATAACGTGAGAATACCGTTCAATCTCCATGAACATGTCACATTTCACACTTCCGAAGCTGGATACACGGCCCAGATCGTTACGGCCCAAATCTACCAGCATCAAATGTTCTGCACGTTCCTTCTCATCCTGGAGCAGATCTGCAGCAAGTGCACGATCTTCCGCTTCTGTCGCCCCTCTTGGACGTGTGCCTGCAATTGGTCGTGTCCCCACACGATTTCCGTCCACCTTGACCAGTGCCTCCGGCGAGGTACCGACGATAATCTCATCATCCATCTTGAGGTAGTACATGTAAGGCGATGGATTTAGCGTCCGAAGCACGCGATACACGTGAAGCGGAGAAACTTCCGTATCGATATGAAAGCGCTGGGATAATACCACTTGAAAAATATCACCTGCGCGGATGTATTCTTTGGCTTGATCCACATTGCCGATAAACTGCTCCTTCGTGAGGTTGGAGCGAATATCCCCCAGTTCGACGTCTCCCGGAATAGAACGCGGATTCAGGTTCTCCCCGGGTCCTTGCTGCTGCAAACGTTCTGCGGCCTGCTCCAGCTTCTCCGAAGTCACTGCATACGCTTGACGTATCTCATCATCCGTTGCCCCGTCTTTGACGTGTACATTACCGACTAACAGCATTTGCTGCTTCACATGGTCAAACACGATAATCTGGTCGCAGAACATAAAACGAATGTCATCCATATTCAGATCATCCAGCGCGTGAGCCGGAAGCTTCTCATAATAGGAAAGCAGATCGTATCCGAAGAATCCAATTGCCCCACCTGTGAATGGTGGCAGTTCATCATCTTTCGGGCTGCGGTACTTACGCAGCAATGCTTTCAGTTCTTCAATCGGTTTGCCTGGCAATTCACGGGTCTTTCCTGCTTCTTCTACAACAATCCGGCCTTTCTTCGCCGAAATCATCAGGAACGGAGCTGTACCGATGAACGAGTATCTCGCCCATTGAATACCACCCTCTACACTTTCCAGCAGGAATGCACGGTCGTTGTCAGCATAACGGCGGAATATTCGAATCGGAGTCTCCATGTCTGCCAGAATCCGTTTGACTACCGGAATCAGATTATACTCATTCGACATTTTCAGTACTTGATTAACGTTTGGCGTTATCATCAGATCACGTCCTTTCAGATTTAGGTAGAAGAAAAAGTTATATATACGAAAAAAACCTCTACCATCAGGTAGAGGTTTGGTTATAAGCTGTATTTAACAGGGTGATGCTTCATAAATAACAAGTCCCTATACTTCGCTGTCGGATTATGCACAGGTTGCTGAATGGATGCAAGTCACATCATTCTATCAGGATACTTCAGTCATAACACGTCAACCACTCAGTCCAATATTTCATTAATAAGGGAGAGTACATTGATTGTGTTTGTACCAAAATATATCAAAACAAAAGATGTCCTAAGACAAATTTGTTCGCCCTGTTCCTGTTACCTATTCCGTAGCACGACGTACCGTGAATCAGTTGACCGGTTTCTGTTGCCCCGGTTACCACCCACTGGACTCTGCTATATACTCCACTAGCTCAGCTGCTCTCAGCTCAATCTCTACTCTACTCAACTGGTTCTCACTATACATCATTATAACCGGTTTGACAACCCACTTGCTTAAGAACCAGAAGGTGCTGCCAGATCCGGACGTAATGCCTGCGCACCATTCAGATACACATGATTGATTTCATTCTGACTCTTGTTCGTATTCACATGTACCATGAAACGGATGCACTGTGCCAAGGCACCTTTAACCGGAACTTCCAGTGCACACATCAGTGGTACAAGCTCCCAGCCGTCCAGTTGGCGAATAGCTTTTGCCGGGAAAGCAGCATCCAGATCCCCAGTTAACGTAATCCATACACTGCAGATATCTTCCGGTTGGATCTCATTGCGATCCACGATCTCCTGCAACAATACAGCCGTTTCCTTCAAAATCTGTTCTTCGTTGTTATGCGTGACTGTTGTAGCCCCGCGAATTCCCCGTGTGACCATTGCTGTTATTCTCCCTTCCTGAGCATTTCGATGACGTCCCGAACCGCCGCCACAGGTACGTCCTTCACAATTTTTGCAGCTCCAATCCGGTCAGGAATGATGAAGACCATATGACCTTCACGGAACTTTTTGTCATGCATCATCGCTTCCATTAATGCATCTGTGTCCAGATGCGCAGGCATTGTTGTCGGAAGGCGAAGTGAACGCAACATGCGGACCGTATCTTCATAGAGACCTGCTGGCGCACCAAGCTTCTCACCAAGCAATGCTGATCCAGCCATACCGATCGAGATCGCTTCTCCATGCAGGAATTCTCCGTAACCGGCAATCGCTTCAATCGCATGACCAATCGTATGTCCCAGGTTCAACAACGCACGTTCTCCATTTTCCCGTTCGTCTCTGGATACAATCTCTGCCTTAATGCTACACCCTCGTTCCAAGCCGTATCCCAGTGCTTCCGGATTAAGCGCAAGCAGTTCTTCCGCATGTTCCTCACACCAATGTGCAAAAGCCTCATCACGGATCAGTCCGTGCTTCAACATCTCTGACAAACCTGCCGAAACATCTCGTGGCGGCAAAGATTGTAGTGTATCCACATCGTAAAGTACAAGCTCAGGCTGGTGGAATGCACCGATCATATTTTTGGCCAGCGGATGATTGACAGCTACTTTGCCGCCCACACTGCTGTCATGCGCCAAAATCGTTGTAGGTACTTGAACAAACTTGATTCCACGCATATATGTAGCAGCAACAAAGCCAGCCAGGTCACCTACGACACCCCCACCTAGGGCCAGAATCGCAGAACTCCGATCCAGTTTGCCTTCGATAGCGACAGTCATCATATCCTGGTACACCGAAAGGGATTTCGATGTTTCACCAGAGGGGACAACCGCCGATACGACTGTATAACCAGCCGTACGCAGCGTTTGCTCCAAACCTGACAAGTATTTGGGAGCCACATTTTCGTCTGTAATGATGAGTAAAGGACTTTTTTTGGTCAAGCCATATTGCTCAAAATATTGAGGTGCTTGCGCCAATAGGCCGCTACCAATCAGAATCGGATATGAGCGTTCCTCCAACTGTACCGTCAGCTGACGCATATTAGTAATTCTCCAGCTGAGCGTTATAGCTGGCAACGTTCGCACGGATCTCTTCCATCGAATCCCCGCCGAATTTCTCCAGGAATGCTTTGGCAATCTCCCACGCAACGACATGCTCCATAACCACACTTGCTGCGGGTACAGCACAAGCGTCTGAGCGCTCAACCTGAGCCGTAAATGCTTCTTTCGTATCAATATCGACACTTTGCAGTGGCTTATACAACGTTGGGATCGGCTTCATCACACCACGTACAACCACTGGCATACCGTTCGTCATCCCACCTTCGAATCCACCGAGACGGTTGGTTGCCCGGTGGTAACCGCGCTCATCCGTGTGCATGATCTCATCATGCACCTGTGAACCACGAATGACTCCGGCTTCGAATCCAATACCAATCTCTACACCTTTGAATGCATTAATGGACATTACGCCTTGAGCGATTCGTGCGTCCAGCTTGCGATCGTATTGAACATAACTTCCCAGACCAACAGGCACACCTTCAACAATACACTCTACAATTCCTCCAATGGAGTCACCTTCCTGTTTGATCTGGTCAATGTAGGCTTCCATCTTCTTCTCAGTCTCAGCATCTGTGACACGTACAGAGGAAGCTTCTGTCACTGCGATCAGTTCATCAATCGGAAGGTCATGGTAAGGAGCTACGATCTCTCCAATGCGAAGCACGCGCCCAGCTACCTTAATCCCGAATTCAGCCAGGAACTGACGTGCAATGGCACCACATGCCACACGTACCGTTGTCTCACGCGCACTGGAACGCTCCAGTACGTTACGCAAGTCTTTGAGATTATACTTGAGTCCACCGTTCAGATCGGCGTGTCCAGGACGCGGACGATGAACGCGACGTTTCTCTTCGTCACTGCCTTCGATCGGCTCAATATTCATAATATTCTGCCAATGTTTCCAGTCATTATTTTGAACAACCAGCGCTACTGGAGCACCTGTTGTATATCCGTGACGGATACCACCAACGAAATTGGCCTGATCCTTCTCGATCTGCATCCGACGTCCACGGCCATAACCCTTCTGGCGGCGGTGAAGCTGGAAATTCAGTTCTTCAAAGTTAATCGTCAAATTACTTGGCAATCCTTCAATAATAGCGGTCAATTGGGGTCCGTGCGTCTCCCCTGCGGTTAAATAGCGTAAACTCATAATACGTTCCCCCTTTAAACTGTTAAACTTCACATTGCTAAAATCCCATAATTTCTTTGCTTATTATAGTATAGCTGACCGGCTTTGACAAGAAAGTCGGCTCTTTCTTGTGCTTGATATACAAATAACCGCCTGAACACATGTACATGTGCTTCAGACGGCTCAACAACCAATATCATTATTTCTTCCGATAGAAGAATGTCTCTGCTGTCTCCAGACCATATTGTCCCGGGGAGAAGATCTGCTCCGTACTGCCCACAAACAAAATACCGCCTGGACGCAAACTTGCTGCAAATTTGTGATACAACAGGTTTTTGGCTTCCTCGGTAAAATAGATCATGACATTCCGGCACACAATCAGATCGTACCCATCGTCAAAACGGTCCACCAGCAAATTTTGTTTCATGAACTTGATTGAATTTTTGAGTTGCTCATCAATACGGTATACCAAGCCATCCTGCTTGAAGTAACGGTTCGCCGTTTCCTTTGGCACATCCTTAAGTGAGCGTTCCATATAACGCCCTTCCTTGGCTTTGGCCAATGCACCTTCATCCAGGTCGCTTGCTGTAATGGAGCTGTCCTTCAAAATACCCATCGTGTCCAGAATCATGGCAAGTGTATATGGTTCTTCACCTGTTGAACAGGCTGCACTCCACACTTTGACACGACGCTTGGAACCCAGCAGCTCAGGCAGGATCTCGTCCCGCAGTACTTCCCAACGATTGGGATTACGCCAGAATTCCGACACGTTAATCGTCATACGATCAAGGAACTCGTAGAACAATGATTTGTCTTTCTGCATAGCCTCAAAAAAGATAGAAAATGTATGAAACCCGTTTTTGTTGCGAAGTGTGGTCAGCCTTCTTTTCATCTGGCCTTCCTTGTATTGAGCAAGATCAATGCCTGTGCTCTCTTTGATTTTACGAATGAATCCGGTGTAATCCGGGTCTAGTAGTTGTTCTTGCTCCAGCATCGTGTATCACCCTTTTGGCTAATAATTACAACCAGGCTGCGATGCTCTTGTCGTATACCACCAGTTCATCTGAAGCAAAGAAATTTGCTGCTTCACGGGAAGCACTTTCCGGCGAATCTGCCCCATGAATCAGATTATGTGGTGTGTGGCTGGCGAAGTCTCCGCGAATGGTACCCGGAGCGGCTTCCTTCACATTGGTTTTTCCGATGACAATGCGGGCAAGCGCCACAATATCGTCCCCTTCCCACACCATGGCAAATACAGGCCCGGATGTGATAAAACGAACCAAATCATCGAAAAAAGGTTTGCCCTCATGTTCAGCATAATGGCGCTTTGCCTGATCCTCAGACATCTGTACCAATTTACCTGCCACCAACTTAAATCCTTTGTCTTCCAGACGGCTAATAATTCGACCGATCAAACCACGCTGCACACCATCCGGCTTCACCATCAAAAATGTACGATCCATCAGCTCACTCCTCACTCACGGTTCAAAGTTAATCACTATGTAAACGCAATCCCTCTGATTGTAACATACATGTCCAAATCCTCCCAATGAGGAATTTCACACATCTGTTTATCTGTGGTTGTGAGTCTTGGGTCATACAATGTTTAATGTGTACGTTTCACCACAAAATGAGCGATATCACGCAAATTTTTGGTCGTCTTGATGTTAGGCAGTTGATCCAGAGCATCGAGCGCTTTCTTCATATATCGGTCAGCAAGGGCTTCTGCTTTAGCAATTCCTTGACTTTGGCGAATCATTCCAATTGCATCCGATGCACTGGCCCGTCCTTCCTCATGCTGGACACGGGAAATCTCCTTCAGCAGAGGTTCACGCAGTTCAGGCTCTTGGAGCGCATACAGCACAGGAAGAGTGATATTCCCCTGCTTCATGTCACTGCCAGGTGGCTTGCCAAGTTGTTTCTCCGTACCTACCAGATCAAGTACATCATCTTGAATCTGGAAAGCCATCCCCACATTGTAGCCATAAGTATACAGCAGAGAAGATACATGCTCAGGGGCACGTGTGGCCAAAGCCCCTAACTGACAACTGACCGCAATCAGAAGTGCTGTTTTACGGCGAATCCGTAGCAAGTAATTACGAACACTTTGTCCCGTATTGAAAAAGTCCCGAATCTGCTCCATCTCACCGATGGACATCTGTACCATGGCTTTGGCAAGTATGCGATGAATAGCCGGGTCGGATAATCCGGAAGTCATTTCAAGTGCCTTACCGTAGATATAGTCTCCAGTGTACATGGCAATCCGATTATCCCATTTTGACTTCACCGTGGGTTTCCCACGACGTGTCTCCGCATTATCAATAACATCATCATGAACAAGGGAAGCGGAATGAATGAGTTCCAGCGGAACCGCAACCAACTTCAGACGTTCAATATCATATGTACCAAATTTCCCGCCAAGTAACACAAAAACGGGCCGCAACCGTTTTCCTCCTGCTTTGAGCAGATGAAGAGACGTTTCACTAAGCAGCTTCTGTTCTCCTCGAACACTGCGATACAACTCTTTCTCAATGTAATCCATGTCCTTTTTTAACAACCCGAAAATATCCAATAGTTTCATTCGTTCACCCGTATCAGCGTATTGTCAGTCCATAAATCCATGCTTACCTTCCCCTCCAGCAAGTCGGGCCTGCAGGCATCACGAAAAACCCGGCTTACCGTTCTTGCTTGTGTTCTTCTATAAGGTAATCTAACGTATTATTCTTCTTCGAATGTCATGGCCGACACCCGGAAATTAAACTCTGCGACTTGTTCTGAAACAAAAGTACAGAAGTTGCCGGAGCATGGGTCAAGACTGTGGTATAAGAAGACTAACCATCAGCACTCACCAATACCCCGGGATTCGGGGGACAACGACACCGTGCAACGCCTTGTCAAAAATGACAGCCGTGGATCGGACTCAATCGTTATCCCCGTTCATCCGGTTCTCCCCATCTTTTAAAAAGTTGATGTGGGATGCGCAAGCTATCCAGCACTTTCCCCACCAAAAACAGAATCAACTCATCCATACTCTGAGGCTTGTAATAAAAAGCAGGCATAGCTGGTATCATTCGTACACCAAGACGGGAGAGCTTCAACATGTTTTCCAGATGAATCGCATGAAGAGGCGTCTCACGTGGTACGAGGATCAGCGTCCTTCCTTCTTTCATCATGACATCAGCTGCGCGGGACATCAGATTATCCGAAGATCCTTGCGCGATGGATGAGAGAGTTCCCATGGAACAAGGCATGATAATCATGCCTTCGGCCAAATAAGAACCACTTGCGATGGAGGCCCCTATATCACTCACAGGATGATAGATCAGAGAACCGGCACGGTTGCCGAATTTTTCTTCCAGCACCGCGTCTCGATTCGTCACATCCCAGTCCATTTCTTCTTTCAGTACACGCCACCCTGCATTGGATATGACCAGATGAACGGTATAATCCAGATCAAGCAGCGTTTCAATTAATCGAATGCCATATATACTGCCACTCGCTCCGGTAATTCCGACAACCAGTCGTTTATTGTCCGGCTGCTGTACCATTACTTCACCGCCAGATCAATCAAAGTAAACGTAAATACGATTAAACTGAGCAAACTGTTCATGGTAAAGAATGCCGTTTGAACACGGCTCATATCATTAGGCGATACAATATAGTGTTGATAGAAAAGTATTCCATACGTAACCAACATGCCTGCGCCATACCACCAGCTCAGATCTGTCATTAACAATAACGCAAGAAAACCAACCGCTGTAACCACATGGAAGAACTTGGCGATCTGCAATGATTTGGCTAAGCCAAAACGGGAAGGTATGGAATGAAGACCCTCTCCCTGATCGAATTCCAGATCCTGACATGCATAGATAATATCAAAACCTGCTGTCCAGAACACAATCGTAACGTACAGCACAATCGCTGTCCAATCCATCGTACCCGTTACAGCTACCCAACCACCAAGTGGTGCCAAACCAATCGTCATTCCAAGAACGACGTGGCATAACCATGTGAATCGTTTGGTGTACGAATACAGCACCAGCATAAACACAGCAATCGGTAACAGTTGCATGGATAATACATTAAGATTGGATGAGGCCCAGAATAACAATATAAATGAGATGATGACGAATATAACCACTTCACCATTTTTCAACAGCCCTGCCGGGATGGCTCTCATCGCAGTACGCGGATTTTTACCATCAATGGCTTGGTCAATAATTCGGTTCAAACCGAAAGCTGCACTACGTGCACCGACCATCGCAAGTAATACCCAGATAATCTGCATCCAGGTTGGGAACGTACCGTTCACTACCATGGAGCCGAGGATGGCTCCCATAAATGCAAATGGTAAAGCAAAAAGCGTGTGTTCAATCTTGATCATTTCTAAAAAGATGCGAATTTTCCTAAACATGCTGATTCTCCTTGGTTCCAATATGCAGTGCCGCGATGCCTCCGGTCAGAGGGTAGGCCTGCACTTGCTGCAATCCGGTTTCTTCAAAAATGTCTGCCAGTTCCTTCCTTCCCGGAAAAATTGCCAGAGAGTCCGGCAGCCATTTGTATTGCTCAAAACTTTTAGCGAACACTTTGGCAAGATTCGGTAAAACCTTCTCAAAATAAAAATAATAAATGCCTTTGAATGGCTGCCATGTTGGCTTGGACAATTCCAGACAAACAACCATACCGCCCGGTTTTACCACACGTTGCATTTCAGACAACACTTGTCTGAGATCAGGTACATTGCGCAGACCGAACCCAATCGTCACATAATCAAATGAATTATCTTCAAAAGGAAGTGACATGGCATTCCCCTGTGTCAGAGTAATCTGCTTTTGACGCTGCACCGCATTGATCTTCGTCTGACCAACCTCCAGCATATTGCTGCTGAAATCAAGTCCGTGCATGTGCCCCGTTTCACTTGCCTCTGCCATGGCGAGCGTCCAGTCACATGTGCCGCAGCACAAATCAAGACCGGTATCGCCTTTGGACATATTCATCTTTTTCATCGTGAATTTACGCCAAGCCTTATGCCTGCGGAAACTCAGAATATCATTCATGACATCATACTTACCGGCTATACTCTGAAAAACCGAATGGACATATTCTTCTTTCGGTTTGGTCTCTCCGCTCCCCATTCGTCTGTCTCCCCTCAATCTTCCCTTACTGCCGCATGTGAAGGCTGCAAATATGTCAAGTAAGGTTCAAGTATTGCATGTAACTCATGCAAGCCCATTCGCCCTTCCTCGTCTTGCAACAACAGCTGAATGCGGTGTGTACACTTTCGAAGCTTGTCCAGCAGAGCTTCGCCAACCTTATACTTCATCACCATAGCGTTCCATGCGCGTGCATCCGGTTCAGACTGACGCAGCATAGTTCGCTCATCGTCATTCCCATGCTCGTATATATGCCAGAATGCATAGCTATGAAGAAATTGTTGTTCGTCATTCATCCGCTTCAGTTCTTCCACGATCGTCTCGCAGGAGCTGAATTCGGTCAACAGGCTGTTCCATAACGACTCTTCATTCTCTTGAACCATGCCTGTAAATGAAAGAAACAGCTGCATCCTCAGCTGTACCGTTTCACGCAAGTATTCATCAGCCGAAACGAGAAGCTTCTTCATCCGTTCATACAGCGTCATCTTGCGTGCGTTCACTTCGGAAACTGCACCACTAAGTTTGCCAATCATTTCAATTCTGCCCGCATGGGCAAGCAATTGATAAAAACGGCTACTAAAATAATCCCCGGCGAGCACATTCAGCTGACGCGAACGCATCTCCTGTTCTCTACGCTCTCCGGAAATGGTATCGATTCGATCATGCGTATCCATGGCCAACTGAACGAGCGAGGTTGCAAGAGCGTATAGCTCATGGTGCACCTTTTCGTCTGTGCGTCCCACAAATACCTGCAGCAGACGTGCCCGGCTATCCGGAAATGATGGGATTTCCGTATGTTGTCGAATCATGTCGTAATCCGTATATTTCTTTGCTAGTTGGGGTACGCGATATGAATTCATTCTCAGCCTCCGAGCCTATACATTGTTAAACCATTTCTGCACTACAATCTTATATATTATATCATATGTTGAACGGGCACGCACTGAATCCTGCTATTCTATTACCCCTGACTTGTCATTTCGAATTGCTTCTTCCAAAGTTCGGTCTCCATCAGATGAAACCAGTCCTTCAATTCATCCGAAAAGGTAGCGCTTTTCCAGCTCCGTAATGTTTCAATCGCATACAGGGGCCACTCTCCACGCCGAATATCAGCCGCAAGTAACAGATGTCTTTTATGCATCCATTCATCTTCTGCCATCACACGCAGCAGCACCTGTTCGACGTTATCCAGAGTCCGAAAACTCAGCTCCGCCACAGCTGCCATGTTCTCATAGATTTCAGTGTAACTCGTACCCGTGCCCTTTACCTTGAGGTCCAGTGTCAAAATGGACTGTTTCCATTCTACTCTCGCAATGGGCGTAGATAGCTGCATGGTGCTAAGCACATCTACGAGATTGTCCTCCGTTAGCTGGATTGGTTGATGTGATGCGGAGACTGGCTGAACGTTTTCCCCGCCTGATGTACGCATATGTAAGGTTTGTATTGCAACAAGCAGAAAGACCGCCGCAACCGTTGCCAGCATTGAAGCAGTAACAATCATCCGCGGTTTCATATACGCCTCCCTGCCTTTACCTGTTAGTGTAGTCTGTCCGGTAAAGGCTCATACCTCATTGTACAATGAAAAAAAGCAGGCTATGCCTGCAATCTTCATTTGATCGTATTCAACCGTCCATTACTCCGATTCAATCTGTCCATGCTTGGTAATCAGCGTGGCTTTGCCCCGGATTTTAATAGCTGAAGTATGAGTGGTAAACTGGGCAAACATTACTTCACCCTTGTCCAATTTTTCGGTGTGATGAAAACGTGTATCCTGACCTCGGGTTAATCCGATCACCTGGACACCATTTTCCTCTGCCTTAATTACAATATAATCATTGCCGGTTGGATGATCCATCACGCACGTCCCCTTTTCTAGTTCGATAGCGTTAATGATGAATAAGATTGTTTCATTTGTCAACCAGTGCCTTATGCGAATGAACCGCAAGAATCGGCTTTCCTCGGGTCATACTACAGTTGTATATCCACAGAAAGGAGAATCTGCATGAAGTACACCCCTGCCGCACTCACAGACGAGCATATTCATCAGTTAAAAGAAATTGAACAGCATCTGTCTGCAGCTGCTGGCGAAGAATTGATTCTCGTTGCTTATGCCGGGCAACCGGATGATCCTGAACCCTCGGATACCCGAAAGAATCATCATTAAAGGGCAAAAGAAAAGGCCGTGAACAAGTCACGGTCTTTTTGTCGACATATGGAATATGTAGAAATCTTATTTAATTCCGTCTTTGAGCGCTTTACCTGGTTTGAACGCAGGAATTTTGCTCGCAGGAATTTCGATTTCTTCACCTGTTTGCGGGTTGCGTCCTTTACGTGCAGAGCGCTCGCGAACTTCGAAGTTCCCAAAACCAACCAATTGTACTTTATCTCCGCTTTGAAGAGCCTCAGAGATTGCTTCGAATACGGCATCAACCGCTTTCGTTACATCTTTCTTGGACAATTCAGTCGCTTCGGATACGTGTGTAATCAAGTCTGATTTGTTCATTTGTTTTTCACCTCCTGAATCAATGTCCTGAATGTTATACTGTGTTTCCGTTTTATAGCGAAATATACGTTCATACGCAAAAAATCTACGTACATCTTGAGCGATGAACACAAATCTCCGCCAGCGGTCAACAGTCATTTTCGGCAGAATGTCGCCTGAAACCAAGGGCATTTCAGACGCCGAACAAATTTCATACTAATACAGACAGCCCACAATTTCAAGTCCGGTTGCGGTTTAAGACGTAAAATGTAACCGCCAGGGCAAGTACAAGAACCCCACCTTTTACAATATCATGCGTGAAATACTGTACGTTCATCATCGTCAATCCGTTCACAAGTACACCAATCAGAACCGAACCGATGAAGGTTCCGATGACATTGGGTTTACCCGCGCCAAATACAGAGAAACCGACAAATACAGCAGCTACGGATTCCATTAACAACGGTGATCCCGCATCAATCTGCCCGGACCCTACTTTGGAAGCATAGATGATACCACCGATTGCTGCAAACACTCCAGCGGCTACATAGGCGAGCGTACGCACCTTTTTTACCTTGATGCCGGATAGGCGCGCAGCTTCCTCATTACCACCTGTAATGTACATCTGGCGCCCATATTTCGTATACGTCAAAAAGATATGCACACCGATGACCGCAATAAGCAGCAGGATGACTGATATCGGCATACCCAGCCATTTACCCTGCCCTATAAGCAGAAATGTCGGGTCCATCTCTCCCGCAGCTTTGCTTCCATCAGGGAACTGCATGTGATTATAAATGGTGTATCCCTGTGCATACGTTTTGTGAATGCCTCCAATGATGTACATCGTGGCAAGGGTAGCTAACAGATCAGGAATACGCAGTTTCACAATCAGCAAAGCGTTCAGTAAACCAATAACAGCTCCAATGATCAGTGGCACGATAATTACGATTGCGAGCGGTTGCTGATACCAAATCATTAATGAAGCCGTAACGACGGTAGTTAATGAGACGGTCGCCCCTACGGAGAGATCAAACCCATCCACAATGAGAGATAACGTAACACCGATCGCTACAAACGTAACGATAGAGATCGAGCCCAAAATATCAGTTAAATTACTGTACGTAAAGAAATAAGGCAATTTAATGCCGAAAAATGCGATAACACCTATGATGACAATGATCGCCCCGTAACGGAACGCAAAATCCAGTGATTTATCCTTCATGATTGCACCTCTTGTCCACCGCTTGCATAGTATAGCAGCTGTTCTTGGTTAGTCTCGCCCCGCTTGAACTCTTTTACGATAACACCTTCGCACATGACGGCAATGCGGTCACCAATCCCCATGCCTTCATCCAGTTCACAGGTGAAATAGATTACGCCCTTGCCTGCCAATGCCAATTCATTGATGATGCGGAAAATGTCACTTTTCGCCCCAATATCCACACCCTTGGTTGGCTCATCAAATATAAATACATCTGCATCCGCATTAAGCCATTTACCAATGGCTACCTTCTGCTGATTACCACCGCTTAAATACTTTACTTCCTGTTTTACTGACGATGTCTTGATTCCGAGCTGTCTCACCAATGACTCTGCATTCTGACGCTCCCGTTTGCGGCTCACAAAGCCCAGTGTACTGAGGCGACTAAGCAAAGGCAGGCTTAAATTCCGTTCCACGTTCTCATGAATCAGAATTCCTTGTTTACGACGTTCCTCCGGTACAGAAACAATCCCTAGAGCCGCAGCATCCGCAGGCTGAGTCAGGCGGAGGTTACGGTTGTTAAGCCGGATCTCGCCTCCCTCCAGTCGATCTGCGCCAATGAGCAAGCGAGAGCTTTCCGTTTTACCAGCGCCTACGAGACCCACTACAGCGAGGACTTCACCCCGGCGTACAGACAGGTCAACACCCTTGACCTTCACTCCACGACGAAGCCCACGTGCCTCCAGTAACAGTTCTCCCACGGGTGCTTCCGTCTTCGGAAACTCTTCTTCGAATGGTTTGCCCAGCATCTGTGTAACCAAGTCGTTAATTGTCAGTCCTTTTGCTTCACCGGTAAATACATGTTGTCCATCTCTCATGACCGTAACGCGATCACAGTGACCTGTCACTTCAGCAAGGCGATGGGTAATGAAAATACAAGCTACACCCCGATCCTTCAGGTGATGAACGATTCGGAAAAATGCATCCGTTTCTTCCTGACTCAGCGGTGCAGTCGGTTCGTCAAAAATGATGACCTTGGCATCCTGAATCAAAATCCGTGCCAACAGTATCATCTGTTTCTCTGCAAGCGTCAGATCGGCCACTTTTTGGTGAACGGATATGTCTGCTCCTAATTGCTGCAACGCCTCAACCGCACGCTGTTGCAGCTTTCGTGGACTTTTCCACCAACCTCCAGCAGATGAAGCCAGCTGATCCAACATAATGTTCTCCGCAGCCGTCAGCTGTGGCACCAGTGCCGCATCCACTTCCTGATATACACAATGGATCCCACTTGCCTTCGCGTCTCCCGGAGAACCCAAGTGAAGCGCTTGACCACTCAACTGAATCGTACCCTGATCCAAATGATAGGCACCGGACAAAATTTTCATTAACGTGCTCTTACCGGCCCCATTGGCACCCAGCAGCGCATGAATCTCGCCGCCTTTTACAGAGAAATCCACATCCTTCAGTGCAGGAATGCCTGAAAACTGCTTGTGGATATGTTCCATTTGAAGCAGAATCGGTGCAGTGCTCATGACGTTAACCTCCAATCATTCCCTCACGGGAGTATCCCATTTCTCATCCAGATCTCGCATATCTTCATTATGGTGGAAAAAGCGCGCCTTGCGGCGCGCTTCCCTTACGCTGCTTATTTAGCAGTAATTCCGTATTCGCTCATCCAATCCTTGATTCCTTGTGTACTGCCTCCCCAACCCTCAACGAACTCTGACAGCTCTGAAGTGGAGATTTGTTTATCTGGCAATGCTTCACGTTGAACGTAGACCGGATTAAGCACAACTGCATCTTCCGTCTCGTCCCCGTTCAGTTTCTGATAGGCATAACGTACTTGTACGCGACCGATATCTGTTGGATCAACCGCAGCAGAAGCAACCCAAGGATTTTTCGGGTCTTGAATCATTTGCAGATCCTCGTCACTCATATCGATACCATACACTTTGATCTCGTCACGTCCAGCTTGTTGAATCGCACGCGCTGCACCTTTGGCGAACTCATCCCATGCAGCCCATACAGCTGTAATTTCACCTTTTGGATATTGTTTGAGAATGGCTTCCATTTTGGCTTGAGTATCCAGCGCCGGGTTCTGTGCAGAACCGAATGTAGCTATTTCCTTGATGTCCGGATTTGCTTTCATGAATTCACCGTATGCGATCTGACGGCGTTCCATCGGTGCGAAACCAGCTACCCATACTTTGACAATATTGCCTTGTCCATTGATATCTTTTTTCATTTGCTCCAACGTGAGTTCAGCCATCTTCTGGTCATCCTGCGACAGGACTGTTGCTCCCGGAACACTGATGGCTGCGTCGAACACAACTACTGGAATGTTCTGTTCTACTGCCTTCTTCACACCTGGCTCTAGCAGGGAATCCCCGTGATCTGTGAGAATGGCATCGAATTTCTGGTTAATTGCGCTATCGAGCAAGGATACCATCTTCGCTTTATCATTATCGGCAACAAACGTAGTCAGCTCACCGCCGAATTTTTCGATTTCTTGTTTGACTCCTTGTACATATTGCTGCGAGAAGGTACCTGTATTGAATTCCATAATAAGTGCGATCCGTTTGCCGCTTAGAGGGCCTGTGACTGCTTCCGTTTTTGGTGTATCATCTGATGCACCTGAAGCCGGAGTTGCTGCCGGTTCTTTTTTGATTCCGCAAGCGGACAGCGCCAATGCGAATACTAAAAACACACTCAACCATACCCATTTTGTCTCTTTTCTTTTCATCTCTGTCTCCCCCTGTCCACTCTCTGTGATCTCGATCACAATAGTTGAATATTAATATAACGGCTAATCCCCAGTATGTAAATGGGTTTTAGTAATTTAAAGCTAAAAATCGCTAAGTTTTTTTTCGAAAGCATTATCCTTCCTATCCATTTCATCCAAAATTAAGAAATCATACTAAAAAAGACCGCGAGGGGGAGTCCCCTTACGGTCTTTTGATGTTTTACAGAATGATGGCAATCAAGCCGCCTGAACCTTCGTTAATGATTCTTCCCAGCGTCTCTTGCAATTTGTATCTTGCATTATCCGGCATCATGGCAATCTTGCCCTGGATACCTTCTCGCACAATGGAGTGCAGCGAACGACCGAACATGTCTGAATCCCATACCTTGATCGGATCGTTCTCGAAGTCCTGCATCAGGTATCTCACCAGTTCCTCACTTTGTTTCTCCGTACCGATGATTGGAGCGAACTCCGATTCCACATCAACCCGGATCATGTGAATGGACGGTGCAGTTGCTTTCAAGCGTACGCCAAATTTGGTACCCTGGCGAATGAGCTCAGGTTCATCCAGAGCCATCTCGGCGAGAGATGGAGCAGCAATGCCGTATCCGGTCGTTTTGACCATCTCCAGCGCTTCTGCAAAGCGGTCATATTCTCTCTTCGCATGCGAGAATTCCTGCATTAATTGCAGCAGATGATCCTTGCCTCGAATTTCAATCCCGACCACTTCCACGAGAATCTGATCATACAGTTCATCCGGCGCATACAGGTCAATTTCGGCTACACCTTGCCCCATATTCATGCCACTTAGACCCGCGCGATCAATGAATTCATATTCCATGAACTGAGCGACAACCCGATCCACGTCACGAAGTCTGCGAATATCCTTTACGGTATCCCGTACGGAATTTTCGTAGTTGCTACGCAGCCAGTGAGTCTCGTTCAGTACCATAACCCAGCTCGGCAGGTTTACATTCACTTCATGCACAGGGAACTCATAGAGCACTTCTCGAAGGACACCCGTCACATCATCTTCCGTCATCGTGGCTGCACTAAGTGTCATGACCGGAATATCATATTTGGCAGCAAGCTCACTACGCAGTTGCAGAGCTTCTTCACTGCGAGGACGAGTGGAGTTGATGACCAGGACAAACGGTTTGCCCACTTCTTTCAATTCCGCAATGACTCGTTCTTCGGATTCCACATAGGAACTGCGGGCAATTTCGGCGATCGTGCCGTCCGTTGTTACCACAACACCCAGAGTGGAATGCTCCTGAATGACTTTGCGAGTACCAATCTCTGCGGCTTCCTGGAACGGAATTGGCTCCTCGAACCAAGGCGTGGAGATCATGCGCGGACCATTCTCATCCTCGTATCCCTTGGCTCCTTCAACCGCATAACCTACACAATCCACAAGGCGCACATTGACATCGAGTCCTTCGGCCACCTTGATTTGAACTGCGTTATTCGGTACGAATTTGGGCTCCGTGGTCATGATCGTCTTACCTGCTGCACTCTGTGGAAGTTCATCCACCGCCCGACCACGATCTGCCTCGTTAGTGATGTTTGGCAATACAATGGTCTCCATGAATCGTTTGATAAATGTTGATTTTCCCGTCCGGACTGCGCCGACAACCCCGAGATAAATATCCCCTCCGGTCCGCTCAGCTATGTCCTTAAAAATGTCCACTTTCTCCAATGAAATCCCCTCCCTAAATTACTCCGAAGGAAAAATGCTAAAGAGCATCCGCTTCGTTTTTTCAATCAGAAGACTGAAATCCCTGCAACGGTAGAGCCGCCTTTGTGAGTGCCCGGAAGTCGTCCGCCGCCGAACGTTGCATTCTGATGAAACCGGCGAGAGCGGCGTTAACTCGTACATGCAATTGGACTAGTATCATCTTATGTATCCGTATGCGGCAATATGACGCGTATTTTTGTTTTTTTATCTTATGGTGATGACATTAGGAGAATCCCCCGATCTCGGACTGCGCGTCTTTATTTCAATCTACTTTATGTGATCCATGAAGCTTTTATGACTGTTGCTGTTCATGATTTCAGAATAAAAAAAGATATCCCATATTGGCGGAATATCTCTTCTTAAGCCATTGGATCAATGGCAGCATATGCTTTTACACCACTTGAAATGTACGAATCCTTAATTGGTTGGTTGAGCAACAGGTATATTATTTTGCCATGCGTAGGGAACAGATTTAACAGGAACGAAGTAGGAGTGTTCCAACAGAACATCCCGAACATCTTCAGTCTCCGCTGGAGACACATCAGACTTTTCCACCGCCTGCATAATGTCAAAAGCATAATCCACATATACATTGCCTTCCTCATCCATCATAAAAGGTAACTCCTGACCCGAATATACACTATTCAACGTTATAGAAGGAGTACCTGCCTGTGCAGCCTGCTCCATATCCACAGCATATAGACCCGGATACAGCTCTTCCCCACTTGGCAACTTATTGTTATGTACGGTCTTGTATTGATTAACCATTCGTTGCACATCATTTACTTTCTGCACGGTCAGAAGATCCATCACTTTAACGGTTGGATTCACTTCTTCATCCTGAATTAGAAAGTAAGCGCTACCACCGCTTTCAAAAGCCGTTCCCGGTATTTCATCCAGATACCCCAGTTGCTTCAACTTGGGCAGATCCACTCTGAACTTTTCATATTTTGGGGTTTGCATGTCTGCATTAATGATTGGCAAAATACCTTCATCTTGCTGGAATGTTTCGACCGCATTCTGGATACGGCTCACACTTTCCCGGTAAGCTATTTTAGGATCCGTAGTGTTCTGGGATGGGTACATGCAACCACTTGCTGTAAAAGCAAACAACAGGAGTAACAGCAGACCGCCCATCTGATGCATAAGACGCTGGCGTCCGCTTCCCTCTACACATTTTGGCTTGTTCCTGATCATCCGTATCCTCCTTGAATAACTCTTATCTCAGAACCAGTCGTCTTCCTGTTGTTGACGTTCCAATTGTTTTCGAATAGCTGCCTTCAGAGGATCCTCAGGAACATGAACCGATAGAGATCCACACACCTTGGCCTGACAAGACAGACGTGTACCTGATTCCAACAGTGAACCCAGCTTACGTTTTTCTGCATCTGTTGGCGGATAGAGTTCCGCCCGATGTTCTTCGTCCACATTCACTTTGCACATCAGGCAAGCCGCTTTACCATCGCATCGGGTCGTAATCTTGACTCCAGCACGTCTTGCCGCATTCAGAAGTGTTGCCCCTGGTTTGAGCGTTATCGATTTGTTCATAGGTAAAAAAGTAATCTTATAGTCCATCATTGTCCTCCCTCAACCTGCTCGGCCATGCAAAGCCAACAAGATTTTCCACTTCTGCTCTGAAGCGGCTTGTCCATACATTCTGTTGACTTAATTGTGTCATTATAGGTTGATGTGCAAGTGGTTGCTGACGCATCTGTCTCGCAATGGGTACATAACGATCTTCACGACCTCGCAGCAGATTAAACAACAACTCATGGGCAAGCGGCATCAGGCGCAGGGTATACGAACCCACCTGTGCTACTGGTGCATGCGGAGCAAGTACATGTTCAATCTCGATGCGGTACCAACTTTTGCGAGCCCATATTTCGAAACCACCAACCAGTTCCAGCGCACATGCTCCAACCTGATAGTGACTCAATAGGGAAGCATACGGTCCTGTCTTATCCACAACAGGCTCGTCAAGCATTTCCCCCGGAGCAATGCGGTGAAGTTCCTTAGCTGCAGCCACATCCGCATAGACATCAATATCTCTGGGAGCCTGCTGCAACTCCACCCCCTGAAGCAGCAACCCACAGCTTCCGCCAAGCAACCAGGTATGGGGCTGAGTATTCCAGGCTTTGGCCGTTTCCAGCAAAGCCGCGTGTAATTCCGGATAATGCTCTGTCCGACCCTCCGTATCATGCGGCCTCATTGGCTCACACTCCCCTCATCCGTGTTCATTGTGTCAGTTCTTATGATGTGCTTATGCGGATGTTATCCTTCAGGCGTAAGAAATCAGGTCAGAGAAGCAATTCCGCCGAAAAAGCCAATCAGCATAATCAAAAATGCAAGCAAGGAAAGAATCCCCCGTACAATGCCTTTTGTTTTGGCACGAGCAAACGTAATCAAGAATACAGATAGTCCCATAATGAGGATGGCGACCAATGACAGCCACATCTTGTCCATTGCGCTCATAATCCAACAGTCTCCCCTTTAGTCCGATATTCATCACTGACACTGTGACAATTGCAACCATTATAACACGAAATTCAGCTTAACTTTCCAAAAAAAAGACAAAAAAGCAAGCCGGCAGAAGCCGACTTGTCTTTTTGTCTTACTCGATCACCTGCACAAACAGGCGTGATCTATTATTTTTTCATCATCATTTTCATTAACGACTCCATACTGTTTGGATTCAGTCCGCTTTTCTTGACCGCACTCACAATATCCTTAACCGTATCCTCAGATACCGGAACTTTCGCCATGGCGGATACTTGCTTGATCAATTGGCGCAACTGAGCTTCATTCTGGATCGTCGTTGGTTTCACCGTGCTTGCCAATTTCTTGACGGCACCCTCAGTTATCGTTTTACCCGTTTTTTTGTTGATTGCATTCAGCGCATCTTTGGAAATGTTGTTACCCATTCGTCTCCCCTCCTCCGGCAATACTCATGTGTATAGTATGAGTCCGCTACAGAAAAGGTGAATAAGCTCCTTATTTCACAAGATGCGTTTAGGCTGATAACAATCAGGAATGCCACTGCTCCCAGGTTTCAAGCTTCATGACTTCCATTTCGGTCTTCGGGTCACGTCCCATCAAGGCTTCAACCGCATCACGCGGCTGTCTCTCTTGGAATAAAACGTGATACAACTGATCTGCAATCGGCATTTGCACACCGTATTTTTGAGAGATGAAATAGGCTGCCTGTGTGGTTCGAATGCCTTCCACCACCATGCCCATGGACTTCAGGACATCATCGAGCTTCTGTCCCTGACCCAACATAGAACCCGCTCTCCAGTTACGGCTGTGCTGACTCGTAGCCGTTACAACCAGATCCCCGATTCCGGCAAGTCCTGAAAACGTTAAAGGATTTGCCCCCATCTCCACACCAATACGTGTGATTTCCGCCAGACCGCGGGTCAACAGCGCTGCTTTGGCATTATCGCCGAATTGAAGACCATCGGACATGCCTGCACCAAGAGCAATGATATTTTTGAATGCGCCTGCCAGTTCAACACCGAGCATGTCACGATTGGTGTAAACACGGAAATAAGCATTCATAAACAAAGCTTGGGCCGCCTCGGCAGATGTCTTATCCAGTGAGGCCACAACCACTGTCGTAGGGCAACGCTTCACCACTTCTTCGGCATGGCTTGGGCCAGAAAGCACAACTACACGTCCTTCTTCGCATTCCAGCTCTTCTGAAATGACTGTGGACATCCGTTTCAGGCTTTCTGTCTCAAAACCTTTGGTTGCATGAATGATTAACATCTCAGGCTTATAATAAGCCTTAAGCTGATTCGAAACTGCACGCATGGCTGAAGAAGGCGCAACAATTAACACAGCTATCGCACCTTCCACCGCAGCTTCCATATCAGTTGTTGCCTGAATCCGAGGTGAAAGCTCCGCATCCGGAAGATAGCGAGTATTGGTGTGCTTGCTATTGATTTCCGTCGTTTGCTCTTCACCACGAGTCCACATCATCACATCTAATTGATTAGCAGCTAGTACACTGGCCAGAGCCGTTCCCCAGCTCCCAGCGACTAGAACAGCAACTTTTTTAGACAACTCGTTTACCCCCTCCAGGGTTTTTCGATCCCAATTTATTTTCCTGTCCTTTGGCGAGCTTCGCAATATTGGTACGATGTCTCCAGAACGCAAACAGACAAATAATTAGACTCCCCCAGAAGATATTCATTGAATACCCGGGTAATACCAAGATAAAGATGGGCGTAAATGCCACAAAAATCAGAGACCCCAATGAAACATATCGTGTCAATACAATGGACAGAATGGCGATCACCCCAGCACATAACGCAGGCAGGAAAGCAAGACTTACTAGAACACCAATGGCTGTGGCAATCCCTTTTCCTCCACGAAAATGGAAGTAAAGCGGCCAGTTATGTCCTGCAATGGCTGCTATACCACTGAGTGCAGGAATCCAGGCAGAACCGTTGCCCAGCCAGATTCCAATCCATACTGCTGCAACACCCTTAAGCACATCAAGTAGCAGAACAGCAATTGCTGGCCCTTTGCCCAATATACGTAATGTATTGGTAGCTCCTGCGTTTCCGCTTCCGTGCTGACGAATGTCGATCCCCCGTATCGCTTTTGCAAGGAGGACACTAAAGCTGATTGAACCGAGCAGATAACTCAGTACAATCGCTGCGATTTGTAAAATCACACACTTCTCCCCTAACTTTCGTCGGACTTCCTCCGAGTAAATATGCGAATTGGTGTTCCTTCGAAATCAAACGCCGCACGGATTTTATTCTCCAGATAGCGCTCATATGAGAAGTGCATCAACTCAGGGTCATTCACAAATATAACCATGGTCGGCGGTTTAACAGCAACCTGCGTTACATAGTTAATTCTCATTCTCCGTCCTTTGTCGGTTGGAGGAGGGTTAATTGCAACCGCATCAGATACTACATCATTAAGTAGATGTGTTTGCACACGTAACGAGTGTTGCTCTGCTACCCGTGTGACAACTGGCAACAGTTTTTGTAAGCGTTGTTTTGTGAGGGCTGACAAAAATACGACTGGAGCATAGGTCATAA
Source organism: Paenibacillus sp. USHLN196 (assembly GCF_037144955.1). Lineage (NCBI taxonomy): Bacteria > Bacillati > Bacillota > Bacilli > Caryophanales > Paenibacillaceae > Paenibacillus > Paenibacillus sp. USHLN196. The sequence goes on along the minus strand of NZ_JBBCYH010000010.1, from coordinate 15,068 downwards.
ACAGGAAGTGATCCCGAATATTTTTCTCAAACTCCTTCATCGTTTTGTCATGCTTCTCTACCACGTCCCATTTGTTCACCACAAACAAAGACGCTTTACCAGCTTCGAATGCATAACCTGCAATATGCTTGTCCTGTTCAATAATGCCTTCTTCACCATTAATGACAATCAGAACAACATCTGCACGCTCAATCGCACGCATAGCACGCATTACACTATATTTCTCAGTTGTTTCGTATACTTTACCACGCTTACGCATACCTGCTGTATCAATCAGCACGTAACGTTGGCCGTCTTTTTCAAAAGGTGTATCAATTGCATCCCGGGTTGTTCCAGCCACGTCACTTACAATGACACGCTCTTCACCCAGAATCGCGTTCACCAGTGAAGATTTACCCACGTTAGGACGTCCGATCAGCGCTACACGAATGACATCTTCATCGTAAGTCTCTTCCTCAAGTTCAGGCAACTTCTCCACAATCGCATCAAGCAAATCACCTACACCTGTACCGTGACTTCCGGATACGCCGATGGGATCACCAAAGCCGAATCCATAAAACTCATAAATGAGCTCACTTCGTCCGATATTATCCACTTTGTTAACAGCTACAACAATAGGCTTGCCTGAGCGGTACAACATCTCTGCGACCTCTTCATCCGATTGCGTAATACCTGCTTTTGCATCACACATGAATACAATAACATCCGCTTCTTCAATAGCGAGTTCTGCTTGCATTCGGATTGATTTTAAGATGACATCCTCACCATCAATTTCGATACCACCTGTATCAATAATACTGAATGGTTTACCGTTCCATTCGCCGATTCCGTAGATCCGGTCACGGGTAATGCCCGGCTTGTCTTCCACAATGGCCAGTCTGTCGCCGATGATCCGATTGAAAATGGTGGATTTACCCACGTTCGGTCGTCCGACAATTGCCACAACGGGTCTTGCCATACATTCCACTCCTCCTGTCCATACTTACGATACTCATCATAGCAAAAAAGATATGTCTTGGCTAACGTTTCATGCCAAAATACTCGCAATAAAAACAATCGGCGAACCCGCCTTGGGCTCGCCGATCTTGCTTTTATTATTCAGCAAAATATGCAGTATATAACTAAGAACCATGCATTGTTAACTTATTTGAATTTGCTGAGTTTGTCACCAAACAGTTCGCCAAGCGTAGTGCTCATACCTTGATTGTTCAAGGAAACGTTTGGATTGTTGATTTCTTCACGTGGAGCGTTGTTTCTTGCAGGTCTTTCTGATTTTTGTGGTTGAGCTGGAGCTTCTTCTGTTTCTTTGATGCTCAAGCTTACACGTTGCTCAGAAGGGTTCATGTCCAAGATTTTAACTTGAACTTCCTGTCCTTCTTTCAGCACTTCATGAGGAGTGCCGATGTGTTTGTGGGAGATTTGCGAGATATGCACAAGTCCCTCAACACCAGGAGCGATTTCAACAAATGCACCGAAGTCTACCAGACGTTTTACAACACCTGTTACGATATCGCTGGAATTGAATTTTTCGCTAGCTGTTTCCCAAGGACCTGGTTGAACAGCTTTCATGCTCAAGCTGATTTTTCCTTTTTCAGGATCAACTTTCAGCACTTTCACACTAACTTTATCGCCTTCAGACAGAACGTCGGATGGTTTTTCAACGTGTGTCCAAGCCAGCTCGGATACGTGAACCAAACCGTCAACTCCGCCCACATCAACGAACGCGCCGAATTGAGTCAAACGTTGTACTGTACCTTCGATCACTTGACCTTCTTGCAAACCAGCCATTACTGTAGCTTTGTTTGCTTCGAATTCTTGCTCCAGTACGTCTTTTTGGGAAAGGATCACTTTGTTGTTCTCACGGTCGATCTCTTTCACTTTAACACGCAGTGTGCGTCCTTTGTAGTCGCTGAAGTCTTCAACGAAATGGCGCTCAACCATGGAAGCCGGGATAAATCCACGTACGCCCACGTCTGCAACCAGACCGCCTTTAACAACATCACCTACAACAACTTCGAATACGTCTTGGTCTTCAAAATGCTTTTGCAATTGATCCCATGCGTTTTCGCTGTCGATTGCACGTTTGGACAGAACGAGTTTTTCTTTCTCGTCGTCGATGCTAAGAACTTTAGCTTCAACTTCTTGTCCAACTTCTACTGCATCAGACGCGCTGTCCACATGTAATGAAGACAGTTCACGAATTGGAATGACACCGTCATATTTATATCCAATGCTCACATAGGCTTGGTTATCTTCCAATTTGACGATGGTTCCTTTTACGGTATCTCCTTTTTTCAAGGAAACGAATTGATCCAACTCATCTTGGGTTGCTTCTTGATTTTTCATTTCTTCCGACATGTCAAATACCCTCCTCAATTCAAAAACCCCATTATATTCAAACCTGCCTGTAGCAGAGTTCAAAACACTTTCATCACTGAGTACTCACGCTTAGTCTCCCTCAAAAATATGGAAACATGCACTCAGCTATCGACGAAGCCGTTACTTGCTCGGCACGCCCGTTTGGACCATTTCGTTAATTTTGGACATAATTTTCTCAGTCGCTTTCTCCAGAGCTTCTCCGGATGGGTCTTCCTTGAACTCGTCCAAACTTACCGGTGCTCCATATACAACTTTCATCTTACGAAAAACCTTGTAGTTGCCGATAATAGCAGTAGGAATAACTGTAGCTCCACTACGGAGAGCAAAACTCGCTGCTCCTTTTTTGCCGATGCCTCCGTCATTATGACGGCTTCCTGAAGGGAAGATTCCAAGCACTTCACCATCACGCAAAATATTGAGTGAGGTCTTAATGGATTCCTTGCTGACACCTCCACGTTTAACGGGGAAAGCGCCCACGGCTTTAATAATGCGGCCGAGTACCGGAATATCAAACAACTCGCTTTTGGCCATGAAACGTACCTTACGGCGAATTTTGATACCAACGGTTGGAGGATCGAAGTTACTGATATGATTGGAACATAAAAGTACGCCGCCATCTTTCGGAATATTCTCCCGTCCGACAGCCTCCAAGCGGAAAAGAATGGTGTAAATGATCCGCAGTAATGTGCTGCAAAATGTGTAAATCATAGACCGATCTCTCCTCTGACCATTGTGCAATAAGATACGATTTTGTCAACCACTTCATGGATGTTCATCTCAGTTGTATCAAGAACGATTGCATCCTCAGCACAACGAAGCGGGGAAATTTCCCGATTCTCATCCAATTTGTCACGGGTGGCAATGTCTCGCTCCAGTTGTTGCAACGTTAGTCCTTCAGAGGGGTCCAGTTCTTTGAAGCGGCGAAGCGCACGCTCTTCCACACTGGCAGTCATAAAGATTTTCACTTCCGCATCGGGCAGTACTGTCGTTCCGATATCGCGTCCATCCATGACGACGCCCTTGCGCAAAGCCATTTGCCGCTGAGTATCCACTAATTGCGTACGCAGCCCCTCGATTTGCGCATATCGGGACACGATTCCCGTCACTTCACGGGAGCGGATTTCCGAGGTTACTTCTTCCCCATTACAGAACACTTTCTGTCCGTCGGGATCCGGTTGTAAATCAATGACCAGCTTTTGGGCTTCCTGAAGTACCTGTGTCACATCTTCCGGTGTAATTCCTTTCCGAAGCATATGCAAGGTTACCGCACGGTACATTGCGCCTGTATCGACGTATACATACGCGAGCGCTTCTGCAACCAATCGGGCCACCGTGCTTTTCCCGGCACCGGCAGGTCCGTCAATTGCAACGTTCATTTTCCCGTTCTCTGATGTGTTCTGGCTTGCCAACGGGGCATTCCTCCTCAAACGATAAACCTCAATAAAAAAACAGGCATTGCCTGCATCGTGAAAATTATACCACACTCTACACATGGATGCAAAAACAGACAAATCAATGAGATTCGAATTCATTCATCGTTTGCACACGGATTGGCGTTCCCTCCAGGCGATCAATGGTGGTCATATTTTTTTTGAAGCCAGGTACGAGCAGCAGTAATTGATACACTACAAGCAGGATTAGAAGGGTTGTGATCATAATCATCACCCTTCTTTCCATTCGCCTGGAGAGCACATAATAGAGGCGTTCATATCTTCGGGTTGCATGGCGATGACTCATGGCATATCCTCCGTTTTTTCATTACGGTATCCACAGCGCCCTTTTTTTATGCCATAACATTCCTATTTAGTTCGATAATCCAATTGACGCTCAAAACAGAACTTGATAATTTTCTGGCGTTCCGAGTCTGAGATCTGCACAAATTTCAGCATGCACAACATTCTGCCTGTTTCCAGTGTTTTGATCCGCACGACTTCAGCCTCAAAATTCACATGTTCAATTGTTGAATTACGGTATGGAACGAGCAGCCAGCATTTCAATTTTTGTTCTTCAGCTATTGAAAATCCTGTTTCGCCATAGATGGACAATCCACCGCCACCGATATCTTCAGTCAAGCCTACGGCACGAGTCAGGTCTTCACTTTGAATGGCCATTTCAAGGTTTGCATGAACACGAAGAAAACTGCGGCGTTGTATTTTCGATATATCACCTGGAAGCGGTTTACGGATACGGACTAGACGGACCACATCTTCTTCAAATCCGGTGACATAGGTATTAAAATAATGCCGGACTCCATCTTCCGTAATATATGAAATGGACAGTTCCTCTCCGAAAAAGAGCCTTTTCAGACGGTTGCTTCCCTGTTGCATCGGGACCTCAATCAAAAAACTGTTGTCATCCATATCTGCAATGCGTGATTTGTACTCTTTGTTTTCCTCTTTTTCATCTGCGGAAGCAATCTGGATGTATAGAACTTCATTGATTTTAGGAAACAATTGGTTCACCGCCACTTTATGTATTTATCTTCGTATGTACAAGGACTATTATACCATGACCTTTCTCACATTGAACTAGAAAAAAACAGACCACAATGTGGTCTGCCTTGTTTGTTTGAACAACTTAACATTTAGCTTTCTAAAGCTGTTTATGAGGTTGCGTTGACTGGTTTGATCTCCTCAACGGCTTCTTCCATCCCCGTATTCGCATTAATGTATATCCGGTAACGGGAACCGTTAATTCTCCCTCCAAATTCATAACACAATACCTCTTTGCTGTAATCATTTTCAATCAGTGATTTACGAACATAATTTTCTTTGAACTCGGAATTAAGTTTTTGACGAGCCTGTTGCTCCGTAAGCGTTGCTTTCGGAACTTTGCGCTTGTCATTATGTTCGTAGACAAAGTCACTCGCCTGGAAGCCCGTTACTTCGCCTGTATCCAATCCCACTCGAACAGACATTTTCTCGGGATAGATTAAGGTGTCCCCTTGCTTACGCACATAAGTGAGGTTACCCAAATTACCGAATTCATCGTAGTTTACGGCCTTCATATCTTTGTAGCCTTTATTCGTTAGAAATTGATCTGCTTTTGCCATGGCATCCTGACGAGATACTTTTTTGGTTCCAATCGGACGTGTATCGCTGTAAGAGATAAGCATCCCCCCATTACGGGTGAAATCCATCATCAGTTTGCCATTGTTGCCATGATTGACAGTCGCAGTATACGATTCCCAGTCCGTTCCTTTACCGTTCTCTTGTACTTGGATTTTGCTACTGTCTGCAGCAGAGAATTTCGCAGCTTTGCTTTGAATTTGTTCTTTGGTCATCGGCAGACCATCCAGTTTCTTCACCGTGCGTTTGGCATAGATATTGGATACGGAAGGACCCCAATCAAGCTCCGGATACTCCTGCACCTTTTTATTCACGGTACGGAATCCATCTACAATCGTGTTATCCATTGTTTGTTCTTCCGTTGCCATAGCTGTCTCCGCATCCATCCAGCGCAAACGATCCGTAAGAACTTTCTGCTGTACATCCTGCAAATTCTTGGTAATCTCGGATGAATTCTGATACAGCTTTTTCAGGTTCCCCATTTCTTTTTCACTTAACGGTTCGTTCGTTAGGTCACGCATCGACGCTCGATAAGCAAAGTTGGAAATACGGGAGAGAAATTCCTCTGTCTCGTTAAATGGCAACATGGTGAGTGGCAGTTGGTTGATCTCATTTTGCGCTTCACTGGTGAGTCGCCATACATTCATCAGACCTTTACGATGCATCCCCTGTGACGTGGAGTGAACCGCCAAGGTGTTGCCAATCTCGGAATGCAATTTATCCATATGAAAAGATAAATCGTGAAAGGCCCGCTGATATTGATTCTCTGCCTTGATCAGTATTGCATTCTTTTCTTGATTCTCCTGATAGCCCCACACGAGTGCACCGACCAGCAAGACCGCAAATATCGGAAACATGACTGAACTTAAACGTTTATACATCCGTAGAGTCTCCTTTCTTCTAAACCACTACCTCTATTGTGGATCGAAGAAAGATCTCTTATGCATGCGATTTCCAGTCCTTACACAAGCAGGCTGTATTGTAGCGCTGTAAAACTTCCTTTAATTCAGCTGAAGCCCGGTAGCCATGCCTTCTTCTTCGATTTCGAACTGATCCCTGTTATCACAGAGACATTGCTTGAACCCCGTTTCGATCCGGCCACGTTCTTTCTTGCCTCGTAATGTAAAACGTTCACCGCATTGTTTGCATCTGATTTTAATTTTAATTCTCATCGCAGTCGATCCTCGTTTCTGTTGGTCATTCCCCGGGAGTTTATCCAAAAAAAATAAAAACACACCGGGGCAGCAGGCGCAATATGCGCTTTATGTCCACCAGTGTGTCCGTATTTTTATAATTTAACCTCTTCCTCCCGCTTCACAAAACGAAATGGAGAACGGTTATTGGCTCGTGTGATTTTACCCATTGCCCCATACCACAGGCCCGCCATTAGTGGCGCTATAAACCATAACCAATGATTCGCCATGGTGTTCATGATGACGTCGTACAGTGCATGCCAGAAAAAAGGTAACACGAGTGAAAGAACCAGGTACCACCGCTTTTTCTTGCCTCCGATAAACTTGGCCTTGCCCATGTAATAACCCATAATCACCGCAAACATTGCATGCCCTGAAACAGGGAGCAGTGCTCGAAGGAACATGGCTGAGACGGATGCATTCCCCGCAAAGGCATACAACACATTCTCTACTGTGGCAAACCCAAGTGATACAGCGACTGCATATAAGATTCCGTCATACGGCTCATCAAATTCGGTGTGATTATAGATGATATGATAAAGCACGAACCATTTAACAAACTCTTCCACGCCACCTGAGATCATAATGGCCTCAAGATAAGGATTATCCCCGAGCCACATCATCATGCCACGCTGAATAATCATCACAGGCAGTACCATCAGAATCCCCATGAGGAAAACTCGCAATACCATATGAAGTGGCTCATAATCATAACGGTCTTTCAGGTAAAAGTATGTTAACAAGGCGAGACCCGGGGCAACTGCTGCCGCTAAGACCGAAAACAAAAGCACCGAAATTCCCTCCTCTGACTAAAGACGCGATTACAACTAGAGATTAATCCTGACGTTTGAAGTGGGTGCAGATAACATCAATCGCTTGTGCAGGAATAACAACTTTACCGTACTCTTCCATAACTGCCGGAGTAACTGAAGAACCTTCACCAAATTCAGCAAGCAAGGCAATCAGTGCCGCATGTTTGGTGGAATCCACCTCATCTGGTTCCAAATGCAAGAACCACTTGTCTTTATACGAATAAAGTCTCCCAGCATCCGTAACATGCTGACGCAACATATGTGCAGCTTCAATGAGCACTTCAAAGTCCTTGAACGCATAAACGATGGAATCGCTTTGCTCGAGTGTAACTTCCATTTCATATACTTCTTCAGGAAGATCATCTTCATGACCTGAACCATATTGTTGCGGATCATATTTTCCACGTGTGACAATGACAACCATCCCTTGAGCGGGAAGTGCGAATACTTCGACAGCAAGTGGACCTGTGGCATCAAATCCAAGTTCGGAATAGGCCTGGTCCATCATTTCAGTGAACAGTTCATGAACCTTAGGTATTTCCTGCCACATATCTTCTTTTTGTATTCCGCGCTCGCTCAGATCGTCAAAGGTCAGGAAAATCCGTATCTTATCGTGACTTAGTCGTTCTATTTTCATACAGGATCTCCCCTTTATAAGCAAGTCTTATAACAGATTATGAAGCACAAAACAATATGTGCTGAAAATAAATCTATGTAGTTATGTTATCATTTTATACCTCTAAATGCACGAAGTAAAATCGACAAAAAAAGAATCATTCCACAGCAGATCCAGACTGTGGATGATTCTAATTGGTGGTTTTGGTTTATAAACCCGGTACTGTTGTGTTTGTTTGATTTAAAATCTGTTCAACTTCATGCTTCACATCCGGATTGGTGCGAATAAAATCCTTGAGCATGCTCATATTCGCTTCTTTTTCCTGCGGAGTGATTGTACTTGCCTTTTTTACTGCTGGGGTTTTATGTGATTCGCCATGTTGATTTTGCTTGCTGGTGAACCCATCCATACCCGGGAAAGTCATCTCCATCATCTTATGTTTTGCCTGATCCATCATATTTCGTGATGAACCCGAAGACAGCATGGGCAACTTGCCTTTGGACAACCAAGAACTGGCCGCTACGCCAATTGCAATTCCCCAAAAAAAGGACGACGCCTTCATTACACCAACCTCCTTTAAGTGTTAAAATCACATGTAGTGTTTGCGGGAGTGAGCATTCTCATTCCGTATAAATACAGGAAAGCGAGTTGAAATCATGTTCAGACATACCGCCGTATTAATTATTGCTGCAAGTTTGCTGCTCTCAGCCTGTGGGGCAGCGGGAGAAAAAGCATCAGAAAATTCCACACCAGCGGGCGAACCCACGACCACGATTCAAGAAGAGCAAAGTGGTTCCAACTTAAGTGAAACAGGAGAGTCTGCACCTGCTGAGACCGAACCTGCAACGGACGAGTCAACTGCAACAGAAGAGGGATCTGCACCTGCACCTTCCGAGCAAGCTCCAGCAGAAGAAAAAGTGGAACAGACGTATCATATGAATTCAAATTATTATATTAAACCGAATGATGACACGAGCCCAAGCAAAGTGGTTTTGTTAACTTTTGATGATGGACCCAAAGAAGAAAAGATGATTAATTCACTAATCGACACATTAGATAAACACAACGCTAAAGCGATATTTTTCGTCAATGGATATCGGGTGAAAAGTCATCCTGAATTGCTCAAGCTCATCCATGAACGAGGTCAGATTGTAGGTAATCATGCCTGGGATCATGAGGATCTCAAAAAAATGTCCAATGCTGAAGCGGCCAAGCAGGTTACGGATGTCCAAAAAATTGTGAAGGACACTATCGGTGAAAAACCGCAGTTCTTCCGTCCACCTTTTGGATCGGGTAATGATGCACTGAAGGCTACTGTGAAGAAAAAAGGCATGTTATATATGACATGGTCTAACGGTTCCCTCGATTGGGATAAAAGCACCAAAGATAAACCCGAGAAAGTCATTCAAAATGTACTGGACCAGTTAAATCCTGGAAGCAATATTTTGATGCATGAATTGCCATGGACGGTTGAAGCATTGGATGAGTTGTTGACCAAGCTCGAACAAAAAGGCTATTCTTTTGTAGATCCGCGTGCGATCGAACTGGAAGCTCGTTAAATCGATATTTCTCGCATCAAAATGAAACAGCCTTGATCCAATGGATCAAGGCTGTTTCTCTGTGAGTGCTTTTTCCGTGGGCACTCTTAATGTAATGAGGTGCATCTCTGCGGGACAACCTAGTCGAAGAGGGAGATGATTTGTACCGTATCCTCTGCTAACAAGCATTTTGCCTTCTTGGTAAACGTCGTCCGGACTTCGCTTCAGGGAGTACCACCCGTTCGATACGGGACGATACGCTTTGCTCAGGAACACAGGTCCGAAAAATGGTACAACCAATTGTCCGCCATGTGTATGACCGCTTAAAATAAGATCTGCATTTTCTTCCAAGCGAAGGGCCTGCAAAGGATCATGAACGATAGCAATTTTGCAAAAACGGTTACCGATCTGCTGTAGTAATACATCGCCCTGTTTGGAACGATAATCTATACCGATCAGGCTCAATCTGTCGCTACCCCTTTGCAGATATTCCACATTATCCTGCAGGAGCTTAACGTCCGATTCCCGAAGGATTCGCGCAAGTTGAGCGGTACCAGCCCTCTTGTCATGGTTGCCATACACCGTAAATGAAGGGGCAATGTTCGATAAAATTTTCATGTTATGTCTAACTAGAGACCATGAGATTCCTTTTTCCGCAACATCCCCGCCGATAAGAACCCAGTCCACTTTGTTTTTAACGTTTTCCAGATCCTTCTGCTTCAGCTTGCGCTTGTGCGTGTCGGATACATACAAAATCATAGCCCCGTCAAAGGATATTGGCAGATGAGGTACTTCAACCTCTTCTTCAATCATTTGATGAACATGGGCTTCACGCCACATATGAAAAAGTAGTAAAACTCCCATCAAAATGATAAAACCTGCGAGTAAAAGCATTACCAAGGCAAGGGAAGGAACGTATTCAGAGCGGGTGCCCCTTCAACCCCCCACCAAACCAGACTAATCGTTAACATGACAAAAATAAAAATGAGTGAATTGACAAACCTCTTACTCAATTTTAACCGACGTGAAGGATGCAATTCTGTTCGTGTAGGAAGCGAACCCGCTTCGGGGATCGATTCTTCCGTTGATGTTGACGTTTTTTTGGAGCGTGATGGTGCCCTTTGAGGAAGTACTGGACTTTCCAGCTTTTCTGTATAGGGCTTGCGCTGTGATCTAGGTAAAGAAACGGAAGTAATTGGTGTGATTCCGCCAACCTCAGCAGCTGCTGCCGTTTCAGCAACGATGCTTACTTGAGAAGCCACCTGACGCTCGGATTTCTCTTTTTTATCCGATTGACGATGGCGCTGACTGCCATATGTCTTCATTCTACTTAATGGCTGATTCATGATCCCCTCCGAAAACGTATCGCTAATCCGGACACCAAATCAATAATAAAGTGACATAATATAGGCGCCCATAATGTGCCGGACTGCAAGTAAATCCAACCCAATCCATAACTTGAGACAAACACCCAGCCTGTTGGAATCCAGTGGCGCAAATAACGAATATGGATAACTGCAAATAAAATACTTGTCCAGTAAGGACCGATGGCATGTTGGATGGCTCCACGGAATAATAATTCCTCACACACAGCAACAATGGCTGCTATGCATACAATGTGCCAGATCGGACGCCCACGGAACAGCATCTCGTTAATTCCACCGTCATCCATGCTTTCCTGAGGTATAACATACGACAGTACCAAGTCCATAACAAGCATAATTCCTGCAAGACCAAGACCCCACCATATAAATTGGTAATTGTCTGGCCATGCGAGTACATCTAACAAGTTTCGTTTCTGCAATAAGATCCACACAACTCCGATAATCAGTGTCAGACCTTGTGTAAAGTATAGATTGATTAAAAGCAAACGCTCGGTAAGCTGCTGTGGCTCAGCCTTTTGAATCTTGAACTTGGGAAACTTGATTTTTTTCATCGGATGCGTCTGTCCTCTTGAGTTAAATTTGATGGATAACAATTACGTTGTCCAATCGGATAGTATACTAAATGATAGCCAAAAAACCAATTAGGTTCAAGACCTGCCCCAAGTCCTGGTTTATGTCCGTACCATTACTTCATTAAAGCAGTAAAATTCAGTTCACCAAACAGCTTACTTTCCATCTTCTTGTCGTAGGTATATTAACTATTGTATTACTTATGGTGACTCTGTTTATGTGTGAATCTAAAGACATCTGCAAAACATTTTAAAACATTTAAGCCTATTGACATGCTCATGTCAGCCATGATACATTATGAAAAAATTAGTCACGTTAAACACGATGATGGAAAAAAGACGTTGCTTCGTCTTACAGAGAGCCGATGGTAGGTGTGAATCGGTGGCAGGCAAATGGTCTTGAGCGCTCCTGAGTTATTGCATTGAAATTGGAGTAGGTGCAATCGGTTTAGACCCGTTATCCTCTTCGGTCTTCATTGACCGCTAAGACTGTCGTTGCGAAACGGCGGTGAATTAGGGTGGTACCACGACAACTCTCGTCCCTTATTGCGCAAGCAGTATGTGGATTGAGAGTTTTTTGATTATTTTAAAGGATATCTGTGGAATCACTCTATTTGCTTCACCTTTTCCCTCTGCTGCGACACCGCGTTATTAGGCGGAAGAATCACCCTGGTTTTAAGGAATACCTCTAGCTGAGGTCAGACCTTGACGATATAGATACACATACCTAAGGAGGAAGAAACCATGTACAAAGTGTTAGTGTCGGACCCAATCAGTGATCTGGGAATCCAGCAACTGGTGGATGCAAATGATGTTGTTGTTGAGAAGAAAACCGGTCTTAGTGAAGATGAACTTGTTGCCATTATTGGTGATTATGATGCCCTCTTGGTTCGTAGTCAGACTCGTGTTACAGATCGTATTATGACGGCTGGTACCAACCTTAAGGTAATCGGACGCGCAGGGGTTGGTGTAGACAACATTGATCTGGAAGCTGCTACACAGCGTGGTATTATCGTTATCAACGCACCTGATGGCAATACCATCACAACCTGTGAGCACACATTTGCCATGATGATGGCACTGGCACGACACATTCCTCAAGCATACGCCAAAACCATTCAAGGTACGTGGGATCGTAAAACATTCCTGGGTGTGGAATTAAGAAACAAAACGCTGGGTGTACTGGGCATGGGACGGATCGGTAGTGAAGTTGCCAAACGCGCCAAAGCATTCGGAATGGACATTCTTGCTTACGACCCGTTCCTCACGGAAGAGCGTGCCGAGAAGCTGCAGGTGAAACTCGCAAGTGTGGATGATATCATTCGCAATGCGGACTTCATGACCGTTCACACGCCATTAACTCCGGAAACACGGCACATGATTTCACGTCCACAATTCGAAGTAATGAAAAAAGGCATGCGTATCATCAACTGTGCCCGTGGTGGTGTAGTTGACGAAATGGCACTTGTGGAAGCAATTGACGAGGGCATTGTTGCCGGGGCTGCATTTGATGTATTCGAAAGTGAGCCACCTGCTCCAGACCATCCGTTCCTGAATCATCCTAGCATTATTGTCACGCCTCACCTTGGTGCATCCACTGTTGAAGCACAAGAAAATGTAGCGATTGACGTATCCGAACAAGTTCTGCACATCCTGCGTAACGAACCATTCAAGAACGCAGTTAACATGCCAGCGGTTGCACCTACCGTTATGACTAAACTACAACCTTATTTCAAACTGGGTGAAACACTCGGTAGTTTTGCAGCACAGATTACACAAAATGCAGTGCAGGAGATTCGGATCGACTATGCTGGTGAACTTTCTGAAGTAGACACGTCTCCTCTTACTCGTTATATTGTGAAGGGTATTCTCGCAAGACATTTGGGTGGAGAAGCCAACATCGTCAACTCCATGCATTTGGCCAAAATCCGTGATCTGAATGTGGTTGTAAGCCAAACCTCCGCAACCAAAGGATTCACTAACCTGATTACCGTAACATTGGTTACAACTCAGGAAGCTGAGGAACGCCGCGTAGCGGGGACATTGCTTGCAGGTTATGGAGAACGTATTGTTCGCCTGGACAAATTCCCGGTAGATATCGCTCCGGAGAGTCATCAAATTTTGATCTCCCATAACGATAAACCAGGTATTATCGGACGTGTAGGAACCCTGCTTGGACAGAACGATGTCAATATCGCATCCATGCAAGTGGGACGGAAAATCATTGGTGGTGCCGCGATCATGATCCTGACCGTGGATAAAGCAGTTCCCAAAGATGTTCTTGTTCAGCTTGCTGCACTTCCAGAAATCAATACAGCTGTTGAAATCGTGCTGGAATAGTTACTTATCATTCATTAAGAATCAAAAGAGACGAACCCAAAGGGTTCGTCTCTTTTTTGGTAATTAGCTTAAGCGGATAATGTTGAGTGTCGCACCTGGCGGCGATAGAACAGCTGTGGCTATTAGGCCGAATAATTGAAGTTGAATGGTCGAACCCGCTGTAGCCGTGATAATAAAATCGGTTGCCAGTTGGCTTAGAGAAAGCACTGGTGAGATTACACTCGCTGGAACCACTGCTCCATTTAGCAATATCCGTGATTGTACGGCGAGTGCGGCCGTCAAATTAACTTTATAGCTAATATAATACCTGCCCGCTGTAGCCAAAGTGAAGGTATCATTCGCTCCATTTACCGTAATACCAGTTCCGATGTTCTGGTTTGCAGGAAGAGCAACAGCTGTTCCTCCCAGAATAACAAGAATGGTACCATTCGTATTCTCTGCATAGGAAGAAGCTGCAGTGACCGAAGTTCCTGTAACGCCCGTTGTACCGGTTGCACCTGTTATACCGACTCCCGTGGCTCCTGTAATGCCTGTGACCCCAGTTGATCCCGTACTCCCGGTTACGCTGACGCCAGTAGCTCCTGTAACGCCAGTCGCACCTGTCAGTCCCGTTACACCTGTCAGTCCCGTTACACCTGTCGCTCCTGTTTCTCCAGTTGCACCTGTTAATCCGGTACTTCCGGTTACACTGATTCCGGTAGCTCCCGTAACGCCAGTTGCCCCAGTCAAGCCCGTTACACCTGTCGCTCCTGTTTCTCCAGTTGTACCTGTTAATCCCGTACTTCCGGTTACACTTAAACCAGTCGCTCCCGTTTCACCAGTCGCACCAGTCAACCCTGCAAGACCAGTCTCTCCTGTCTCACCAGTTACACCAGTTGATCCCGTACTTCCGGTTACGCCTAAACCAGTCGCTCCCGTTTCACCAGTTACACCGGCTGTTCCTGTACTTCCGGTCACACTGATTCCGGTAGCTCCCGTAACGCCAGTCGCACCTGTCAGTCCCGTTACACCTGTCGCTCCTGTTTCTCCAGTTGTACCTGTTAATCCCGTACTTCCGGTTACGCTGATTCCGGTAGCTCCTGTAACGCCAGTTGCCCCAGTCAGACCTGCAAGACCAGTCGCCCCTGTCTCACCAGTTACACCGGTTGTTCCTGTACTTCCGGTTACG